>CAYRLG010000034.1:0-44264 GCA_964425195.1 uncultured Desulfobacterales bacterium
GTAATTGGTACTGTTATTGCCGCTGGAATTTTCTTAACTCTGCTATCTTAATAAAGCTATTAAGATTTACTACGTTACACAAAACAAAAAAGGGATACTAATATTTTAGCGTCCCTTTTTTTTATTTTTTATAGAAAATATCTTATCTGTCTTATATACCTAACCTACTCTTACGATCTATTCTTAATCTATCTATTTTTTAACCATTTACAATAAATATCCACAACCCACAATTTTATCCCCAGACTTTTTCACAAAAGTATTCTTCTCTTTGCCATCCCAATTGTATTTAATCCAGTTTCCTTCTGGTGATGCTTTGCTGACTTGATCATAAATAACCTGATATTTTGGTGTATTTAAATTTTTAATCTCATCCTTTTTAGGATGTACAATCAATTGTCCATCCTCTGCCATTATAAAAATATATAATGACTCAGGAGCGTTAGCTTTACACGTGGCATCATCAAAATTTCCTGAAGATACTACAGCCAAAACTCCCTTTTCTATTGCCTCTCTGTCTGCTGAGATAGCAAAAAATGGAACAGAGAGAGTAAAAAGCGATACAACAACCATCAACATGACTCTTTTCATACATTTCTCCTTTAATTGAAAGTTATAGAAGATAGTTAAAAGAAGCGACTCTTCTTTCCATTACTGTGTAAAGAATACCGGCAATATTTAACTATCAAATAAAAAATCATCGGGATGATGATTTTAACAATAAGCTATTACAGTAACAATTAATCCTTATGTATAAGAGATTGGTAAGAAATAGAGCGTGCCTTAAGATAAATGGAGAAGGAGAAAGAGCTAGTAAATATACTGAAAAAATCGCAAATGGATATTGCACCGAACAAACAAAGAGCGTTAAGTCTATTTAACAGTTACTATTTAATAAAATCAATTTAGATAATGAATAGTCATAATTTTAAAAATAGTATTTGTCAATTATTTTTTTTTATTTACTATTTAAGGGGGTTTAGATATAGGAATTAATATAACGATAAACTTAAGAGCTAAAGATTTTAAGCCTTAGTATATAAAAATTTAGTTATTAAAAGCCCATATAAAAATAAGGAGTCATAAAGAGAGATGAAAAAAATTGTATATACAGATAACAATGCCACAACAAAAGTAGCCCCTGAAGTTCTTGAAGAGATGCTACCCTATTTTTCCGAGCTGTACGGAAATCCATCAAGTATGCACTCGTTTGGTGGTAATGTAGGAAAGAAAATTCAAGAATCTCGTGAGCGAGTAGCAAAATTTATCAACGCCAATCCATCAGAGATTGTCTTTACAAGCTGCGGAACTGAGAGCGATAATGCAGCAATTATGGCGGCTCTTGAGCTTAATCCTACAAAAAAAAAGATCATTACATCAGCAGTTGAACATCCGGCAGTTAAAAATTTATGCTCTTATTTAGCAGAGAAAGGCTACAACGTAATATCTCTACCTGTTGATAGAGAAGGGCGTTTGGATACTGAGACTCTTTATAGTAATATAGATGAAAACGCTGATGATATTGCCATAATCTCTTTAATGTGGGCAAATAACGAGACAGGAGTTATTTTTCCCATCGCAGAAATTGCTAAAAAAACTTCTGAAAAAGGGATATTGTTTCATACAGATGCTGTACAAGCTGCTGGAAAAATTCCTATTGATATGAAAAATAGTGGTATTGATATGCTCTCTCTTTCTGGTCATAAAATTCATGCTCCAAAAGGGATAGGGGTTTTATATGTACGAGATGGGATAAAATTTCAACCATTTCTTAAAGGAGGGCATCAGGAGAAGGGACGAAGAGCAGGCACAGAAAATACTGCATCAATTATAGGACTTGGAAAGGCAAGCGAACTTGCAAAAGAGCATCTTGACGAAATGAACAATAGAGTAAGAAAATTACGAGACAATCTTGAAACTGAACTTCTTGCGAGAATACCCGCCTCTTCAGTAAATGGAGAGCGTAATAACCGTCTTCCAAACACATTGAGCATTGGATTTGAAGCAGTTGAGGGAGAGTCTATTTTGCTACTTATGAATGAAGTTGGTATATGTGCCTCTTCTGGCTCTGCTTGTACATCTGGCTCACTTGATCCATCGCATGTTCTAATGGCAATGAAAGTGCCTTTTGAGTCTGCACATGGTACGATTCGCTTTTCTCTATCTATATACAATACGCAAGATGACATTGATCATATAGTTCAATCTATGCCACCAATTATCAAAAGATTACGAGATATCTCTCCTTTTTGGAAAAAATAATATAAACGCTTCTTAATTAGATACTATTATATAATAATTTATATATGTTATATAAAAACTAACAAAGTATAAACAGAAAGTAGGAACGGGTGAAAAATCTTGATCTCTTTACTAACATGTTATATCTAAATCTACTATCTATTCTCTAATGTAGAGACAAGTTATATACACGCTCTGCTGCTTTTTTTACTATTTTTTGGAGACAGTTATAATATGACTCTTTTTTAACAAAACAGATACCATTTTGAGAATATAAGAATATATATAATTTTTTTTGACATATTTACCATCTCGTAATCTAAGGAGCGGAGCTATATTGAAATCGGTCTTACTTATCTGTATCCCATTTGCCGGCGGAACATCATTTGCATTTCGAGATATAACTAACCATATCCCTAACTACATCAAACCCGTTTTTATCGATTTTCCAGGTCATGGAAGAAGGCTACAAGAGCCTCTTTTGACAGATATTCATGATATTGTTTCCGATATATTTCACCAGCTCTCCTCTTTTGGAGAGAACCCTTTAGTGATTTGGGGGCACAGTATGGGCGGAACTATTGCTTATCTATTAACCCGTCGTCTATGGAGATCAGGAAAAGAGTTACCATTACATCTTTTTATAAGCGGTGCCCCTGCCCCTTCAATACCTCGTAAAGAAAAAGATGTTCATAAACTTCCACGTCATGCTTTTGTCCAAAAGGTAAAAAACTACGGTGGAGTAGCAGAAGAGGTGCTTGCTGAAAAAGAGTTGATGGATATGTTTCTTCCTATTTTAAGAGCAGATTTTCAAGCGTTAGAAACATATCAACATATTCCAGTAGAACCGCCGTTACCAATATCTATAACAGCGATGTTAGGAAGCCATGAGCATATTGTTGAACAAGATGTCCGTCAATGGCAACAAGAGACGGAATTACCATTAAAACTTCAGATTTTTGATGGTAACCACTTTTTTATTTTTGATCATATAAACTCTATTGGGAAGATGATTTCAGGTACTTTACAAAGGTAGAAAATTTTTAATTAGCTAATCTCAATGCGCCAAAACGTATCGGAAACAGATAAATAAAATTTATTGTATCACATAAAGATCATTAAAAACATTAACATCTTAAATTTACAGGAGGAGTCAAGATGGATAGCAAAGTATTGAGAGGGATTATAGGTTGGCTTATGGTGCTGGTGCTGGCAATTGCTTGTCCAATAAACAGCACTGCCGAAGAAGTTGCCACAACTAAGGGTGAGCAGCAGGCTGAAAAGAAACCTGAAGGTAAAAAAGAGCAAGATTTAAGTAACTGGTGGATCCGCAATCCTTTGACATTTGATCCTATGCCTACCGATCTTTTATGGCATTTTGAGAGCACTTATCAATACGATCGTTCCACTGGTAACTGGACTACTGATAATCACACACTAAACTCACAACTATCTTTACGCTATCACCGTTTTACAAATCATGTACGCTATACATTCGACAAACGTAATGTAGCTAAGCCTACCCCCCCGCCAGATTCTTATAAAAATACAGATTTAAGAAAATCTACTAAACATGAAATTCATGAAGATTTCAGATACGCAATCACCAAGCGTATTTATGCTGCACCCGGAATGTTCTATTTGGAAGATGACTACTCCTATATTGATGAAAGATGGACTTATTATGCAGGTTTAGGAGCTGATGTTATAACTCACCCACTTTTCAAACTCTCTGTTTTTGGTGCTTATGGCTATGAGACTCAAAGATATATTGACGAATACCATGAAACTTATAACTTAGTAAAAGATTGGGGAATAGCTGATAGTATAAAAGGTTATGACCCGGGTACTGAAGAGGGTGATGTTGTTTATCTAACTGAGGCAATTCGGCTATTTCCATATTACGGCGTTATGGTTACTCAAGAGCTTATATATGTTGCTGATGTTAGTAACACAGATATTTATCGTTGGACATTTAAAATTGGTGTAGATTTTAAAGTTATGGAACATCTTTTTGTAAGCGTAGAGTATAAAGAGGAGTATGATAATGATGCAAATCAACTACTTGGAATACGTAAACGCGACCAGACTCAAGGTATAGGTTTAAAGGTAGTATTCTAAGTTTTTTTAACGTCTGTAGTAGCATCACAATTTAACCAAAATGAAATTTAATATAGCTGCTCTTTATTCATAAATTATATCGTGCAACTAATTTGAAAGGAGGAATAGTAATGAACCATAAAGCAAACGAAGCAACCAAAAATCAAGAGACCAATGTAAAAGAGGTCAAATCAGAAGCTATTGAAGAGCAAGTAGGACTTTCAGAGGATGAATTCAAAGATAGACTACAAAAAGCTGAAGATGTCACACGCAAGAGAGTTTATGCTGCCATGGGTGCTGGTCTGATACCCTTACCAGTGGTAGATTTTATAGCCCTTACTGGAATTCAGATGGAGCTTGTTAACTCTCTTTGCAAAATCTATAAAGTTCCATTTAGTAAAGACATTGGAAAAACAGTTATTACCACTCTTGTGGGCGGAGGATTACCTGTGCACACAAGTTCTGCATTAGCCTCATTAGTAAAAAATATCCCTCTTATCGGAACAACTACAGGTGCTATAACTCTTAGCATTGTTGGTGGTGCATGCACTTACGCTGTAGGAAAGGTATTTATCCAGCACTTTGAAGCTGGTGGAAACCTTCTGAACTTCAATCCGGAAAAGATGCGATCATACTTTCAAAACTACTATAAAGATGGCGAAAAAATAGCGACTGAGGTATCTTCTAAATAATGAGTTTAAGTAGTCTAATGCGTTGTGGCTCAGAAAAAAAGATAGCTTTTGTTTATTCAGGAATCGGCACTCAATGGAAAACAATGGGTGCCGATTTATTACAGAGCCAGCCGGTTTTTAGAAATGTAGTAGAACGGTGCGATAAAGCCTTTTTCAAGTTTTCCAGCTTATCTATTATTGAAGAGATAAATCGTCCTACCTCAACTTCCCGTATTGATAATCTGCTTATTGCCCACCCTTGCAACATAGCCATTCAGATTGGAGTTTCAGCACTTTTAAAAGATTGGGGCATTGTTCCAGATGGTGTTATCGGACACTCTTCAGGAGAGCTATCTGCTGCTCATGCTGCCGGTGTTTTTACTATTCAAGAGACAATGCACCTTACATGGAATCATTGCGGGCTTATGTCTCAGATAGTGGGTAAAGGTGTTCTGCTTCATATAGGGTTGCCTGAAAGTTCAGTAAGAGAGATTTTAAAAAGTGAATCAGACAATATCTGGATAGCTGCTATAAACAGCCCGTCAGCAACTGTTGTAACTGGAGATATGAGTATTATTGCAGACTTTGCCAAGCGTTTAGAGCAAGATCGTATTTTCTGCCGAATATTAAAAATTAATATTCCCTACCACAGCCCGATTGTAGAGCCGTTTCTCGATGATTTATATAACAATATTAAAACTATAAATCCTTCTTATCCACTCGTAAAAATATATTCAAGTCTGCGTGGTTCTACAGCCATTTTTCAAGATTTTGGAGCACAATATTGGACTGAACATATCAGTCAGCCGGTTCAATTTGAAAAAACAGTTAACTCAATGTTATCAGATGGATATAGGACATTTATTGAAATCTCTCCACATGGAGTTTTAAGCGGGGCAATTGAAGAGTGCTGTAAAAATTTTTTCTTATATTATGATTCAACTTCTAAATTACATCAAGCGGCTAAAACAGAATCCTTATCATCTGTTCTTTCAGTTCCAACTTTAAAAAGATTTACAGACGCTGACGACTGCCTGACTGACTCCTTAGCTGTTTTGGCAAAATCAGAACGCATTGATCCAAAACTTCTGCCCAAAGACGTTCAAGATATTGTGAACCAAAAAATATCATCTATAAGCCAATCTGAATCTATAAACCAACCTAAAAAAAGCAGATATCAAAGCCGAGCGATTAATCTCAAGGTTAATGCTGATGATTCTGATTCCAGCAATTCAAAGGATATTAAGAGTTCTAATAATATAGAACTTTTAATAAGAGCGGCTGTTAGAGATATTACCTACGGAACAATAGAACCTCCGTCAGACAACACAGTTGGATTTTTAGAGATGGGTTTAACCTCTCAACATGCAGTCAGAATGGCAAACTATCTTTCAGAAGTACTTGGAATGGATTTATCTGCTGTAATGATATTTACCCGTCCAAATATTGCAGCGTTATCAGAGTTTTTATCTGATGAATTTGTAAATCTCAACAAGTCAGTAAATACTAACAGCAGTAATGTTGAGATTGTTGAATCAAGTCAAACGAGTAAAACAAAACAGCTACTCACAAATAAAGAAGATATAAAAGATAAAAAAAATATCATAAATAGAGATATCGCTGTAATTGGTATGGCTTGCCGTTTTCCTGATTCTGCTGATACTCCTGAAAAGTTTTACAAAATGCTTATGGAAGGGCGTTCTGTAATCAAACAAGTTCCGTCAAGCAGATGGAATTCTAAATTATGGCTTGATTCTAATTCAGACGCTCTTGGCAAAGCCTATTCGCAAGCAGGCGGCTTTTTAGATGATCGCTATATTTTTGATTTAGATGCCCCTTTTTTCAAAATTTCTCCTAAAGAGGCTTTATCTCTTGATCCTCAGCAGAGGCTTTTGCTTGAAACAGTTTGGGAGGCTTTTGAAAATGCGGGAGTCGTTCCGTCAAAATGTTCTAAAGAACGTGTCGCTGTTTATGTTGGAATCTCTACAATAGACTACATGGGAGCACATCTTTGGTCATCAAATCCAAGCCTTATTGATGCCTATTCTGCCACTGGCTCAATGTACAGTGCAGCATCTGGGAGAATCTCATATCTTCTAAATCTAAACGGTCCAAATTTTCCTGTCGATACTGCATGTTCTTCATCTTTGGTTGCTCTTGATAGTGCATGTCAATCACTTAATGCTGGTTCTGCATCATTAGCAGTTGTGGCTGGTGTTAATGTGATGGTTCACCCGCACATGTTTGTCTATTTTTCCAAATTGGGCGCACTTTCCCACTCTGGAGTGTGCCGTACATTTGACGCTCAGGCAGACGGCTATGTGCGGGGTGAAGGTGCTGGAGCTATCCTTCTCAAGCCTTTAGATAAGGCAATCACTGATGGAGATCAGATATTTGCAGTTATAAAGGGAAGTGCAGTAAATCATGACGGCGCATCTTCAAGTTTTACAGCTCCAAATGGTTTGGCACAGCAGCAAGTGATACGTTTGGCATTAGAAAACGCTGGTGTAAATCCGTTAGATGTTGATTATATTGAAGCACACGGAACAGGGACAAGACTTGGTGATCCGATTGAGATAGAGTCGCTCGGTGCAGTTTATGGAGAGAACCGCCCTTTAGATCGTCCGCTTTTTGTTGGTTCTGTAAAGGCAAATATTGGTCATCTTGAAGCTGCTGCCGGTATGGCAGGCATAATCAAGACCATAATGATTCTTAATTGTGGAACTATTCCGCCTCAAGTTGGTTTTGATACTCCTAATCCTCTTGTCAATTGGGAAAAGATGCCCATAAAAATTCCAACAGAGCAAATACATTTTGGGCAGGATAAGCCAATAGAGCAGGTTGGGCAGGAAAAATTAACAGATAAGGTAAAATTTACTCAAAAAAATAAAGAACGTATTGCTGGAATAAGTGCTTTTGGCTTTTCAGGTACAAATGTTCATGTGATTTTAGCCCAACCGCCGTCAGCTAAAAAGTCAGTAAATGTTTTTAATAAATCCATAAAAGAGAAAATAGAACAAACATATACACTGATAATCTCTGCAAAAAGCCCTTCTGCGTTAATTGCCTATTGTCGTGATTATATCCAATTTTTCAGCAAGATAGATGATAATCCTCAATATTTGGCTGATGTCTGTTACACAGCTAAAACTGGAAGAACGCTTTTTGATTATCGTTGCGTGGTTACAGGAAAAGATCGATCTGATTTAATTCACGCTCTTGAAAAATTTATCGCTGATAATAATAACGAATTTGTGTCAAGCAGCAGTGCGGATAAAGATAAAACAGATGAGTTAAATCATAATGTTGGATTAAATCAAAATATTGATTCGGTTGTTTTAGACGAGAAAGCTGCTGGGAAAAAGGTATTAGTTCCAACATATCCTTTTCAGCGTAAACGGTTCTGGATGAATCCTCTGCCGACTCCAGCAGTCCAAACACGGGAACAAGAGACTCAGATATCAAATAAAATTCTGCAACCGCAAATTTTACAAAAGCCTAAAATATTAGGAACAACAAAAATAGTTGAATTTAATAGAGATTATCCATTTTTTATACCAGAACATATAATTTATGGAGAGCCGATTGTTCCAGCAGCTGCATATCTTTCCCAACTTTTTTCGTATTTAAAAACGGCAAATGAAAGAGATAAAACTCTAACAAAAAAAAGTTTATCAAGCGATGATTCTAAAAAAACTCTGATTGGTGCTGCATTTGATATCAGCTTTACTTCGCCTATGGTTGTTAATCAGCCTCGTTCAGTTCAGCTTCTCTGTATGAATGAAGAAAAAGCGTCAACAGAGTTTAAGATAATAAGCAGACTTAACAATAGAGAAAGGGAACCGTGGACTGCCCATTGCAAAGGATTTTTAGAGTTTGGAGAATCGAAGTTTTTAGAGACAGATAAAGATCAGCCAGAGATAGACAAAAAGCAGACAGAGGCAGATAAAGAGTTCTTAAAGAGAGACAAAGATGCGTCCATCCTAAAATCTAAAATCGCAGATTTTACAAATTGGGTTGATGATTTTTGTAAAAACAGCGGTCAGATTATAAACGGCTCTGATTTTTACGCCGATTTTAAAAGATTTGGTTATGATCTTGGAGAAGGATTTTGCAGAATAGAACAGGCTTTTTGCAATCAAAAGGGAGAAGCTAACCCAAATAATATTAATCTTAATAATTATATAAATGACCATGATATAAATGCTGTCTGCCTCATAAACCTGACATCTAATAATACTGCAACTTACGATTACGATCTATATCCGGGTTTTGTAGATTCAATGCTGCAATCTCTCGTATTTGGTGCACCTGAAATTTTGGATATTTTGAATAAAAATTCAAAGATTCTAATACCATTTGCACTCGATCGATTTGAAATATATTCAACCGATTTTGGCGAACAAGTGGTATCTCTTGTTAATGCTCATAAAGAATCTGATTATCTGCAAGGAGATATTAGAGTTTTTAATGATGACGGCACTCCGATTGTCTCTTTTATCGGCTTGACAGTCCGCTTAACTGATAAGTCAACTCTTTTGAAAGGGTTGAAATCTATATCTGTAGATTCTCTATCTTTAGATTCTTTAATATCTGTTAAAAGAGCTGATGTTAAACGCCCTGATTTTTATACGATATCTTGGCAAGAGGTTAAAGATAACAATGAAAATAATCTAAATGATTTTAACTTGTCTAAATTTAAATCTGATATCTCTTCAAGCAAGCCTTATAACTACCTTATTTTTGCTGATAAAGGCGGTTTAGGCAGTAAAATTGCTCAAATGCTTGAAAAAATTGGAATAAATTCTCATTTAATTCTACAAGACACATACAGTTCTAAAAACATAACGGACAGTTCTGAAAAGATAACTGGTAGTTTTAAAAACATAACCAATATTGAGAAAATTATATCAAGCTACGATTCAGAGCAGCCACTTAAGATTCTCTATTTATGGGGTTGCGATCTGATTTTAAATAGAGATTTGACTTCAGAGCAAATCGAAAATTCAAAGCAAATAGAGCATAGTCCAGAGGAAATAGAACAACATAGTCCAGAGCAAATACAACAAAGCCAGCTTGATGCTATTCATTCTGCAATGGTTATTGTCCAGACGCTTGCAAAATTGAAGCTCTCTGCAAAGCTCTATCTAATCACAAAAAGAGCTTTTTTAATTGAACAGAGAGATTCAACTCAAAAACAGACTGACCTAACTAAACAATTAACTACTCCAACCTATCAACCTTGTTCTATTCAACAATCTATTTGGGGATTTGGCAAAACTGTTGCAATTGAATATCCTGAATATTTTGGGGGTCTTATAGATTTAGATATTGATTATAACTCTTCTGAATCTGAATCATATCTCTCTAATTATTACCAAATAGAAAATATTAATATCGGCAGTCGTTTTATTGTTGATCTCTTAACTCAAGAAGCGTTGGAGCAACGGGCGTATCGAAATAATTCTAAGTTATTTCAGCCTTATATTACAATTAATCAAATTCAACCCCCTGAAACTACGCCTCATCTTAATTCTGATGGAATTTATCTTATCACTGGAGCGTTTGGCGGGTTAGGATTGTCGATTGCCCGAAGGCTTGTTGAGCTTGGAGCAAAACGGCTTGTGCTTTTAGGACGAAGCCAGCCAACTCCAAATTTTATTAAAAATATTGAAGTTTTAGAATCTCAAGTAAAATCTAAATTAGAGCCGCAAGGGTTAAAGATTGATATTATCCAAGCTGATGTAAGTGATTACAATAGTTTGATTTCTGCCGTAGAAAGAATATCAGGCGGATTAGAGAAATTTTTAAATAATCTTAAAGGAGTAGTTCATTTGGCAGGAGTGCGTAAGGATTCACTCTTACAGCTTCAAGATCGTGATAGTTTAAAAGATGTGTTTGCCTCTAAAGCGGTTGGAGCGTGGAATTTACACAAACTGACCACTCATATCACTCAATCGAATCATTCTACTGAAATGAATTGTGATACAGAATATAATTCTCCTAATCAATTGAATAATACCAAACCACAACTCGATTTTTTTATTCTATTCTCATCTGCCGCATCTTTTTTAGGCAGTCAAGGACAGGCAAATTACGCTGCTGCAAATGCCTTTTTAGATGGATTGGCAGATTACAGGCGTTCAATCGGCTTGCCTGCTTTAAGTATTCAGTGGGGACCTTGGGCAGAGTCTGGCATGGCAGCAAAAGAGGCTGTTGTGCATAAAAATCTGACTGATTTGGGATTTTCTTATATCTCTCAGGAACAGGGATTAGATGCGTTTGAACTGCTTCTTACATCACAAATTGCGATTTCTCAATTGAAAAAGTTTACATCGGTTGCTGTTTTTGATTGCGATTGGAGAGCCTATTTAAATCGAACAGGTCAGCACGATTTTGTTATTTTTAGGCAGTTGTTAGAACAGCTTAATTTTACTGATTCTAAACCTGATAAACCGGAATCTGCTTCTAATCTATCATCTTTGTGGAAAGAGTTAGAGGAGTTTTCAAAAGAGCAGCAGACCACTAAACTATTACAAAGATTATCAGCTTTAGCACAAAGTGTAATCGGAGTAGATATTCCAATTGATGTTGCACGTGCTTTAATGGAGCAGGGTTTTGATTCATTAATGGCTGTGGAGTTTAGAAATCAGCTTCAAAAACTCTGCGGTTTTAGACTGCCTGTTACGCTGCTTTTTACATATCCTGCATTGATCGATATTGCACAATTTCTACAAAAACGGCATGACCAAGATATTAATAAGAATCCTGATGAACATTATGAAATTAATAGTAAGCAAATTAGTAATGATATTGATAAAGCTGCAAATATAGACGATAGCTCTAAGGATATTGATATCACTAAAGATTCAGATAATTATGCAGATATAGATGTTTCCTTAAATACAGATGCAAATAACGATTTTGCCTATTTAGACAAACTAACACCAGAAGAGTTAAATGAACTTATAGCCAAAGATTTAGACATATAAAAATTAGATTAATAGCAGGGGGCAGCGTGCTGCACCCTTTTACCTTTGAGTTTTGAGTATAAACATAGCCAAATATATATAAAAAAAATTGGAATTTTACTAAAGATGTATAAAAAAAATTCATCTGCTAAAAAAAAACTTCTCAAATCTATAATAGAGCCTCTTGATTTTGCATCTAACGCTCTGTTTGCCTCAGCCGATTTTCTGACTAACCTTGCCCGTCATATCCACTACTACAAAGCCGCAAATTTAGAGTTTAAGCCGAGAGCTGACGATATATTTATCGTTACATATCCAAGATCAGGCACAACATGGCTTCAAATGATTTTATATCAGCTTGCTACTGACGGCAGCATGGAGATAGATCATATTGCCCAGAAAGTCCCATGGTTTGAGAGGCTTATCCACTATCGTATTTGGAGTGCTGAAGATTTTGAGAAGATTCCATCTCCTCGCATTTTTAAGAGCCATCTGCCTGCAAAAGAGGTTCCTTATGGAGAGATGAAATATGTATATGTAGCTCGCAACGGCTGTGATGTAGCTGCATCATATTTTGAATTTTATCGATCTCATTTAGGATTTAAAGGTAATTTTGACCAATTTTTAAAGCTCTTTTTCTCTGGTAAAGTTCAATTTGGAAGCTGGTTTGAACATGTTGCAGGCTGGAAGGCAGCATCAGAAAAATCTTCTAATGTGCTTTTTTTGAGTTTTGAAAAGTTGAAAAACGATTTTGACGGAGAGCTTGATAAGATCATAAAATTTGCTGGATTTAAGATTTCAGAATCACGTAAAGCTGAAATTCATAAACGTTGCAGTTTTCAATTTATGAAGCAGCATGAAGATAAATTTGACCATATAACAGCCCAGATATGGGAAAAGGGCTATAAAAGTTCTGCCTTTATCAGGCAGGGAAAAACAGGCACAGGACATGCCCGCTTTAGTGAGGACAGTTTAGCCTATTTTAGAAAAAAGTTAAAACAATTTCATATTGAGAATTTATACCCATGACAACAAAATCTACTGATCCAACTGATACTTTAAAACGATTATATATAACGCTCAAACAGACTCAGGCAAAGCTTAACGCACTTGAATCTGCTGCAAATGAACCAATAGCTGTAATTGGCATGGGCTGCCGTTTTCCGGGCGGTGCAAATAGTCCTGAGCAGTTCTGGGAACTTCTGCTTAAAGGGAAAGATGCCATTACAGATGTTCCGCCTGAACGCTGGAATATTTTAGACTGGCTTGATCCTGATCCAGAGGTTCAAGGCAAGATGTTTACTGCAAAAGGCGGTTTTTTGGATCAGCCTGTAGATATGTTTGACGCTGCTTTTTTCAATATTTCGCCTAAAGAGGCTTTAGGACTTGATCCCCAGCAGAGGCTTCTTTTAGAGGTTAGCCGTGAGACATTTGAGAATGCGGGTGTTGCACCTTCGACTCTTAAAGGCAGTGGGTGCGGTGTTTTTCTTGGCATGTCAAGCGACGATTATGCTCTTGCTCATCGCCACTCTGGAAACCATAAAATAATTGATGCCTATTCAATAACTGGCACCACATTTTCAACTGCGTGCGGCCGCATCTCATATATTTACGGTCTTGAAGGTCCATCAATCACAGTTGATACTGCCTGTTCGTCAGCTCTTGGGGCTGTCCATTTGGCGTGTCGAAGTTTAAGAGTTAAAGAGTCTGATCTTGCATTAGCCGGCGGTGTAAATCTTATACTTTCGCCTGAATCTCATATCTGTTTTTCAAAACTTCGTGCAATCTCACCTGACGGCTTGTGCAAATCTTTTTCTGCTGATGCAAACGGCTATGTGCGGGGTGAAGGGTGCGGTCTTGTGCTGTTAAAACGGCTGTCTGATGCAGTTGCTGATAATGACAGGATTTTAGCTGTAATCCGCGGAAGTGCGATGAATCAGGACGGAAAAAGCAATGGTCTTACAGCCCCAAGCGGTCCAGCTCAAGAAAAGGTTATTTTATCTGCCCTTAAAGATGCTGGTTTAACTCCTGAGGATATCGGTTTTATTGAGACCCACGGCACAGGCACAGCTTTAGGTGATCCAATAGAGGCGGAAGCAATTGGGTCGGTTTTTGCTGATAAAAATATCTCTTTTACTCAAAACACCTCTTCCAATCAAAATACCTCTTCTAAAACTGACAATATAAGAACTGAAAAGTTGATTCTTGGCTCTTGCAAGACAAACATTGGACATTTAGAGCCTGCTTCTGGAGTTGCAGCACTTATAAAAGCTGTTTTTTGTGTAAAATATGGCAAGATTCCGCCAAATCTTCATTTTAACACTCCAAGCCACTTTATACCGTGGGACGATCTGCCGATCGAAGTTCCAAAAAAAGCGGTTGATTGGAATAACTCCAATGGTGAACGCATTGCAGGCGTTAATGCTTTTGGTTTTTCAGGAACAAATGTTCATGTTATTGTGAGTGAAGCTCCTAAAAATATCCTTAAAACTCAAGAGATTGAAGATAAAAAGAACGAGCAATCTAATCAATTTAACAGCGTTGCTTCTAAAAAAAGTAGTAAATCAGATTATGTTGAACCTTCGCACCATATTCTGCCTATTTCTGCTAAAACAGAATCGTCTGCTAAAAAACTTCAAGATGAGTACATTAAATTTTTAAAAGATAATACTAATCTCAATCCTTTTGATATCTGCCGAACAGCATCTCTTGGAAGAGATCATTTTTCGTATAGAGTTGCTGCGGTTGGTGCTGACTTTAAAGGATTGGTCAAATCTTTTGAATCTCAATCTCCCGTTCAAACAGCCGTAAAACCGCAGCTTGCATTTTTGTTTACAGGTCAAGGTTCTCAATATCCTGGCATGGGACGCACTCTTTTTGAGAGCCAGCCTGTTTTCCGCAAAAGCCTTGAAACCTGTAATGAGATTCTTAAGCCTCTGATTGGTGAATCTTTAATCTCAATGCTTTACGATATCGATTCACCTGAAAACAGCGATCCAGATAGACTCCATCAGACACGCTTTACCCAGCCTGCCCTTTTTGCTGTTGAATATGCTCTTTACACTCTTTGGCGTTCGTTTGGAATTGAACCAGATTTTATGATGGGACACAGCGTGGGTGAATATGTTGCTGCATGTGCTGCCGGTCTTTTCTCTTTAGAAGATGGACTTAAACTTATAAGCAGACGCGGGGAGCTGATGCAGAGCCTTCCATCAGGCGGTGGAATGGCTGCTGTTATGGTTCCATACGATAAAATTTATGATGTGATTGCTAAATATCGTGATACTCTATCAGTTGCTGCATTTAACGGACCAAACCACACAGTTATATCTGGAGATGAAAATCATCTTGAAGAGGTAATTGCTCCCTTTAGAGCTAAGGGAATCAAGGTTGTCCGCTTGACTGTCTCCCATGCCTTCCACTCTCCTTTAATTGAGCCGATTCTCGATAAGTTTGAGGCAGTTGCTGCATCAATCTCATTTCGCCAGCCGAAAATAAAATTGATATCTAATGTTACTGGAAACATTGCAGGCAGAGAGATTATGACTCCAGCCTATTGGAGAGACCATATCCGCCAGCCTGTAAGATTTTTAGAGAGTATGCTCACTCTTCAGCGTGAACGGGTGGGAATTTTTATGGAGATTGGACCAAAGCCGACACTTTTGGGAATGGGGCGTACAGCATTATCAGATAAAGATGGTCTTTGGCTTCCAAGTCTGCGCGTTGGTCAGGCAGATTGGGAGGTTATGCTCTCTGCACTTTCACGGCTCTACGCCAACGGCTTTGATGTAAACTGGTCTGCTCCTCTCTATCCTCCTAATTCTGCTTCTAATTCTGGTCAGCCTGTAGAGCTTCCAACATATCAATTTGACAGACGGCGTTTCTGGATAGAGATTCCATCTTGCAGCGGTTCTGCTGATGCAACTCCATTGAAATATGATTTTCAAAGACTCTATCCATTAATTGATCGTAAAGTTATCTCTCCATTGATTGATTCAGTTTTGTTTGAAACTCAATTCAGCCGTCAGTCGCTGCCATTTTTAGATGATCACCGAATATTTGGCAGAATAATTGTCTCTGCTGCCTCTCATCTTTCTTTGTTGTGTGGTGCTGCTCCTCTTGCTTTTACTGATCAAGGCTGCGTTATTGAAGATATTTTATTTACCCAAGCACTTGTGATTCCAGAAAATATCGGTAGAACTGTCCAGCTTATCTTTTCTCCAGTTGATAAGAGAGAAAAACTGGATTTTATGAGTAAAAAAGATGAGTTAAATAGGGAGAGCAACGATTTTACTATAATCAGTTTTGATAAAGAACAAGAGAAAAAATATATCCGTCATGTAACAGGCAGAATATCTCCGATAAATAGAAATAGTAATTCAGAAAAACAGACACAAACACAATTAGAACCTCAAACAAAATTACAACCCAACTTAGATACGACTAATCTTAAAGATGCGTGGGAAAAATGCACAACTATTATCAATCCTCAAGATGTTTACCTGTTCCAAGATAAGCGTCAAATAAAACTTGGTGAGAGTTACCGCTGGATCGGCTCTATCCAGACTGGAAATGATATTGCTGTGTGCCGCTTTAAAACTCCTGATGGATTGGATATCAACGCTTGGGAGCTTCACCCTGGTCTTATTGATTCTTGTTTCGGCTTGATGGTTACTGCTGCCGGAGGAGACCCAGAGACAACATATATCCCGTTTGCAATAGAAGAATTTAGATATTTCCGCAAACCTGATCCATCTAATATGCAGGCTGTTGCGACAATACGTAGAATATCAGGAAATTTTGATAAATTAACATCTTCTGATAACTCAACCATTTCAGATAGTTTAAATAAATCTGAAAAACTTTTAGGAGATATCAAACTTTATGATCAAAACGGCTTAGTTGCTGAATGGATCGGCTTAGAAGGTCGCAGAGTTGATATGACTGCCCTTTTAGGCGGAACAGTAGATAATAGCATAGATACTAAAGATGATTCTCTAAATATACAAACTCTGCTCTATGAGGTTGTGTGGGAGCTTTATAAGCCTGAATATTTGCCTTTAAATAAAGAAGATCAATATAAATCTGATTCTGAATGGATTATTTTAAGCGATAAAGCTGATTATGCCGCTGCTTTAGCCGACTCAATGGCTTCTAAAGGTGAAATATGCCGCTGGTGGTCATGGGATAATCATAATGATGGAGATACTCAAACGTTAAGTAATACTTTAAATAATGATATTATTAACGCTCTTAAATCAACATCTTTAAAAGGAGTTGTGCATCTTGTAACTTTAGATGATGTGAATGAGATGATATCTTTGTCTCAAGTTCAAGCCCAATCTCAAAATCAATCTAAATCCTTATCGCAATCTCAATTTATCGAATCTATCCAGCGTAAAATATGCGGTTCAACATTAGAGATTGTTCAAACGTTAATTCAAAGAAACAGTGCCAACGCAGTAAACGATAAGTATGATAGCCAGCCACAGTTGATTTTGGTTACATGCGGAAGTCAGACTGTAACAGGTCAAGAGAGCCGAATTAATCCAGAAGGTGCTGCACTTTGGGGCATGGGGCGAAGCATTGCATTAGAACACCCTGATTTAAAATGCACGCTTGTAGATATTGATCCTGATAGAGTTGATATTGAAGGTCTTGGCAGAGAACTTACCTCAATTTGTCGTAATGATAGTAATAGCAATTCAAACGATAGTGGATGTTTCCCATATAACGGTGAAAGCCAGATAGCGTTAAGAGATGGAAAAGTATATGCAGCAAGGCTTAAACGTGCTGCTCACCATGTTACAAGTATAGAACCAGAACAAACTACAACAAGCATAAAGTCAAAAGATATTGCAACAACGAGGGAAACAGAGATAACAGCTTCCACTCCTAAAATCTCATCTGAAAATACATATCTTATAACAGGAGGTCTTGGAGGATTGGGCTTAGTGGTTGCACGCTGGTTAGCTGAAAAAAATGCCGGCTGTATCGTGCTGGTTGGACGTAAAGAGCCGTCAAAAGAGGTTATGCAGGAGATTGAAGAGCTGCGTAAAAATGGAATCAACGTAGAGATACGTTACGCTGATATGACCAACTCCGAGCAGGTTGAATCTATGCTCTCTGATGTCATTTATAAGCTGCCTCCATTAAAGGGGATAATTCATGCTGCTGGTCTTTTAGATGACGGCGTAATAGCACAATTAAGCTGGGAAAAGTTTTGGCATGTTATGGCACCTAAAGTTGTTGGTGCTTCAATTTTAGACCAAAAGACAAGATATATTGAGCTTGATTTTTTTGTCTGCTTCTCGTCAATTGTATCTATTTTAGGCGCACCTGCCCAAGCCAACTATGCAGCAGCTAACGCCTATTTAGATGCAGTCTGCCGCAGCAGAGATATTTTTAAGGCAAAAAGTTCTTCTAAAATAAAAGAGATTCCAGAATTCGTTTCAGGAGTAGATACTTTTTATCAAGAAAAAATATCCGCTAAAGAAAAATCCATTTCCATTAATTGGGGACCATTTGCTGAAACTGGAATGGCTGCAAGATTAGACAATATCAATCAAAGACGTATTACATCTCAAGGTTTTAATTTGATATCTCCTAAATCAGGTCTAACTGCTTTAGAATGGCTTATGGAACAGAACAGATCACAAATGGCTGTAATGTCAGTTGATTGGTCAAAATTTATGGATAGATTCCAGACGACATCTTCAGTTATAGACGATAAAACTTCTAAGCCACACGGCTCTATGTTCTTGAGTGATTTTCAGAAATTTTTAGATATAGCATCAAGATCAGCATCGTCATCATTATCAAATATTTCAGCAGGTGCGGAAACAACAAGAGGAGCTGGAGTAACAGCAGGTTCATGGCAGGAGGAGCTTTTAAAAGCAGCCAAACATGAACAGAAAGCCGTTATTTTAAATCGTTTAAAATCTGCTACTGCTAATATATTGGGATTAGACAGCCCTGACGAGCTTGATGCCAACGGACGACTCTTTGATTTGGGTTTAGATTCTCTGATGGCAGTAGAGCTTAAAAACTGTGTAGAGAAAAATCTAAACTGCCGACTTAAATCAACTCTTGTTTTTGATTATCCAACTGTTGCCTCTATGGCTGAATATCTGGTTGGAACGCTGGCTGTAACAAAACAGAAAGAGATATCTAAAGAAATACCTATTAAGCAGCCTCAAAAACGAGAAGAACCAGCAGATAAACAATCTGATAAATCTCATAAAACTACTAAACCAGATACGCCTGATAAAGCAGATAAACCTGATATCTCTGTAGCTGATATGAGCGATGATGATGCAGAAGCTCTGCTGCGTCAAGAGCTTGAAAATTTGTTAGGTGAAATGTAATTAGTAGGTGAAATCTAAATTTATGATTTCTGAAGCAAAGAATCTAACTTGTAAGCATATTGGGTAAGAATTTATGAATGCAGACAATACAAAATCGACATCACTATCTCCTGTTAAACAGGCTCTGATTGCACTTAAAACCCTTCAGAAGCGTTATGATGAACTGAAGGCAAAAAACGCTGAACCGATTGCAGTAATAGGTATGGGCTGCCGTTTTCCCGGGGGATCAGACAGCCCTGAATCTTACTGGAATCTGTTAAAAAACGGTCGTGATGCTGTTGTTGAAGTGCCTGAAGATCGCTGGGATATTAAATCTTTTTACGATTCTGATCCAGATGCACCCGGAAAGATGTATTGTCGTGAAGGTGGTTTTATAGGCAGTGTTGATGGATTTGACAGCCGTTTTTTTGGAATTTCTCCGCGTGAAGCCTCTCGAATGGACCCGCAGCAAAGATTGGTTTTAGAGGTTGCTTGGGAAGCGTTGGAAAATGCCCTTATATCTCCGTCAACTCTTCACGGCTCTTTAACTGGTGTTTTTATGGGTGTAACCTCTTACGATTACGGGCTTCTGCTGTTTGGAGAAGGTGATCCGACCCGTGTTGATGCCTACACAGGAACAGGCGGAACTTTAGGAGCATCTGCCGGACGGCTTTCATACATATTGGGGCTTACTGGTCCAAGTTTTGCCCTTGATACTGCCTGCTCATCATCTTTGGTTTCTGTGCATCTTGCCTGTCAAAGCCTGCGTCTGCGTGAATGCGATCTTGCACTTGCAGGCGGCGTAAATCTGATTCTTAAACCAGAGGCGACAATAAATTTCTGCAAGGCTCGAATGCTTGCTTCTGATGGACGCTGCAAGACTTTTGATGCCGCTGCTGATGGTTATGTGCGTGGAGAAGGGTGCGGAATTTTAGTTTTAAAACGGCTCTCTGATGTTGATTGGCAAAAAGATTCTGTTTTAGCTTTAATAAAAGGTTCAGCAGTCAATCAGGACGGTCCATCAGGCGGTTTTACTATTCCATCAGGACCCGCACAGCAGGCAGTTATACGTAAAGCGTTAGAGTCTGCATCTTTAACCCCAGATCAGATTGACTATATTGAGGCTCACGGCACAGGCACAGCATTGGGCGATCCGATTGAAGTTCATGCTCTTGATGCAGTATTCGGCTCAGACAGCAGACGTTCTAAACCTTTGCGTATCGGCTCTGTTAAGACAAATTTTGGTCATTTAGAAGCTGCTGCTGGAATGGCATCATTAATAAAGGTTATTTTATCTTTAAATCATAATACGATTCCCCCTCATCTTCATTTTAAAAACCCAAATCCCCGTATTGAGTGGGAGCAGATGCAGCTTAAAGTTAATAGTGGGTTGAGCAAATGGACAAAAGATTCAGGCGTGCGGTTGGCTGGAGTCTCAGCATTTGGATTTTCAGGAACCAACGCCCATATAATTTTAGGTGATGCTCCAAAACCTCCTGAATATATAAAGAATGACAATATAGAGGTATTGCAGAGTCAAACGGAAAATAGAGAAGAGATATTATGTTTATCTGCGAAATCTGAAAATGCACTCCGTTCTCTTGCAAACCTTTGGGCAGATTTTTTCTTAAACGTAGAAAACGAAAACAATAATATTGCTGCAAAAAAAGATGTTATTGCATCAATCTGCAAGGCTGCCAATTCTGGACGTTCTCATTTTCAGTATCGTTTAGCGGTTATTATAGATATTGACTCTGTAAAAGATGCACAGTTGTGCGTCTCTACTGCTGAAACTCTTAAATATTTTAAAGAGAGTCAAAATCTTGAAGATACAAACTCAGATGCATTATTTTACGCAAACGTCTTTGAATCTAAATCTATTGGAGAAAATTTTAAACTAAACGATGATTTTACGCCTGATTCACGCCATCTGTTTATTCAAAGCATAGCAAAAGCCTATATAAAAGGATATACGATAGGTTGGGATTTTATCTATTCTGATACCAAAATATTTAAAGGAAATCTTCCAACATATCCATTTGAACGAAAACGTTGCTGGCTGAATTTGGAGACAAATAGAAATTTACAGACGGAGATAAATAGAAATTCACAGACTAAGAGTGTTGATTCACGAACATCTGAAAAACGAGAGTCTTTACAATCTGAAAAAATAGAGAAAAAAGATGTCAAAGGTGGGCTATCTCCAGTTAAACAGGCACTTGTTGCAATCAAGAGTTTAAAAGAGCGTTACGACTCTCTTAAAGCAGGACAAACAGAACCAATTGCCGTAATCGGCATGGGGTGCAGATTTCCCGGAGGAGCAGATACGCCTTCTAAATATTGGGAACTGCTCAAAAATGGAAAAGATGCAATCGTTGAAGTGCCTCCGTATCGCTGGAATATAGACGAGTGTTTTGATCCAAATCCTGATGCACCAGGCAAGATATATTGCCGTCATGGTGGATTTTTAGGAAAAGTTGACGGGTTTGACAGCCTCTTTTTTGGACTCTCTCCTCGTGAAGTTGCTCGCATGGATCCTCAGCACCGCTTGATTTTAGAAGTTGCGTGGGAAGCATTAGAACATGCTATGATTCCGCCCTCAAAACTTTATGGCGAACCAGTAGGCGTATTTTTAGGCAGCACATCTTTTGATTATGGTGCGTTGCTGTTTGGAGAGGGAGACCTTAAACGTATAGATGCCTTTTCTGGTACAGGCGGAACACTTGGACCTGCTGCAGGTCGGTTATCTTATCTTCTTGGTTTCACAGGTCCAAGTTTTGTGCTTGATACTGCCTGCTCGTCATCTTTGGTTGCTGTTCATCTTGCATGTCAAAGCCTTAGAAACAGAGAGTGCAGCCTTGCAATATCCGGCGGCGTGAATCTAACATTAAGCCCTGCTGGAACTGTTAATTTTTGTAAGGCTCGTATGCTTGCCCCTGATGGACGCTGCAAAACATTTGACGCTTCTGCAAACGGTTATGTCCGCGGGGAAGGGTGTGGAATTGTTGTGCTAAAACGACTCTCTGATGTTGCGCCTCAAGACAGGGTGTTGGCTCTTATCCGCGGCTCTGCTGTTAATCAGGACGGACCATCTGGAGGTTTTACTGTTCCATCTGGACTCGCTCAAGAGAAGGTTATTAGATCAGCTTTAGAGGCAGCAAAAGTTAAGCCTGAACAGATAGATTATATTGAAGCCCACGGAACAGGAACATCTTTAGGCGATCCGATTGAAGTTGAGGCTTTGGGCGGTGTTTTTGCAGATAGCCGCAGCTCTTCTAATCCATTGTTAATCGGTTCAGTTAAGACAAATTTTGGTCATTTAGAAGCTGCTGCTGGAATGGCATCTCTTATCAAAGTTATATTATCGTTAAATCACGGGCAGATTCCGCCTCATCTCCATTTTAAAGAGCCAAATCCCCGTATTCAGTGGGATATGCTGCCAATTAAGGTGAATGGCGGGCTTACAGCTTGGAATCGCAAACAGGAAGGGAGATTTGCTGGAATCTCCTGCTTTGGGTTTTCAGGCACAAATGCACATCTTGTAGTTGGCGAAGCTCCTAATGTTGCTGAAATTAAGACCGAATCTACAATATCTGTTATATCTAAAGATATAGTCTCTCAATCACAATCAGAATCTCAATCGCAACTTCAATTGGAATTTGGATATAAATCTCAATCGCAATTTGAATCTCAATCTGTTACGGAAACTTCTCAATTTTTATGCCTATCTGCCAAATCAGAACGGGCATTGCAGTTATCAGCAGAACGATGGTCAGAGTTTTTAACGATAAATTCAGGACATTTAACAAAAAATCTACGTGCAATATGCAAGATAGCCAATGCTGGAAGAAATCATTTTTCACACAGATTGACGGTTGAGGCTGAAAGTGTGTCAGATATGGCTCGGGTTTTAAATAAATTCTCGCAGCAAGCCTTACCTGAAATCGTAGTGGAATCTGCTGGAACTCTTACGTATAAACAGATTCGCCAGCCTTCTAAAATCTCTTTTATGTTTAACGGTAAAATTCTGCCTGTTTCACTTAAAAAATTTTATCAACCGTTTGATAAAACAGAAAAAACATTTGATAAAGCAAGCAAATCTTTATCAGCGTTTTACAATGCAGTTTCAGAGTGCCAAGCTGCTTTATCAGAACTTGTTTCAAGCAATATTTTATCAAACGTAGTTACAAGAGGTGTTTTATCAGATTTAATTACAAATAATTCTTTTGATCAGATGCCTAAAACAGGCTCGTTTATTTTAGAATATGCCTTAGCAAAACAGTGGATCGATTTTGGGCTGAAACCTGATCTGATTTGCTTTAGTGAAGCAGGAGAAGTTGCAGCATCAACCATTGCTGGAATCTTTAATCTTAAAGAGGCTCTTGCCCTAATAGTTGCAGGTGAAAAATATAATGAAGATGAAGAATCTAATGCAAACGAACAATATAATGAGCAATATCAAAATTTATTAAATTCAATTGAACGACAACCTCAATTAGTTAATATTTTAAAAATAGAAAACTCTGATAAATTGGAGATAAATGATCGTAAAACCGATAACGATTTTAAATTAGACGTTGGATTAGAGATTAAATTATCAGACATAAAATTTATTCCAATTTCAGATTTTATGATTTCAGATTTTATGCCTGTTTTGGCAAAAGCATATTTAAAAGGTGTATCTGTTGATTGGGAGAAGGTGTATTCTGACGTAGAGACAGATTCGGATTTTTATTTATCGTCATTGCAATCAGAACCGCCATTTTATCCATTTGAGCATACACGCTGCTGGATTGATGAGCCTGAAAAAATTGAAACTGCTGAAAAGAGAGAAGAAAAATCAAAATTATACCCTATTCATCTAAATGCACATCCTCTGCTTGGTTCTCGCTTAGAACTTCCAATGCTGGATCAGATTCGTTTTCAGAGCATATTAAATCCTGATAATCCTCCGCATTTAAAGGATCATCGTCTGTTTGGGCGTGCGGTTGTTCCAGCAGCCGATTATCTTGTGCTGCTTCTCGAAGCCTCTCAAAATAGAGCCTTTAGGGGCGATAACGGGTTGGCTGGCGATAATGGTTTGATTGGCAATAGTTCTTTAAACTCATTAACCATAATAAAAGATATTCTGTTTGCACAGGCAATGTTTCTTGAAGATGCAGAAGGCAAAGCACAAAACCGCACGGCACAGTTGATTTTAGAGCCTAAAATATCTAATTCTGATTATCATGAGTTTTCAGCTAAAGTATTAAGCAGCAATATAAAAAACGATAAAGAGATTTCTAACATTAACGAGAACACTAACAATGAGTGGCAGACTCATTGCGGGGCAAAGGTCAGCTTTATTAAATCAAGTTCATCGTCAAATAGAGTTGATTCAAAAAATAGAGCTGAATCAGATATAACGTTATCCCATGATTTAAAAACTACATTAAATGACTTCGCAATATTAAATGATTTTTCAACGATTCAAGCCCGCTGTCCTGTTATGATAAACGGTGCTGATTTTTATGAAGAGCTTGCAGAGAGCGGTTATAATTGGGGAGAGTCTTTCTCATGGATTAAAACTATCTGGAAAAGTGATACAGAAGCAATATTTACTATGAGATTGCCAGAACTACCAGATAACGTAGATGACTATCCTGTATATCCGGGTTTATTAGATGCAGGATTTCAGGTGTTGGGAAGTTTTGGAAAAGAGAGCTATGATTCTAACTCTTCAGCTTTTATGCCGTTTTCAGTATCTAATTTAGAATTTTTCCGACAAGTTGGGCATAAATTTAATAATATCAAAGCTGATAACATAAATGATTTATGGGGATATGTCAGCCTTACAGAGCCTCCATCGCCAGATAAGGAGACCTTTAAAGGCGATATATGCTGGTTTGATAACAACGATAGCAACGCCATTGCAATTAAAGTTAGCGGCTTTGAATTTAGACGAATAAAAACAGATTCAGATATTCAAATTCAAAAATTTCTCTACAAACCTGTATGGAGAGATAAAGATTTAAATATCAGTAAGTTAGAGATAAAAACTCTATCTGGCATTTGGCTTATTTTATCTGATAGACCCGATAAAAATGGTAAGAATCTTGGTTCTATTTTATCTGAAAATCTAAGAAAGGCAGGCGGAGAGTCTATTATTGCATTTGCACAAATCGGGGAAGAGTTTAGTAATATTGGAAAAGAGTTTAGGAAAAATGGATATCTTGCTAATTCTTACTGCCTTGATCCAACCAAACCGGCTCACTTTAAAGAGCTTTTGAAAGTAACTCAAGATAGGTCAGCAGAGTTAAATAAAACGATATCTGGAATAATTCATCTCTGGAGTCTTAACCATCAATTCTCTGAATCTGTTTTAGATTCAAAAGAGAGAAGTTCAATAAGCGATTTAAATACACAAAAGAGAAATTTCATAAACGAATTAGATGTAAAAGATAAAACTACGATAAACGCAATCATCAAAACTCAAGATGAGGGGATTGTATCTATTTTACATCTGATTCAAGCTCAAATTGAACAATATGCAAAGTTGTTTCCAATGTGGCTTATTACCCGCAACTCACAGCCTGTTGTAGAAAATACGGCTCTTTCTGGTATTCTGCAAGCTCCTGTCTGGGGGCTTGCCATGACTTTAAGTTTAGAACACCCTTCACGCAAAAATCTTGATCAAACTTGCAGATGCGTTGATTTGATTTCTGCTGATTCTATATCCCAAAATTCGTTAAATATAGATGCTGGTTTAATCTTAAAAGAGATAGAAAATGCAGGACAAGATCGGCAGATTGCGGTTGGAGAGAACAGGCGGTTTGTTAAACGCTTAACTCGTTTAGACAGATATCTTGATTCATCACCTATTAAATTTAAAAAAGATATAGCTTCTCGTAATGGAAGTTCTGGTAATGACAGTGTTTATCTTATTACCGGCGGGTTGGGTGCTTTAGGAGTTTTAACAGCTCAACATCTGATATCCTTAGGTGCAAAACATATAATCTTGATGAGCAGACACACGCAAAAAGAGCCTGTTAAGCCACATGTTCAAACAGATTCTATTAAACCGCAGAGTCAGAAAGAGTCTATTAAACAACAAATTCAGACAGTAGAGATTTTAATAGAACAGGGCGTTGAGGTTGAGATATGTTCAGGTGATGTTGCTAATATAGATGATTTAGAAGAGATTTTTGTCAATATTGAAGAGCGTGGATTGAGTATATCTGGAATTGTTCATGCTGCTGGAATAATTGATGATGGAATTTTGATTAATCAAAACAGAGATAGATTTCAATCATTATCAGCACCTAAAATTATTGGGGCAATCAATATTTATCGCTGTCTAAAAAAGAGGTCAAAAAATTCAATATTGAGCAATAGCAAGGAGTCTGACAGCTCAAGCAGATTAGACAGCCTTGATTTTATAATCTTTTTCTCGTCAATTGCCGCTGTTATGGGTTCTCCTGCTCAGGGAAGTTATGCAGCAGCCAACGCTTTTCTTGACAGCTTTGCACATCAGCTTAGATCAGAAGACATACCAGCACTGAGCATCAATTACGGACCTTGGAAAGAGAGCGGTATGGCTTCAAACAGAGATTTATCTCTATCTGAACGGTGGCGTTCTGCTGGTATTGAGCCTTTACCGCCTTTAGTTAATCTTAGTCTGCTTGGAGTTGATTTAAACTCAATTCCTGCTCAAGTCGGCATGTTTTGGGTTGAGTGGTCAAGATTTCTTAAACGTGCTGGTGATGGCGGAGATGCTCTATTTTTGTCTGAACTTGTTGCGTCTGATAAAGAGTACAAAGCTGATGAAAAAATTTTATCACAACCAAAAGCTGTTGATGATTCTGAAAATTTAAGCAGCCACTCTGCAAGTATGATAAATAATTTGAGAAGAGCACCTTCTATGCAGCGGCCAAATTTAGTCAGTACCCACATCTGCCAGAGGATTGCAGCTATTTTGGATTTATCTCCAAATGTGTGCATTGATCCAGACCAAAGCCTTTTTGATTATGGTCTAAACTCGCTTATGGCAATTGAGCTTAAAGAGCAGCTTGAGAGAGATTTAGATTACACCCTGCCTGCTACATTTGCGTTTGATTTTCCAACAGTTCGGGGAATGTGCGAATGTCTGCTTGAAACTGTAGAGCCTGTTTTAAATCAAGAGATTAAAGAGAGCCAAGAGCAGAATCTTTTAGAGCATAGCAAAACAGAGAAAATAGATAATATAGATGAGAATAAAGCAGAAGCATTACAAAATAGATCAGATAACATTAGTATTGTCTCATCACAAGACTCTAATCAGCTTTTATCTAAAATAGTCAGCATGAATCAGGCTGATTTAGAGGCTGCGATTGATGATGAGCTGCTAAAATTATTTATAATTCAATAACTTTTTAGAAATAAGGCTGATATTCATTCAGATGGATGTAAGAACCATCATATTAATGTTGGCAATTGGCTCTTTTGTCTTTGGATTATTGCTCGTAATATTTCAATATCATAAAGAGAGGTCAGAATGGATTCCAATCTGGACTGCCGCAAAATTCCTTCAAGGGTTGGGATCACTTATACTTTATTTTAGAGTGCCTTCACCTGATTTTATTACGGTTTTTACTGCCAATAATCTTGTATTGTTAGGCTGTGCCTATGAAAGTTGGGCTGTATTTTATATAACTGGACGAGTTGTTAATCGAAGAGTGCAACATTGCGTGGCATTGTCTATCTTTATATTATTTATTTTTATGTTTCTTCTCAAACCTTCAATCAGATTAGTAGTTATATTTTTTCTACACACAGTTTTCTACCTTCTACCATGTTGGGCATTGTTGAGGAATAATGGGGAAAAATCACTGCTTCGCTCTTTTTTAGGCTTAAGTTTCTTGTTATTATCCATCCTATTTTTTACACGTGCTATTTGGGTTCTTCTGGTACCTGAACAATCATATATTGCCTTTAATGAACTAAACAAGCAGATCATGCCGTTAGCTGTATTCTGCATTATTCTTATCAGCGGCTTTAGTATGTTGCTGCTTGCAAATGAAAAAAGCTATTTTGAGCTTCATCAAGCTCAACAAGAACTTAAGAATTTAAATAAAAAACTTGAAACACTTAGCTATACTGATGGATTAACAAACATTGCAAACCGTAGATATTTAGATAAAAAACTTAGATTAGAATACAATAGGCTTGCAAGAAGAGGTGCAGAATTATCTTTGATAATGATTGATATTGATTATTTCAAACTATTCAATGACCAATACGGCCATGTTTGCGGTGATGATTGTTTGAGACAAGTTGCGAGTGTTATATCAAATAATATCTCTCGTTCAGCAGATGTTGCTGCAAGGTATGGTGGGGAAGAGTTTGTTTGTATTCTTCCAGAAACTGACCTCAAAGGTGCTAAAGTTATAGCTGAAAAGATACGAATTGATGTTGAAAATCTCTTTATTGAGCATAAACAATCTAAAATTTCAGACTTTGTTACCGTAAGTTTGGGGGTTTCAACAATAAAGTGTTGTTCAAAAAGAGATACTCTGGATATTCTTAGCATGGCTGATAAAGCTCTATATAAAGCCAAAATGAATGGACGAAATCGTACTGAAGTCTATATAAAAGTGTAATTAATAAGAACAGCTTGAAAATGCTGGTTGTATTTTGCTGCGTAATGGGTCGAGACA
This sequence comes from uncultured Desulfobacterales bacterium, assembly GCA_964425195.1. Lineage (GTDB taxonomy): Bacteria > Desulfobacterota > Desulfobacteria > Desulfobacterales > Desulfobacteraceae > Desulfamplus. The sequence goes on from CAYRLG010000034.1 coordinate 29,004, forward strand.
TGATGTTTATCAAAACCCTGCAAATGGTGCTAAACATCTTGAATAACATAAAAGAGGAGATATTAAGTGCCTGAAATATGTAGGTTTTTAGGAATCATAATAACAATCAATTATAGGGAACATGGGATTCCACATTTTCATATACGTTATAACGAGTATCTGGGAGTCTTATCAATTGAAACTCTTGAACTGCTTGAAGGAACTGTTCCTAAAAAGATTATTTCTCTTGTTTTAGAATGGGCTTTTGACCATAAAAAAGAGTTGATGGATAATTGGGAACTTGCAAAAGCCAAACAGCCTTTGAAAAAAATAGAACCGCTTGTATAGGAAATTTTATAATGATTTGGGTAACTAATGCAGAGTACATTGAAGATTATAAAATCATGGTTGTATTTAATGATGGTGTAAAAAAGATTGTAGATTTACAAAATGAATTAGATGAAGGAATATTTAAACCATTGAAAGATAAAGAATATTTTAAACGGTTTAATATTTCTGCCAATACTGTGGAATGGGAAAACGGAGCTGATTTTGCTCCTGAATTTTTGCGTTCACTTTCTTGATGTACAAGTTTAGAATCGAGGATTGGAAGAGGATTTAAGGGATTGAAATCAGTTAAATCGCTCAATCAGGCTAATCGGTGATTCTGAAATCAGGATTGGCAGGATATAAGGATAAAAGTAAGATTACTAACAGGAGTTTTTACATCTATCGTGAATGATATAAATCAAAAAATTACTACAGCACTTGAAAATTTGACACCTCTGCAAAAGGCATTTTTTGCACTAAAAGAGATGCAGAAAAAATATGATGCCCTTAAACAAGAGCAAAACGAGCCGATTGCAATCATCGGAATGGGCTGCCGTTTTCCGGGAGGAGATAGTAATTTAGAGAGCTTGGCAGATTACTGGAATCTTTTGATAAATAAGAGAAGCGGAGTTGTTGAAGTTCCTTTGGAGCGTTGGGATAACTCTGTCTATTATGATCCAGATCAAGATAAGCCCGGGCGGATAAGCACACGCTTTGCAGGACTGCTGAAAAATATCGACAAAGTTGATGCTGCTTTTTTCCGCATAACGCCCTTAGAGGCTCGAACAATGGATCCCCAGCAGAGGCTGCTGCTTGAAGTTGCTTGGGAGGCTCTTGAAAATGCAAATATTGCACCTCACACATTAGTTAGAAGTAAGACTGGCGTTTTTATAGGAATTATGGGACTTGATTACGGTGCAAATATCATGGATTCAGGAGACCCTGAAGATATTGATGCATATTTTGGAACAGGCAACACGCTCGGGCTTGCTGCTGGTCGTTTATCTTACGTATTAAAACTCAATGGACCAAGTTTTTCGCTTGATACTGCCTGCTCGTCAAGTTTAGTGGCTCTCCATTTAGCCTGTAAATCTCTTAGAGATAAAGAGAGCGATATGGCAATAGTCGGAGGAGTTAATCTGATTTTAGCTCCCGAAGTTTCAATAAGTTTTTCAAAAGCTCATCTTATGGCTCCAGACGGACGAAGCAAAACATTTGATGCTTCAGCAGACGGATATGTCAGAGGCGAAGGGTGCGGAGTCGTCTGTTTAAAGACTCTATCTAAGGCTCTCAAAGATAGAGATCGCATAATTGCACTCGTCCGCGGTTCTGCGGTCAACCATGATGGACCATCTGGAGGATTAACTGTTCCGTCAGGACCAGCCCAAGAGGCTGTTATCCGCCAAGCTCTCAGCATGGCAAATCTCAAACCAGAAGATATTGACTATATTGAGGCACACGGTACTGGTACATCTTTAGGCGATCCAATTGAAGTTGGTGCTTTATCTCGAGTTTTTAGAAATCCTCGTACCAAATCTCTTTTAATAGGATCGATAAAGACGAATATCGGACATTTGGAAGCTGCTGCTGGCATGGCAAGCCTTTTTAAAGTCGTCTTAGGACTCCAAAATCAGAGAATTCCCGCACAGCTCTACTTTAACACCCCAAATCCCAAAATTGACTGGGATTCAATTCCAATTAAAGTTGCCTCTGATCATATTGAATGGACAAAAGGAGAGAAGATAAGGGCTGCTGGAATGAGTGGATTCTCTTTTGGCGGAACAAATGCCCATGTTGTTGTCTCAGAAGCTCCCGAAGAAATATCTGAATATGAAGATAAATCAGCATTAACTGAAAACTCAATAGATGAAACCTCTTCTAAATTAATGCGACCTGCTGATATTCTGCCGATATCAGCACGCTCTAAAGAGGCTTTAAAAGCACTTTTTGAACGTTATCTCAATCTTTTCAATATGCCTGAACAGCTATATTTCAAGGATATCTGCCACACTGCTGCAACGTGTCGTTCCCACTTTGAACACCGCATGGCTGTTGTTGCACAAAATAGGGAACAGGCAGTTGAACTTTTGAAGATGGCAGCAGAAGAAAGCCCGAATCAAGATGTTTTTCATGGCAAAACAGGCAAGCGTCCAAAGGGGGTTTTTTTATACACAGGACAAGGTTCTCAATATCCAAACATGGGGTTGGAGCTGTATAAAACACAGCCGGTTTTTAAAGATGCTGTTGATAGATGTTTTAAGTTTATAGAGAGATCAGGATTATCACAACTGCTGCCTAAACCTTTATTTGATGTTATGTTTCCGGGGTATAAATCAACAGACGCAGATGGAGATACCGGCTCTTCTGTTTCTGCTGGTGCTTCTGTTGTTTTTGATTCTCATGTTGTTGCCAAACCAGTCAAGCCCATGAATATTTTTTCATTTAAGCCTCGTATCGGCACGGCAGAATTAGATAAAACTATCTACACCCAGCCGGCAGTATTTATTCTTGAATATGCACTTACTGAGCTTTGGAAATCGTGGGGAGTTTTTCCTGATGCTGTAATGGGGCACAGTTTAGGAGAGTATGCTGCTGCCTGTGCTGCTGGTGTGTTCAGCTATGAAGATGGTTTAAGGCTGCTTATTGAACGGGCAAATCTTATGAACGCTTTGACTGATCAGGGAAAGATGGTCAGCGTATTTGCCCGATTAGATGTTGTTAAAGAGGCAGTCGAACCTTTTAAAGATAAGGTTTCAATAGCTGCAATCAACGGACCTGAAATAGTTCTTATATCTGGTTTTGTGGCTGAGGTTGACTTAGTTGTGAAAGAGTTGGAGAGCAGGCGTTTAAGGACGGTTCAGGTCAATATCTCAACTGCGTTTCATTCCCCTTTGACTGAACAGATTATGGACGATTTTAGAAGTGCAGCAAAGTTAATATCGTATCAGATACCGATAGTGCCTGTAATATCTAACTTAACTGGCGAGCCGATTGGAAGCGGTATCTGCACTGCTGACTACTGGTGTAGCCACATGCGCCAGCCTGTTCAATTTGTGAAAACGCTCGTTCATATCAGGAAAAATTACGATACGCTTATCGAGATTGGTCCAGCTCCAAATCTTGTCGATCTTGATATGACTCTGCCAGAAGAGTTTTTGGAGGAAAACGGCATTCAAAACAGCCATATCTGCCGATTATCATCTCTCTCCCCGCGAGTTGGCGACACGATTAAGATGATTCGCTCGTTAGCCGAACTTTATGTATCAGGAGTTGATATTGATTGGAATAGCTTTAATAAGCCATTTAGTTACTTAAGAAAAGTTGCTCTGCCAAACTACCCATTTCAGCGTGAGCGTCACTGGATAGATCGAGCATCTTACTCTTTTGATGAAAAAAAATCGAATTATGCAGACACAATATCTATAAAATCAGAAGAGTTATCGCCATATTCTAAGTCTATCCAAGCAATAGTAGAGCCTAAGATAGAAGAAAAAATCGAGCAGAAAACAGAGATAGATAAGATAGATGTTGATAGCATAGAAGGTGTTATGATTAATCAAATTAGGACTATGAGTCAACTTATGAATCGTCATCTTGAAATATTAAAAAGATAGATTGAAAAAATTAATAATTTTTGAGGTAAAAAAATGGAAAACGTAAATAGTGATGGAGTGCTTGGCACTATTGGCAATACGCCAATAGTAAGACTCAACCGATTGTTCAAAAATGCCCCGTTTCAGGTGTGGGTTAAGTTAGAGATGACAAATCCTGGTGGCTCAATTAAGGATCGAACAGCCTTAAACATTATAAAACGGGGTCTTGAAAAGGGTGAAATAGATGCAGATACAACAATAATTGAGTCAAGCTCAGGCAATTTAGGGATTGGTTTAGCTCAAGTCTGCCATTTTATTGGTCTTAAATTTATATGTGTTGTTGATCCAAAAACTACGACGCAAAACCTTAAAATGATGCAGGTTTATGGTGCGCAAATAGATTTAGTACCAAAACCAGATCCCGTTACTGGTGAATATTTACATGCCCGTGTAGCAAGGGTTCAAGAATTAAAGAGTCAAATTCCCAACTCATATTGGACAAATCAGTATGCAAATCCATATAATCCTGGTGCCCACCACCAAACAATGCACGAGATAGCTCATGCGTTAAATCGTAAGATTGATTATCTATTTGTGGCTGTTAGTACATGTGGAACTTTAAGAGGCTGTCGAGAATATTTAAAATTTTTTGGAATGACTAATACTAAGGTTGTTGCTGTAGATGCTAAAGGCAGTGCAATCTACAACGATCCTCCTTCAAAACGTCTAATACCAGGTCATGGGGCTGCAAGAATTCCAGAGCTGATGCAGCCGGATTTACAGGACGAAGTTGTTCATATTACTGATATTGATTGCATTGTTGGGTGTCGCCGCCTTCTTCACAAAGAGGCTATTTTAGCAGGTGGCTCTTCAGGCGGTGTTATAATGGCAATTGAGAAAAAAAGAGCAGAGATTCCAGAAGGTGCAGTTGTGGCTGCCATAATTCCAGATGGTGGAGATCGCTATTTAGATACCATATACACAGATGAGTGGGTAGAGAAAAATTTTGGCGATATATCTCATTTATACTCTAATAATTGAATAATCAGTTAAGATTTTATAGTAGATTTCACTCAATTCTGTCTAAGCTATGATAAGACAGGATAATCTATGCGGTCGAAATATGAAATTATTATTTTATAGCTATCCAATTAGGAGTACGGCTTTTTGAGACGAGAGATAACTACAGAAGAGGCTGGAACTCTATCTGGTCTTTTTAAATTAAGGGTACAATATAGCCCTAATAAAGTTGCATTCAAATACTTTGATGAAACAGAAAAAAAATATATTGAAAAAACGTGGCAGGATACATCTAAAGGGGTCGCACAGTGGCAAGCAGCATTAAAAAAAGAGAATCTCTCTAAAGGTGATCGCGTTGGTTTTATGATCAGGGTGGGCTATGAGAGAGTACTGTTTGAGTTTGCAGCTTTTGGTTTGGGATTTGTGATTGTACCAATGCCAAGTAACTCTTTTGAAGTAGCTGATAACATTGTGAATATACTTAAAGAGACTCAAATTAAGTTTTTGTTGATAGAAGATGGTACAGATAAACTTTTAACACAACAGCCTCTATCGCTCTATCTCAGAGATATTGTGGAGAATTTAAAAATAGTCAGGTTAGATCAAATAGAATCATGGCTACCGTCACAATACGATTCTGAATCTTATTATATCACATCGGACCCTAATGAATTGGCAACTATTCACTACTCTTCTGGCACATCAGGAATGTCAAAAGGTGCGATGTTAAGCCATAAAAACGTATTATCAAATGCAGAGGCAATAGCTCATTACACATCTATTAATGATGATGATCTGCTTGTCCCTTTTACAGGTGGTTATATTTTTCCTGTGATGATGGATTTTGCAACTGCTTTTCCAAACGCTGCACGTCCTATTGAAGATTTGCAGATTATACGACCAACACATATTGTATCTGCCAACCGCTTGTACGAATACATATATAAACAGATAAGCATTAAATTTTTACGACAGCCTGTTTGGATTCAGCGTCTCTTCAAAAAGTCAGTTGAGATAGGGTGGGCAAGATTTCAGTATCTCCATGGACGGGCAAAATGGCAGCCTCGATTTCTGTTTTGGTTTTTGTTTGATGCTATTATCGCAAGGTCAATCAGGCAGATGTTTGGAGGAAGGCTTCGCTGCGGATTTTATGCAGGCGGAATACTATCTCCTGATGTTTCCAAAACTTTTTCAGCTCTTGGAGTGCCTGTTTTAAACTGTTACGGGCAGGCTGAAGCCGGACCTGTCATCAGCATGAACAGCCCCGAGAATAATCTTCCTTCAAGCGTTGGCAAGCCTTTAAAAGGATTAGATTTTAAGATTGAAACGGAAAATGGCGAACTGCTCGTAAAAAGCCCAAGCGTGATGATAGGTTATTTGAACAATCCATCTGCAACCAAAGAGGTTTTAAAAGAGGGCTGGCTTCATACCGGCGACATGTTTCAAATAGACGACAAAGAACATCTCTTTTTTATGGGACGGCTATCTGATCTGATAACAATGAACAATGGAGAAAAAATTCCACCTGCCCATATAGAGGCAGCTATAAAAGGCGATATCTTGTTTGAACAGGTAATGGTTGTTGGAAAAGAGAGACCTTTTCTCACTGCTTTGGTGGTTTTGAATAAAGAGCTGTTGGAAAAGATGGCAGAGAGCTTAAACTTAAATCCTAATGATCCTCTGACCTTAAAAAATACAACGCTGATGAACCTTGTTTTAAAACGTATTTCTGAAAAGATGAAAAAATACCCTGATGCTTCTCAAATACACGCTGTAAAACTATTAAGAGATGAATGGACAGCCGAATCTGGATTAATGACTATAAGCTCAAAACTGAAACGGAAAAATATATTATCAAAATATGCGGAAGAGATAGAGCTGATGTATAAAAATGTATAAGGTTGGGGGAGATGATATTAGACAATGAAAATGAAAATCTTAAAGTTTATGAGTGGATTTTACAATATACTGAAACAGGGAAACTTGATATTGTAACAGGGTATTTTACAATTGGAGCAATTGCTTATTTATCAAAAGAGATAAATGCTAAAATTAGCGAATTCAGGCTTATACTTGGTGATATTGTAAATTTTGACCCAGAAGAGATCAGACCTCTTGATCTATTAAATGAAAATATAACTATTGAGGCAGCTTTAAAGCTCAACAGCGTATCAAAGGAAGCTGTAAATTTTTTAAAGCAGGATAAAGTTTCTACAAGAACCTTAGAGCCTAATTTCTGCCATGCAAAAAACTACCTTTTCTCACCTCAAAAAAAAGATGACAGAAACAACTATTTTATTTCAGGCAGTTCCAATTTAACTGAAGCTGGGATCGGGCTTAAAAAAACAAGCAATGTAGAATTAAATATTGCTGAAACAGGCAACAACAACCAATATAAAGAGCTTGTTAAATGGTTTGACTCTCTTTGGAAAAAGCCTCAGACACATAAAAACAAAACCATTATTCTGCATGACGGCACAAAGAAAAAAATTGATTTTAAGCAATATCTTATCAGTGAAATTGAAAAAATCTTTCTTCAATATTCACCAAGAGAAATCTACTATAAAATCCTTTTTGAACTTTTTGGCAGCCATATCATTGATGAACAGAACGACCCTGAATTTAACAGGCAGATAGGGAGATTAGAAAATTGTGTAATCTATAATCTGCTTTATGATTTTCAAAAAAAAGGGGTTTTAAGCCTCATAAAGATGCTTCAAAAATATAATGGTGCAATATTAGCTGATGCTGTAGGTCTTGGTAAAACATGGACAGCACTTGCTGTTATTAAATTCTTTCAGTTGCAGGGCAGAGAAACGCTTTTGCTCTGTCCTAAAAGACTTGAAGAGAATTGGAACAGATATAAAAAAAATCAAGATTCCCGATTTGAAAAAGATCAGTTTGAATATTTTATCAGATTTCATACTGATATGATTGGTAACAGGCTGGAAAGATACAATGAAAGGTGTGATAAATATTTTATTAATGATAAACCAAAATTGATCGTTATTGATGAAAGCCATAATTTCAGAAATGATAAATCAAGTAGATATCAATTTTTCATGGAAAATATCCTTAAAAAAAATGAGGATATCAAAATCCTGCTTTTATCTGCAACTCCTATAAACAACTCATTAAATGATATAAGAAACCAATTTAAATTAATGGTAAAAGGAGATGTTCAAGGTTATGACGAAAAATTAGGTGTTAAAAACATTGATTACTCTTTTAGAACAGCACAAAGAGAATTTAACCAATGGCAGAAAGATGAAAATCCTAAAATTAGTGAATTTATAAAAAAACTGCCATCTGGATTTTTCACCTTAACCGATTCCCTGACAGTTGCACGAACCAGAAAAATGGTTGAAAGCCAGCATGATCTAAATTTAGGCTTGAATTTAAATTTTCCAATCAAAGCAAAACCTATAAATCTTTTTGTTACTCCAAAGCATATAGGCAGTTTTGATTCATTTGAAGAGCTTTTCGACCATTTCCCTCCAAAATTATCAGCATATCAACCATTTTTTTATTTAGAGCCTGACAACAAAACCAGCATAAATGTTTTGCATGATGAGAGGCAAAGAGATTTTTTCCTTGTAAAAATGCTCTATATTCTTATGGTCAAACGATTAGAATCTTCATGGTTTTCGTTTTATTCTACAGTGGAAAAGATAAGGCAGCATCATCAAAATGCACTTGATAAAATCAAACAATATCAAGATGTTTATGCTAAGCCTGCATCTTTGCAGGATAAAAAGATTAAAAATGATGAAATAGATAGAGAAGATCAATTTGATATTTTGAAAGATAATCAGCTTGAAATTGAGTTTAAAAATGAGCTTGAAATTGATAATGAAATAGATGAGTTCACACTTGGCAGAAAAAGAAAAATAAGCCTTGCTGACATTGATAAAAACAGAAAATTAGAGCAGTTTAAAATTGATATTAAACAAGACCTTGATGCCTTAGATAACCTTTTTATAAACATGCAGAAATTTGAGGCTTTAATTAAAAAAGAGACTCATATACCGTGCAACCATAAAAGCAGTGATGATAAATTAGAAACTGTGATTAAAATAATAAATGAAAAGCGGCTCAAAGGTGAAAATAATAACAACCAAAAGGTAGTTGTATTTACAGCTTATCGAGACACAGCACTATATTTGTTTGACCAGTTGAAAAATCGAGGGTTTGATAAAATCGCTATGGTATCAGGTTCAGGTTCTATAACAGATGACAACTTTATTAAAGGCAGCCTTATTGAAGATAAAGTAAAAATTGCAGGCAGCAGCTATGAGATAAATAGAAATTTTGAGCCTGTGTTAGAGCGTTTTGCACCATTTACAAAACTTTTTAATGAAAAAGAGTGGGATTTTAAAACAGATAAAAAAGGTATAGATGCCTATTATGAATGGATAAAATGGGTATCTCAAAATAACCCTGCTGTTTATAAAAAATTATCAAACCCCATTGATATACTGATTGCCACAGATGCTTTAAGTGAAGGGCAGAATCTTCAAGATGCTGATATGGTTATAAATTATGATATTCATTGGAATCCAGTAAGAATAATTCAGCGTATGGGGCGGATTGATCGTATCGGCAGCCCTAACAAGAAAATATTCGGCATCAATTTTTGGCCCTCAAGCAATATCAACACATATCTGAACCTTCAAGGCAGGATTGAGCAGAGAATGGCAGCCATGAAACTTGCTGGCTCAGAAGTTGATCATAAATTTACAGAAACATTTGAAGCAATGATCCATGACGAATCTTTAGATAAAAGAATGAATGACAGAATGATGAAACTCATGGAGACAACTTGGGAAGATATTGAAGTAAATGATGAATCTCTTGGATTTGATGCTCTCTCTTTAGAGCGGTACCGCCAAGAACTTTCAGCAGAGTTTAATAGAGATAAAAGCAAATATTCAAACATGCCAAAAGCTGTTTATACAGGCTTTCAAGCTGATAAAACTATTTGCAAAGAATCTGGAATTATAGCCCTTTTAGGTTATCCTGCTAAAGCATCTAAAAGCCCTGACTTTAAATATCAGCTTTTTGATCTGATTTATATTGATATGAAGGGAAAGGCAGTATTGCTGAATCAAAAAGAGATACTTGATGCCTTAGCTCTGCATAAAGATAAAAATAGATTTGTGCCAGACCTTGTTGAACGAGGCGATGAATCTGCAATAAAAGAACTTGTTGATGCTGTTAAAGGGTGGCTTAATAATCAATCTTTAACAGTGGAGCAGCAAGAAGACGGCTCTGAAAAAGCTCTCATGGGAAAAGAGGCTCAAGATATTCTCTCAAAACTCAAAAGAGGTGATAAAGGCAGTTTGATACGCTTAAAACAGAACACAAAAACTAATGAAAAATATCAATTGACCAATTTTGATCTGATTGCTTGGTTTTTGGTTACTGTGTAGTTTTTTATCTATTTAATATTTAAGTGGGAGTTACAATCAAAATGCCAAAAGGAGTGAATAATTAGGGGATAAAATGATAAAAACAATTAGATTATTAAATTACAAAAAATTTAAAGAAGAAACAATTAAATTTGATAGGATCAATGTCTTTATAGGAGCAAATGGTGCTGGAAAAAGTAGTATTGCAGCATCAATCTATTCAATAGCAACAATCATTAGATTAGGATTAAAATCCGCATTTCCAGAAGGGTTATTTTCATTTAATAATGTTATAAATTTTGATCGTTTGTCATTTGGATACAAGTTTTCACCCATTGGATTAGGTATAGACGGTGTGGTTGATGGAAGCGAATTTGAGTATGATATTGTTTTTGCTAAAAATACTAAATCAATGTCTGGATTTTACATTAATTTTGAAAGATTAAAAATAATAACAAAAGATAAAAAGATCATTTACAAAAAAGGCATTCCTCCCAAAAGCCACAATTATGATTACCAAGAAAATGAAATTCGGGAAAATTGGCCTGATTATTTACTATCTTCTCCATATAGAGATACTTTATTTTCAGAATCAACTGAAAGATTACCTGAGCAGGTAAATGATGTCCTATGGAAAATCAAGAGATATATGCAGAGGATATCAAAATTTCAATTTTCTCCTGCTGCTGCACGAACAGGATTTGAGCAATATAAAGGCGATGGACGCCAGCCTTTTCTAAAATCTGACGGCTCAAATTTAGCTGAAGTCATACAATTTTTGCAAGAAGAGGAAAAAGGCGGATTTAATAATCTGAGAACAAAAATTATAAAATATGCTCAAGGCAGTTCTAAAATTGTAGATATCGGGGTATCTGCTTATGATGAAAAAGCTTATTTGAATTTTTTTGAAGAAGGAAGCAATAGAAAAACATTTGAAGTCAGAGGTCATTTTATTTCTGATGGATATTGGGTTTTTGCTTCTTTTGCCTGTCTTGCATCATGTGGCATTATACCAACATGGGTTTTTTTTGAAGAACCTGAATCTTACCTGCACCCGCATAAACTTCCTTTATTAATTGAAATTTTTGATTCCTTAACTAAACGACAAGAGTCTCCATGTCAGGTTATGCTATCTACTCATTCTCCTTATCTGCTTGATTTATTTAGAGATTATCCTGATTCAATATTTTTAATAAAAGACGGTTCAATAAAAACGCTATCTGATATTCCAGATTATGAGGAGATTCTTTCAATACAATCTCTTGGAGATGCTTGGTATTCAAATATTTTCGGGAGCGGCAATCCATGATAGTAAAAAAAATGGAAATTATTTTTATTTGTGATGGAGAAACTGATTATAAATTCATTGAAAAGGTGTTTAAAGAAGATAAAGAACTCAATAAATTAGGTATTAAATCCATTAGACCCGAAGATGTAGGATTAAAAAGAAGGCAGGGCGGCGGACATAAAACATTGTTAAAAGATGCCAGCTTTGCAGCAATGAAGGCTGCACAAGGTTTTGCTGACGGAGTATTTGTTTTGGTTGATAATGATTGCGACACACGTTTTGTATTTCCGCACAATTCATGTAACGGTTGTCGTGAATGTGAAGCAGTTAATACACTAAATGAAATAAGATGGGGAAAACCTTTTTATAGAGATGCTTCTATTTTATATCAAGCAATTGAAACATTAATTTTATCAGCTAAACGTAAAATGACACTGCAAGAAGAAGATATGTTATGTTCAAAACAGCTAAAAACAGCACTATACGGTAAAGAATCCAAAGAACAGCAAGAACATTATGAACTATTTATCAGAGAGCTGGATAATATTAATACAAATAATATTCAAGCAAGAAGCTATAATAGACTAAAACAAAAGATTAAAGATATAGTCAAGAAATCTTGCTGAACAATTTTGATCTGATTGCTTGGTTTTTGGTTTACAGTCTAAAGGAGAGTTTCCAAAAAAATGAACTTAAACAAATTCACCGCAGCTAATTTTCTATCAGCTCTAAAATCACTATTTAAAGAGCTTGAAGTGCCTGTAAACTATCTGACTGACGAGCCTGCTTCTGCCAAAACAATATTAAAAGATACCTATAAAGATAATGAAACCTTTAATCTGATTGATGATCTCTATTTTCTCGGCATGGTTGATGATGCTGCATTCAGCAATGATGAAGCAGCTTTTAATAATGACAATGCAGCTTTCAGAAGTAATGATGAGGATTTCAGCAGTAATAAAACCAAAAGCATGGAGCTTGCCCAAATCCAGTCAAATATAAAATCTGATTATGACGGTGTGCTGATATTCGGCATTACATTAAAACAAAGAGAAAACAACCGTCTTCCAACCCGTTCACAGCTTGCACAGATCGCCCGTGCCTTTAACCGTGAATTTTTCTACACTCCAGTTGTTGTTGTGTTCAAATATTCCAACTATTTGGCATTTGCCAACACAGAACGCCTTAAATACAAGCAGGAGTGGAGAGAAGGCGAAAAAGCAGGCAAAGTTACCTTACTTAGAGATATTGATCTGAAAAATCCACATGCAGGTCATCTGCGTATCTTAAATGACTTAAAACTTCCTAAAACAGGAAAAAACAAGGTTGATTCCTTTGCAACTCTTTACACCTATTGGCAGGATGTTTTTAGTGCCAATATTCTTAACAAAAAATTTTATCAAGAGCTGTCAAACTGGTATTTCTGGGCAGTTAAAGAGGTGGTATTTCCTTCTGAACCAACAGAAGCTGATGCTCATTTAAAAAAGATCGACCTTGCTGCACTTAAACAAGAACATAACGCAAAAAACGTCATACGCCTTTTGACACGATTCCTGTTTGTCTGGTTTATCAAAGAGAAAAAACTGATTCCAGAAGGGCTGTTTGATATAGATTATGTAACAACAGAGCTGTTAAAAAATATGAGTCCTGTTCGTGATGCTGGTCTGTTTCAAGAGGCAAATAAAGAGAGCATCTATTACAAGGCAGTTTTGCAAAATCTCTTTTTTGCAACTCTTAACTGCCCGATTGAACCAGATGATAAAGAAGATAAACGTAAAAGAGGTTTTAGGTTAAAAGATAATTTTGGTCAGCACAGAGATGCCAACTATCTAATGCGTTACCAAGATCATTTTAAAAATCCTGATAGTTTTTTACAGCTTATGAACTCTGTTGTTCCATTTCTCAACGGCGGATTGTTTGAATGTTTAGATAACAAGACCGATAAAATCTATATTGACGGCTTTTCAGACAATTTAGTTAATCCTCATCAACTGATTGTGCCTGATTATCTCTTTTTTGGATTCGATCAAGAGGTAGATTTAAGCGATGTTGTGGGCATAAGCACAAAAGCATATAAAAACGCCAAAGTTAAAGGGCTTATCTCAATTCTTGACTCTTATAAATTCACAGTTGCAGAAAATACGCCTATTGAAGAAGATGTTGCCCTTGACCCTGAACTATTAGGCAAAGTGTTTGAAAATCTTCTTGCAAGCTACAATCCAGAGACTAAAACCACAGCCAGAAAGCAGACAGGCTCTTTTTACACTCCAAGAGAGATTGTCAATTATATGGTTGATGAAAGCCTGATTGCCTACCTTAAAACAAGCGTCAAAAGCTGGAATAATAAAAACAGCATTAAGGAACAGGATAAGAAAAACAGTATCAAAGATTTGGGAGAAATTGAAGATCAAGAATTGGACAGCAAACTGCATGAGCTGCTTTCATATAATGAGATCAATCCATTTACAAAAGATGAAGCAGTGCAGAAAGAGATCATTTATGCTTTGGATAACTGCAAGATTTTAGACCCTGCCTGTGGTTCTGGTGCTTTTCCAATGGGAATACTCCAGAAAATGGTGCATATTCTACAATCTGATAACAAACATTGGCAGGAGCTTCAATTAAGTAAAGCCCTAAAAGAGACAGAAGGAGCTTTTGCAATTTCTGATAAAAAAGAGCGGGAAGAAAAACTCATTGAAATCAATGAAGCATTTGATGAAAAGATAAATGATCCAGATTATGCAAGAAAGCTCTTTTTAGTTGAAAACTGCATTTACGGCGTGGATATTCAGCCCATTGCAACACAGATTTCCAAATTGCGTTTTTTTATCTCACTTGTGGTTGATCAGAAAGTTGATAGAGAAAAACCCAACTTCGGAATCCGTGCCCTTCCCAACCTTGAAACCAAGTTTGTAGCTGCAAATACTCTTATCGGAATTGATAAACCTGATAAGCAGATGGATATTTTTGATAGTCAGGAGATAAAATCACTTGAAGAGGAGTTGAAAAATATAAGACACCGCCTGTTTTCAGCAAAATCACCAGCAACCAAAAGAAGATTGAGAGACAAAGATAAAGAGACACGCGAAAAAATCGGGGATTTGCTGGTTAAACATGGTTGGGCAAATGAGACCGCAAAACAGCTTGCAGCTTGGGATCCGTATAATCAAAATGCCTTTTCTCCGTTTTTTGATCCAGAGTGGATGTTTGGAATTGCTGATGGGTTTGATGTGGTTATTGGTAATCCGCCGTATGGAGGAACCTATTCATTAAATGAAAAGGTTATTTTTAGAAAAAAATATATAAGTGCTAACACAATACCTAACAAACAAAAAGGGTCTCTTGATACTTTCACGTTATTCATTGAACATGGTTTTAATTCTCTTCGTCAATTTGGAATTTTAAATTTTATTGTTCCAATATCAATTACTTCAAGTGATTCAATGACTGGACTTCATTATTTATTAGAAAGTAATTGCGATGAAATAAGGCTTTCATCTTATTCAGTAAGACCTCAACCGATTTTTATTAATGCTGTTGTAAATACATCAATATTGTTTTTTATCAAAACTGAAACGCCTTGTAGAAAAATTTTTGCCACTAAAATGTATCGTAAAAACAAACATTTTAATTTGCAATA
>CAYRLG010000035.1:0-43102 GCA_964425195.1 uncultured Desulfobacterales bacterium
CGATATAAGCTGTTTTATCAACAAAATAGCCGTTATCATCAACAATCTCTTCATAATTGGCATTGGCGTATAATACTCTTTTTTTCATAAAACCACCTTCTTAAAGATTTGATATTGAGAGCATCAACTGAAGGGGTAGGAACTTCAGTTAAAATGGACAGCTCTTCTGATTTAGATGCTTCGGCTCTTGTGGATATAGTCATTTACAGATGCAATTGCTTCTGGAGTATTAAGATCGCACTTACCATTTACTGAGCCAGATAAAAGGAGTCATAAGCAAATAGAAAGAAAAATTGATAACTCTCTTTTCATCTCCTCCTCCTCCAACTGATAAAGCTTATATCACCTACATCATAACTAAGTGTCTCATTAACTGGTTTAAATTTATCTAAAACAATTGATGTTATAGCCATTTTTCTATCCCTACGCTCTGCATTTGCAAGGGCAATTATTGATCTCAAAAATTGTTCTATAATAAAACTGAGGAGTATGAGAGTTTTGATATCAAGATTCATACAATTTATCCTAAATTCTAATTTCCTTGCAAATGATAATCTCCCAGATGATTTTCCAAAATGGTAACGGCTATATTATTATTTAAGTTGCCTATCTGTCAAATCGCTACTATATATTACATATAGTTTTTAAGCAGGCTTTATAGAGAAGAGATAAGTTATAATGGTTTGCTAAAGCAAGGATTTGTTGATTTTATATCTTTTACGACTTTTTTAAAAGGAGAGTTGCCATGAAACAAAGCATGAAGTTTTACATATCCAATTTTATTTGGATCGTGGTACTTATCATTACGATATTATCCCCAGCTAAGACCTTAGGTATTGGCAACGCATTCAGTAATAATATAAATACTCCTGATGAGAGAATTATTTTAACCCAGGGTAACCCTGATACAACTTCCAACATACAATCAGGCAGTTTTGTCCATATTTACGGCTGTGCAGGCATAAATAAGGTTACGCTTGAAAGTGGAGCTGGTGCGAAACTTATCAACTTTCCGGGTAATAACGTAATTACAATAAAATCTGATGCAAGTGCTTTTACTGTAGCTCGCTTAGGTGCAACAGTAACTTTGCAAAATTCTACAGATGGAACATTGCTCATTATTCCAGCCACAAAGACAGCTCAAAATATTATATTTAATGATAATAAATCATTTGAGCTTGTAATTTCAGGTGGATCAGTAATGTTGGGAAGTCAAGTTGTTAGTCTTGAACCTGCTTATTTTGAGTATAATTCTACCAACTTAATATCTACAATTGTACAACCATCAAGCGAGCCTCAGTATTTCAGCGCAGGCAATACTATAGGCATAACTATTCCTGAGAATATGCTTAATGAACCAGTATATCTTAATGTTACACAGCTTGGTGGGAACACCTATGAAGTTCCTGTGGAAAATCCTTTTTATATCTCTTTGGGTTCTTTAAAAGATTTGCCAGGTGTTCTGGAAATAGAAATACCTTATGATCCAGTAGCCATTCCTGTTGGAGTCAGTGCTGAAGAATTTTATGGAGCACTTTATCTTAACTCTCTTGAAAATAGATGGGATCAGGTTTTTTATGAAATCAACTCTGATAAAAAAACAGTTACTATCCAAACAACTCATCTATCCACATTCAGCAAGGCAAAAAGAATTAATAGCGATCCAAACTCTCCAATGGCGCTAACTGATAATACGTTTTTTCTACCCAGCAGTGCTTACAACGTCTATCCTGATAAAATTGAAAAAATTTTATCAGAAATGGGAGCTAACGGAGAACCTGGAGATGAAGCTATCAAGGAGGGCTGGAACAAAGGAAGCGAGATGTTCAATGTAATTGGAACCGCCTTTACGTTTGCTGAAGAAGTATTAGAAATGGGCATATTAAGCGATATTAATACAGCAATGGGGGAGTTTGGTTTAGGTTTGGCATTTGTACAGTTAGCTATGGAGATGCGAGAAGGCAAACCGCAGTCTGCTGTATTAAATCTCAGTAAAAATATGAGCAATTACGCTATCGGAAAATGGGGAACTTCAGCTATGAAGATCGCCTCAGTAGGTGTTTTTATGATTGATTACAGCATTAATGCGTTTGCAACCGCTGCTATTGAACAAAGAGAGCAGATGTATGTTGATGCTTATAACCTTTATTATCAAAATTCATCTATACCTACCTTGCAAGATTTTCAAAAAAGGAGCGCTGTGGATTGGTTTAATGCTTTTTACAGCATAGCTTCAAAAGCTAAAACATCTGAAGAGGTAGAGAGATTAATTGCAGAAGAGATAGATAAATATGTCTCTGCTTTCTGGAAAGATACCTCTGGGATGACATTTGCTTTTAGTCAAATAGCTCCGGGCTTTACATATTTAGGTGGCAGCAATGCTGCATTAGAAAAAAAAATATCAGACAACCACAAAGCTGATTTAGTTGATAACTATCTGCAAGCAGTTTTTCTTAAACTCGCCAACAAGATATGGATTGAGCGAGCTGAGAACCTTATGAACAATGAGGCAAAAAGAATCGCTGAACTTCTAAACACTGAATATTTAATTAATATAGATGTATTAAGAAATTTTGGAGAAACTATTGCTGGGCTTACTGTAGAAATTGAAACGGCTAATAATAAAGAGCTGTGGCAAGGCATTACCGATAGCAATGGAGAGTGGAGTATGAAATGCACATTGCTGGGATTTTTGAGAGCCATGCCTTCTGGAAAAGTTAGCATATCTTCTTTAGGGGAGGGTCTAAACTATACCCAAGAACTTACTATGCTATCTGACACGGCTATGGGCGCATTTTTTGACTTGCAAGATAAAGAGACATCTTCATTTTCATGCTATGGTGAAAAAATAGATTATAGCCAACTTGCTAAACAAGAGGGAGATAATTTTAAGTATTATGAACTACCAGGCGGTGGAGGATATCATGGCATATATCGGAAGTGGTATGACAGTTCACGAACACAACTTGAAGAATTGAGTTTTTATTGTAATGGCATTCGAGAGGGGAACCATACATTTTGGTATCCAAATGGTAATAAACACTATGAAATTATTTACCTTAACGATAGTCCTACAGGAATTTCTACATTATGGAATGAAGATGGCTCTTGTGATGGACGATATGATTACGATAATAATGAAGCGATACCTTGTGAATAATCCAATAATCTCTATTATAAAGCCTTGGTAAAGCAAGGATTTGTTGATTTTATATCTTTTACGACTTTTTTAAAAGGAGAGTTGCCATGAAACAAAGCATGAAGTTTTACATATCCAATTTTATTTGGATCGTGGTACTTATCATTACGATATTATCCCCAGCTAAGACCTTAGGTATTGGCAACGCATTCAGTAATAATATAAATACTCCTGATGAGAGAATTATTTTAACCCAGGGTAACCCTGATACAACTTCCAACATACAATCAGGCAGTTTTGTCCATATTTACGGCTGTGCAGGCATAAATAAGGTTACGCTTGAAAGTGGAGCTGGTGCGAAACTTATCAACTTTCCGGGTAATAACGTAATTACAATAAAATCTGATGCAAGTGCTTTTACTGTAGCTCGCTTAGGTGCAACAGTAACTTTGCAAAATTCTACAGATGGAACATTGCTCATTATTCCAGCCACAAAGACAGCTCAAACTATTATATTTAATGATAATAAATCGTTTGATTTGGTTGTTTTAGGTAGTTCAGTACTATTGGGGAGTCAAGTTGTTGGTCTTACAGCAACATCAATTATAGAGATACCTTCTCTTACCATAATTGATTATTTTCCAGAAAGTGCTCCAGCTGGTTCTTATGTATTTCTCAAAATTGGAAAATCAATTTTAGAGTTAGAAGATCTAACTATTACATATAACAATAAAGAGTTAAATCGTAATACCGTTATAAAAAAAGGAGAAAATATTTTACAGTTTATTCTTCCTACTGATGCACAATCTGGTGAAATTCAAGTAAAATCAGGCGATGAAGTAAGTAACACCGTTCAATTTTCAATTTTACCCCCTGTCTCCACACCGTTAATTTCACAATCTATAAATCCCTCATCAGTGAACCAAATAATAAATTACAAAGACGAGGTATCTGTAACTATACCACCTGGTATTATAGATAGCACAGCAATTTTAAAAGTATCGGCTGTTAATAATGCCCCTCCAAGCGGATTTGAACCTTTTGGTTCAAATGCCGTTGATATAACCATTGATGGATTAAAGCAGCTTAATGACTTTATTAAAATAAGCGTGAAATACGATCCAAATAGACTGAATCCAAATTATTCTGCTGAAGAGCAACTGATGGCAATGAGATGGAATGATGAAGAAAAATATTGGACTCCGCTTCCATACAGCGTAGATGAAGTAAATAACACTGTTAATATAATGACGGATCATTTATGTTTTTTTGCTATTCCGCCTCTTGCAAGTATAGCAAGCACACTTGCTATAACAGGTCTTGCAGGTGCCAATATCGCAGTTTGGACTGGTATTGGAGAAGAGTTGGAGAACGATATATATTTTACTCCAGAAGGTAATTTTAAACTGATGTATAGTAAGTCTAAAATAGCATCTGATGCTAAATTAAATGATATAACATGGATTGGAGAGACATATAACGATCCTCTATATCAGATATCATCTTATAAAACAGATCACCCAAAGTTTATTCAAGATATAGGAAATCTTTTGGAAGTAGCACTAAAGAACTATGTTGATGTTAATAAATTCAAAAATCCTGTAACAAAACCTGGCTGGCTATGGGGAACATCAACAAATCCAATTATAGTTAAAATAGATTCCAGATGGACTAAGCAATATGCTCAAGGCGAAGCTAATTATGAAGCAATTTGGGGCTATATTCATTATCCCACAGAAGTTTTAAAAGCATTTAAAGATGGTCTAAGTTACGGAGTAATTGGTCATGAGCTTTTTCATAGAATTGAAGCAGAATATTATACATTAGTAGGTTACGAACTGCCAGCCAATAACTGGTGGCTTGAATCTACTTCTGATTATGCAGGTTACAGAGTTGCATGGGCAGATAAAAGAAAGATAGAAAAAACATATGATGAATCAAAAGAAGATTTTTTGATTCATCCAATATCTACTTTTGAGTATTCACCGTCAGCGTTTATTCAATTTCTTGTGGAGAAAAAGGGGATTAATTTTAAGGATATGATTGAACATGTTGCAGGCGGAAGTCCAATCTGGAAACCTTTAGAGATGCTAAATAGTTATAACAAGATTAACTTTGCCCAATACTACAGAGACTTTGCTGCTTGGGCTATTTTTGCCAGTGATTCTTTTCTTAAAAAGTATAGCATATCTAATATAGCTGAGAAAAATGAACAGATGAATATGCCTGAAAATGCAAAATTACAGATTATATTTTCAAGTGCAAAAAATGATAGCACTATTAATATCTATAAATTCAGCCAAGAGTACCAAAGACAAATAACAATACCAGAACCAATTTCTGTTATTGGTAATGAAGAAGGATATGAATTAGATGTAACTACAGGTGATTTTATATATCTAATGGCTGCCAATACTGGATCAGAGGATGACTCATTGAGTGCCTATGTTAAAATATTTGTTAATGGTGAAGAGAAAGTGGGGACATCGCACACGTTTAATTTAAAAGGCGGTTACTCTGCAAAACTATGGGTACTTGTGCCAGAATCCCGCTACCAAGAGGTTGTTGGAACTAATGGAAGTGTCATTCTCGACACTGTAACAGGATTAGAGTGGCAAAGATGCAGTGTTGGTCAAACTTGGAATGCAGCAACTAAAACCTGTGATGGTACTCAAAGCACATTTGATTGGAATACAGCTTCAACTCTCACTCAAGTAGGAGGATGGCGTACTCCTACTCTTTCTGAGTTAGCTACTTTAGTATATTGCACAGATCCACCTCCTGTAATAGGATTAACTAATGCTCGTCCATATTGCGGTGTGAATGGAGATACATTTGAAATACCAACTATATGCAAAGATGCTTTTCCAATTAACCTTAATACAGAAGAGTCATGGTATTGGAGTTCTACCAAGTCAGAAGGTTGGGGTGAAAATCCTGGCTGGGGCTGGGCTGTCAGCTTCTACTGGGGAGCTTACAACTACTGGGATTTTACTAATTTTAATGCTGTTCGTTTAGTAAAGTCACCATAACACATCAATAATATTAGCAAAAGAGGCTATTTATAACCTTCAAGATTCGTAATAAATAATTAGAGTATAACAAATAAACTTAGGATACAAAAACGCATGAAATTTGATGTTATTATCGTAGGAGGAGGACCAGCGGGACTCTTTTCTGCTTATCATTTAGTGGAGCACTCTAACCTTAAAGTGTTGATGCTTGAAAAAGGAAAGAAGCCCCTTGCAAGAAAATGTCCAAATCACAACCTTCAAAAATGCGTGGGATGTCAGCCATGCAATATACTATCAGGTGTTGGTGGGGCTGGGCTTTATTCTGATGGCAAGCTAAATTTCATTCCACGTCTTGGCAAGACTGATTTGACTCAATTTATGCCTCTATCATCAGCACAGGCGTTAATTGATGAAACAGAAGCCATATTTACAAAGTTTGGCATGGATGGAGCTATCTATCCAACAAATATGGATCAGGCAAAAGAGATTCGCAAAGATGCTAAACGATTTGGAATTGATCTGATGCTGATTAAACAGAAACATCTTGGCAGCGACAATCTTCCTAAATACATTGCAGATATGGCATCTTATATTGAATCCAAGGGAATGGTTCTTCAAACCTCAGAAGAGGTGCTTGATATAATCTCAGAAGACGGAAAAGTAATGGGAGTAATCACCAATAAGAGGGCATATCAAGCAGATAACGTTATTCTTGCTCCAGGACGTATTGGGGCAAACTGGGTTGGGGGATTAGCACAAAAACATGGTATAAACGTATCTCAAAGGGGAATTGAGGTTGGCGTAAGAGTTGAAGTTCATAACGATATAATGGATGATCTGTGCAATATAATATATGATCCAACTTTTTTTATACGAACAGCCAAATACGATGATTTAACCAGAACTTTTTGCACCAATCAGGGAGGATTTATCTCTCTTGAAAACTACAAAGATTTTGTCTGTGTAAATGGTCATGCTTATACAGGCAAGAAGTCATCAAATACAAACTTTGCATTTCTCTCTAAGGTTGTACTTACAGAACCTGTAACTGACAATCAGGCTTATGGAGAATCAATTGGGCATCTTTCAGCAATTATCGGAGGAGGTAAACCTATTTTACAGAGATTCGGTGATTTAAAAAGGGGAAGACGTTCAACATGGAACAGAATCAGGAAAGGGTATATTGAGCCAACCATGACAAATGTTGTGTGCGGAGATATTGCAATGGCTCTGCCTGAAAGAATTTTATCAAACTTAATTGAGGGACTTGAAGCCTTAAATTTAGTTATACCCGGTGTCTCAAATGATGAAACTTTGCTATATTCACCTGAAATCAAATTTTTTGCTACACAAATTGAGACTGATAATGATCTTGAAACTGCCATAAAAGGGATGTACGTTGCAGGAGATGGACCAGGAGTTGCTGGAAATATTGTCTCTGCTGCTGCAACAGGGCTTATTCCTGCAAAAAAAATTATTGCATCAATGCTATTTTAATAAGAAAATAACAAAACTAACTGATCAAAATAGATTTACAGGAAAGAATAAATTATGAATCTTGAAGAGTATTGTCCCAAAAAATTGATGACACCTGAGAAAGCTGTCAAAAAAATTTCCAATGGCAGCAGAGTATTTATAGGCACAGGCTGTGGAGAACCTCAAAAACTCATTGAAGCAATGGTTGCAAATCCATCTATTCAAGATATTGTTGTCTATCAGATGCTATCTTCAACCCTTGCAAAATATGTGGATAATAAGAACTTTCTTAATAGATTTAATCTAAAACTCTTTTTTGTTAGTGTTGCCATGCGTCAAGCTGCTTTTGAAGGAAAGATCGATTATATACCAGTATATTTATCTCAAATTCCCGAAATATTTAAAAGTCGTGAGATAGGCTTAGACGTAGCATTAATACAGGTGAGTCCCCCTGATAGATTCGGATTTTGCAGCCTTGGCATTTCGGTTGATATAACCCTTGCTGGAATGCAGGCTGCTGAGGTTGTCATTGCACAGGTTAATCCCAAAATGCCAAGAACTTGGGGAGACAGTTTAGTCCATGTTGATGAGATCGATTATCTTGTGCTACACGAAGAGCCATTGGTGGAATCGCTGCCAAGAAGCAAAGATGCTGCAATTGCAGAGCGTATTGGTCACTATATTAATCAGCTTGTGGATGACGGTTCAACAATTCAGGTAGGTTTTGGGCATCTGCCAAATGCAGTAGTAAGGTATCTTGACAACAAAAAAGATTTAGGGCTGCATACTCAGGTAATCACTGATGGACTATTACCCCTGTTTGAAAAAAAGGTTATAAATAATAGAAATAAATCCTATCTAACGGGTAGAGTTGTAGCATCTCTTTGTATGGGGTCACAGAGGCTTTACAATTATGTTCACAATAATCCTATGTTCTATTTTAGATCATCAGAATTTGTAAACGACCCCAATGTTATTGCAAGAAATGACAACTTTATCTCTATAAGTTCAGCTCTTGAGGTTGATCTAACAGGTCAGATATGTACTGATTCTCAAGGTTATCTATTTTACAGTGGGATTGGAGATCAGGTTGATTTTATAAGGGGCAGTAGCATGTCAAAGGGAGGTTTTTCGATTATTGTTATCCCTTCTACGGCAGAGAACGGTAAGTTTTCAAGGATTGTTCCTCACTTGAGTGAAGGAGCTGGAGTTGCTACAACCCGTGGAGATATTGATATTGTTGTTACTGAATATGGAATTGCAGAGCTAAGGCGAAAAAGCATTTACCAGAGAGTCATTGAGCTTGCCCAAATTGCTCACCCAAAATTTAGACAGGAGCTAATTGATGAGGCAAAAAAGAGAAGATATATATTCTCAGATCAGATGACTCCGTCAAGTCAAGACCTACTATTTTTAGATGATTATCAATACACAAAAATGCTTCCAGAGGGAAAACATCTTGAGTTCAGACCTCTGTTACCTTCAGATGAGTTTGAGTCGAGAAATTTTTTCTACTCTCTTCAAGAAGATACAATCTACTATAGATTCTTTAACAAAAGAAAGGTCTTTTCAAGGGAGATGTTGCAAAAACAGTGGGCAAGTGTTGATTACCGCAGAAACATGAGTATAATAGGTCTTCGTCAAATAGGTAGAAGAAAACAGATAATTGCAATTGGTTCCTATGCTGAAGCAGAAGATAATGCAGCAGAAGTGGCATTTTTGGTAAAAGAAGATCTGCATGGACTTGGAATTGGTTCATATCTGCTTAAAATCTTGGAAGGAATTGCAAGAAAGAATGGCTACAGCCGTTTTGTGGCAACTGTACTTGCAGAGAATAGAAAGATGATTAGGGTCTTTCAGAAACGTTATCCAAATGCAAAGGTTGTTCGTACAGGAGGCGGAGAGGTTGAGGTTATTATGGATTTTGAGCAGTTATCTGAAGAATCGCCTGAAGAGCAGCAAAGCACCACTACAACTAAAGAGTAGAAACACATGGTATGAATTGTATTATTTTCGACTTGATCTGACATTATCCTTATTTTCCTTGACTAAAAAAGGTATCTAAAATTTGAATAATCAAAATGGAGGTAATATCAATAAAGGAGAAGAGCACGGAGTGGTCTAACTTAGCAAAAGATATAAATATAAAATAGATAACGGGCAGTGTTGACAGGCTGCCCGTTATTAATCAAATCAGGGGAGAGATTTGAATATTATCCGTTATTTACAGTAATTTTTCTTGGAATAGCTTTTGCTACCTTTGGCAAGGTCAACTTTAAAACACCATCATTAAAATTTGCCTCAATATTATCCTGCTGAATAGCCTCTGACAGTGTAAATTGCCTATAATACTTGCCAATCTCAAACTCTACAAGTACATCTGACTCACCATCATTTTCCCAAGGTCTTACATCTCCTGAAAGTGTAAGCACCCCATCTTTTAAATCTATAATAATGTCATCAGTTGCTACTCCTGGCATATCTGCAAGTAATACAATCTCATTGTCATTTTCGTAAATATCTACTGCTGGAGTGAAGATAAAGCCTGGTTTTGTATGCTCTGCCGGAGTTGCAACCTCCTGTTTCTCTTTTATCTGTAACTCTTTTGTTTCAGCCATTTTATTTTCCTCCTTTATTTTTAAACACTTTTCTATGTTAATTTATAAATATGGGTTAACTCTTTATCTAACTTAAAGTTGATTGTTGTAGGGATACTACAATATCAATTTTAACTGATAGTAATTCGTTTTGGCTTTGCAATCTCAGCTTTTCCCACTTTTACTGTAAGAACTCCGTTTACCATCTGAGCACTAACGCTATCTCCATTAATATCATTAGGAAGCATTACTCCTCTTGAAAATTTGCCGGCTTCGCGTTCTCTTCTATGGTATTTTACACTATCAGCATTCTGCTCTAATTTTCGTTCTCCAGATATAGTGAGACTTCTGCCGTTTAGCTGAATGTCAATCTCTTCTGATTTAATTCCCGGAAGCTCTGCACGGATATAGTAATTATCTTTGTCTTCAGCTATGTTTAAAGCAGGGAATACTCCAGAATTTCTCCCTCCAAAAGCTCTTCTGCCGCTCATTAGGCTTGCCCATTTATCCATCTCTCTTCTTAGTGAATCCAATTCAGAGAAGGGATGCCCCCAATTTGCTGCTGGAAAATTTGTTGGAAAATCAAATATTCGTCTTGTTATCATGGCTGTTCCTCCTTGTTAGTTGTGTTATGGTAAATTTAGTTACCCGCTACTTTTTTAAATTTCTATAATGTAACTATTTTTTTAATATTTTTTGTATAACTTTTACTATAGTTGATTTTATTTATTACTCTTGCTAATTTTTAACAAAAAGTAATGAGTTTTTTTTGATAGTCAAGAGGAAAACAATATTTTTCAAAATAGATTAGGAGTTATGAATATGTAATATCAATGTTGGTATTGTGAAATAAATCCTGTAAAAATAAAGGATTAGGAGTATTAGATTTGATTTTATCTATAGCTACTTTTACCAAGAGGAGATAGAAAGGTGTCTAAAATTGGATAGTGTAAATAGGATAGTGTAAATAAATGATACAGGAGCGGTCGGCTTTCCTTCAAAATTTCTGAAATCCTGACCACTCCTTCTTTGATAGCAGAGTGCTAAAATGGTGAGGGTAGTGAGATAAGCCAACAATTGTGTTTTAATTGTATGTCTTTTTTTGAAAAGATGGTATCTATTTTATTCTTGAGTTGAGCGTTCGATAAAGTGCTTGGTTATTTTATGTATGCAAAAGTATATATCTTCATCACTGCCATATATATCAACTACATCTTTGTGGGTGATGAGCTTTTCAACAACAAATGCTGTAACATATAGTGACACTATATTTGGATTTTGGACAATAGCTCTAAAAGGAGCTATCTGAAAATCAATATCAAAATCATCAGCCTTGCAAAGGGTATCAACGCATTTTGCAATCTGCTCTTGTATGGCGTTTTTACTTACAGTTTCAATAAGACCATCTTCCACAAGTTTCATAGATACTTTATTGCTAAACATATCTACGTTATCTCTAATTACCTGAATAGAGCGATGTCTCTCTCTCTCTTTCGACGATTCAATTTTTGACAGTATTGTTGCTTCTCTGCTTCCAACATGAAATGTTTTACCCATAAAATCTGTCCTTAAAATAATATTAAAAAAACTTAACGTTTAGAAAGTTTAAGTCCTAACTTAATTTTAGGATTATATGCGTAAACAACAGGTTGTTTCAAGATAAAAATCGTTTCTGTACAATAAATATGCTCTTGAGATAAATCTTTATATTTGGCTGTCTAATTACTCTCTTTTACATCTTCAATAACTATCTGAAGAGTATTTTTTCCGTTAAATCTATTGATTTTTACCCTAAATACTATCTGGTCAAATTTCTTAGGCAGATTTTTTGAATCTATCGAATCTATAATATCAATTTTCCTCTCATTATTTATCTCTATATCACTATTTATTGTGCTTTTAATATTAAATTGAATAGCATCAATAGTTTTAATATGTTGTTGTAACACCATTTTTCTATGTTTTGAGCCAATCATAGAATCTGAAACAACTTTAACATCATAGCAGCAAAAAAATGGTTCTGGATTGTCAACACCAAATGGTCTTAATTTCTCAATCTCACTAACCAATGTCTCTGTAATGTCATCAATATTAAGAGTTGTGTCAAAGAGCATTTTTTGTACACAGTCATATTCATAAACTTTTGAATCTGAAGCTATTGTAGATTCAGAATAGTTTATAAGACTCTTAACTTCTTTTTCAAAAAGCTCTGCAAAGGCTTCTATATTTTCTGCTTTTATTGAGATGCCAGCAGCCATAGAGTGACCTCCAAAATTTTCAAGAAATTCGGAGCATTGAGATAGTGCTTTATAAATATTAATTGTTTCAACGCTTCTGCACGATCCAGTAGCATACTGTGATATAGCACTCTTGTTGCTATTTTGACTATTTAGAGAGGCAGTGGATATAAGGATAACAGGACGAAAGTATTTTTTTGCAAGTCGTGAAGCTACAATGCCAAGAACTCCACTATGCCATTTTCTATCTGCCATTAAAATAGAGCTTTTTTTCACAATCTCAGGATGCAGTGATATTTTTTGCTCAATTTCATCTATAATCCACTTTTCAATATCTTGTCTTTTCTTATTTAGCTCTTCTAAAATAAAGGCTGTCTGTTCAGCTTTTGAGCTGCTTTTTTCTGATAATAGATCAACGCAAATTCGAGAGTGAGATATCCTACCTGCTGCATTTATTCTTGGAGCAATCCTAAATGAGATATCATCAGAGTTGATATTGTTTGGATTAATCCCGCTAATTTTTATAAGAGAGTAAAGTCCTTTACGGTTACCTTTTTGCATTACAGATATTCCAGCTTTTGAAAGAATTCTGTTTTCAGCTCTCATTGGAACCATATCAGCTATTGTGCCAATAGCAAAGAGATCGCAGTACTCAATGAGCTTTGGTTCAGCAATATCTCTCCAAAATCCCTGTTGCCTAAGATAACTTCTAAGGGCAATTATAAGATAAAAAGCAACTCCCACCCCTGCAAGATGCTCTAAGTTTGACTGGCAATCCTTCTGTTTTGGATTTATTATTGCAAATGCTTCTGGAGCAGATTCTGTAATCTCGTGATGATCTGTAATTATAACATCAATATCTTCGTTTATGGCTGCTTTTACAGCACCGTGGCTATCTGAACCACAGTCAACAGTTATAATAAGATCGCATTTTTGCCTTACAGCCATCTCAATATGTTGAGGTTTAAGACTATAACCTTCAACTATTCTATGGGGAATATACCAAGATACCTCAGCCTCAACATAGTGCAAAAAGTCATTTAAAAGTACGGTTGCAGTTATTCCATCTGCATCAAAATCCCCGAAAATAATAATATTCTCCTTATTGCAGATTGCGGTATAAATTCTCTCTACAGCTTTTTGCATATCTTTTAGGTCAAACGGGTCTTTAAGATCGGAGAATGTTGGATTGAGAAATATATATGCCTCTTCAGGGGTTTTTATACCACGATTGACAAGTAGCTTTGCAATTATCTCATGACATCCTACTATGGTTGCAATTTTTTCTACCAATTCAGTGTCATGGGTAAGGGGTGACCACACTCTTTGCATCTTAATAGTAATCCACCTTTTAATTTGTATCGTGTGATTTATATATAAAATAGTGTTTGGATAAATAAGAGTTCTGATGATATAAATCAAATATTTAAAGTTTCTAAATTACTATTTATTTGCACTATATTACTCTTATTCAATAAGCTCTTTTTTATTATTATAAAAACATAAATATGAATCAACTATAGATCAAGAAATTCAACTTTAACTAACACTTTTTAATTACAGGAGGTTACATGAATACCGAGATTAACATGAAAGAGTTAAGAAAATTTGTAGCCCCTGAATTTTTAATTGGAATAGGGGCTCTTGAAACAGTTGGAGATTATGTGAGTAATTTTGGTGTAAATAAAGTGCTTATTGTGACTGACAAGGGAGTTATATCTGCTGGTTGGGTTGCCAAAGTTGAGGAGTCATTAAAATTACATAGGGTAAATAGCGTTGTATTTAGTGATGTTACGCCAAATCCAAAAGATTATGAGGTTATGTCAGGTGCAGAACTTTTTTTGCGAGAGTCCTGCGATCTTATTGTTGCAGTTGGCGGTGGTAGCCCCATGGATTGTGCTAAAGGTATAGGTATTGTAAGTTCTAACTCTAAGCACATACTTGAGTTTGAAGGTGTTGATATGGTTTCAATTCCTGGTCCACCTCTTATTTGCATACCTACAACTGCCGGAACAGCAGCAGATATATCCCAGTTTGCAATAATTGCAGATTCAAATAGAAAGGTAAAAATTGCTATTATCAGCAAATCAATGGTTCCTGATCTTGCTATTATCGATCCTTTAACCACAACAACCATGTCTCCAAAACTTACAGCAGAGACTGGAATTGATGCCCTTGTCCATGCTATTGAAGCATTTGTCTCAAATGCAAGTTCAACAATTACTGATATTAATGCTATAAAAGCAATATCTTTGATAAATGAAAATCTTCAAGGAGCATTTGATGAACCGGAAAATATGCACTATCGCTATCAGATGATGCTTGCGAGTCTGCTTGCCGGTTTAGCTTTTTCTAACGCAAGTCTTGGAATTGTTCACGCTATGGCTCACAGCTTAGGTGGAGGATTTGATCTGCCTCATGGAGAGTGTAATGCCATTTTGCTTGAACACTCTGTTGATTATAATTTTAAATATGCTAACAGAAAGTATATGGATATCGCAAAAGCATTAGGTATTGAACCTATAGGTAATAAAGGGTTAACTAACGTCCAAACTACTTATGGCTCTTATACTTCTGATGAAATATCTTATAATGAAGAGATTTTTGATTATATTCGGCAAAGCCTTCTGGATCGATTGCGTGCAATTAGAAGAGGAGTTGGAATAAATACAAAACTCTCGCAAATGGGTATCAAAAGAGAAAATGTTGCTAAACTTGCCTGTTTTGCACTTGCTGATCCTTGTATCCTTACAAATCCTGTAATGCCAACCCAAAGTGATGTAGAGGAAATTTATGCAAAGCTCTTCTGATAAAGGTGATAATAGTAACTATAATATTCAAAATGAGCTTAGAAGTAAAATTGTAGGACTTGGGAAGGGGTCTCTTAGAAAGAGTTATTTTCCTCAGCTTAAAGAACAGATAGTAAAATTGAGAGTTGCAAAAGAGAAAGCAGAGGAGAATGAAAAGAAATTCTCCCTGATTTTTAACAGCACAAGTGATGCTATTATTCTCGTAAATTTAGATAATGGTGGGTTCTACCTTTTTAATGAGACAGCATGTCGTATGTTCCATTATAACCATGATGAGATGGTAAATCTAAAGATATGGGAGCTATTTGCACAGACAAATAGAAGTTTGATATTAAATAATCTTGTATCCAATTCGGTAAGCTATAGAGCAACACTTCGTAATGTTCAAATGCGAACATCAGATAACTCCTTTATATATTGTGATATAACTACATCTTTTGTTGAGATAGAGAGAAAAAGTTATTTGCTTACAGTGTTTAGAGATATTACAGAGCTTGCCAAATCTGCTAAAGAGAATGAAGAGGTTAAAGCTCGACTTGCACAGGCACAAAAAATGGAGGCGATCGGAACACTTGCAGGTGGTATTGCTCATGATTTTAACAATATTTTATCAGGTATTTTTGGATATTCTAAATTGGCGGTAACCTGTATTAAAGATAAAAAAAACGAAAAAGCAATAAGTTATATTGACAACATTTTACAAAGTGGTCAAAAAGCAGCAGAGCTTATCAATCAGATATTAACATTTAGCAGAAGTGCATCTCCTAAAAAACATCCTATGACTCTCTCAATAGATGTTAAAGAGACCCTAAAACTCCTTCGCTCCATTATTCCAACCACTATTGATATAAAGGTAGCTGTAAAATCAAATGCAAAAATAATGGGCAATCCAACCAAGATTCATCAACTTTTGATGAATCTATGTACTAATGCCTACCATGCTATGCGTGAAAATGGAGGAGTGTTATCTGTAACCTTACAGGAGATCGACTGTACTCAAAATGATTGCATTCCTGCTCTTAATATTAAATCTGGTAAGTATTTAGAGCTTGAAGTGAGAGATACAGGAAAAGGGATAGAGAAAGAGATTATGGGGAGAATTTTTGATCCATATTTCACAACAAAAATGGAAGGAGAGGGGACAGGACTTGGACTTGCCATTGCACACGTTGTTGTGCAAGAGCATGATGGATACATCAAAGTAGAGAGCGAACCCGGAAAAGGGAGTGTGTTTAGTGTCTATTTTCCTGTTGTTGACAAGGAGAAAGATGTGAGAAATAGTGCAAGTAGTCAATGTACAACAAAATGTGGTACAGAGACAATAATACTTGTTGATGATGAACAGATGATTTTAGATGTAACCAAAGATATATTAGAGAGCAGAGGATATAAGGTTCTATCTTTTATAAGTGCTATTCTCGCACTTGAAACGTTCAAAAAAGAGCCATATAGATTCAACCTTATCATTACAGATATGACAATGCCGGGTATGGAGGGAGATCAGTTTGCAATAGAAGCTCTGAAAATTAGACCCGATATTCCGATTATTCTCTGCACAGGATATAGTGACAAGATATCAAAAGAGAGAGCACTGCAAATTGGTATCAAAAAATATGTTGAGAAACCATTAATCACAAAAAATTTGGATATTTTGATTCGAGAAATCCTTGATGTATAAATTTTTACAGGAACAGTAATGAGAACAATTCATAAACTTTTTAGAGTGGATAAGAGCAGAATAGGATTTCTCAAATTTATCTTTGAGGCTCATGACGGTCTTGCAGTAATAACAACCCTTGATGCAAAAGAGGGTGTTGTTAGTTTTGCTATTCCTTCTGGCTGTATAGAAGATGTTGAGACTGTGCTTGCTGATCTAAAAAAAGATATTTATATTAATGAGTTATAAAGTAGATCTACATCATTGTAGTAAATTTTACCAATAAGACAAATCCATAGTGGGTGACCATAAGAGATATTAAGGATGACAAATAGAGATAACTTAAATTACGCAAATAGCCTAACTGATAAACATAGATTAAGCTATAGAGGTTATGCATATATTTATACAATTGGCTGTCAAATGAACAGCTATGATTCTGAAAAAATATCTGATATTCTTGACAATATTGGATATGCAAAGACAGAGAAATTAGAGAGAGCAGACATTGTTGTCTGTAACACATGCTCAATAAGAGAAAAGGCACAAGAGAAGGCTTTCAGCTTTCTTGGAACTCTTGCCAACAGAAAACGTAAGAATACAAACCTCATATCAATTATGGCTGGTTGTGTTGCACAGCAAGAGGGAGCAAGTGTATTTAAGCGTATCCCACACCTTGATATTGTTATGGGAACACAAGCCTTTGAAAGACTCCCTAAACTTATAGAGATGGTTCTATACAATAGAGAGAGTGGCAGTAAAAAACAGATTACAGATATAGAAGAGAGCAGTGTTATCTTTGAGTCTATGCCTAATTTTGCAACCCTTGAGAGAGAGAAGATATCAAGATTTGTAACTATAATGCAGGGGTGCAACAATTTTTGTACATACTGCATTGTGCCTTATGTCAGAGGAAGAGAACGTAGCAGAACAGCAGAGAGCATTGTTGAAGAGATAAAAATTCTGGCAGATTCAGGAGTAAAAGAGGTTACTCTTTTGGGGCAGAATGTCAATTCCTATGGAGGATATAACGACCATACCCTTAAAACTATCAATACAGAGAGCCAGAGGTCTCTACAGAGGAAAATTTTTCAAGATCAACATTGCACATTTCCAGAACTTCTTGCCAAAATTAATAATATTAATGGGATTGAGCGTATTCGTTTTGCAACATCTCATCCTAAAGATATTTCAGATGAGCTTATTTTTGCAATAAGAGATCTTAAAAAAGTGTGTAATCAACTACATCTTCCAGTACAATCTGGTTCAAACTCCATTCTTAAAAAGATGAATAGAGGTTATAACAGAGAGGCATATCTTGAGAGAATTGAGACTCTTAGAAAACACTGTCCTGATATTGGAATCTCATCTGATATGATTGTTGGATTCCCCTCAGAGAGTCGTGAGGATTTTGAACAGACTCTTGATCTTGTAAGAACAGTTGAATTTGATGGTCTGTTTGCATTTGCCTATTCAGATCGTCCAAATGCACCGGCAGCAAAATTTTCAGGTCATATTGATGACGATGAAAAACTCTCAAGGCTCAATGAACTTCTTGCCATTCAAGAACACTATACTGAAAAGAGAAATCAAGCGTTGATTGGTACAGTTCATCCTGTTTTAGTTGAAGGTAAAAGTTTAAAAAGACGACATGAAGAGAATAGGCAAGAGCAGCAAGAAAAGAGAAAAGATGGCAAAATATTATCTACTTTAGGCGATATATCCTCTAAATCTCTAACTCAAATGACAGGACGTACAGAGTCGGGTAAGATTGTCCATTTTTATGCGGATAATATAAATCAGGGACAGATGGTTGATATCTACATAGAATACGCTTACCCTCATTCACTATGGGGTGTGGTACAGAAAAATGAGATTTGTAGATAGGATAGAGATACACAAGTGTGCACCCATACTTTCATATAAACCGTTTTGAATAATTAGAACCACTGAAACAAAAAAAAGAGCAATAGAAATGAAACAGCAATCAAAAGATATAATAGGCAGAAACAGTTTGTGTCCATGTGGAAGCGGCAAAAAATATAAATTTTGCTGTATGAATAAAAATACAAGTATTGCAACAATGTCACAGTCTCAAGTTTCACCATCAAGCCTGCTTAACAAAATAACAGGGAAATTCGGGGTTAAAGTCTCCCCAAAAATACCGACACTAAAGGAACAGTATAAAAAGAAATTTGATATTACTCTCAAAGAGCCTCATCAGATTGAGGGAATACGAAGAGCTGGAGCTTTGTTGCTTGAAATTATGGACAAAGTAGAGAAGATGATTCAACCCGGGCTTAAAACAGATGATATAAACACCTTTGTCCATGATCAGACTGTAAAAGCTGGAGCAGTTCCAGCCCCTTTGCATTATCGTGGATTTCCTAAAAGTGTATGCGTTTCAGTCAATGAGGTTATATGTCACGGCATCCCAAGTGATCGGGTGTTAAAAGATGGCGATATTGTTAATGTGGATATCACTCCGGTTTTGGATGGATATTATGCTGATGCTAATAAAACATTTTTTGTAGGGAATCCAACTGCTGATGGTCAAAAGATAGTTTCAGTAGCAAAAGAATCTCTTAAGCGTGCAATTGAGGTTGTACAACCCGGGGCAAGAGTTGGTGATATTGGCTGGGCAATCCAAAGTTATGCTGAAAGTCAGGGCTGTTCTGTTGTGAGAGAGTTTGTAGGTCACGGAGTTGGTTTACAGTTCCATGAACAGCCGCAGATTCTCCATTTTGGTAAAAAAGGGAAGGGGTTGATGTTAGTTCCGGGTATGGTATTCACAATTGAACCTATGATTAATCTTGGTACAAGAAAGCTACATATTCTTGAAGATAAATGGACTGCTGTGACTGATGATGGTGCTCTCTCTGCTCAGTTTGAACAGACAATTTTGGTTACAGATAGAGGGTGGGAGAGTCTGACACCTTATGAGCTTTGAAATCTATTAGATAAACTCTTTTTAGTGTGTGCCTATTTTCATATAACAATGTGGAGAGATTATGAATTTGCTAAAGTATTACATCAAAATTATTGATGCTTTTAGTGAGAAAACAGGAGTGGTTGTCTCATGGCTTTCAACTGGGCTTGTGATATCAGTATTTTATGATGTTATTATGCGATATGTCTTTAAAAATGGAAGTATTGCAATTCAAGAGCTGCAATGGCATATATTTTCTCTCATTTTTCTGCTTGGTGCAGCTTTTACTCTTAAACGTGATGGTCATGTTCGTGTAGATATTATTTACATTAGGTTTAATAGAAAGACAAATGCATGGATCAACTTTGTATGTACATTTATATTTCTAATCCCTTTTTGCCTTGTGATTATCTATTCAACTAAAATGTTTATTATAGGTTCATGGGCAGTAAGAGAGATATCTCCTGACCCCGGAGGGCTGCCATTTAGATATCTTCTTAAAGCGATGATTCCCGCTGGATTTGTTCTTCTGATTTTACAGGGTATATCTGAAGGATTTAAAAATTTGCTTATAATTACCGGGCACGATAAGGAGACAAAATAATGGAAGCACTTTTTTGGGAGTACCTGCCACTTATAATGTTCACATTTGTTTTTGGGCTTCTGCTTCTTGGTTATCCTGTGGCATTCACAATTGGTGGCGTTGCCATGTTTTTTGGTCTTCTTGGTTTTGGTCTTGATTTTTTCAACCTAATGCCAATTAGGATATGGGGCACAATGACAAATTTCAGTCTCCTTGCTGTTCCACTCTTTATCTACATGGGAGTTATGTTGGAAAAATCAGGACTTGCTGAAGAGCTGCTTGAAACAATGGCTCTGGTCTTTGCAAAGGTAAAAGGTGGACTTGCAATGTCTGTTGTGTTTGTTGGTGCTCTTATGGGGGCATCAACCGGTATTGTAGGAGCAACTGTAGTTACCATGGGACTTTTATCTGTGCCTACTATGCTGCGAAGAAACTACAATGTAGCCCTAACCACCGGTACAATAGCAGCTTCTGGAACTTTAGGACAAATTATTCCGCCCAGTATAGTTCTTGTTCTTTTAGGAGATATTATGGGGGTGCCAATTGGAGATCTATTTGTTGGGGCGGTAATTCCCGGTGCGATTTTAGTAGCTTTTTATATGATATATATCTTTATTATCTCCACAATAAAACCAGAGTGGGCACCACCAATTCCTCAAGAGGAGCTTGACGAGCTTTCCGCAAAACAACTCTATGCAAAAGTTATTAAAGCTCTGATCCCTCCAATTACTTTGATGATAATGGTTTTAGGATCAATATTTGCTGGCATTGCCTCACCAACAGAAGCGGCATCTGTTGGTGCTGTTGGTGCAACGATTTTAACTGGACTTCATAAAAAATTAAATTTGCAGGTTCTCAAAGATGTTATGACCGCAACCACAAATCTTACCTGTATGGTCTTTATTATTCTTATTGGTGCTACCACTTTAGGGCTTGTATTTAGAGGGCTTGACGGAGATACTCTTATCAGAAACCTGATACTTGCTCTACCATTTGGTAAGTGGGGAATACTTTTTATTGTTATGAGCATAATATTTATTGCGGGTTTTTTTCTCGATTTTATTGAGATTACATTTATCCATGTTCCAGTTCTTGCCCCTATAATGATCCATTTAGGCGTTGATCCTTTATGGCTTGGTATTTTGATTGCAGTCAATCTTCAAACTTCGTTTCTAACCCCTCCTTTTGGATTTTCTCTTTTCTACCTTAAAGGAGTCTGCCCTGACAGTATAAAGACGGTTGATATCTATAAGGGAATAATCCCTTTTGTGATTATTCAAATTATTGGCATTTTGGTTATTGCACTATTTCCAGAAACAGTAACATGGCTTCCAATGGCGTTATCTGGTAACTAACTTAAAATAGATAAAGAGAAGTTAAAGAAAAAGATTTAAAGTTGCGACTCTGTCATTGTAACCTCTTTAGTTCCAAGTATCACTTTGCCATTACTGATAAGAAGATTATAACTGCCTCCTCCTGTAAAGTTTATAGCCTGAGATGTTTTTGTAGCTGCTATTTTAACCTTTGTACCTTTTGAGCTACTATCTAAATAGATGGTAGCTCCTGAGCGGCGAACAGTAAAATCTGATGGATAGTCTGCGATATTGACAATATTTGCTCCTACAAAATTTACACACTCTACACGTCCGCCAGATTTCACATCAATTGTATTAATATCTGCTGATCCAAAAACCTTAATATACTCTCCATAGTTGATGCTCAAAGAGTTAGAGCTATCTGTTAAGACTCTATATGAAGTTATATTGTCCGGTAGTGGAGGGTTATTCGTGTCGTCTGAAAGTGCTATTCCCATGTTATCTGCTAAATCAGAGACTGTTGCATTAAGAGAGTTACATATTACTGTCAGAGTGTATCCACTAAAATCAGAGTTATAGTTATAGTAAGAGCCATTAGATGGGTTTCTCAAAGAAGAGCCAATTGTATATAAACCAGCGGTTAGAGAAGCTGCAATTGATGAATCTGATGCAGGTATTATGATATTTCCGCTGCTATCTTTAACCCATATATAAAATGCTTGATTACTGTATCCTCTATTACCGCTTATTGTTGTATAGCCTTCAAGATATGTTTTATATTCATCAATCTCTGTTCCGTCAGAAAACTCTCCACCAATATCATACTGCTCTCCAATATAGATAGTATCCTCAAGTACCAAAATTTTAAAACTCTTCTCAGCTATACCATCATAAGTGTTTGCATTAACGGTTAATTCACAAAATATATTAGTAGCATTTGGTATAAGCGTGAGTAGATTGTTATCTAATGATGTTTGTATATTGTTACATGAAGAGTTAGCAGAAAGTGTTACTCTATCGCCATCAGGATCATAGGCTTCAATACGAATGGTATTGCTATTCTCAATAATAATATCACTAAGTTCAGAGGCTATAACTGGAGGATTACCAGATTGAGTTGGAATGTATGGATTGCACTCTTGAGCCTGACACGGCTTGATATTGTAATAAATAGTGTGGTTTGGAGAAAAAGAGTATTGATCGGTGATAATTGTTTGATCAAGATAGTAGTAATCGTCAGAAGCACCACCCCAACCAAGATTTACATGAATCTTTTTTCCGCTTGCATCAGAACCGTATCCATCTGCTACTGTCAGATGTCCTGGCATAGATAGAAGAACTGGTCGTAAGTTGTTAATCTCATTTCTTATTGTAATAAAAAAATTTGTATTGTTACTCTCTATTTGAGAAATTGGAGCATAACCAAATGCCCGTTCAAATTGGTCATAATGAAAATAGGCACTTGTACTGTCTATCCCAAAGGTTGCTTCATTCAATACTCCAAGATCACGCATCAGTGCTGCAACTTCGTCCTGCTGGTGTTGTGGAGCAGCTCCATTTACACGCTCTGGCATAATGTCCCAATTAAATGGACGATTCATAACAGCAGTAAGAGCTTGTCCATTCCAGATATGCTCAAAAACTCCGCTGCCTGAATCTGGATAGCTATGATACCTCATCACTTGAGCCAAAGCTGTCTGCACACAGCCGGTTAAAGTTAGTTGTTCACCAACTTTTGGATTGAATTTATTGTATGGATAGCCCTGATTCCACTTAGTTGTAAGCAAAAAGGTATCAGGATTATAACTTCTTAAGCTCTTTCTTGACAAGATATTGGTCTGAGTCAAAAACTTCCAATAAGAGCTATTTATCTCTTCTATCTGAATTGTTGAGGAGCTATTTGAATATGTAGCGATATTTCCCGAATTAGATGTTCTTACAGATGAGGAGTTTATTGAACGTTCAATTTTCAATTCATCTAAAAGCACCTTAATATATGCAGGAGGTAAGTTATCAAAGTTTGAAGTAAGAGAGTAGGCTTTAATAGGAACTCTGATTGTGTCGCCGGCAATAAGAATATATCCTTGAGGTTTAAGTTTTACAAGGTATCCAACTGTTATACCAGAATCTTCTAAAGGCTCTATTTTGTTTATCGTGTAATTTTCGCCAAAGTAAGTTTCGTCAAGATAGGTAATAAAGTTTAAAGCCACCTCTTCTGCTGTTGTAAAAGGCACTTCAGCGGCAAAAGCTGGCTGTGTAAGCAAAATTATAATAGTCATACAAATACATGCTAATACTTCTATTAATCTAAATCTATTGTTTTCTATACTTTTGTTTTTTAGACTTATTTTGTTTTCTAATCTATTTTTTTTAAAAAACATGTTTTAAGCTCTCCGTACTAAAAAAATTAATTTTCTATATAGCTTTCCTAAGATGATTTGTGGAAATATAAATAGTCAATATTTACGAGTAGAGAAGCCCAGCCGTGCGTCTCTACAGCGGTTTTTGGATTGAAATTTCTGAATAACAAGATATTTATGTTAAATATTTGAATCTATTACCTCTTTAACACTTCCAGTTAGTATATCTACCTGAAATGTAAATTCAAACTCATTTTCAACAGAGATGGTTAACGTTCCTCCGCCAGAGCTACCGTCAGGATAAAAGCAGATATAATAAACACCATTTGAATCAACTTTTATATTCTCTCCTTCAAGCAGAATATTCTCCGGTATTTTAAGACTATTTGTATCTGCTCTGCTGCCTTCCTCATTGGTTGTATTATAAACAGAGTCATACATAATATCATCAGCAAAATTAATTTTACACTCTCGTAACTCAGGTGAAATTGTAAGACATGTAGGAATACCTTTAGTTATAGCCGTCATTCGTGCGGTTTTGCACAATGATACCATCTGAGTGGAAAACATTCGGCTCTGTTTCATTCTGCCAGATTGCCCTATGTTCATCAATACAAGAGAGCCTGCAATAGCAATAAGTATTATCACAACTGTAATCTCGATAAGAGTGAAGCCTTTGGCATTATTCAAAAAATTGCAACAACTATATGTTTTATATGTATGCTTCATAGATGAAACTGTAGAGAGATAGTGCCATGACTTTCTACTTTCATGCAAAAAAGTGGGTTTTGCACTGGTAGGAAATTTAGAACTGTATTTCATTAACACCAAAAA
This sequence comes from uncultured Desulfobacterales bacterium, assembly GCA_964425195.1. GTDB lineage: Bacteria > Desulfobacterota > Desulfobacteria > Desulfobacterales > Desulfobacteraceae > Desulfamplus. Next base: position 24,953 of record CAYRLG010000035.1, read on the forward strand.
TGGTGGTCAACATAGAGACAACCACACCGCCAATAAGAAGTCCAAGAAAAAGGATGGAAAATGGCTCTAAAAGTGACAGGTAAGTTTTTATTTTAGATTGAATCTTTCTATCTAAATCGTCTGCTACAGATACAAGCATATCACCAATTTTTCCAGTCTCTTCACCAAGCGAGACCATCTGCACCACAAGAGGAGGAAATATTTTACGCTCTCTCATAAGAGAGCTTACGCTTCTACCCTCCTTAACTTGCTTGTAAATATGCTCTACCGCATCTTTAACTTGGCTATTTGAAACTACAGCTTTCACAATATGCAACGCTTTCATCAGTGGAACTCCACTTTTTATCAAAGTGCCAAGAGTTCGAGAAAATCGACTCATCTCAATATCAAGTATGACATCGCCGATATATGGAATTTTAAGTATATTTTTATCAGACAGCGTCCTGCCCTGCTCAGTTTTTAGAAACCGCCATAAAAAGATAAACATAATGATAGAGCCTGACAGCAGAAGCCACCACCAAACTCGTAAAAAGTTACTGATATCTAACAAAATCTGCGTTGAGAGCGGAATCTCCTGCCCCATATCTGCAAAGATGCCAGCAAATTTAGGCACCACAAATCCTAAAATAACCAAAAGCGATAAAAAGCCAACTGAAAGCAATATTGAAGGGTATATTGAGGATGAGATTACATATTTTTTTATCTCTTCTGTTCTTCCAATAAATTCAGAGAGCCTCTCCATTACAGAAGGAAGAATTCCACCCATCTCTCCAACTCTTACCATGTTTACATAAAGATCGTTAAAATCTTCTGATTTATCTGCCATTGCATCAGAAAGGTTTGAGCCTTTTTTAAGAGAATCTTGAAGATAGATTGTCATTGCTCTTATTTTTGGATCAGATGTGGCACTTCCTGCGATAGATAGGGCACGGTCAATAGGAAGTCCTGAGTGAAAAAGGTGGGCAAGATCAGAGGTGAGTTGCAAAAGACGGGTATTGTTTAAAGTGCGTTTAGCAGAGAATAGATTAAATCCTCTGCCTATTCCATTAGATGCCTTTCCATCAAGCCAGCGTAATAGAACAACTCCTCTTGCCTGAAGAATAAGAAGAACTTCATCTTTGTCTCTTGCCTCAAGAGTGTCTGTAATTTTCTTGCCATCAGGATTTATAGCTTCAAATATGAACTGAGGCATCGCCAATCAACCTTTATTACCATTACAAATTATATAATCTAAAATAAACAGAGATCTCAAATAAGTTATCTGGATACTCGCAAAACCTCTTCATAAGTTGTAAATCCCTGTTTTACCTTGTTAATACCATCATGTTTTAATGATATCATTCCTTTAGAAACTGCCTTTTTAAATAGACGGTTTCTGTCAGCCCCAGCAACAACTTCACCTTGAAGCTCATCATCAAGAATCATAAGCTCAAAAATTCCAAGCCGTCCTTTATAACCAGTTTCGCCGCACAGCTTGCACCCCTCTCCTCGTAAAAATTCAGGAGATAAAATATCTGCGGTAACATCAAAATCCATGGCAAGAGATTCAAGCTGTTCAGAGGAGAGCTTAACTCTATGAGAGCAGTTAGGACAAACCTTTCTTACTAAACGTTGAGCAAGCACTCCGACAAGAGAAGAGGAGATCATAAACCTCTCAATACCCATATCCTCAAGGCGGGTAACTGCTCCTGCTGCATCGTTTGTATGAAGTGTTGAAAATACCATGTGCCCTGTCAACGCTGCTTGAACTGCAATTTCAGCAGTCTCGCCGTCTCTTATCTCTCCTATGAGCATAACATCAGGATCGTGGCGTAGAAAAGATCGTAAAGTGTGTGCAAATGTCAAACCAATTGAAGATTGCACCTGAACCTGATTTATTCCGTCCATCTGATACTCAACAGGATCTTCTACTGTTACGATCTTTTTATCAGGTGTATTTATCTCGCTTAATGCTGCATAAAGGGTTGTAGTTTTTCCTGAACCTGTAGGACCTGTAACTAACAAGATTCCAAAAGGCATTGAGATTACAGACCTAAATTTTTTCAAAAGAGCATCATCAAATCCCAATTTCTTAAGGTCTAAAGAGACATTCTCTTTATTTAAAAGCCTTAAGACAATACTTTCACCAAAATGGGTAGGAATTGTAGATACACGAATGTCAACCTCGTCCTGTCCAGCTTTTATTTTTATTCTACCGTCCTGAGGAAGCCTTCTCTCTGCAATATCAAGTTTTGCCATAAGTTTGATTCTTGAGATTATGGCAGCTTTCAGCTTTATAGATATACTCTCCTGATCGTGAAGAACTCCGTCAATCCTGTATCTTACCAAAACCGTATGGCGTCTTGGCTCAATATGAATATCAGATACTCCAAGCTCAAGGGCACGGTTGATAATATGATTCACAAGTCTGATAACTGGGGCTTCTGTAGCCATCCCTTTGAGTTGTTCTGGATCATCCCACAAAGCATCTTCAAGGGAGAGATTTAGAGAGTCAACATCTTCTTCTCCAGTCATGTCGGCATCTGCCTCATACCATCTGTAAATATACTGGCTTACTACCTCATTAGATGCTTTGTAAACATCAAGTTTTTTTGAGTATGCTTTTTGGATAATCTCTCGAGTATTAAAATCAAGAGGATCAACCATGATTACCCGAAGTCTCTCTTCAGAATCATTAATAGGGAGAAACCTGAATCTCTTCATAAAATTGACTGATAGCAGAAGAATTGGCGGGGGAGTTTCAGGAATATCTTTTTCATCTATCTGAGCTATTTCATCTACTATTCCCAACTGACAATATCCTTAGTCATCTTGTCCTCGCCACCTTGAGCATTATCTGCCCCATAGCTTAAAAGATCGTATTGACCATGTTCTCCTGGTGAAACATATATAAAATCGTTATCCCAAGCATCCTTAGGTACAGGTTTTGGCAGATAGGGTCCATCCCAATTCTTAAGCTCACCGGGATTCTCTCTTAAGGCATTTAACCCCTCCTCTGTTGTAGGATATCTGCCGTTATCAAGGCGAAAACTGTCAAGAGCAGAGCCAAGAAGCTCGATCTGAGTTTTTGTGGTTTTGATCTTTGCCTGATCAACTTTGCCAAAAAATTTTGGTGCAACTAATGCTGATAGTAGCCCAACAATGATAATTACAACCATAATCTCTATGAGGGTAAAGCCTCTCTGGTCTCTATTTTTATCGTTGCTCTTTTTTTTTATTTGATTGTTATTACTTTTATTTAAGTTTTTTTTCATAAAATGAAAACCTTTATAATATTTTTTTGTAGAGACACACGGATGTGCGTCTCTAACCCTCAATATCTGTTAAATACAAACCACTACTCTTTTTCAAAGCATAAATTACTCTGTTTTAGAAGCCTCTTGACTCTTCTGTTTCTCTTGAGCTTGCTTTATCAGCTCTTCAAATTTCTTTTTAAGTTCTTCTGCTCTTTTAGGATCCTGAATAGGTACATCAGCAGAACTTGATCCTTCAACAGGCGATGGATTTACACTACCATCTTTTGGATTACTACCTTTGCCAGCTTGCTCATTTTGCTGCTGTAACTTCTTAATAATATCGAGAAAATTATTGTTTTTGTCTCCATTAGCATCAGTCTGTTGGCTATTGCCTGTTGCAAATGGGATTTTATTATTTACATCTCCTTTTACTGACCCACCATTATTGTTTTGAATGTTTCCATTAATTCCATTAAGAGGAGGATTTTGCTGATTTGGATCAATAATCCTTGCCATAACGTTGACTCTGATCTCTGGTTGAATTTTGCTGTCAGTTTCAAGAATCAAAACATCATAATAAAAGCCTGCATCTTTTTTTAGATTCTCAACTTTAACCAAATACTCTTTTTCACCAGAGTCAGATTTTCCCTCTTTTAACTCATACTTTATATTTTTAGCAGTCTCCTGAGAGCTAATTTTTAGAATTGTTAAAGGATATTTTTTCTCTGGTATGATTTTTATCTCAGATTTAAGCTCCTCACCAATCTTACCATTAAACCTTACAACAGGAGGATTGATGGTGACAAATTTCTCTACATTGCCTGATACTGTAAGGTTAATTGATGGATTGCTACTATCATTTGTCATAACAGTGATAGTTTTCATCAATTTACGCCCGCCATAACCTTTAGTATTAACCTTTATTGATATTTTTCCCTCTCCGCCTGGAGGGATATCTCTTGAATAAGAGACTGTTGCGCATCCTCAACCAGTTTTGACTTTTTGCACCTGAAGGATATCTGTCCCTCTATTCATAATGACAAAGTCGTGAAGCACATCAACACCATCAACTGCTGATTCAAATTCATACGAAGGTTCAGGAAAGAATACAGATGGTGATTTTTTTTCTTCAACTGTGCTATTTGCACTCCATGAGTATGGAGATGCAACACATATAGAGAACAACATAGAATATGCTACAATTTTTAAAAGCCGATTCATAACGCCAATTCCTTTGATTAAAAAATGGTAAAAAAATAATCTTAAATAGATTATTTAAAAAAATAACAGTCAAGTATTATACTGCGTATATTTTAAAAAGCAAAAAGCAAAAATCAAAATAAAAAATAATAGTCAAATATTGTCATGTCAATAAGCTGCGGATACGTTGCCAACCCTCTTCGGGTATCTGTGCTCCTATAACTTGGCACACTTCATATCCACATGCAGATGCAATCTCTGCACTCTTCTCAACAGAGTACCCATTTGCAATTCCATATAAAAAACCTGCTGCCCATAGATCTCCAGCACCAGTAGTATCTTTTATAGGCTCTCCAGTCTTGGCATGAACCCTTATTATAACTTTAGATTCTCCTTTTCCATGAATAGTATTAGGTTTACCATAAAAATTGGAAAAAGAATTTTTATAAGATATGTAACTTCCTCTCTCCCCAATTTTCAAAACTCCCACTGTCACATCTTCTGTCAATGCCTCAAGTGCTGCCATCTCATCTGAAAAAGATGTATATGCTCTTGCCTCATCTTCATTTGCAATTAAAATATCAACATACTCCTTTACAATATCATTTAATATATATTTTGATGCCTCTACAACCTCAAAACTTGCTAAATCAAGGGCAATCATGCTTCCTGCTCTTTTTGCACTTTTAAGACATGAGATCATTAAATCAGGGTTAAAGAGAAGATAGCCCTCCATAATTGCAATACCTGTGTTGTTGAACATTGCAGGCGTAATAGTTTCTGGTTCAAGCTCTGTTGATGCACCAAGACAGGTAAACATAGAACGCTGGGCATCAGGAGTAATTATGGATAGTACTTTACCCGTAGGGGTAGAAGATGTAAAAAAAAGCGGATCAACATTTGATTTTTTTAAATTATCTTCATAAAATTTTCCATAGTAATCATCCCCTCTTTTTCCAATAAAAGATGCTTTTCCTCCAAGTTTCCCTATGCCAATAATGGTGTTACAGGTTGCCCCTCCCGGGACAACAATAGGTCTATGCTCTCTATTTTTTTCAGCAATTTTGTTTAAAATATCCTCAATATCAGAATCGCCAACAAGAGTCATACCTCCCTTTTGTTTGCCAAGTTGAGCTAAAAAGTCATCACTTTCATCTATTAAAAGATCGATAAGAGCTGATCCCACCCCAGTTATTTTTGAATGTTTAAGTCTATCTTTAAGTATATTTTCAGACATTTTGCACCTGCGTAAAATAATACAATAATAATGATTTTTAAATTTCCCTATTATGCCTTTTTTTGGCTGTTTAAGCCAGAATTTTTCTGATAAATTAGTAAAACCATTACAAATTACAATATGTTACTTAGGATAATGGCACTATTGGGAAAGGGGGGTATTAAAATATGGTGAGATTTAAATATTAAGGATTTTAGGGACACACATCTTCTCTTCGTGTCTCCCTAAAGTTTTATGTCACCTTTTGGTTTTTTTGCTGCTAAATATATTAGAAGCTATTATTGATTGCGTTTATCCTTTAAAATATTATTTGATATAACAATTCTTTGAATTTCAGAAGTTCCCTCATAAATGGTAAAGACCCTTGCATCACGGTAATATCGCTCTACATCATAATCTTTTGTAAAACCATATCCTCCATGAAGCTGTATAGCTCTTGCTGTAATCTGATTGACCATTTCAGAAGCAAATAGTTTTGCCATTGATGCTTGAGTGGTAAACTTCTCCTTTCTATCTTTCATAGCCGCAGCAGAAAGTACAAGCTGCCTTGCTGCCTCAATTTGAGTTGCCATATCTGCAATCTGCCACCTGATTCCCTGATGTTTTGATATTGCACATCCAAACTGCTTTCTTTGACGGGTATATTTTATAGAGGCATCAAAAGCCGCTTCAGCAACTCCAAGTGATTGAGCTGCAATTCCAATACGCCCACAATCTAAACCAGACATGGCAATTTTAAAGCCATCTCCCTCTTTGCCCAATATATTCTCTGCTGGAATACGACAATTTTCAAAAATAAGATCAGTAGTATCAGAAGCTCTTAAACCCATCTTATCTTCAACATGCCCTACGCTAAATCCAGCAACTCCCTTAGGCACCAAAAATGCACTTATCCCTTTGTGCCCTGTACTCTCATCTGTTTTTGCAGTTACAATAGCCACACTGCAATTTTGTCCAGAGGTTATAAATCTTTTGGTTCCATTTAAAATATATTCATCTTTATCTCTTACTGCTGTTGTAGTTTGGCTTACAGGATCAGAGCCTGCTTCTGGTTCTGTAAGGGCAAAAGCTCCTATTATTTTACCTGATGCTAAAGGCACAAGAAATTTCTTCTTTTGCTCTTCAGTTCCAAATTTTAAAATACTTTCGCACACAATGGAGTTTTGGACAGACATCACTACAGAAGTTGATGCACAAGAATATGCAATTTCGGAAAGTGCGAGGGTGTATGATATTGTATCAGCGCCTTCTCCACCATACTCAGGAGGTATCATCATTCCCATAAGCCCAAGTTCACCCATCTGCTTAAAATTTTTTGCTGGAAATTCCTTAGTTTTATCACGTTCAGCAGCTGTAGGAGCCACAACTTTTCTTGAAAACTCCCTGACCATGCTTTGAATCATCAACTGTTCTTCTGTTAAGCTAAATAGCATTTACTATAGCCTCCAAGTTTAATTTTTATGGGGTATAAACTACAACAATCAGCTCTGCATCAGTATCTCCAACATTTTTAAGATCGTGTTTTATGCCAGAGTTAAAGTGAAGTGAGTCACCAGCCTTTAACCTATTAACATGGTCGCCTACAGTAATTTCAACTTCACCGTTTAAAACATAAGCAAACTCCTCTCCTTCATGCTGAAAACCAACCCCTTTATGAGCTTTTCCAGCTTCAACTGTAATTCTAAATGCTTTAAGATGTTTATTTTCAGCTCCCGGAGTTAATGGGGTGTATGCATAATTATCAGTACGTTTAGTATATGCTTTTACCCTCTCTTCAGTTGTATCTTCCTGTTCTTTTAGCAAAAATCCTGAATCAATTCCTAATGCTCTTGATATTTGAAGAAGCGTACCAACTGGGGGTCTTTTCCCTCCAGACTCTACTTGCTCAATAAATTCAATTGATAACCCTGTCTCATTGGCGATAAACTCCTGAGTTATCTTTTTTTCAAGCCTTATCTGCCTGATTTTAGTTCCAATAGGAACTAACTGATCTTTTTTCTTTGCCATGTAATTCCTCCACTATCTCTTAATGAAGATAAAGTCCTTGCGAACGAACACTCAGTCGCCTTTTATTAATAAAAAAAAATTGACATCCTCCATATCAAGAATATTTAACTTTGTCAGGATAACTTAAATATCTTTTTAAATAAGGATGTCAAAAAAATCTAAATTAGTTACAGAACTTTTTCAATCCAATTTTCTGTATCTTCTGCTCTACCATATTGAATATCTGTAATGGCAGTATTGAACTTTACTGCAATTTCACCCGGTTTGCCATTTCCGATCTTCATAATATTATCACCATAACGAATTTCACCAACAGGAGAGATAACAGCAGCAGTTCCTGCACCAAATACCTCTTGTAAAGTGCCTTTTTTATATGCATCAACAACTTCGTCCATGCTGATTTTACGTTCGGATACATTCATTCCCCATTTTCTACCAAGATGGAGAACAGAATTTCTTGTAACACCTGGAAGAATACTTCCGTTAAGTTCTGGAGTAATAAGCTCGTTGTTGATTACAAAAAAGATATTCATTGCTCCAACTTCCTCAATATATTTACGCTCAACACCATCAAGCCATAGTACCTGAGCATATCCCTCTTTTTTTGCCTTTTCTGAAGCATAAAGGCTTGCAGCATAATTTACAGCAGCTTTATATTCACCAACACCACCTTTTACAGCTCTTACATGCTCTGTAGATATCCAGATTTTAACAGGATTAAATCCCTCAGCATAATAGGCACCAACTGGAGATAGAATAATAAAATACCTATATGTATAAGATGCACGAACACCAAGGAACGGGTCTGTTGCAATAATGGTTGGTCTTATATATAGAGATGTTCCAGCAGTTTCTGGTATCCAATCTTTTTCAAGTTTTAAAAGGGTTTTAAGAGCTTCAAGTGCAAAATTTTCATCAAGTTCAGGTATGCACATTCCTCTTGCAGATTTATTGAACCTCTTAAAATTCTCTTGAGGTCTGAAAAGCTGAATCGTTCCATTAGCAGTCTTATATGCTTTAAGTCCCTCAAAAATAGCCTGTCCATAATGAAACATCATTGTTGCTGGAGAGAGAGAGAGGTTGTGAAATGGCTCAATACGCGGATTATGCCACCCTTTTTCTGGATTATAATCCATGTTAAACATGTGGTCAGTAAACAGTGTTCCAAACCCTAATGAGGAATCTGCTGGTCTTTTACCTTTCTGCTCTTTTTCTGTGATCGTTATTTCCACTTAAATTTCCTCCATTATTTTGTAATGGTGGTTCTTCATCTTAAAGTCACCACCTAATCTTTTTTTCTAATGGCTGTAATGCCATTAATATTTTGATATTGATGTTTATAATCTCTGAATCTCTATCATGCAAGAGCATTTTTTAAGAACACAGTTTACTTTAAATTCATATAACAAACAGTCGCAACAATATTTTTAAAAACCCTCTTTATCCAACTCCTGCATAGCTTTTTTCATCTGACGCACTGCCTGCCTTAGTCGCTCTTCATTTTCTACAAGCGCAAGTCTAAGATAACCCTCACCCTCTTCACTAAAACCTATGCCCGGAGCAACCGCAACATTGGCTCGATTCATCATCTCAATAGCAAACTGCATAGAACCCATTTTACTGTATGGTTCAGGAATTTTTACCCATGCAAACATACCAGCCCCGGGAGGGTTAACCTTCCATCCTATACGCTCAAGTCCATTGCAAAGCGTATCTCGTCTTGCTTGATAAAGAGAGACCTGCTCAGGTATTGTATGATCACAATCTCTAAGGGCGATAATGCCAGCAATCTGTATAGCTGAGAATATACCATAATCAAAATAGCCCTTTATCTTACTTAAACCAGCAATAATCTTTGGATTACCAACACAGTAACCGATTCGCCAACCAGCCATATTATACGATTTTGAGAATGAGCCAAATTCTACCCCAACATCTTTTGCGCCCGGGGTTTCTAAAAAACTTGGTGCTTTATATCCATCAAAGGTGATCCTTGAATAGGCAAAGTCGTGAATCACCATAAACTTAAATCTTTTTGCCAAAGCAACTATCTCTTTAAACAGACCAGCATCGCACAGAGTTCCTGTAGGGTTGTGAGGATAGTTTATCATTAAAACCTTTGGACCTGGGTGAAATGATTCACAGATATTTATAATCCTATTCAAAAAAGACTCTGGCGGAGATATAGGAACCCTTACCACTGTGGCACCAGCAATAACAGCAGCGTAGATGTGAATTGGAAATGCAGGAGCTGGTACTAAAACAGAGTCTCCAGGACCAAGCAGAGCAAGACAAAGATGAGAGATTCCCTCTTTTGACCCAATAGTGAGAAGTGTTTCACTGTCTGCATCTAAATCAATATTGTAGTGCCTTCTATAGTATAGAGATATCTCTTTTTTTAGATTCTTCATACCCGAAGAGACTGGATAACGGTGAGTTTTAGGGTCTCTTGCCACCTCAATGAGCTTTTCAATAACATTATCAGGTGTGGGGTCAACAGGATTTCCCATACCAAGATCAATTACATCATCTCCATTACGTCTTTTTTCCATCTTCATGCTGTTTATCATTCCGAACAGGTAGGGAGGTAGCTGATCCATCCTGCTTGCAAAACGGATGATATTCTCCTCACTCATTAGAGCATCTCCTTAAAATTTAGTAATTAATATTGGAATAAAAAAAATGCAGAAGCAACCAGCTTTACCTGTTACCCCTGCACTATTATTTGCATTAGTTTTTTTAACAGCCACACATCTTAAAAAGCATGGCTTTTATACCAAATAGTTAAAAATTCAGGGTCTTTTGAAGTTCGTCTATAGAAAAATCCCACTCTGAATTATGTGGCGGAAATTTACTATTGAACATTTCTGGTAACTGATCATCAAGTTTTGTAAAGCCGGCTCGTCTATTAAACTCCTTTTCGTCATTCAGAATTGATTTGCCAAGGGCAACAACATCGTCTGGTGTCAGTTTAAGAGCATATTGGGCATTTAGGAGATCAACAATTGTTTGAACTCCATCTGCATTGTCAAGAACAGCAAATGCTACAAATAGACAAAGACCTGCTGCATCAATAGCTGCTGTGGCAATTTGAAGATTTTGAGAAAGCTCAATATTTCCCTCTTTTTTCAAAGGATTTATATCACCACCAACTTTAAGAATATTTGCTGTAACACCATATCCAGCAGTGTGATCAGCACCCATTGGAGTTGTGGCATAAGTAACACCAACACCTTTTACAGCACGAGGATCATAAGCTGGAAGCCCTTGCCTCTTTACTACAGGGACACGATCAACACCAAGTGCATCACCAACAAATGCTGCACCATTGCCAATAATTTTACCGTTTGCAGTTCCTTTACCAATCTCCTTTAAAAGTTCTATTGAAGCCTTACCATCTCCCCACTCAATAAGCCCGCCCTCCATTGCTACACCAAGAGCTACACCAGTTTCAATAGTGTCAACACCCATATCATCAGATAGTCTGTCAAGCATTGCAATATCATCAATATCTTTGATTGTGGTGTGTGCACCAAAAGCCCATAGAGTCTCATACTCAAACCCTGATGTTAGCTGTTTGCCATTTTTGTCGTTATAAACCTGAGAACATTTAATTACACAGCCCGGATGACACCCTTCAGCAACAATGCCGCCTCTTGCTTTGATATTTTCAACCATCTTTTCGCCGCTGATATCTTGTGCATGGTCAAATCGTCCGGTTCTAAAGTTTTTTGTGGGAAGTGCACCAGCCTCATTTATAACATTTACCAACACCGCTGTTCCAAATCCTGGCAACCCTTGACCTGTTACAGGATGGTTGTTGAGCATCTCAACCCAACGTCTATTTGCTGCTTTAAAGGCTTCACTATCTGCAATAGGAAGACGATCGCAACCTTTATCGTCAACAACGATTGCCTTGATCTTCTTTGAACCCATTACTGCACCAAGACCTCCCCGACCAACAGCACGTCCCGGAGTTCCTTTCATATCAGCTTGCTGAATACTTGCAGCCTTAAGTCTTTGCTCTCCTGCAGGTCCTATGCTCATTACCCCAGTATTTTTGCCATACTTTGCCCAAAGTTTTTCAATGGTCTCATAGTTGCCCATGCCTATATACTCATCTGCTGGCAGAATCTGAACTCCATCTTTTGTAATGACAACCATGCTATAGTCGTCATCATCTGGTTTATCTTCAAGTACAACAGCCTTTATTCCAAGCCTTGCAAGTTTTTGAGAGACAAAACCGCCTGAATTACTCTCCTTTATACCGCCAGTCAACGGAGACTTTGCACCAACTGAGAGTCTGCCTGAGTTGGCTGCTGGTGAGCCAGATAAAAGACCCGGAGCTATAACAAGTTTGTTTGCAGCTCCCAATGGGTGGCAAGTTCCGGGAACTTCATTTAATACCATTCTTGAAGTTAATGCTCTTCCGCCAAGAGAAGCAAGCTCTGCTGGAATCTCTTCAAATCTGTAAGTTCTGGTTGCTGTGTTTATTCTCAGAATCTTTGACATCTTTTGTTCCCTCCACTATTTTTATTTTACGATATTATAATTCGTTGCTTTTTCACACAATTTCATACAAACAGATAAAAAAACAACGCTCTGGCTTATATTATATCAAAATTTTCTTTTTTTTGATTTTAAATGCCCTCTTTCTGGTGGCGACATTTTTACCAGCTTTGGATCAAATCGAGCGATAATAGATACTAAATCTCTCTGCTGAAACATAACCTCTTCGATGTTTTTGTATGCCATTGGAACTTCGTCAAGTCCTGCTGAGATAAGTGATATTTCTCGCTGTCTAAGAAGTAAATCTAAATCTTGCCACTTATACTGCTTTAAGGCAGCATTTCGGCTCATCCGTCTTCCTGCTCCGTGTGCTGCTGACTCAATTGATTCTAAATTACCAAGACCTTTAACCACAAATGCAGGTGATGCCATTGAACCGGGGATAATACCAATTACACCTTTTCCAGCAGGGGTTGCACCTTTACGATGGATAATTACCTCTTTTTTTTGTGGCTCTCTTGCCCCAGAAATATTAATATTTAAAGATGCTCTCCATGCAAAGTTGTGGTGGTTGTTCAAAGTAAGAATTGACTCGCCACCTAAAGATTGTATGACATTTTGATGAATAATCTCATGGTTTGCTTCAGAATATTTTCCCATAAGCTCCATTGCCTTCCAGTATTCTTGCCCTTCACAGCTATCCATATCAAGCCATGCAAGGTCTTTTAAATCTGTTGGAAGTTCAGGGTGTATCTTTTTTGCTAAATTGCTATAATAGGAAGCTATCTCTGAACCTGCTCCTCTGCTGCCACTATGAGTTAAAAGTGCTAAATACTCTCCTTGTTTAAGGTTCATAGTTTTGTTAAAAGATGGCTCTTCTCTTTCTAAGGTCAATTTGCCAAACTCTGCAAAGTGGTTGCCACTTCCGCTTGTTCCAAGCTGTCTCCGTGCCTTATCTTTCAACGATTTAACAAAGCTGCAAAACTCCCAATCTTGGTCCATAACACCGTGCGTTTTAGGAGTTGAATACTCCTCTCCAACACCAAATTTGGTCTCTTTTTCAAGGGCAATCTTAAATCTGCCTCTATTTTGCTCAAATTCTGAATATGGGATATCAACAACTGTCATACAGACACGACAGGCAATATCAACACCCACAGCGTAAGGAATTACAGCATTATTGACAGCAAGCACTCCTCCAATTGGAAGTCCATAGCCTTTATGTGCATCTGGCATAAGAGCACCCATAACAGCAACTTCAAGGCTGCACGCCTGCTCCATCTGAATTAGAGCCTCTGGATCCAAATTATCCCCCCATATTTTATATGGGGCTGTTCTGATTTTTTTATTAGTCGGCTTATTGTCAATCTCTTTCATAACTATCTGCTCCATTTTTCTTAAAACATCACCCTAAAGCTCAGGGCTAAAATCGCAATCAATCATCACAAACTTCAGGATAGAGTTTTTTCATACAGTCTGGGCAAATACCATGGCTAAACTGAGCATCTGTATGTCTGCTAATATATGCTTCAACTTGCTCCCAATATCCTGCATCTCCTCTGATATTCTTGCAATTTGCACAGATTGGGACAATACCTTTTAAGGTGTTAATCTGATCAAGAGCCTCTTGAAGCTCTTCAACTTTTGCAGATAGAGCTGACTGCATCTGAAGAATTCTCTGTCCAACATCGACACGAGCTTTAAGCTCTCCTATATCAAATGGCTTGGTTATATAGTCATCTGCACCAGCATCCAACCCTGCTACAATATCAGATTTATCACCTTTGGTTGTTAGCATTATTATGTATGGTCTTGTAGAGTGATGGTTACCTTTATTTTTTTTATTCTGGACGGCACGGATTTGCCTTACCACCTCTACTCCATCAATTACTGGCATCATCCAGTCTATAATGGCAAGTTTAGGTGCATCATCCTCTTGTAGCTTGGTTAAAGCCTCAATACCATTAACTGTTTGAACCACCTCATGCCCCATTTTGTTTAACACTCCTGCAAGCAAGGTTCGAGAGAGCAAATCATCCTCTGCAATAAGTATTTTCATGGATTATATCCTTTTACACCGACTCATTTTTATATAAAACGCCTTGCAAAGTTGTCTCTTCTGCTAATTTAGCAGATACAATAATGTCAGGAATAGGGGGGATTGATTCTGCCCACTTCAGAACCTTTAACCTATCAATCTCAAGCTGCATGATCTCCTTTTCAGCTTTTGGTTTTAATTTTATTATGCTACTTATTACCTTTTCAAGAGTAGCTTCTAAACTCTTTTTCTGTTTATTATATTTTTTTAACTTATCAAGAGCCTCTTCCATCCTCTTTTTTATATCCTCTAAAATAGGTTCACTACCATTTTGGGTCATCTCAATAACTTTGGATTTGGCACGATCATGAATAAGTTTCATATCGACCATCTGTTTAAATAACTCCTTTATCTGCTGCTCAATGTTAGCCCTTTTTCCAATAAGCTCATCAAGTTCTCTTTTTACATTACTGATTTGACGATTTATTTCAAGCACTTTCAAAATAATGTGCTCTTCTGAACCTGCATTGATATAGCAAGGCTCTGTTATGTCACTTCCAACAACTGCTGCATTAACACCCATTTTAGCAAATATTTTTGATGCAATGATCCTTCCTCTCTCTATATTTAAAGAACCACTAATAGCAATGGTAGAGTCAATAATTTCATGCTCAACATTCACATTGCCAAATGACTCAATACGTGATTTATGAATGTATTTTGCTCTAATATCACCTTGTGTTTTTATACGGCACTCCGTAATACCAATATCAACACTTATATCTCCAATTGATGATATTGTTGCACCTCGTATCTCTCTTGCTTGAATCTGACCAGCATATACAGGATATGCACCAGTTAATAGACCAGCAACATTTAAACTTGCATATAGATCAATTGGTCCAAAACGGATATCTGCATCTCCAAGTACATTTACAACGGGAAATATATAAAACTTTCCCTCAATTGAGAGCCCAGGATAGCCTGTCTGCTCAGAAAGTACTCTTATTTTGTCCTCAGATATTGTACACCACTTACCACAACGCAATAGCATACAATTGCTATCTACCAATACAGAGACTTTGCCAAACAGATCGTACCCCTTGATCTCAACTTGATCAGAATGCAAAAATGCAAGGGTCTTATCTCTTTTAAGGGAACTATTGCTGATAATTGGATACTTGCTTACAAAATGTGTGGTTATTAGATGCGAATCTAATAATTTAGCCTCAAATTGAAAATCTGGTAAATGGCTATAGCTGTAATTACCAACTGCTGCTAAAAAAAGATCGTCTTTTCTATCGATGTGACGCTGAAGAAGTGAATCAGTTAAAATACCATTTATTATCCCTTTTTCATTTAATGCAGATTTGATATCTAATAGTGTAATAGACTTAGACTCTTCTGATCTGTTTGGCTTGGGGTTAATCTCAACCCAAGCCTCCATTTTATTTGACGATACAACTATTTTTATCTCTTCATTGTCACTCTCTTTTTGTTCAATCTTCTCATCTTTTCTATAACTCTCTTTAAACTCTTTATCTTTAGAACCTTTAGACCCTCTCTCAAATTTGGCTGCATGTTGATATTTTAATATAGTTTGATGCTGCTCTTTTGTAAGTACACCAGACTCAACAAGCATATCACCTATCATCTGTTTGATATCTTTTTCTTTAAATAATCTCTGCTGTTTAGCAAGGGCATACTTAATCTGTTGGTCAGTTGCATACCCTTTTTTTATAGCAATATAGCCAAACAGAGCACTGCTTTTCCTCATCTCCTCAAAAAGATTTGATGTGGAACTGTTAATCATCGTACTTTACACCCTTTTGAGATTGTGCTTGTATGGCTGTAATTGCAACTGTATTTACAATATCTGTGACGGTGCAGCCACGACTTAGATCATTTACAGGATACCGAAGCCCTTGCAAAACAGGTCCTACAGCAACTGCACCTGATGATCTCTGAACAGCCTTATAAGTGTTGTTACCAGTATTGAGATCAGGGAAGATAAAGACAGTTGCAGCTCCTGCCACTTCACTGTTGGGAAGTTTGGTCTTTGCAACTGAAGCATCTACTGCTGCATCGTACTGAATTGGTCCCTCAATTTTAAGACCTGGTAAAATCTTATCTGCCTTTTGACGTGCAATCTCTGCTGCTTGACGAACCTTGTCAACATCTTTGCCTGTACCTGACGACCCTGTTGAGTAAGATAGCATTGCAACTACAGGCTCAACGTCAAATACAATAGCAGTCTGAGCAGAGCTTATTGCAATTTCAGCAAGCTGTTCTGCATTTGGATCTGGATTAATGGCACAATCTCCATAAACTAATACTCGATCTTCAAGACACATAAACATAACACTTGAAACAATTGAGCAGTCAGGCTTTGTGCTTAAAATCTGAAGAGCAGGTCTGATAGTTGCCGCTGTACTATGAACAGAACCAGATACCATACCATCTGCATGACCTGCAAAGATCATCATGGTTGCATACTCATTCACCTCTTTCATCATATCGTGAGCATATTCAGGTGTAATACCTTTATGCTCCCTTAAAGCATAGTAAGTTTGGATATACTCCTCAAAAAACTCAGACTTAGGAGGGTCTATTATATTGACAGATTCCATACGTAACCCAAGCTCTTTAATCTTCTTATATATCTTCTCCTTCTCTCCAAGAAGAGTTATATCAACAACCTCTCGCCTAAGCAAAATTTCAGCAGCCTTTAAAATACGCTCCTCCTCCCCTTCAGGAAGGACAATATGCTGACGATTCTGTCTTGCTCGCTCTATAAGTTCAAGCTCAAACATTTTAGGAGTTCTGATAGTAGTTTTGGTTGTAATAACTCTCTGGGCAAGTTTTTTTGTATTAACATGCTTTTCAAATGCAGCAAGTATTCTTGTAATTTTGCGTTTATCAAAAGGAGAGATACCAGCTTGAATTCTGTTGACCTTTGTGGCTGCTGGAAATGTGTTGTCTTGCACACTAACTATTGGAGGAGTATCTGGAAAACCGTTGATAAGCTCTGATACAGCAGGGCAGGGCACAAGTCCACCTGTTAGCAAAATCCCTGCAATATTCTTTCTTGAAGTTGATGATGCAGATGCAAGGCAAGCAACAATAACATCTGCTCTATCTCCGGGTGTTATTATTAAATCTCCATGCTCAATTCTTGGTAGTAGGTTTCTCAACTGCATTGCTGCAACATTAAAGTTATGAGCATGTCGATTTAGGTGGTTTTTCCCCCAAAGTACAGTGCCATCAAGCTCTTTTACAATCTCAATTATGCTTGGGCGGCGAAGAGATGAATCTTCAGGTATTGAATATAAGAGAAGATTCTCTTTGCTATGAGTATCTAAAAGGCGTTTTGTAATCTCTTTACCGCTTAATGGATCAGTTCTGGTTATTATAATACCTATACACCTGCCTTTTCTTCTCTCTAAAGAGGATAAAGCAGTTTCAACAGACTGGATTGTCTCATCAACCGTCTTATGTTGTCCACTTGCAACAAGAAGAACCGCACTTGAGAGATTTTTACTTATCTCTGCATTAATATCAAACTCAAATGATGCAGATGCACTCATAGACTCTATCCCTTCACAGACAATAAAGTCACACCTTTGCTTAAGTTGATTGTATTTATTAATAATCCCTTCAATAACGTCACCTTGCCTTCCTCTTGCTGCAAGCTCTGTTGCCTCTTCAGTCGTAAAACCATACATAAGATTTACAGGGATTTTAAGATCAAAATAGGTTGATATTAAGGTAATGTCCTTATCAACATCATCTTTTTCATAAACAAGAGGACGAAAAAAACCAACTCTATTCATCTTTCTTAAAAGAAGTTCCATCACTCCAAGAGTAACAGTGGTCTTTCCGCTTCTTGGTCCTGTTGCTGTAATATATATATTGTTTGCCAT
>CAYRLG010000036.1:0-41631 GCA_964425195.1 uncultured Desulfobacterales bacterium
ATAATGTAAAATAATTCAAAAATATATAAATTGGAAATCTAACAAAGTAGAATTATACAATACTTAAATTTTATCCTAACAAGAAGATGGCTAAAAAGTTAAATCTACTAAAGTTGAGAGCGTATCTGATAAAGCTCTCGAGGAGTTAAATGAAACCTCTTTTTCCAGCCAAAATCTCCACATAAAAAATCAATGGAGTCAACTCGCTCACAACACGCCCAATTAATGTGGTGAAGGTTAATAAGTTTTGCAATCCCGGGAAAGTTTTTATTAGTTCCTCCTGCAAGCATAATACAGTGGTTATTTAACACACTACCCATATCAACCGCTGCAATTTCATTATTAATTAATACAGTAACAACTCTTAATATCTTCTGTTCATTTAAAAAATTGGCAAGCATTTTAAATGAAGTTAAGAACCTTGAATCATCAAAATATCCATACTCTCCAAAATTATTGATATTAAATTGAAACATTATATCCAAATCTTCAAGATTATTGTACCTAAAAGAGATATTTTGCTGTTCAAGAGCTTTTACCTCTGACAAGATTTTTTTTCTCGACTTAGAGGCAAATGAGGCAATGTACTTTTCATAGCTATAATCATAATTTACAGGATAAAATAGATAACCAGTTTCGTCAGTAGAGAAATTGCTGCTAAATTGCTCTGGAAGCCCTTTTAGGCAGTCTATACTCAGATATCTAATGTCTAAGCTATCCTCAAGTGCCATAAGCATCTGAAGCATAATATCACTGCTTTGGGCAATAATCTTGTTCTGCTCCATCCATGTTCTATTGTTCCATATCTCACCCGGGAAAAAAGTATAAGAGACAATTTGGGATTGAGGCTGCCTCTTGTCTATTTCAACAGTTTTGCATAAAGGAAGAAGCCCATTTACCTTGCCACTATCTTGATGGACAATAAAAAAATTTTCTCTTCCATAAACTTTCGCAAAAGTCTCTCTGACTCCCCACATATCAAAGAGACATTCCATTGGATAGTATTTTTGCCATAAAAGGGCACATTCATCCATATCTTTTACAATGCGGATGCTTGATGACATGGTTCTATTTCCTATAAGTTACATTAAGAGATGTCTCTTTACCTTCAAAATACCCTTGTGCAAAATTTTTCACAACTTCGGGATCGTACGGTTTACAACTAAAGACATCTAAATATGTGGCATTGGTAAGATTTGCAAAGTGGGCTGAAATAAGAGATGTTTCAATTAGCTGAACCATTGAAAAACCAGCTACTTTTTCATCTTCCCCAAAATGGACAACCAAGGTATCTCCAAACCGTTTCATCTCAATAAGATCGCATAGATCTTTTACAAACTGCTTTATATATTCAGCATCTCTTATCTTTTTAGGATTACAGTCATATATATCAATTGAGGAGGCTATCCCCCATACATCTTCGGCAAGATCAAGTTTTCTAATTGGTGAAATACTCATCATCTATCTCCTTTTTACTATTATATTATTTTCTAATAAATTTTATTTTATAAAAATTATGTAAACAAATACCAAATTATCCGAAACCATATAAGTGTATGATACATATACTCTACAGTAGTGCCTTTATCACGATACGAACGAGCAAGCTATTAAGCATATTTTATGCCAATCACTAATAAAAAACATATAGATTTGATTTAATTAAATAATTTGTTTTATTATCACATAGCATAGTACTCTTCAAACTTATAAAAAAGAATTATAATACCTATTTTAGGTCAGAAAATAAAATTATAATATATTTCAGAAATAAAATACTTTTTTACTATTTAAATATATACTTTCGTAGTATAGATAGCAATTAAATATAGATTTATAATACTATTTTAAGTAAAATATT
This sequence comes from uncultured Desulfobacterales bacterium, assembly GCA_964425195.1. GTDB lineage: Bacteria > Desulfobacterota > Desulfobacteria > Desulfobacterales > Desulfobacteraceae > Desulfamplus. Next base: position 1,862 of record CAYRLG010000036.1, read on the forward strand.
TCTTATATTAAGAGAAATTAACTCTATAAATGTGTCAAAAGATATGAATACTATCTTGATAAATGTAATAAAAAGAATATTAATACCAATTTTAGATATACAACAACTTTTGCCCATATTTTCCACAACGATATAACTGTCAATAACTTCAAATTTATCAACTTAAATATTATAATTTAAGAGTTGAGAAAATCCTGTTCACAAATAGAATTTTTTAATATAAAATAGTATAAAAATACCATTTTAAGGAGAAATAAGATCATGCTTCTCAGACTTGCATTAGCAATAAAAGACAAAAAATTTGAATCTAAAATTGTAGATAAGTTAGATGAGATTTCTGATGTTCAGATCAAAAAATTTGGAAAGAACAATGGAGTGTGGCAATCGCTTGTACGAAGTTGTGCAGATATCTTTTTGATAAGCCAATCTTTAATTCCAACCCCCATAGAATCAGGTCTCTCTGTACTCAATAATCTGCCTGAAAAACCAATTACTATTGTACTTCACTCCAACGACTCCTCAGAAGATCATGCCCAACTTCTTGCTGCTGGTGCAGATGCTGTGCTCTATTCGGGAATCTCCATGACAAGTTTAATTGAAGCAATAGAGACAATTTTAGAATCTCGAAGACAGTTCAATCTAATGGATAGATATGATCGTAAGGGGCGTTTAAAACCTAAAATAAGCGATTTTGTATCTGATAGTCAGCAGATGCAGATTTTCATGGAAGAGGTTCAGCAGGTTGTAAACAGCAGTACAACACTTCTGATTTTAGGAGAAACAGGCGTGGGAAAGGAGCACCTTGCAAAGGCTATCCATGCAGAAGGACCTCGCTCAAACGGTCCATTTATTGCCGTAAATACGGCAGCCATTCCTGAACAACTTCTTGAAACAGAGCTTTTTGGTCATGAACAGGGGGCATTTACAGGTGCTATTCGTGCACGTAGAGGAGCATTTGAACTTGCCCACAATGGAACAATTTTTTTAGACGAAATTGGAGAGATGCCTCTCCATTTACAGACAAAACTTCTGCGAGTGCTTCAAGATTATGAGTTTGTACCAATTGGAGGAGAAGAGCCAATTTGGGTAGATGTTCGCGTTATTGCAGCAACCAACAAAGACCTTGAAAAAGAGATTGAACTTGGCAAATTTCGCCGTGATCTGTTCTACAGAATAAGCGTTGTATCACTTAAAATCCCACCTTTGTGTCGCAGAAGAGAAGATATACCGGGACTTATAAGAAACTTTATCTCATACTATCGTAAAAAGATTGGTAATGATGTTATAGGTATATCAGAAGAGGCGGTTCAGCTTATGAGTCAGTACGATTGGCCAGGTAATGTAAGAGAGCTTATGAACGTAATTGAACGTGCAATGCTTCTTTGCAGAACAGATACAGTAAAACCAGAAGACCTTCCTGAAAGCATATTCAATCCATCTGGAATTCAACTAAATCCACTTGTAATTGAAAATCAGATATTCAACACAGCATCTTGGGAAAATAAAACCCTACCAGAGGTAACATCAGAGGTATTAAGCAATGTGGAAAATCTCTACATTCAAATGGTGTTAAAAAAAGTTAATGGAAGAGTAGGCAGGGCTGCAAAGGTTGCTGGAATCCACCCACGAGGTCTTTACAATAAAATGAAGCAGCTTAATATCAAAAAAGAGGATTTTAAAGAGTAGCTTTATATGGCATGTTTTGTAGGGACAAAAACATTGTTTATGCCCCTACCATGCAACAAAAATTTATAGCTTAAACTTACTCTGCCAGAGGACTTATTAAAATTGGTATTTATCAGATCAAGCCGAAAATAATGCAGCTAAAACAAGAGTTTTCAGGAGTTTATTATTCTCTCCATTTCAAAGAACATATCTTGCTCACGAATAATACCTGCTGTTTTTCCATTCTTTGTGACGATAAGTCTTCTTTCGTTTTTGAACACCATCATATATGCTGCCTCCATAAGGTTTGCTTCGCAGTCAATTCTATTAGGAGATGGAGACATAACATCGCTAATACTTTTATCTTTTATCTGCTTAATACCCTTGCTAAACAACCCTTTCCAAAACATAGGAGAATAGGTCATACTATCTGCCATAGAGGGTTTTGGAGCATTAAGATATTCTGGCATGACCATCTCTAACAGATCTCTTATAGTTAAGATTCCTTTTACAACACTTTGGTCATCAACAACTATAATTGAGCGATGTCCAGTTTCCATAAGCTGGTTAGTAGCTATCTTTGAAGAGAAAGATTTTTTTATCTCTACTATTGCATCTTTAATAGTCCTTTTTTCATTAAGAACTGTGTACTCTTCAATTGGTATCATTACATCTTGAACTGAAACCTCGCTATATGAGGATGCTCTGTTTCTAAAATGATATGCCTCTTTTATCTTTTCTGCCAAGATATTAATATCACAAGGTTTAGAGAGATAATCAAAAGCCCCTTCTACAAGAGCCTCTTTTGCAGAGGGTTTATCTCCATGTCCTGTCAACATGATAACCGGAAGATCGGGTTTCATCTTCTTAATTGCCTTTAATGCTTCATGACCGTCCATGCCCGGCATTCTTATATCAAGGATAACTACATCGGGATTTTGATTTAGCATAAGAAGAGCCTCTTCCCCACTTTGAGCTAATATTGTTCCAAATCCCTTTTTTGATAGAATTTTTTTTGTGGTATCTCTAAACCTCTGTTCATCATCAACCATCAATATTGTTATCTGCTTTGTCATTATATTTTGCCTCCACATTATTTTTTTATTTTGCTCTGACTTATTTCTATTTAGAAAAAGCCAGATAAAGGGAATACATTAAAAAAAATTGGACTATAACGGTTGATAAAAGAATCAGCAGTGCAGATTTCCATTGAAATTTACAGCTATTTCTCAACCCTGTATATACCAGCCACCATTTCCATGGTTCAGTAAACCATAAGAAAAATGACATCCAAGAGATTAGAAAAACAATACCAGAGGAGAAAGCATAAATATTGAAAATCAACTCAAAACTTGCTCTCTTTCCAAAGAACATAACCATAACTATGTAGCTTAACCCTGATGAGATAAATATGGTGCTTATACTGTTGAAAAAAAAGATAAATCCCATATTTATAGGTTTTGCATATTCTCCTGTTAGCAGATTTGCTGCTGTAAAAAAAAGGCTACAGATAAAACAAAAACCAAAAGAGTTCAAAAAAGTGGCATTATTTGCCAATTGAGTAAAAAACAGTTTTGGATCTATCAGAAGTTTAACCACTGCATATACATATAGCCTAAAACTTTTTAATAGCTGTTCAACCATTAACATCCCTTTTGCGATTCCCTATAAACGGTTTACCATCTCTTAATCTTAAGTTAGACTAAAATACACCTGCTTTAACAAATAGACCTGCCAAAAGCATGATGATTGTCATAAAGAAGAAGACCTTTCGTTCAAGTTCTTTTGAAAAGTGAAGTTTCCCATCTTTATATATAAAGTGGCTCTTTTTCTCACCATCTCTAAACTCAATGCTCTCTTTCATATAGTTTCTCCTTTAAAATCCTGGTAACCCGCCAAATCCTCTGAATGTCCAATAGACTCCAGTTAGTAAAATCAGAACAATATTGGCAGCAAAAAATAGTGGTACTCCAGCTCTAAGATAGTCCTTAGGCTCAAGGTAACCGCTGGCGTAAACAATAGCATTAGGAGGAGTACCTATAATCAGGCAATAAGCAATAGAAGAGGCAATGGCAGTTGACATAGCCATGAAAGGTAGAAATGTTGTTCCAGGGTGAACAAGACCAGCCATATTCAGAGCAATTGGACCAACACATGCAGCGGCAGGACCATCTGCCATAAGATTTGTAAGTACAGAGGTCATTCCGTTACTTACAAGTAACAGTGGAAGACCAGACTCCATACCTAATGGGGCAAGGAATTCAAGGCAGGTTCTTGCAAGCCAGTAGGCAGCACCAGTACTGTCAAGTACTCTTCCAAATATAATTGCTCCGGCATATAGCCACACAACGCCCCAATCAACTTTTTCTTGGTAATCACGCCAATTAACGATACCAGATAGAAGATAAGCTACAGCTCCAGCCACAGCTAAAACTCCTATCCCCATACGTACAGGATAGATGCCCATATCAAAGAAAGCTTTTTCAGTAAACCAGCCAAAAACCATTACTACAAAAATAATCAAGGCGACTATCTGTTCCTTACTCCATCCTCCCATCTTATCAATCTCTTTTCTTAAATGATCCATAGCTGGAGCAAGGGAGACAATTTGAGGTTTAAATCTTAAATTAATAATAATCCATGTGAGTGGAATCATAACAATCAGGTATGGAAAACAGTATGTCATCCATTGAAGATATCCTATATCAAATCCAAACATATCATTTAGATAGCTTATCATAATGACGTTTCTTGCCCCACCGGAAGGAGCACCAGGTCCACCGATATTGCAAGCCATAGCAATAGTGAGCATCATAAGTTTCCCAAGCTCTGGATCTTCTGGAACTTCATCTGTCAAACTATTTTGATATAGTAACATTCCAATAGGAAGGAACATTGCAGCAAGGGCATGATCAGAAATAAAGGCTGCTAAAGGTGTTATGATGAGAAAAAATATGAGTGTTATCCATTTTGTATTAGGCACAGCCAGTTTTTTAAACATAGCAAGACAAACTCTCTTATCAACACCTGTCTTTACAAAGGCTGCGGCAAACATAAGGCTACCCATAATAAACCAGCAAGCATCACTCCAATAAAGTGTTGCAACTTCACTGCTTGATACTACGCCAGTTGTAACCAGAATAAGACCAATACAAAAAGCAACCGCTGGAAGAGGAATACATTCTGTTAGAAAACAGAGTACTACAAAGACCGCCATGGCAAGCGATACCTTTATATGCCATGCACCCTTATCAGCAGTTAATCTATCTTTTTCAGAAAGCTCATCATATTTTAACCCATCTTTTCTTAACTCCATCCCTTTTTGCATGGTAGATAAGAACTGCTCTTCTGATACTGATGACTTTATATACTCTTGTACTTTGTCAAAATTTTGCTGATCAGTCTCTATGTTGTATTTTCTACACCATTTTAAATCCCGCTTTAAGAATCTCTCTTTTTTTAGAGCTCCAACTTGAAGACTTTGCTCCATCATTTTTGCCGTTACCAATTCCCACTGTTCAGCATCAGAGCTACTTTTATTAAAGAGTTCTTTTGTAAAATAGTTAATAACCGCTTTAGGTCCTATTTTATATTCTGTACCTACATCTTTTATTCCATCTGGGGTAGGCATCATGAGTATGACAAAAAAAAGAATTACAGGGATTATAAAAATCTTCCAATCAACATATTTATCATAGCCGGTTACTTTTTTGGTTTTTTTCATTCTTTACACTCTCCATGTCTAAATAAGCGTTTAATCTAAGAATCTCCTGGAGCGAAATTGTCTCTTTTTTTCTGAGCACTCCTAATTTTATCTTCAAGACGTTGTCGTTTTTCAAATGCTTCAACTGCTTTTTCAACTATCTCATCAATATCAGCAGGCTTCATTATATAGTCACAAGCACCTGAATTCATACCATCAATTGCCGAATCAACCGTAGCATGTCCGGTCAACATAATAACCTCCACTATAGGATAGCGGCTCTTTATTGCCCTTAATGTTTCCATTCCGTCCATCTCTGGCATCTTGACATCAAGAATAACTACATGAACATCATGGCTTTTAAGCTGTTCAAGAGCCTCTTTTCCACTTTTTGCCGTTAAAACTTCATATCCTTTTTTTTCAAGCAGTTTTCTGGTTGTATAAAGGTAACGCTCTTCATCATCAACCAGCATCATCTTCATCTGTTCCAATCAAAATGCCCTCCTTAAGTTAGTTAAATTATTAAGACGCAGGCAGATGGACAATAAATGTTGTGCCAACATTTGGTGTGCTTACAACCTCCATCTTACCCCCAAAATTTTCAACAATTCCGAAACAGACAGAAAGCCCAAGCCCCGTACCTTTTCCAACAGGTTTTGTTGTAAAAAAAGGTGAAAAGATCTTTTGAAGATTTTCAGGACTGATACCTATTCCATTATCGGAGACCTTTATAGCAAGAGAACCATCTTGTTCTCTTAATGATTCAACTGTAAGAACACCACCAGATACACCATGCCGCTCAGTAATAGCATCTATTGCATTATTAAAAAGATTGAGCAGAACCTGCTGAAACTGTGAAGGATCTGCCATAAAATCTGGAGACTCTTCCGAAAGGTTCTTTATTATGTCAATTCCATTGACAGCAGCTTTTTTATCAACCATTTTGATAATTTCAGGTATTATATGACAAGGTGTCAAAAGCTCTTTTCTTATCTCGTTTTTTCTTCCAAACTTTAAAATAGATTGGGTTATATTAGAGCATCTGTTCACCTGAAGAAGTATCTGATCAAGAGACTCTTCAATATCATTCATATCATCTCTCTTTTCAGGTTTTACTTCAGCAGAGATATCTTCCAAAAGAGTTTGAATTAGGGCATGTTCGCTTTTAATAATTTGGAGGGGATTGTTTATCTCGTGGGCAAAGCCGGTTGCCATCTCTCCTATCTCAGCCAACTGGACAGCTCTGATAAGCTGATTTCCAAGATTTTGTTTCTCTTGTCCTAACTTTGCAATCTGTCTTAAAATACGCTGAGTGATAAAAGTTGCGGCAATTATAATGGCTGCACCGCCTAATATCATGATGATAAGGTTGATATAAACCGCAGCATATAAAAAATGGTAGGCATCATGTTTCTCCTGCCTTACCACAAGCATCCACTCTTGGTTTTTCAACCATGTTGTTGCATATAGGTATTTACGTCCGGAGGAGTCAGATTTGATGAATGTATTAATAGGATCATCTGAAGAGGGAAACTCTGAAAATTCGGGATCTGTATCCATTATTCTGATATCAGACGATCTTCTTCCTGATTGAGAAACGCCTTTTTTATTAAGAATGTATGACTCTCCAGTGTTTCCGATTCTTAATCGAGAGATCAATCTTTCAAAAAATAGTGTGTCAATAGTTGCCCTAAGTACCCAAGTATTCTCTCCACTACCCTGTCTTACGGCAATAACAAAATGGGGGACATTTCTATAGCCTAAAAAAATATCGCTAATATATGAGCCATTTTGCATAACCTCCTTAAACCAGACCTCATCTTGATAATTTTTTCCTTGAAGCTCATATTGTCCCGAATATTTTACATGTACCCCCTTAGAATCAAATAGACCCAAATCAATAAAAGCATCGGATCTCTTTTTTAAATTTCCAAATATTGTGTCAATGGATTTATCTTGATCAATCTGCTCATTGATCTGATCAAACTTAAAGTTATTTGTTATTAACTCTAAATCAGATTTACGTTCCAAAAGAAAAGTTTCAATCATATCTCGATGATCCGTTACAATCCGTTTTAAGCTATTTGTGGTATTTTTCTCAAGTGCGGCAGTAAAGTAGTAAAAACTAACCCCTATTGCCAAAATAAAAGGAATAAACGGAACAATAATCATGTGAATAAAAATAGACTGTTTAATCCGTTTTCCCGGATCTTTATGGCTTAAGTTCTTCTCTTCCATATATTTACTCTATCTCCTATGCAGTGAGTTATTCTCTTGTTAAAATAGCTTCTTAACCTTTTTAAACGATGCTCAAACAAAAAGGTGAAGAGCAATTCCTATACCATAAAAAAATAGGTTCACACCTAAAATGGCTAACTATCTTTAATAATATAATTTTTTTGATTATTTGAGTGAAATGAGAAAAAATAGAGCTATTTGTAAGGTGTCAGTTATTTTATCATAGTGTAAAGTAAACTGAATAATATGAAGAAGATAGTTTGAAGGGTGTAGATTGAAATTTCAAAGTAATAGCCATAAAAACATCATTTATCTCCTAAAGCTGGTGATGAGGATTATAGAATGTTTTCTAAGGTTATCACCTATAGTGAGTGATTAGTTTCTGCCCATTAATTTAAGAGCGTCTGATGTCTGCTTCATATAAAGCGTTTTGGGAGAATCAAATATCTGCTTCACTTCTCCCTGCTCAATAATATGCCCGTTGTGCATGACGCAAATTTTTTCTGCAATATATGAAACAGCTTTAAGATCATGAGAGATAAACAAAATAGAAACTCCATGTTCTTGATTCACTCTTTTTATTAAATCAAGAACATGGAGTTTGCTAACAGGATCAAGCCCAGTTGTAGGCTCGTCAGCAATCAAAATTTTAGGACAGAGACCAATAGCTATTGCAATCAAAACTCTCTGCTGCATTCCTCCGCTCAACTGGAACGGATAGGCATCTTTAAGATTTTTGTTTAATCCAACCTTTTCTAATAACATCTCAGATTTTTGCAATGCTGATTTATATGAAATATGGTGAATCTCCTCAATAGCCTCTGCAATCTGTTTTCCAATTTTCATGTATGGATTTAAAGCTGAAGATGCACTTTGAAAAATCATCATAATATCCCGTCCTCTTTTCTGCCTCCACGCTTTTTTATCAGCCTGATTCATCTTTTCTCCTGCTATTTTGATAAAACCTCCACTGATTTTTATAGGAGGAGTCAAAAGACCGCAGAGAGAAGAGGCAAGAAGCGTTTTGCCAGAACCGCTTTCACCCATAAGACCTAAAATATCACCCTCTTCTAATGAAAAGGTTATATTGTGCAGAAGCCGCCTGTTTATCTTTGCTGACTGCATATCTATGGATAAATTTTCAACTTCTAAGAGTTTGGGGGTGTTATTCATTTTCACCAATTTCCTGCGGGTTTTACCTGAAAATAGTCCCTCAACCCCTCTCCAATAAGATTGAATGAAAGAACAGAGAGGCTTACCGCCATGCCCGGAGCTATCACAAGCCAAGGAGCCTGCATCATGTAAATGCGTGCCTCTTTGAGCATGTTTCCCCATTCAGGAGTTGGAGGCTGAACCCCGAGACCAAGATAGCTCAACCCTGAAATAACCACGATCATTCTGCCTGCACTTAAAGATAAGCTGACGAACATAGGGGCAAGTATCTGAGGCAGAATATATTTTAATATAAGGCGGCGATTTCCAGCTCCCATTGCAACGGCAGCTCTTACAAAATCTTTCTGTTTGGCTGACAATACCATTGCCCGCACAAAACGCGCCCACCACGCAAAGCCGGCAATTCCTATTCCTAAAATAAGGATTTTAAAAGATGCACCTGCTATGCCGCTCAAAATAATTGCAAGTATCATAAATGGAAAAGCTAAAAACAGATCGCATATCTTCATAAGCACTGTGTCGATCCATGATGAAAAAAATCCTGCTGCCATGCCTACGCAAAAACCAACTGACACTGAAAAGGCAAGTGCCGCAACTGAAGCTGTCAAAGAGACTCTTGAACCGTAAACTACCCTTGACCATACACACCGACCAAGCTGATCTGTTCCTAAAGGGTATGCTGGGCAAGGAGGCTGAAGACGATGCATAAGGTCTGTTTTATAGGGATCATTTGAGGCAATGATGGGAGCAGCAAGGATAATGAAAAACAGCAGAATAATCAAAATCCCGCCGATAATAATCAGGCTGCCTGGCTGTTTCATGCTGCACCGCCTCGAGAAACTATATTTTCAGAAATTGAATTATCTGAATTTTTCCTGTCTGAAAATTTATCAGCAGAGAGTTCGTTATCAAAAAATAAAGTAGCTGAAACTTGAGCTATCCTGGGGTTAATCAGACGATATAGAATATCTGTTATCTGACCCATTACTAAAAATATAAAGGTTATAAAAAGCACCGATGCTTGAATTACGTGAATATCGCGGTTTAAGACAGAATCGACCGTTAATTTGCCAAGACCTGGCAGGGAAAAGATTGTCTCCACAACCACAGCACCTCCAAGCAGATGACCAAGAAGTATCCCCCACATGCTTACGATTGGAAGAAGAGCCTCTTTCAGCACATGACGGATTATTATTTTGTTAAAAGCAAGACCTTTGCAAAAGGCAAACTTTACGTAATCAGAGGTGAGAACTTCCAAGATTGAGGCACGAAAAACCCTTCCTTCCACAGCAGATACAGTAAGCCCGAGAGTCAATACAGGCAGAATCCATGAACTAAAACCTTGATTTCCCATAACAGGAAACAGTCTGAATTTAAGTGAAAAGATGAGTATTAGAATCAGACCTAACCAGTAATCAGGCATAGATACCATTATAATTGTCCATAATCTGTGGGCTTTGTCTAAGAATCTGTTTTGGAACAGTGCAGATATTATACCGCCAATCAGCGAAAAGATAACCACAAACACAAATGTGCTTAAAGCAAGCGTAAAGGTTACAGGCAGACGCTCAACAATCATATCAAAAACTGAATCTCCTGTGCGGAACGATCTGCCAAAATCAAGAGTTAAACCATTTTTAAGCCACACAAAATATTGAATGTATAACGGTTTATCCAACCCTAACTTCTGGCGGAGAGCAGTTATATTATCTTGAGAAGGGGCGTCATTATGAAGGGCTGTAATAATCTCAGCAGGGTCTCCCGGCATAAATGACATTATGGTAAATGTAATCGCAGAGACACCAAGCAGGATAAAAATAAGATTTAATATCTGTTTGGCATAATGTTTTAATGCAGGAGCACAAGAAGAATGGTTTATATTTTTCAATGTTTTTTCCACCACACAATGCAGGTGTTCATCTCTTCTTGATATTCAACATTCCCATTGTTAATAAAATATTTTAGAGCATTGTGGATTTTATTTTCAATATCAATATTATCTGAATTTTTTTCTTCTCTATCAATAAACATGCCAAAATATGCAGTGTAAAATCTTAATATATCTTCAACAGGACATCTGAACAGACAGCTGTTTGAAATATGCTTGATATTTGGCATTCTGCCGCTTGAAATAAGATAACCCATAAGATAGACAAGATGTATGCCTGAAACAGGGGCAGCTCTATTCATAACCTCCTGCCATAAGGCTTTTTGAAGTTTTTGAGAATTAATTCCCGCACCCACCATTACAGCACAATAACCTTTTGTCCACGACTCCATCTTTGTTATTCCGTCTGGATTGAGAGAGGGCGGCACGAACGATGCTGTTACAAGATCATACTGAGTATCAGGGTAATAGCTCTCAAAAGGCGTGCAGATTGTTTCAATGTTAGAGATACTGCGTTTTGACGCTTCTTGTTTAAGAACATTAAGCATAGCAGCAGAGTAATCCATGCCGGTTACTTTAGCCGCATGTTCTGCCATTGGAATTGCAAGAGTGCCAGGTCCGCACCCTGCATCTAAAACGTTTGACTCTTTATTGATAAGATTTTCTGCAATAAGAGTATTTAAAGCGGTTTTTCCAAAATAATCTCCATTTCCCCATATCTTAAGATAGATATCACTGATTGAATCAAAAAAATCGAGCCACGATTCTGGTTTTACAGATTGGCTTTTAGATAAAAAAGCAGAGCGTTTTGCCTCTGCCCACTGCTTTTCCCAAAACTCAACATTTATTATATCTTCATAATGCACGGTCTCATATCTCCATTAAATCAATTGAAGTGCAGCCTTTTTTCGTTTTTATTTTTCTACAAGAATGGGCTTAAACAGATGATCCATCTCAAATTTTTCAAATCTTTTAGAGCAGGCGTAAAGGCTTATATCATGATAAATAGGGAGAATCGGCAGGTTGTCATTTATCATCTGCTCTAACTTGCGATATTTATCTTTGCGTTTCTCAACGTTCATCTCATAACGGGCAGATTCAATAAGAGCGTCTGCCTCACTCTTCTTCCAGCCGCAGTTTCTTGGTGCATCAGACTCAATCCAGTAAGAGTAGAAAAAATCAGGGTCTCCGCTCATAAGTGTATATGGCTGGATTGCAATATCAAATTTTCCCTGCTTTACAGAGTCGTGATATGCACCAAGCTCTTTAATCTTTATTTCTGAGGCAATACCTTTGCTTTGGAGCATCTGCTGCATCACTTGTGCTATTTCAGAGTAAGGCCATCGCTGCAACGTGCTGCTTCCAAGCAGAATCTCCACAGGTTTTTCTATATTGTCAAATGGAGAAAACGGCGTTTTGGAAGGCTTAATCAATCCAAAGACAAAATCTTTGGCAAGCTGGGTGTATGGATCGCCTGCTTCAATGCCTGCACCTTTTGCAAAAGCATCAATAAGGTTTTTTCGGTTCAACTCCCCTGAAAACCAGAGACGATTTTTAACCATTTGAAACGGCGGTTTATTGCAGTTGAAAATAATAAGATGGGTTGTAGCAACCTCAACTCTCTTTAAAATAAGATCAGGATAACTTTTAATTGATATCGATTGCTCAGGCAGAATTCCGCCCACATCTGCAACTGCATCTATCTCTCCAGATGCCAATGCCATTAAACGGCTTTGAGTGTCAATTATGGTTCTAAAGACAACTTTAGAATATAATGGCTTTTTACCCCAATATTTACCATGCGGCTCAAGCTCAATTCTCTCTCCATTCACAATTTTGGAAACCTTGTAAGGTCCTGTTGCGTTAAGATTGGCTATAGTTCCGTCTGGTTTTATTGAGTCTGGTTTTATAATCGGGCTTGAATAGTAGGCGGTCAGGTTTGGAAAATAGGGAATCGGCTCTTTAAGAATAAACACAACCTCTCGTTCACCTTCTGCATTAACAGACAATACAGAACGATAGTTCCCTGCAATATCATATTTTGGGTTGGATATAATCCTGTTAACAGCAAAAACAACATCTTTATTGGTTAGAAGCGTGCCGTCATGAAAATGGACACCCTCTCTTATGTAGAATGTCCATTTTTTTCCGTCATCAGAGCCTGTCCACGATTCTGCAATACAGGGAACGGCTTTCAAGTTTTCATTTAAATATGCCAGCCCTTCCCAACTGTTTGTAGAGCCGTGAAGAAATGAACGGCTGTCTGAACCATCGTAAAAGTCCCTGCCCACCCCGATTGTAATTGTTTGGGAATCTGTTTTTGTCAAATTATCCGCACAGACTAATCCACAAATATCACAACAAAATAAATAAATTGTAAAGACAAGCGTTACAATACAATATTTTAAACACATAACTTAATTTTTAGTCTCATATAGAACCCGTTTGAAATAGAGCCTGTCTGAAAAATTCAACGGTTATATTATAAGACACTCCCCCCTTACCTTTAAAAAAGAAAAAGCCACAAAAGCGCAGCAGATTTTTTGTCCTGCCAGTTTGCCTTCGTGGCTTAATATTTTATTATTTTTTTAAGAAAAATCTTTTGTATTATAAACAATTACATAATCAGATTTATGTAGTTTATTCTCTCACCTTCATGGTGATAATTTTTTGTAGATTTCAATAACCAACAAACAGTGCTTTGTCAACTGCTTTGACGAAAATGAGCTTGACATGCTTTCCGCTCTTAATGCCTAACTAAACGTATGAAACGGTCAACTACTGCTCAATTGGAAAAATCCAAAAGCAATTATTAGTATGGAAATAGCACTTTTTTTACCATTGACTCTTTCATTTCTTACGAGTATTTGTATTTTAGCTCATAACCCCCTACCTCCGAAATTAAATTTATATTCAAGGCGGCATCTTGTATAACACATCTAACACAGTGGGGTAATTAACGGTAGTAGTAAATTTATGTAAAATTAAAGGCAATACCGGAAAGAAAGGAAAAAAGACCATGCCCCCTAAGAAAGAAAATATTGAAACAGAGGAAATGCAGATTCCGCTCCAATCAGGTCAGAATACACCACAGGAAGACTCTTTTCCAATTGTTGGTATCGGTGCATCAGCAGGAGGGTTAGCAGCATTCGAGGCTTTCTTTTCCGGTATGCCTGCCGATGTTAAAACAGGTATGGCTTTTGTGCTGGTGCAGCATCTCTCCCCGGCTCACAAGAGTATTCTTCCCGACATAATAAGCCGCTACACCCGCATGAAGGTATTTGAGGTTACTAATGGAATGGCGGTCAGACCTGACTGTGTCTATGTCATCCCGCCTGACTGCAACATGACCTTTCAGAACGGCGTACTTGAGTTGGACAGACCCGCATCTCTTCGCCACCTGCGTCTGCCCGTTGACATGTTCTTTCGCTCGCTGGCTGCAAATAGACAGTCGCGGGCTATTGGCATCGTGCTTTCCGGCACCGGCAGTGATGGTACCTTCGGAGTGAGGGCAATCAAGGGAGAAGGCGGTATGATCATGGTTCAAACACCTGACTCAACCGATTACGACGGCATGCCACGCAGTGCTATTGCTACAGGTCTGGTTGATTACGAACTTTTACCTGCTGAAATGCCTGCCAGGCTTATAGACTACATCAACTACTCTACAACTGTTGCTCCCGTTTCACCTGCTGCCAAATCTGTATCTGATATCGAGAATCTGCTGAACAAAATCTTCATTCTGCTCCATGCCCATACAGGACACGACTTTTCCCAATACAAAACAACCAGCATCAACCGCCGCATAGAACGGCGTATGGCACTACAACAGATAACAGACATTGAGAGATATGTCGAATATCTGCAACAAAATCCGGTTGAAGTACAAGCCCTTTTCCGTGATATGCTCATCGGAGTAACTAATTTTTTCCGGGACCCAAAGGCATTTGAAGTGCTTGAAAGACAGGTTATACCTGAACTCTTTGAGACCATAAACAGTGAAGGCGTGATCAGGGTCTGGTCAGCTGGGTGCTCCACAGGCGAAGAGGCTTACTCCATAGCCATTCTGCTTGCTGAATATCAGGCGTCAATAAAGCGGAACTTCAAGGTGCAGCTATTTGCCACAGACATTGACAGTAATGCTATTGCTGTTGCCCGTGCAGGACTCTATCCGGCAAGCATTGCAGCCGATGTCTCACAGGAGCGGCTGACACGTTTTTTTATCGAAGAACCCGGCGGCAACTTCTGGCGAATTAACAAAAACATTCGTGACATGCTTATTTTTTCCGAGCAGAATATAATCAAAGACCCTCCTTTCTCAAGACTCGACCTTATCAGTTGCCGCAATCTTATGATTTATCTGAACCAGAAGCTGCAGAAACAGATTCTTCCGCGGTTCCATTATGCCCTGAACCCGGGCGGATTTCTCTTTTTAGGTACATCTGAAACAACCGGTGATTTTATTGATCTCTTTTCCACCATTGACAACAAAATGAAGATTTATCAACGGAAAGAAGGCGTTACAGGCGTGCCGCCTCTTTTCCCGGAGTGGTCCCGCAATCCTGTAACGGCAATCAAGACAGGATTGCCGCAGGACATAGAAAAGATACCTCTTTCCATTCAACGACCGCTCCGTTCAGTGATTGAAAATGCTCTCCTGCAGACCATGCCGGCTGCCCTGCTCGTCAACGACCATGGTGATATTTTTCACATATACGGACGCACAGGGATGTTTCTTGAACCGATGCAAGGTGATTCTACAACCAATAATATTCTCAAAATGGCTCGCGAAGGGCTGCTGCATCAACTGACAATAACCCTGAACAGGGCAGTTACAACAAAAGAGATTGTACGCTGTCCTGGTATCAGAGTCAAAACCAATGGTGATTTTATCACAGTCAACCTTGTCATCCGTCCGATGATTATAGACAAGACAGAACCTGCACCAATAATACCCTCAGCGGCTATTCTTTATTTAGTAACTTTAGAGGAGATACCGCCGGAATTTGAGAACAGTAATAATCCATCAGTGGGCGGTAATGCTGATGCACGGATTGAGGCACTGAAGCTTGCACTACAGGTCAAGGAGGAGTATCTTCAGGTTACTAAAGAGGAGCTTCAGACCTCCAATGAAGAGTTTCAATCCTCGAATGAAGAGATGCAGTCAATGAATGAGGAGTTGCAGTCAACCAACGAAGAGCTTGAGACTTCAAGGGAGGAGCTGCAATCGGTCAATGAAGAGCTTTCCACAGTCAACTCGGAACTTCAGAACAAGGTGGCTGAACTGTCAAAAGCCAATAATGACATAAATAACCTGCTTTCCGGCACAGGAATTGCCACTGTCTTTGTGGATCATCAACTGCGTATCCTTAATTTCACCCCCTCCATCAGCATGATCATCAACCTTATTCCCACTGACGTTGGGCGACCAATAGCTCACTTTGTTTCCAACCTTATCGGCTATAACAGCATGGTTGCAGACACACAGACCGTTCTCAACACACTGATTCCTCAAGAGAGGAAGGTGCAGACAAAGGATGGCAGATTCTACAGGATGCGAATATTGCCATACCTCACGCTTAACAAATCTATTGAGGGTGCTGTTATAACTCTGGTGGACATCACAGATGAGGAGGATTTACGGGAAAGATTGCAAAAAGCCAATGACCAGCTACGACTATCAGTTGTAATCCGCGATTCTCGCGATGCCATAACAGTTCATGATATGAATGGCCGCATTTTAGCATGGAACCATGGTGCTGTGAGGATGTTTGGCTGGAGTGAAGCCGAGGCACTTTCGATGAACATTCTTGACAGGATACCTGAATCGCTGAAAAAGGAGGAGATGCTCAGGCTGCATCAACTCAGCCATGCTGAAATTTTAGAGCCATATTTTACCCGGAGGCTTGCAAAAGACGGTTCAGGTATTGAAGTGTCAATGGTTTCCTCGCCCCTGATTAATGAGGCTGGACATGTCTATGCAATTGCCACAACCGAAAGGATGAAAGGATTTATAAAGGATACGGACAATGGAAAATAAAATCCTTATGACTGAAAAGGATATGATACTCCGCAGGAATGCCGAGGAGACAATAGCCTGTATGCAGGCAAAATTGGAGAACCTTGACGGGTTGTCCTCCCTTAAAATCAGTGAGATAATCCACGAGCTGAGGGTACATCAAGTGGAGCTTTCGATGCAGAACGAGGCTCTGCGTCAGGCACAGGCAGAGACAGATGACGCTCGGGCAAAATATTTTGATCTCTACGACCGTGCACCTGTGGGCTATTGCACAATTTCAGAAAAAGGTATGATCATGGAGGCAAATCTGACTGCTGCCAAACTTTTTGGTTTGGAAAAAAACGCCATGATTCAACAACCGTTCTCAAAGTTTATATTTAGTGATGACCAGGAAAGTTACTACCTGCATTTCAGACAGAGTTTTCAAACCAATGAGCCGCAGCAATGGGATATCCGTATGGTGAAGCAGGATGGAGATATGTTCTGGGTGCATTTAGAGGCAACAGTAGTTGCTTTTCAAGACGATGGCGGGAGAGACGATGGCGGGAGGGCGAGGAGTTGTCGCCTTGTAATTAACGATATTACAGAACGCAAACAGGCGGAAGTGGAGAAGAAGAAACTTGAGGAACAGCTTCATCAGGCTCAAAAAATGGAATCCATTGGCAGACTTGCAGGTGGTGTGGCACATGATTCCAACAACATGCTGATGGTGATTTTAGGATTCACGGAAATCTCTTTAGATATGATTAATCCTGCAGATCCGCTTCATGGAAACCTCACTGAAATCCGCAATGCTGCCCAACGCTCCTCCGAAATTGTCCGTCAACTTTTAGCATTTGCCAGTAAGCAGACAATAGCTCATAAAGTTCTGGATATTAACAAGACTGCTGAAGGGATGTTCAAAATGCTTAGAAGACTCATCGGTGAAAATATCCATCTCAACTGGAAACCGGCCACAGACCTGTGGCATATAAAAGTTGACCCTTCCCAGATATACCAGATAATTGCCAATCTGTGTCTAAACGCAAAATATGCCATAGATGGTGTCGGCAATGTGTTCATAGAAACTTGTAACATAACCTGTGATAAAGTTTATTGTTCAAAGTATCCATACGCAGCCCCGGGAGATTATGTGCTTCTGACAACAAGTGACGACGGATGCGGTATGGAAAAGGAGACACTGGCAAATCTGTTTGAGCCTTTCTTCACAACCAAAGAGTTTGGAAAGGGGACAGGTCTTGGTCTTGCTACTGTTTATGGCATTGTCAAACAGAATAACGGGTTTATCAATGTTCACAGTGAGCCTGGAGAAGGAACAACCTTTAACATATATCTGCCAAGACATATCTTGAAGGTTCCACAGATTGAGAAAGAAGATAGGAAAGAACCAGCAGCAGATGGACACGAGACTATTTTGCTGGTGGAAGACGAACCTGTAATACTGAAAATGGGAAGGGTTATGCTCGAAGGGTTGGGCTATAGTGTGCTAACTGCCGATATGCCGGGTAAAGCCATTAATATTGCAAAAGAACACGCCAGCGAGATTGATCTGCTCATTACAGATGTGATCATGCCAGAAATGAACGGCAGGGATTTGGCACAAAGCATTCAAACCCTTCATCCGCATATTAAGTGTATGTTCATGTCAGGCTATACTTCTGATGTAGTTGCCCGAAATGGTTTGATTGATGAAGGAATGCACTTTATCGAGAAGCCGTTTTCCAGAAGAGAATTGGCTGAAAAGGTGAGGTTGACGTTAGGGAAATCATAACAGTACAACTTTGCGTGTTTGAAAAATAGAGGGATTGTAAATTTTTCATGGAACTAACTGGTTATTCTTTTTTTCACAAAATTCAACTGCTCAATATCTCTGCTTTTACATAAAACATAAAAGTCCGTCTTTAAAGTTGTAAGCTGAACAAGGCAGAAAATAATTTATTAATTTTTTTATGTTTTTCTACGAACAAAATATTTATAGCTTTTTTTTGCGGCACAACATTAAGCAGATTACAGAAGGCTTTATAAGTTTTAGGAGACCAGACTCCTTTTACAGGATTTTCCAAAACGCTTCTGATGGTGGCTTGTGAATAAACTTTGAACAGCGATTGAATTTCATCTACATGCCCATAGTTTAAAACCTGAGTGGCGTTTAAAAACTCTTTTGCAGAAAAATCATAACCAAAAATCTGCTCGGCTGTGGAAATTATATCCTGCAAAGATACCTGATGCTGCAATATTTCAGCAATATCAACAATATCTTTGATTTTGGAGCGTTGACAACGTGCAAACGCTTTTAACGCTCCTAAATCTTTAATCTTTAGGGTTTCAAAACCTAAAATTTCTTCTGAATGCAATGGCTGTGCCGCCAACTAAAAAAAAGTGGTTCTTCGGCAGCCTTGAAAAAAATTCTGTTTGTAAAAAATGGGCTATCTTCTCTATTTTAAGAGAACTTAAAAAATATGGTATCCTTTAAAAACTATAAGTTAATGCTCCAGCTAAAACTCTGCCAGCGTTAAATGATTCAAGGCTGTATTCCTGCTCTTTTACAATCCCTTTCCCATTGGGTGTCAAAGTGTGTTCATTATCAAATATATTCTGCACTGAGAGCGAAATGTTGAGATTCTTTCTTAATTCCCGCCACAACCTTATATCTGCAACCACATAGTCGTTAGAACGATATTGCTCAGAATTAATATCATCTGTATATTGTTCATCACACCATGTAAGGTCTAATTTGGCATTGAGATAGGGATTAAGCCATTCTGTTCCGATATTAATTGAGTGGGGAGGGTTATATCGCAGCTCCTTTCCTTTTAAATCAACTGCTTTGGAAAAATTTGGTTTCTGGTAATCAGTAATTTCGCTGTCAGTATATGTGTAATTTGCATAAACTGACAAATCAGGATTAACAGCGTATTTCAAATCAAGTTCAAAGCCGTTAATCTCAACTTCTCCAACATTTTGTTTCTGCTGATAGGTCTGGCTTGCCCAATATCCTGCCGAACCTACGCTTATGCCTGTATCAACATAATAGAGAAAATCCTTACCAATGGAATGGTATGCTGACGCAGAGAGTTTTACCTTGTTGATCTGCCAGTCAGCTCCAGCCTCAAAGGTGTCTATGGTTTCAGGTTCAAGTTTTGGATTGGCAATTTTGGGTCCGACATACTGATACCCTGTCCTGCACAAATCATCTAATTCTGGGGCACGAAATCCTCGTGCATAAGAGATATATGAACTTATATCAGAAGAAAAGAAATATCGTGATGAGATTCTTGGACTTACAGCGTCCCAATTCTGATCCTCTATTTCATTGGAGTTGAGAAAGTTATAAAATAGATGTTTAGAATTAGCTTGAGTGTCGTTATCAAAAGTTTTTACATAGTCATAACGCAGCCCCATTGAAATTCTGAGCATTTCATCAAGCAGATTCATCTCATCTTGAAGGTAGATTGCGTAAAACTGCATATTCCCTTCATTCTTTATAAAACCAACGCCATCGCTATCTATGTCCTGTGCATCAACAGCGCCTTCTTTAATATCAGCTCCAATACCGAAAATATTGGAATCGCTGAACATCGGCATAGAACAATAAACGCCCATGCCATAGTCGGTTCTGTCAGAATCAACATCAGTATTGACTCTTGGAGCAGGGCGGTCATAGAGTTTATAATATTGTTCAAGTTGATAGAACGCATTTGCCTGCCAATCCAATTTGTTATTGCTTCCCTTGTAATTCATTTTCAAAAAATCGGTCGTAAAATGGCGGAATTCTCCATCACTGTAGTCATCTCCCTTCTGTCCTTCACTCCGTTTGTCGTAATAGTGCTGATACTCCATCTCGACATTGTTGGACGCATCAATGGCATAACCGATTTTTGGAGAGATTGACCACTCATCAAGCCAGTTCGGCATTACCTTGTAGCCGCTGCTTGCAAGAGAGGCTCTGCTGTAATCAGATGCAGCTTCATATCCGTCAGTTTCACGGTAAAGCCCTGATAATCTTGCATAAAGTCCGCTCTCTTCTTCAGCTCTTCCTGATACAGAAAAACTTCCTGTATATGTATCATGGCTGGCAGCCTCTGCCTTGATGCTTCCAGCATATTTCTTATCAGGCTTTCGTGTGATTATGTTGATAACCCCGCCCATAGCATTTGTTCCATATATTGAAGAGCCAGGTCCTTTAAACACCTCAATACGCTCAACATCATCAGGGTTTATCCTGTTCCAGTTCACATCTCCGCTATCGGTTTTATTGAGAGGCACACCGTCCATCAGCACAAGGGTTCTTCCCTGCTCAAATGATCCAAGCCCCCGCATTCCAACCACTGCCCGCATGTCGCTAATTCCTGAACGGCTTGTCTGCACACCTGAAACAGTGCGGATAATTTCGTCAATCTTCATTCCGCTCATCTGTTCAATCTGGGTTCTGGTGATTATGCTCATTCTTGCCGGCACTTTATCTATCGCCTCTTCCATTCTGCTTGCAGTTACAACGATTTCGTCCATTTTGTAAGACTCTGCCTTATCCTGTGCAAAAGCTAAAGTTACAAGATAAAGAGAAAAAAAAGCCGTAAATAACACTTTAGAAACAAGATATTTAGATAATTTTTTCATAAAGAAAGCCTCTTATTTTTGTAAGCTCCTATTTTGTAAGTTCAAGCAGTTTCATTGGATCAACCCCAGCTTTTGCCCAATCCTTAGGTGTTATGCCTTTTGGCAGCTCAAATCTTTTAATCTCTTTAATAAACTCTTCGGGCTTATCCATCTTCTTTAGATACCAAAGATCCATACAGAGTTTGGTCATAATGCTCTTTTCGCCGTAATCTTTGCATATTGACGAATCTGCCCATTTAAAACTTAAAACAACGCCGTCCCATTTATCTGCTTTTTTATCTTCACGATAAATTATTGTTGAGGCATCTTTTGCATTGTCTTTCCAATTTGCACGGTCTGCCTCTGTTGAATAAAGTGCTGAATAGCCTCCTTTTCCAGGAGTTGCATTTAAAAGCGTCATTAAAGCATCTTCTTTGCACCACGCCTGAACGCTTTGAACAAAATAGTTTCCGCCGTCTATTGGAGGAAAATTCTTTTTAATATAGTTGACCATCATTATTCCAGAGGTAACACCAGGACAGTAGTGGTCATGGTATTCAAACGATCTTAGGGCATAAGCAGGCGCACCATTTGCCAAGGCATTGGCAATGGTTACAATCCTGAACTCATTTCCGCCAAACACTTTACCGCCAAACTTTTTGTTAAATGCTTCTGCATTAGCGTAAAGATGATCAGCATTGATCTTTTCAATAGCTGCAATATCAAAAGTATTAGATTTCAATTGCAGATAAGCACAATATCCTGAAACTTTATCATAAACAGCACACCACAAAGGCGAATCATAACGGGCATGAATTTCCGCAAGAGTGCTGTTTCCTCTTCTGCACCCTGTTGAATCTGTAATTCCATCAATAAAGCCCATTGTAGAACTGCCTTCAACTTCTGCATATCCCGCATTTGTCAAAGCTATGAGATTCTCTTTTTGAGGTTTTACTCCTCGCTGCTGCATCAGCACAAGAGCCTGAAATCCTGTGTCTTTGCCCACATTATTCCAGTAGTTATAATCAAATTTATCTGCGCCACTTGCAAACAAGTTTGTGCTGATGAGAAATAAAGCTGTAAATATTGCTGCTATCAGCGTGGTCTTAGAAAAACATTTCTTCATTTTTTTCTCCTTTTGGTTGTTCTTTGTTACAAATTGTTTATTATTTTCTACAAATAAAAAGGCTGCACTCAAATAAAAAAGCCAAGAAAACTAAAAAAATACATTACGTATTTTTTTGGAAGTCTTCTTGGCTTCGTTTGTAATTAACTAAAATTTTAATCTCTTAAAGCCTTATGATGTTTAAGCAGACTCTAAGGGCAATAAATTGTTAAAGCAAAGTTTTAAAAGCGGTTTCATACCGATAATGCTTATTAATTAGCATTTTTACGCTTATCTTTCAAATAGAATTTAATAAACAAACAATTATTAAATCTAATGCGAATGGCTGTGAGAATCTTTATCATGCCCCTCATGGTTATGGTCATGACTGCCATGTTCATCGTGTCCATGCTGATGACCATTTGTGCAGTTGTCATGGCTGTGTTCATGTTTATGGGCATGGCTGTGTGAATGTTCATGTGGGTGAACATGCTCATTTTCATCATGTTTGTGAGGATGTTCATGGGTATGATTGTGATCGTGGCTGTGCTCATGTTCATGTTGCTTCTTAGTTTCCATAATAAACTCTCCTTTTAATTTTATTACAATTATTAATCTAATGACACTAATACTCTATGTGTTTACTGCTTATTATAACTTCTTTTTTACTCCTCATATTTTGCTGCCATAGGGTCTTTTCCATTAGGAAACATAGCTCCAAAAGGCTCGAATATGTTAATATCAGCAGTTGTGCAAAAGTGCATTCCTCTCTTACTGCCAACCATCATAAGAGGCTTTACTTTTTGTATATCCAGCGTTTTGTCAGAGGTCAAATAGTTATCATCAACTTCAAGCCGTAAAACTTTTCCCATTACAAGAACATAATCAGACTCTTCATATATCTTAAAAAGAGAACACTCCATCCAAGCGTAGCACCCTGCAATACCCGGAGCTTTGATTAATTCTGAAGGCTTCTCTTCAAGATTTGCATCTTGGAATTCATCAACTTCTGGAGGGGTAAATTTTGCTGTAGGAACAACCTTGTCCGCAAGGTCTGTTCCTGCAAGGTTTACAACAAATTCTTCTGTCTCTCTTATATTTACTAAAGTATCTCGCCTTTTTGCAGAGGCAAGACAAATCAAATCCAACGGACGCAATACAGGCATAATACAGGAATATGGTGCAATGTTGCGTATCCCCTCTTTACTAATACTTGAAATAAAAGCAACCGGAAGAGGCATAAAGCCTTCTCTCATAAACGGTTTAAAAATCATAATTTTACCTCTTTTAAAAATTGGATTTTACTATGATACCCAAAATAAACGAGTGCATCAGCTATTTTGTTTAGTATAGACGCACGTCCGTGCGTCTATACTAAATTTGGAGAAGTTTATGGTGTTATTTTATTCTCATTCTTAAAGTTCCATTGTTAATTGAATTTACTTAGTCAACCCAAGTTTCTGCATTGGATCAACACCCGGTCTTGCCCAATCTTTAGGAGCTGTGCCGTCCGGAAGTTCAAAAGTATGGAGGACTTTAACAAAAGATTCCGGCTGGTCAAGACGCTCTAAATACCATAAATCAGCACATAGTTTTGTGATAAGACTACCTGTTCCATAGTCAGGGCATCCTGTATCAGGCAGCGTAATGCTGATAACAATACCATCCCATTTCTTTGTAGTGCTGTCTTGGCGGTATATTATTGTTGCGGCATTTTTTACCTCATCTTTCCATGCTGCACGATCATCTGCGGTTGAATAAAGCACTGAATATCCGCTTTTTCCCGGTGTTGCATTCAGCAGTGTCATAAAAGCATCTTCTTTGCACCAGGGCTGGACACTATGAACAAAATAGCTGCCGCCTGATGTTAAAGGAAAATAGGTTTTAATGTAATTTACAGCTAAAATACCTGATGTAACACCTGGACAGTAGTGATCATGAAACTCAACTGATCTTAATATAGATTTGGGTGCCTCTTTTGCGGCTGCATTGGCAATTGTAACCACGCGGAATGCGTTTTTGCCAAAAACAAGCTGTTTATCGAACTTGTCATTGTATATCGCAGCATTTGCATAGAGATTCTCAGGATTGATATTTTCAGAAGATACGATGGAAAATAGTTCTGATGTTT
Organism: uncultured Desulfobacterales bacterium; assembly: GCA_964425195.1. Taxonomy (GTDB): domain Bacteria; phylum Desulfobacterota; class Desulfobacteria; order Desulfobacterales; family Desulfobacteraceae; genus Desulfamplus. The sequence goes on from CAYRLG010000036.1 coordinate 26,380, forward strand.
CAACAGCCAAGTTATCCATTATAACCTGATAATAACTTTTAGAATCTATATTAACGAAAAGTTTTGGAACAGCCGCTGGATTTAATTGAAGATAAACACACATGCCGGTTGAAGGGTAATGTATGGCAAACCAAAGCGGGTCATCATAATGAGAATGCACTTCTATCAATCTATTATGACCTCTTGAGGCATTGGTAAGCTCTTGGAGTCCGTCAAGAGACCCTTCTGTTGAATAGCCGTTAACTTCTGCATATCCTGCATTTGTAAGAGCGATTGTTTTAATGCCGGAGTTCATTCCAGTTCCTGTAATCTGCGATGCCTCATAAGCAGCACGAAGACCAACTACATTCCAAACAGTATAATTGCTGTCAAATTCAGCAGATAAAGATATAGACGGGGCTATAAGAATTGCTATGCCTATAATTGCTGCTACCGTGCCGAAAAAATGTTTTTTATACCTGTTCATTCTAAAGATTCCTTTCAATATGTAAAATTTTATATTTGTTGATAAAAATTTTTGTGAAACCCATAGAGATAGGTCCGTCTCTTATAAAAAGAGATTTTTTGTAGCTATTCATTATATCAAACATTATATAAATCTTGCATAAGCATGACGAAATACAGCTTCCATACTCTGACAAACTCTTTGTGCTTCTGACTCTGAGCCTGAATAAGCTATCCAGCAATCCCATATATCATCGTAGCTCTGCCATCTATTGCCGTCTGGTTTTACAAGGTTGTCAAAATCATTGCTTTCATAAATACGACAGAAGGTCTCTATTTTTTTGATAAGCCCATCTTCTGTGTCTTCTCCGCCTCGTGATCTGTAATCAGGATATAGTTCATCAAAGACCAATCCATAAATTATATGTTTAAAACGCCATGTCATTACACTCAATGCTGGTTCTATCCAATTGCTGTTTTTCTGTTTCAACTCTTCTCTAAATGCTTTTTTCCCCTCATTAAGAGACGCTTTGAGTTTAATTTGCAGTTCAGGCATATTAATTTTGCCGTCTTCTTGTAACGGAATGTATGATTTATACCACTCTTCATAAACCCGCTTTATCTCTTCTTGCAGATTTAAGCTCACGCTTGGCAGCTCCTTATGGTTAAGATGCATATCCTCTGAAAGCCTTATTAAACCTTTTTGAGATAAATAAGAGTAAGCAATGTTATTCTTAACTTGATGACCTTCTGTAATACATTTATAGTATATAGTAACATGCAAATCTTCATTAATAAGGATATATGCCCCGCTTCTCTGGCTTACATAAGGCATAAATGTAAAAAGTCCTCTTTCATGCAGATCAAATACGTTTGGACTTTTGTACTTTGGTCGATACAGAACAAACCAACCCTTTGGAATCGTCATAAGAATAGTTCTCCTTTCATTGTTATAACTGTTTGTAAAAATTAAATTTTTATCTAAACGCCAACTGTTTAAACAAATAAAAAAGCCAAAAAAACTTTAAAAAATACATTGTGTATTTTTAAGAAGTCTTCTTGGCTTCGCTTTGCTTAAAATTTATTTAAATTTGTTATTCAGGAAATTAAGGCTGAAATCTCCTTTTCTTAGATAATTCAGATTAAATATAGATAAAAAGGCTTCTTACCGATATTGGTGTTTATCTCTTTCTACTTCGTTAAATATTTTTGCTTATCTTCTGAGTGAAGTGATATTCACCTCCTAAAATATTGCATGTCAACCAATGGGTCAGTAAAGTTTAACCCCTAAAATAAGGCAGGCGAAAAAATAAAAAATTACCAAACCATTGAAATTTTAAATTCTAAAATAAATATCTGACACCGACTGTCCCTTCAAGATAACGTCCAGGATTTACATAGACAATTTCAGTTTCATACTCTTCATCAAGAATATTTACAGCAGACAGAGCAGTGGTTAGTATCCATCGTTTATCAATTCTAAAATCTCTCCAGATTTTGGCATCAACAGTTTCATAAGATTTCATGTGGAAAAATGGAAGCTCTGTGTTCTCATCATCATAATATCGATCATCAGAGTATCTGAACAGAAGCTCACCATTGACAACTTCAGGATTTATATAACGCAATCCAACACTTCCCCAGTAATCAGGTGCATTTCTCAACTGATGCCCGTCATTTACAGGGTCATCAACAACTTCCGAGTGGTTTAAGGTTAAAGCTGTAAAAAATAGAAAATTTTCATTCAGTTTTTTCTGTAACTGCATCTCAATACCGTAGATATCAGCTCCGCCAAGGTTTTGTGATCTGATTATGCTGCCTCCTTCTACAAGCGGATTTTCATCATAACGGTAGGAGACCATATCTTCAATCTGACCATAATATCCTGTAATATTAAAAAGTAATCCCAACTCAGCAAATGAGGTATCTAAACCCATATCTGCCATCCATGTCTTTTCTGGTTTTAGATTTGGGTTTGCCTCACGCTGAGATTTTCCTGTTGAGATGTTTTGGAAAAACCAAAGTGCAGTGCCGGGCCAATATGCTGTTCCGATAGAGCTTCTGACAGCAATATTCTCATTAATTTTATATTTTGCCCCGCCTCTGTAGGTTGTATGATCTTTTTTCACATCATCAGGGGTTTTGTTGGTTGAGCCTTCATCATAAATATCAAAATATTTCCAGTGGTCATATCTGACTCCGCCGATAATAGAGAGTTTTTCATCTAAAAAGAACATCTGATCTTGAAGATATAAAGCATGTTGATCAGTGCTCCATTCAGAAAGAGAGGTTTTTTGAGTTGCTGTATAAAAATTGGAGCGTTCCTCCTCCTCTCTGCACCAAAAAGCACCAAGAGTAAGAACATTGTTATCTGAAAGATAAAAGTCAGTTTGAACCTCAAGCGGAACCCTGCCTATTGTCCAGTCGTAGTTTCTGACAATAGAGGAGTCAAAAGAGAGCTGGTTGTTTACCAAAGAGAGACCTTTAATATACTGCTGGGGGTGTTCGTAATATTGATATGCTCCGCTCAGTTTTATCTTTCCGATATCGCCAAGAGGTGTGTCAAAACCAAATGTTGAGATAAGTTGATCTCCGTTGTCATCCAAAATAAGGTCTGTCTGCCCGCCATAAAGATAACGCTGTGCATAGTTCATTGACCACCAAGCACCTGTTCCGCTGTCATTTTTCCATTTTACCTTTCCAGTAAGATATGTTGTTTTATAGTCATTATCTTCCATTGATGCTTCAAGAAGATACTGCTTTTTACCAAGATTGTAGAGAGTTAGCATATCATCTACAGGCTTCATCTTATAGCCGTCAGAGTAATCTCCAGAATAGGATAGATAGTATTGGAGATTATCTTTCTTGTTTCCAACGCTTGCATGTGGTCTGATTGTGTTGTTGGATCCGTAAGACAACTCTGTTTTTGCCCCCATTCCTTCCTGCCCGTCACGGGTGATAAAATTGACAACACCGCCAGAGGCATTAGCACCATAAAGAGCTGATGAAGGACCTAAAAGGACATCAACCTGCTCGACATCACGGGTGCTGACAGTTGATGCCATAAATGGAGCTATCGGAAGTCCATCTACAAGATAGACGGTTCTGCCGATAAAATACCCTGTTCCTCTTAAGTGTATCCATGGGGGTCCCCAAGGATAATACTGCCCTACATGAACGCCTGGCAAATCTCTTACTAATTCTCCAACATTATCCATGTAAAAATGGGGCTGGCTGTCAATGGTCTCTCTGTCAACAGAAACAGCGGAAAAGGGTACGCTCTCCTTATCTACCTCTGTTTTGGTGGCTGTTACTGTAACTGGCGATAAGTTATGGGCTTCAGATTCAGCAGCAAAAACATCTGCCGTAAAACCTGACACCAGCACTATCGCTGCAAGCAAAGTTGATGCAAGTTTGTTCATCATTTTTCTCCTTTTAATGAATCCCTCCGTTTTAACCACAGAGATATTAAATCTGTGATTTAAGGTTTTAGAAATTGCCAAATAAAAAAGCCATGAAGGCTATTTCTGAAACTTTCCAGAAATAGCCTTCATGGCTTTAATTATTGTAGCGGTTTTTATTTTAAATTACTTAAACAACACTATTTGATAACTTTAGTAGCTAAATAGAAAATTAGAACTTAAAGCTAACATCTTACCTCCTTCATGGAAATAATTTTGTGTATTGTGCAATAAACAAAAAACATGGTGTTGTCAAGACTCTCGTTTACGCATTTAAGCTGTTGTTTGCAAATGTATTTTGAATATCATTCATTGTATCATTAAAGCTACTGCCATAAATTTTTATCTACCTGAGTAAATTTTTGGTAGTCCTTGAGTTTATTTGCTTTTTTTCAATTGTTTCTAAATAGTTTATGACAAACAGAAACCATCAAGCATATCAATTAAAGAGTTACTCTCTGGTTTGGTAATATAACTATCTGCTTTTACCTTTTTGCATTTTTCAACCATCTGAGTATTAATGAGACTTGAAAATATAATTACATTTATTCTATTTAATTTTGGATGTTCTTTTATTAGCCTACAAAGTGTTAAGCCGTCCATTTGAGGCATCTCAATATCTGTAATGAGCACTGTTGGGTATGATTCAGGAGAAGAGAGAGTCTCTATATTGGACATGCAGTAATCAAGAGCTGATTGTCCATTCTCAAAGTCTTTTATTTTAAGAAAACCAGATTCATTTAGTACCTTTATTACCCCTTTGCGAATAAGAGAAGAGTCTTCTGCAAATAAAATATTTAACTTTTCTCTGCTTACACTTTTGCGTTTATCTAAAGTCTCTTCTGACACCTCTTCAAGTATCATAGTTGGAAAGATCAAAGAGAGTGCCTGTTCAAGATCAAGAACCATTATCTCGTAGCCATCTGCACAAACTGAACCTACAACATAAGAGCAAGACCCTATAATAGGGCTTATTGGAACAAAGTCAGACCATGAAAATCTAAATATACGGTTTACTCCTTGCACCTTAAAGGCGTTTAGCTTCTTATTAAACTCTGTAACTACCACAATATCACGATAGGAGGCTGTATCACTTTTCAACAACTGTCTATTTGGCTCAATCTGTAAGAGAGCCTGAAGATCGATAAGTGGTACTGTTTTATTCCTATAAAGAAGCATTCCTATAACTGAGGGTGGGTTTTCGGGTATTGATGTTACAAGTCTCTTATCAAAAGATTCAACTGATTGCACTTTTGCCACATTTATTCCAAAAAGCTGACCTTGAATCCAAACAGTCAGCAGCTCCATTTCATTTGTACCAGCACCAAGAAGTATTCCATGAGTTTGCATGATGTCTCCAACACTCTTGTTTAGTAAAAGGGTTGATTTTTTTTCATATATAACGGCTATTACAGTAATCTTCAACATCTTGTCAATTGGTAAAGATTATCTTGCACTTTGATGGAAAAACTGTTAGCAGGTTCAAAAATATTATAAATATTGCATAGATTGATAGCACAACAAGAGACAATTATCTAATAAAGATATAAACAGTAACTTAAACTACCTTATTAATGCTCTTTTTTTGCATGAAAACTTACCATACCCTTACCAAAAAAACAGGTATAATCCCAAAACTCACTATTGTGTTTCTAAATTTTAATAGGCTTGAAGATACTATCAAGACAACTATACAGCTTAAAAGATTGTGCTATAACAGAGTTGATATTGAGATTATTGCTGTTGATAATGGCTCTATAGATGGCACCACGCAATTTTTAGAATCACAATCTGACTGGCTTATTAGCCTGCAATTAAAAGAAAATCTTGGAATTGAAGGTTTAAATCGTGGTTTTGAGATGGCTACAGGTGAATATATATTTGTGTTGGATGATGATTCTCACCCATTAAATATTGATACTATCGATCTGCTAATTCAATCTCTTGACAGTTGTGAAGAGATTGCTGCAATTGCATGTAAAATAGAGTCTGAAGATGGAACAGTTTTTAAGACATGGCATATCCCTGATACAACAACAGACTCATTTTGTGAATCTCCTGCCTTTGTGGGGTGTGGTTTTGTTATAAGACGAGATATCTTTGAAAAAATAGGTTGGTTCCCAGCTAAATATTTTCTCTATCAAAATGAGATTGATGTTGCTATTAAAATCAGGCAGTTGGGATATAAGATATATTATAATCCTAAATGTATTGTAGTACATAGAAACTCTCCCATAGGAAGAGCTGGCTGGCGTCAAGTTTTTTATCCTACAAGAAATACAATATGGCTGTTAAGAGAGTATGCTCCATTTCCTATGTCTGCCTATTATATATTTTCAAGACTCTGTTTTGGGTTTATAAGAGCTGTGGAATCTGGTGAGTATAGATGTTACCTTAATGCTGTGGTAGAGGCTTTTAGGTGTGAAATCAAAAAGTCGCCTCTTAGCCCTCCATTACATAAACAACTTTCAATCTTATGGCACCATAACAGCATAGTTCATCATATAAAATGGGCAGTTAGGTTTAAAATGGTGGGTCAAAAGAGTTAAAAAATAAAAATATTCTTCAAAGAGAACTGATGTTTTAAAGGTTTACAAATACATGCTTATCTCAATTCTTCTTGTTTCACATAATAACCAAAAAGACCTTGAAACGCTACTTCCATCTTTAGATCAGGCATTAAAATATTTAAGCGAGCATAGAAAAAAAAGTGGTGACAATAGCTCCTTAGGTGAAATACTTTTAGTGGACAACTGCTCGTCAGATTTAACCGTTGAATTTGTTGAAAAAAATTTTCCTGATGTTCTGATTACTAAAAATAAAAAACAGATAGGATACGGGGCAAATCAGAACCAAAATATAGTAAAGGCAAAGGGAGATTTTATGCTCCTGATGAACCCTGATATGGTTGTACCTCCTGAATTGCTTTACACTATGGTAAGTTTTATGGAGCAGAATCAAGATGTTGCTATTTCAACTTGTAAAGTGTGCAATGAAGATGGCTCATGTCAATATCTTAACAAAAGAGAGCCTGCAATAGTTGATCTTTTTATAAGGCGTTTCTTTCTAACCACCAGTAAAACTTCTACACAAGAAATTAATCCAATTTTTCAATTTCAACAAGATTATCAAGATGATAAGAAAAAATATAACTATAGCAAATTATTTTATACTCTGCTGCCTTCAGCAATTAACAAGATAATTACAAAACGACTTGATGCTTACGAAATGAAAGATATTGGGTATAATAAAGTTTTTGATGTCCCGTTTATTTCTGGTTCATTTATGTTTGCTAAAAGTACTATTATAAAACAGCTCAATGGGTTTGATGAGCGTTTCTTTATGTACTTTGAAGATGTTGATCTGTGCAGACGAGTAAGAGGCAAGGCAAGATTGCTCTATTGTCCTGATGTTAGTGTTATACACCGTTGGGAGAGAGCTTCTCATAAGAGCTTTAAATGGACATTGGTCTTTGCCTTAAGCGGTCTTAAATATTTTCATAAATGGGGCTTTAAGTTTTTTTGATAAAAGTATCTTATGAAAGAGAAGATCAGAAACAGTGCACTGGTGACAGGAGCAACTGGAAAAATAGGTCAAATTCTTGTATTAGAGCTGATAAAACAGAATTTTAAAGTCAGAGTATTGTTACGAAAAGGCTCAATATCTCTCTCTGACAGCTCTATATCTGTCAGAAGCTCTTCTACCAATTACTGTAATGCCGATCAGAATTGCCCACATTCTCTACTCTCCTCTGATGTTGAGATAGCATGGGGAGATATTACAGATTATCAGACTGTTCTCACTGCTGCTTCAGGTGTTGACTATATTTTTCATCTTGCAGCTCTGCTCCATATCAACAACCCTTCTACTTCGCTCTATAGAAAATACTATGATATTAATGTTATAGGGACAAAAAATGTTGTTGATGCCTCGTTAGAAGTCGGAGTTAAAAGGGTTGTTTTTTTTAGCACAATTGCTGTTTATGGTCCAAACTCAATAGACTATCTACATTTAGACAAAGCTGTTTATCCATACAGCCAAATTGTATCAAACCAAGATATCTTTTCTGAATCATCTCCTGTAAACCCTTTGACCATATATTCAAAAACAAAGGCTCTTGCTGAAAAGTATCAATCTCCTTCGGTTACAATTTTACGACTTGCCTCTGTATATGGTAGCCGTGTAACTGGTAATTATCTTAGATTAATTGAGGCTGTAAAAAGGGGTTTTTTTGTTATTCCTGTAAACGAGAAAGGCGTTTCTGTTTACAGAACTCTTATTCATGAAAATGATGCTGTTGCAGGGGCAATTCTTGCTGCTACTCATCCTGCAGCTGCTGGTAAAATATACAATTTAACAGATGGTGATATCCACTCTCTTGAAGATATTGTCAAAGCTATTGCCGATGCCCTTTGTGTAAAGCTAAAGATCTTGAAGATTGATGGTAACCCAATTAGAAAAGTTGCTGCTCTTATTCGTAGATACCATACAATTGATGATAGCCGACTTAACCTAAGTATTGAGAAAGTTCTGTCTGTTGTGGATAAATTGATGGAAAATGTTGTAGTTGATGGACATAAAATACAATTAGAGCTTGGATTTAAGCCTCAATATAGCTTACAAACAGGGTGGAATAGCTCTTTAGCTGCTAAGAAAAACTGCTTAATATAAAGTTTAATGTAAATTAAGTTATATATATCCTTGTTTTGTTCATAATAAAAATTCTTTTGCAGCTTTATTTACATTGACAACTCATATTTATTTATGTTCTATAATAGCTACATTTGAAGCTCATAACTTTTTTGTATCTGATGAGCTTTTAATGTTTTTAGATCAATTTTACTCTTTCAATTCTTTAATTTTAAGGAGAGATGCCATGTTTACTAAGAAAAGCTTTTTTGTAATGCTTGCTGTAATGGTGCTATTTTCATTTACATCTTCAATTTCAGCATCTGATGTAAAAGATGTTGCTGATAAAATCAAAGATACTACTGAAGATGTAAAGTCTGAAATTAATAGTGATATAAAAAAGCCTGATTTAAAGATTGGTGAAGAAGTTGATAAGGCTAAAACTGATATTACAGCAGTAAAAAAGATCAACATTAATAAAGCTAATGCCATAGAACTTAGCTCGGTTTTGAAACGAGTTGGTCCTAAATATGCTGCTGCTATTGTAGAGTATCGTGAAAAAAATGGTGAATTCCAATCACCTGAAGATATCAAAAAAGTAAAAGGTGTAGGTGAAAAGATATACGAGATTAACAAAGATATAATTGTTGTAAAAGATTAATCTACAAAGCTAAATAGCAGTTAAAGAGCCAATGAGGCTTGCATTAGACCTGCCTCCGTAGGTACTTGATAATTATAAAATTTGTGTTATTATTTCTAACCATATCGACTTAGTTTCGGTATGGTTATTTTTTTCTATGAATTGTATGTAAATGGTTATAACTAATAGCTACAAAACTTCAGCTAATATTAGAAAATTAACGGGGGAGATTAATGTTTAACAGTTCAAAAGTGTATTCTCTACGATCTTTGGTAGTTATTATTATTTTCATGGCTCTTTTGACAATATTGGTGAATGTTGGATTCTATTTTGGGCTTAAGCATCTTGTGGGCAGCATCTCTTCTGAATCTGATATTAGATTTGTTATACCAGGTTTTAATGTAGAGATTATTACTCAAAATCTATCTGATATTGTAAAAAATCTCAATCTACTATCAGAGAACTTTTTTGTATGGGTATCTCCAGTAATTGCAACATTTTTTTTTATATCTGCTCTTCTGTTGTGGCTTGTAATGAAAATATCATTATCATCCCTATTTTCGCCATCTTTTTCAGAAATACCTTCTACTAAACCTTCTAAATCTGATACTTTGGACAAAGATGATAGAAAAGATCATGCAGATCAAAGAATGGAGCATGAGCGTCAACGCCGTATGTTTCTCCATTTTTTATCTGTACTGCAAAGAGAGGGACGGCTTCTTGATTTTTTCAGCGAAGATTTGACTCTTTACGATGATGAACAGATTGGAGCAGCAGTCAGAAGTATTCAAGAAGATTGCAAAAAAACAGTTTATAAATATCTTGCCCTTACACATGTTCTTAACAAAGAAGAAGGAGAATTTGTTGAGATTGAAGCTGGTTTTGATCCTAATGCGATAAAGCTAACTGGTAATGTCTCTGGAAATCCTCCATTTAAAGGAATTTTAAGGCATAAAGGGTGGAAAGCAGGAAAAAGAGATATTCCTAAATTATCAGACGTTCTTGATTCATCAATAATTGCACCTGCTGAAATTGAAATTGAATAAAAGTTAATGACAAGCAAACCCCATAAATAAAGATGGAGTTCACAGTGAAAAATAGCCGTTATATTGTCGGAATAGACCTTGGAACCACAAATAGCGTTCTTGCCTACTTAGATACTCAAACAAGTGAAAAAGATAACAACTTTGTAAAACAAGATTTAGAAGAGAGTAACCAACAGAAGAGAAACCAGCAAGAGAGCGGTAACGTATCTGAAATAAAAATATTTCCAATTCCTCAACTCTCAGGTGCTGGAGTAATTGATAAAAGAGATTCTCTACCATCTTTTATTTACATAAAAGATGGACATGAAATAAATAATAAATCATTAGCTCTGCCTTGGTATAACTTAGAATCAGATGTTTTTCAAAATCCAGTTGTTGGAGAGTTTGCAAGAGAGAGAGGATCAGAGGTTCCGCATAAACTTATCTCTTCATCAAAATCATGGCTGTGCAATAAATCTGTTGACCGTGAAGCTCCAATTCTTCCTTGGGAGACATCAGAAAATATAGAAAAAATTTCTCCAGTTGAAGCATCTGCTGCTATTTTAAATCATATTAAAGATGCGTGGAACCATGAGATTGCTCAAGAAGAGGAAACTCTTACACTTGAAAAGCAATCTATTTACCTTACTGTTCCAGCTTCGTTTGATGCTGTAGCTCGTGAATTAACTGTAAAAGCTGCTAAGCTCGTAGGTTTTGAGGATATTGTTCTGATTGAAGAGCCTCAAGCTGCATTTTATTCATGGATTGATAAATATAGCGATAAGTGGCGGAGAGATGTTAAAAAAGGCGATATTGTCCTTGTTTGTGATATTGGCGGAGGTACAAGTGATTTCAGCCTTATCAGAGTCAAAGAGGGGGAGAAAGGTCTGCTCGAGTTAGAGAGAGTTGCAGTGGGAGATCATCTGCTTGTTGGTGGTGACAACATCGATTTTGCACTCTCATATTTTATGGCTGCTAAGCTAAAGGAGAAAAACAGAAAAATAGACTCATGGCAGATGAGAGGGCTTGTACACTCATGCAGAAAGGCAAAAGAGACTCTTTTTGGAGGCGGCGGAATACAAGAGTATCAGATAACAATTCTCGGCAGAGGGTCTGGCTTAATTAAAGGGACAATAAAGCAAAATATTTCACTTAATGATGTCGAAAAAATAGTAGTTGAGGGCTTTTTTCCAATGTGCGATCTGAACGATAAACCTTCCTCATCAAATGTGTCAGGTATTAAAGAGTTTGGGCTTGCATACGAATCTGACCCTGCTATTACCCGACACCTTGCGAAATTTCTTTCAACTCATCTTGATGAATCTGGAAACCCTATGCTTCCAACGGCAGTGATATTTAATGGAGGAGTTATGAAATCTCCTCTGCTTAGAAATCGAGTTTTAGAGATACTAAAAATATGGAATAAAGAGGGGGAGATTCGTGAAATTGAGGCTTCTGATTTTGATCTCTCTGTAGCCCGTGGTGCTGCCTATTATGGGCAGACTACACGCGGGGAAGGTATAAAAATTAGAGGTGGGCTTGGCAAATCGTATTACATGGCAATCGAAGCGTCCATGCCCGCTGTTCCAGGAATCCCAATGCCTACACGGGCACTTTGCATCGCACCTTTTGGCATGGAAGAAGGAACTGAAGCTGAATGTAAAGAGCGTCTATTTAACCTTGTAGTTGGAGAAAATGTTAAATTTGACATTATGACATCATCTACAAGGCGTGAAGATGTAGTGGGTACGGTTATTGATGATTGGGAAGATATGAATATTGTTGAACTTACAACAATTGAGACAGTGCTTGAAGGAAGCAGTGAAAACTATATTCCAGTCACTTTTGAAGTTAAAGTTACAGAGGTTGGCACTCTTGAATTTTGGGCATGTTCAAGAGATGATGACAGAAAATGGCGTTTAGAATTGAATATAAGACCAAGAGAGTGATGGGAGATTAGTTTGGATTTTCAAGATAAACGATATGTTGTGGGAGTCGATCTTGGTACAACCAACTCTGCTGTATCCTATATTAATATAGCTTCGCTACAAGAGAGTGGGTACGATCCTAAACATAAAAAAAGGGCAATAAAAATATTCAAAGTTCCCCAACTTACAGGTTCGGGAGAGTTTTTGCCATTTTATGTTTTACCTTCATTTCTATACATACCTGGCGAGTATGACATATCAAAAGAGTCCATAACTCACCCTTGGAAGAGAGAAAACGATATGTTTGCAGGTCTTTTTGCCCGAGAACATGGCTCGTTGGTGCCATCAAGGCTTGTGTCATCTGCAAAAAGCTGGTTGTGCCATGCAAGAGCAGATCGTCAGGCAAAGATACTACCATGGGGATCAGATAAAGTTGAAAAAATCTCTCCAGTAACAGCAACTGCTGAATATTTAAGGCATATAAGAAAAGCATGGAATCACTCTGTAAAAGATGAAGATGATTTTCTTGAAAATCAGTACGTTGTCATTACAGTTCCAGCGTCTTTTGATGAATCTGCTCGAGAATTTACCTTAGAGGCTGCACGGCAGGCAGGTTTTCAAAATCAGATTACCATTTTAGAAGAGCCTCTTGCAGCTTTTTATAGCTGGCTCGTTGATCATGAGCATAACTGGCAGAAATATGTTAAGCCTGATGATCTTATTTTAGTTTGTGATGTTGGCGGAGGAACGACTGACTTTACCCTTATATCATTAAAAAATGTTGAAGGAAGCCCCCGTTTTGAACGTATTGCAGTTGGGGATCACCTGATTTTAGGTGGTGATAATATTGATCTGGCTTTAGCAAAATTTGTTGAATCTAAGTTTTCCAAAAAGCAAACTTTAACTTCTGATAAATGGAAAACCCTTTGCCATAAATGCAGGTCAGCCAAAGAGCAAATACTTGCTAATGATGATATAAATAGCGTCAGACTTACCATCAAAGGGGAGGGAGGATCCCTGATTGCAGGAACATTATCAGCAGAGCTGACAAGAGCAGACCTTGAACGTATTCTATGTGAAGGATTTTTTCCAGATGTTGAGCAATCAAAAGAGAGTGCTAAAAAAGTAGGCAGAGCTATTGCAGAATTTGGTCTTCCTTATGAGCAGGAGCCTGCAATTACAAGGCATATCGGCTGGTTTTTAGAAAAGCATAGAGCAAATATTAAAGCATCTCTTGGTAAAGAGCCTATACCTGATCTTATTCTTTTTAACGGAGGCTCTTTAAAATCTAAACTTATTCAAGAACAGATCAGAATTTCCATAAGAAAATGGTTTAACAGTAATAACGATGCTGTTCCAAAAATACTTGAAAACAGCTCGCCCGATTTAGCAGTTGCGATTGGAGCTTCATATTACGGTCTTGTAAAGCAAGGTATCGGAGTCAAGGTAGGAAGCGGTAGCCCAAGAAGTTATTATATTGAAATATCTAAGCAATATAGTAATTTATCTGCAATTATAGATAGTAGTCAGCTCTCAGATAATAACGATAATATATCTGCTGATAAAGATAATTCAGCAGCCCAAATGGTTGCTAAGGCAATCTGTATTGTAGAACGCGGGCTTGATGAAGGGACTACTATTAAACTCCCAGATATGCAGTTTGAAGTTATTGCAAATCAGCCAGTTTTATTTAATATATTAAGCTCAAGTTTTCGTTCTGGTGATAAAAGCGGAGATATCGTTGATATTGACGACACATTAACTCAGATGACGCCTCTTCAGACCATAATTAGATTTGGAAAAAAGAGTGAAAAAAGTTATGTTCCAGTAGTCATTGAACCACAATATACAGAGGTGGGAACATTAGCTTTATGCTGCCGCTCCTGCATCAGCAACCATAGATGGAAATTGCAGTTTCAGCTTAGAGAAACGTCATTAATAGAAGCTAAAGATACAGAAATATTTGATAACTCTCTTATAGAAAATGCCTGTCAGCTCATAGAAAAAAATTTCTCTATTGGAATTGATAAGAGCAAAAATTCAGATGTTCAAGGTTTGGATGTTCAAACTATTGTAAAACAGATTGAGGCATTAGTTGATAAGAAAAAAAGTGGCTGGTCTCTCTCTTTTTTAAGGGCATTAGCCGATTGTCTTATTAAAAATGCAGATTTAAGAAAAAACAGCCCTGCACATGAGGTAAGATGGCTTAATTTAACAGGATTTTGTATTCGTCCAGGGTTTGGCGATGCGTTTGATCAGGAGAGAATCCGACAACTTTGGAAAATATATCTAACGGGTTTAATATTTCACAAATATAAACAAAATTGTTTGGAGTGGTGGATATTCTGCAGAAGGCTTGCTGGTGGCTTGAGTGCAGGGCAGCAGAGACAGTTCTTTCAAAATGCCACACCTTATCTGATATCAGACAGCAATAATAAAAAAATATGCTCTCCACAGGAGATAATAGAGATTTGGATGGCAGTTGCAAATATGGAGAGGCTTATTGTAAAAGATAAAATATCTTTAGCAAAAAAACTTATATCTTCATTAAAACCAGGTAAAACAGCTAAGCAGATGTTCTGGGCACTCTCCAGAATTGGAGCAAGAGAGCTGCTTTACGGCTCTATTGACAGGGTAGTTCCTGCAAAAGAGGCAGCAAGCTGGATAAAACAACTCTGCAAAATAGAGTGGTCACAAAACGATCCTATTGTTCATACAATTATACATATAATGAGAAAAACTGGTGACAGGACAAGAGATTTTTCAGATGATTCAATAGATATAATAATGCCTTGGTTTAAACAGATGGAAATAGATGAATCATCTTTATCTACCATCAAAAAGGTAGTTCCTATAGAATCATTTGAGGTGAGTACGATATATGGTGAAACTCTTCCGCATGGACTTATTCTAAAAGAGAAGTAATTTTAATATATTCGTTATTAACAAATATATTGACATTTAGTTAATGCAAATATATATATAACAAATATCCTTTCCTACAGAGAAAGGATAATAGATGATAAAAAAAGATTATGTTTTTAAATAATTTTTTAGCTTGGTTGAATATTTGATCTTTGAAAACTGGTTAGTGATTATTAGTTGGAGAGAATAATTTATATTCT
>CAYRLG010000037.1:0-39243 GCA_964425195.1 uncultured Desulfobacterales bacterium
GGAAAAATTGAGGAAGTTAGCTTTGGAGTTTATGGTGTGAGGTTGTCTTAAATCAATCAAAAAAATAGCGCATCAGCGGGAACAAGAGATTTTTGCATCCGCTTTTCAAGAAGCCTCAAAAGATATGGACAGGCTTACGGTTATTCGTGAATGGGAAAGTCTTGACGTGGAGGATTGGGTATGAATCAGGGTGATATATGGTTGATAAATCTTGATCCCGCTGTTTATTCAGAAACAGGCAAAACCCGTCCTGGTCTTATTGTTTCTATTAATTCAATGAATATTTATTCTCCGAGAATTATTATAGCTCCTATAACCTCAAGTGTGGGAGGGGGAATTGGGGACAGGTAATGTCTGCATCACTGATTAAGATGATTGCACTGATTGCACGGATTTTTTAATCTGTGAAATCAGGTAATCTGTGTCAATCAGTGATTCAGAAGGTGGTGAGGTTGTTCATTTTATACGCTTTTCAAGCTCTTTAAGTATGGTTTTCAGCTCTTCAATGCTTTTTGCTCTCAGCTCTTTTTTGGTGGTTGTTTTGCACTTTAGGACTTTTTGCAGTGCTGTTATGCTGCCGATGAGTTCGCCTTCTTCGCGTCCTTCTTCGCGTCCTTTTTGAAGTCCTTTTTCAAGTCCTTTTTGCTCTCCTTCCTGCCGTCCAAGTAAGAAATCTTGATAATATTCAGGATGATATTCTTTAACAAACATCTCTCTTGTATATGGCATATTAACCTCCTCTAATGAATAGTGGTTATAAAGTTCATTCAGGTATGAGCTGACATTTTCAAGCAGCCAGTCATCTTGTTTAAGTCTTTCTGTGCTTTTTTGTATCTGCTCTATTTTATTTGAAAACAGCCCTAAAATCGGGTGCTCAAAGTCTTTTGTAACTATAAACCGAACAGGTGTAAACACCTTAAAATCATAAATCCTATTTTCTGAAATGCACTCAAGGAACTCTGTATCTCTGTATCTGGCAAACAGCTTTTCTGGAAAGTGATGAGTTACAGCATAAAGGTTTATCTTTTCAGGCTGGTTCTCAAGGTTTCTCATCTTCTTGTAGTTGGTAAAGTGTCCGTAGAACTCTTCAAGAGCTTCCATATTAAACGATTCGTTAAAGGACTTGAATGATATGAGATTATGCTCGTTTAAGTTCTCAAATCCTTGATAGTAATCGGGATTAACGTTATAGAAACTTATAGGTTTTGGTTCTCTTTTTGTAACAACCACCATATCAAGCCTCTGTACTTTTAATGAGAGGTCAAACTCAACTGTTACTTCGCAGTCAAGCCTTTCAAAAAGCGGCGTTACCATCAAGCCCCAGAGTCTGTGCCAGTTTGTTTTATTATCTTTGTCTATTTTTTCTGTTTTATTTTTCATATGTATAATGTAATCAGAGTGCAGAAATTTTGCAAGGGGGAAAGGAAAATTGGGGAGAGGCAGATAATGTCTGAAGCACTGATTAACCTGATTGCACGGATTCCACTGATTTTTTAATCTGTGGAATCTTTTAATAATGTAAAAACTCTATTTCAGTAGATCATATTAATAGAGTACCACTCTGTTTCAAAATCCCAATATGAGATAAAAAAGAAGATATAGTGCAAATATAGAGGAAGAGTTGCTTTATTCATCTCTGCTTTAATTCTTATCTGATACTGCTCCCCTTTTGTAAGTTGCTTAAGCGGAAGAACTTTGAGATTATAGATAGAAGAAGCTATCTCTTTTGCCTCTTCAAATGATGTGGTGGTAAAGAGCTTATCATTTTTCCAAGGTCGTGCTACAGTAAAATCTTGCTTTATGCTGTTATATTTAAGAGAGGAAGAGATATTAACATCAGCAACTTTTTCATCAAACCACGCATCTCTTTTACGATAAACAGATATAAAAAATGAAAAAGATGCAGGAACACCTTTTAGTACAGCTTCACTCATCTTATCAGTAAATGCTCCAGTTACAGTAAAATATGCTATCAAATCATCTCGTGTGTTTGTAATTACAATATTTTCAAGTGAACATCTTCTTCTGGCTACTGCGGGTGAGGGAATAGTTACTTGGATTGCTATTATAATACATAATAGCAAATATATAGTTTGTTTGATGGTAGCATACCTGTCAAATAGAGTCACACTCTGCTCTCCTCAATAACTATTATTATCAACTGCAACGGGTCTTGTCTCCCACGACCCTTTTTGAGATAAAAACTTCTTTATAAACTTGTGGTTTAACTCGTGCCCTGATTTGTGAGTCTTAACATGTCCTAAAATAGGCATACCAAGAAGGGCAAAATCGCCAAGACAGTCAAGTAGCTTATGTCTGACAAACTCATCAGGGTAGCGAAGTCCACTTTTGTTTAAAATCTTATCATTGTCAATTACAATTGCATTATCAAGGCTTCCGCCTCTACCAAGACTGAACATTTTAAGGTATTGAAGGTCTTGGATAAATCCAAATGTTCTGGCACAGCATATATCTTTGGTAAAATTTTCAGGTGAGAGATCAAACGAAAGTTCTTGAGTGCCAATTACAGGATTGGCAAATTGAATTGAGCAAGATATTTTAAAGTGATGGTAAGGAGTAACTGCAACATATTTATCATGGTCTTGAATTGTTATAGGTTCTGTAACTACAAAAAACCATCTTGGCATCTTCTGTTTTACAATACCTGCTTGATTAAGAATTGTTGTAAACTCTTTAGCACTTCCATCCATAATTGGCATCTCATAGCCATCAATTTCTACTAATGCGTTATCAACAGCAAGCCCTGTAAATGCAGACATAAGATGCTCAACTGTTGAGACAATTACACCTTTATTACCAATAACTGTAGCAAGGCTTGTATCAACAACCATATTAAAGAGAGCGGGGATATCAGATGTTCCGGGAAGATCGATCCGTTTAAACCTTATACCATGATTTTCAGGTGCTGGTTTTATAGTGATGCTTGTCTCTCTTCCTGAGTGCACCCCAATACCAGAACATGAAACAGGATGTCCTATGGTCTGTTGTGGATAATATTTTTCCATCCAAATTGCTCCATATTTAACAAAACCAATTTTAATTTAATTTTTATCATCTATAGCGAATTATAGTAATGAAATCAAAAGAATTGAGAATTTTCTTTACTTAAACTATATTTTAGTAAAATTGTTAAAAACAAAAGAGCAATCTATATTTTTGAATTGATATACTAACAAAAGGGAGGGCTAATCTCTTGTTATCAAAGATCAATTGCAGTGCAGTAGCTGGAATTGCTGGTTATGTTGTAGAGGTTGAAGTAGATGTATCTTTCGGTCTCCCTGTTTTTAATATTGTAGGGTTGCCGGAAATTGCAGTTAAAGAGAGTCGTGAGAGAGTAAAAACTGCAATAAAAAATTCAGGTTATCCCTTTCCAATGGACAGAATAACGGTAAATCTTGCTCCGGCTGATGTAAAAAAAGAGGGAACTTGCTTTGATCTGCCTGTTGCGATGGCGATCTTGTCAGCATCTGCAATTGTGCCTAAAGATCGTTTTAATGGCTACTTTATGATGGGAGAGCTTTCGCTTGACGGAAGAGTAAAACCTGTAAACGGAGTGCTACCGGCTGTTCTATGTGCCCAAAAAAGTGGAGCACGTGGTTTTATTGTACCTATGGAGAATAGAGCAGAGGCTTCAATGGTAAAAGATATTGAGATTCTTCCAGTTGAAACATTAAGGCAGGTTGTAGATTTTTTTACTGGAATGAGAAAGATTGAGCCTTTTGTTAGCAATATTAATGACTTAACTGGGCAGGATAATTTTGCTCTCTCTGACCTTGACTACTGCGATGTTGCAGGTCAAAACCACGCTAAACGAGCACTTGAAATTGCTGCTGCTGGAGGTCATAATCTCTGCATGTCAGGACCTCCTGGGTCGGGCAAAACTATGCTTGCCAAAAGAGTCTCCTCAATTTTGCCCTCCTTATCGTTTGAAGAGTCACTTGAAACCACTCAAGTCTATTCTGTTGCAGGACTGTTAAAAGAGCAGATGCCTTTAGTTACTCAAAGACCATTTCGTGCTCCACACCATACAATATCAGCTCCGGGTCTTGTTGGCGGTGGAGCAAGACCAGAACCCGGAGAGGTTAGCCTTGCACACAATGGACTTCTTTTCTTAGATGAGCTACCAGAATTTAAACGAAATGTGCTTGAGGTTCTTCGCCAACCTATGGAAGATGGAGTAGTAAGAATCTCAAGAGCAGGTGCAAAATTTACCTATCCATCAGTATTTATGTTAATTTCTGCAATGAACCCTTGTCCTTGTGGATACTACGGAGATAGTGTCAGAGAGTGCACTTGCACAACAGCCCAGATTCAGCGTTATAGAGGTAGAATTTCAGGACCTCTTATGGACAGAATTGATATCCATATTGAAGTTCCAGCAATCTCATATAGTGAGTTGAGCGGTGACTCAAAACCAGAATCTTCAACAAAAATAAGAAAAAGAGTTGTTGCTGCAAGAGAGCTTCAAACAGAGCGTTTTAAAGGGAGCAATGTTTTTTGTAATGCTGCAATGCGTCCACGTGATATCAAAAAATTTTGTACACTTCAAAGTGGTGCATCCTCTATACTTCAAATGGCTGTGGATAATTTTGGACTCTCTGCAAGGGCATACAGCAGAATTTTGAAAACAGCAAGAACCATTGCAGATTTAGATAATCAAAAAGATATCCTTAAGCAACATATAGCAGAGGCTATTCAGTATAGAAATGAACAGTAAGGGGTTGTTATGATTAAAAAAGACATTTTTCAGGGAAATCTCAAAGAGCAACTAAAGGCATCATCAAAAGATAAACTTCATAGATTTATCCTATCGGACGGTATTATAAGAGGAGCTGTTGTAAACTGTACACGTATGCTCAAAGAGATGCGGATAAACCATGAGCTTGGACCAATTGAGACATTAATTCTTGGTCAGGCATATATAGCAGCCTCTCTTTTGACTGCAAATTTAAAAGGGAGAGATAGAATAAGCGTCAATATTGAGTGTTCAGGAGCTATAAAAGGTCTTGATGTTGAATCCAACGCTTTTGGTGAGGTGAGAGGATATCTTAAAAATGGAACGTTTTCTACCAAACTTTCAGGTAGAGAGAGCAACCTATCTTCTCTTTTTGGAGCAGGTTTTCTTACAGTAACCAAGTATCTTGAAGATGCCAAAACACCATATTCAGGAAAAATAGTGCTCGAATATGGCTCTATTGCAGAAGACCTTGCAAATTACTTTGTCCAGTCAGAGCAGACCCCTACAGCATTCAACTTAAGTATCCACTTTGATGAGAAACAAAATGTTGATGGTGCAGGAGGGCTTTTTCTTCAAGCAATGCCAGCAGTAACTAATTTAGATATCTTAGCAGAAGCAGAAGATATAGTAAAACTTCTAACTTCTGCTGGAGTTTCACTTGGTGCAGCTTTTGCTAACAATATTGAGCCAGACTATATAGTGTTAGAGAAGTTTGAAAGCATGAAACCTATTTTGCTTGGAAATCATAGGGTAGAGTTTTTTTGTAGATGTAATATTGAAACAATGCGTTATTATATCTCAAAACTTCCACAAAGCGAGCTTGTTGATATTGCACAAAACGGACCGTTTCCTCTTGAGATTAGGTGTCATCACTGCAATACTATTTACCATTTTAGCCAATCTGATATTCAACAGATGATCTGGTAAAACGACTGCTTTATCCGGCAATAAAGTCAAAAAGATATCTCACAATCGGATATAAGGAATTATCGATAAAACGCCACTCTTTTAATCTAAAGAGAATCAAAAAAGCTACAAAAATATAAGGAACTATTTTGGTAAAATATTTTGAAAAATTGTTGATATTTAATTGCCCAGAGACATTAGGGAAAACAAGCGAGGTTATGGCAACAACAATATACCAACCTGCAAGTGGCGGCACAGGAATAACATTATAGACAAAGACCATAAGATTTACAGATATCACTATAGAAAATACCTGATCTTCAAGATTCCACTTTTTCATTATAAATAGAATACTGCCTGCAACACTTGCCATAAGCAGATTTGCGAACGCACCCGAAAATTTAATTATAAACAGTGCAATTACAGGATGTTTGAATTTATCTGTATTAAGCTCAACCTGCTTTGACCAACCAAAACCTGCAACGGCAAAGCAGATTAAACCTGAAAGATTTATGTGAAGCAGTGGGTTGAAGTGAAATCGATCTTTAGCATCTTGTCTTATATCTCCAAGTACAGTTGCTGCAAATGACTGAGCCTCTGCATTTACAGTTATAGCAAGTAGAACTGCCACAATAAAAATAACAATTTTATCAAATTCAGGATTGGAAAAATTGATAAGAAATGGGATAGGGGAAAGCATAAGAGTGTATCCATATTGGATTGAAGGATTATACTTTAAATGGTCATAAAAATTTAACTTTTAGATTCTAACCTAAATGCTCTATTAGTCAATGAACAAGTAGAGAGACGCAAGATGTGCGTCTCTCTACAATTTAATACCATAAAAATAGAATCTAACAACCCTGCCTAATAATAAGGGAACTTAAGGGAGTGCAAAAACTAATTTATAGATTGCCTTACAAGTATAATTAATTCAATGAGCTTAAACATTAGCGACTAAGAAGATTATTATTAATCTTAGTGAATTTAATTATCCTCGCTGAGGTTGGTATGCCGCAGCTTCGCCTGAAATATACTGTGGCTTTGTTGTAATCCTTGCTAAAAGAACGCCACCTACTAATAATCCACCTGAGATGTAAAACGCATAGTCAAGACTGCCGGTTACATCTTGAATCCAGCCTCCGATTCTTGCCATGAAAAAGCCCAAGCCCCAACCGATGAATACCAGTCCATAGTTGAAACCAAGATTTTTAGCACCAAAGAAATCTGCTGTAAATGATGGCATTAAAGAGAGTCCTCCGCCGTACTGCCAGTATGCAATGCCAACTGCAAGGAAAAGAAGGAAGAGATTTGCTGTTGATATAACATAAGGTAAAAGGAATAGACATAGAGCAGAGACACCGCAGTTTAGGCAATAGGCGTTAAGTCGTCCGATTTTATCTGAATAGAACCCTGTTCCAACGCGACCTAAAGCATTAACAAGCCCTCCAAATGATACTAAAATCCATGCGTTTGCCACAAAAAATGGCATACCTTTAGCAGTAGTCATAAGAAGACCGTTTGCACTGCTGATAATAAGAAGACCAGATTGTGTGGTAAGTATAAACATGACAACTAAAGAGTAGAACTGCCAAGTTTTCATCATGTCGCCAGCTTCCCAATTATGGGTTTTTTCTGTAGCAGATTTCTGTCCAGCATTGGTAACATTTGCAGGTGGTTGATACCCTGCTGGTGGAGCTTTAAGCATCTGACCAGCAATAACAACAACTACAGCAAAAAAGATTCCAAGATAGATAAAACTTCCTGAAATACCATATTTAGTAAGCAAATAGGAGCCAAGACCGCCAATATAGAGGGCGGCTCCTCCATATCCACCAACAACAAGACCAGCAATAAGTCCACGTTTCTCAGGACCAAACCACTTTAACGCTGCTGGTGTTGGTGCTGCATATCCTATACCCATGCCTGCACCACCAAGTATTCCAAAGCCAATAATAAGACCAGCGTAGCTTTTCATCATACCAGCAACAATACATCCTGCTGCTAACAAAAGCCCACCAACTGTAGCACCAAACCTTGGACTAATTTTATCTTGAATTCTCCCACCAGGAATCATAAGAAGAGCGAAAATAATAACACATAGTGAAAATGGGGTTGCAGCCTGTGCATTGGTAAGATATACCCATCCTGCATTTATTCCATCCATTACCTGACCAGCCTTGTCAACATTGACAAGTGCTGATTTCCAGATACTCCACGCATACAAAATTCCAAGACAGAGATTGATTGCTGTACCTGAAAAGGTTGTAATCCATGCCTGTGCCGGAACTTTTTCAATTGCTTGAGTACTCATTTTAAATCTCCTTTAATATGAAACTCTTTAAATTGGAAATTGCCATCGTAAATATTTATTAGAATAGTTATTACATTGTAATCTATTTAGCCTGTGGACCATAACCAACTTTCCCCAGACTCTCTTCAATTTCTTGAAGGATAACAGGATCATCAATAGTTGCTGGAACTTTATACTCTTTTTTATCAGCAATACTTCGCATTGTTCCACGAAGAATTTTTCCAGAGCGTGTTTTTGGAAGCCTTTTGACTATAGTAGCTGTTTTAAATGCTGCAACAGGTCCAATCTGATCTCGTACCATCTGAACAGCCTCTTTTATAATCTCAGCATGATCCCTTGTAACTCCCGCATTAAGAACTAAAAATCCAAGTGGTACCTGACCTTTTAACTGATCCTCTACACCCATTACAGCACACTCTGCCACATCAGGATGGTTTGCAAGAACCTCTTCCATAGCTCCGGTAGATAATCTGTGTCCTGCTACGTTGATGATATCGTCAGTCCTTGACATTACATAAACATATCCTTCATCATCAATATAACCTGCATCTGCTGTTTTGTAGTATCCCGGGAACTCTTCAAGGTATGCTTTAATATATCTCTCATCATTTTGCCATAAGGTTGGAAGAGTTCCGGGAGGTAAGGGTAATTTGACAACAATTGCTCCAATTTGTCCAGGTGGCTGTACTTTGCAGTCTGGATCAACAACCTGAACATTCCAACCAGGAACCGCCTTTGTAGGAGAACCGGGTTTTACAGTAAATCTCTCGATTCCCATGCAGTTAGCAGCAATTGCCCACCCTGTTTCTGTCTGCCACCAATGGTCAATGACTGGAACTTTAAGATTTCTTTCAGACCAATGAAGAGTATCAGGGTCAGTTCTTTCACCAGCAAGGAAAAGTGTCTCAAATTTTGAGAGATCGTAATCTTTAACCAATTTTGCCTCAGGGTCTTCACGCTTTATCGCACGAAATGCTGTAGGAGCTGTAAACATCGCTTTAACTTTATGTTCAGATATAACTCTCCAAAATGTCCCAGCATCAGGAGTACCCACAGGTTTTCCCTCAAACATGATAGTAGTTGCACCTTTAAATAGGGGGGCATATACAATATAAGAGTGTCCAACAACCCAACCGATATCTGATGCTGCCCACCAAACATCTCCTTCGTCAATATTATATACAGCTTTCATCGTCCATTTTAGAGCTACCAAATGTCCACCATTATCTCTTACAACGCCTTTTGGCTGCCCTGTAGTTCCAGATGTGTAGAGAATATATAAAGGATCAGTTGCTTTAACAGGAACGCATCCATGAGGTTTTGCATCAGACATTAGTAAATTCCAGTCATAATCTCTACCATCTATAAGTTGTGCACTCTCCATTGGACGCTGAAAAATAATAGTTGCATTAGGCTTGCTTTCAGATAATTCTATTGCTTTATCAAGCAGTGGCTTATATGGAATCTTCTTCTTAACTTCAATACCGCAGGAGGCGGAGATAATAACTTTGGGTTTAGCATCATTAATACGGGTTGCAAGCTCATTTGCTGCAAAACCACCAAATACAACAGAGTGCACCGCACCAATACGAGCACAGCCAAGCATAGCAATTGCTGCCTCTGGAATCATAGGCATGTATATAATTACCCTATCACCCTTCTCAACACCCATTGAGTTTAATACCCCAGCAAATTTCGCAACATCATCTCTTAATTGACGAAATGTATAGCTTATTTTTGTATCAGTAACTGGGCTGTCATATATAAGGGCAATACTCTCTCCCCTACCCTTATCGATATGAAGATCCAAAGCATTATAGCAGGTGTTCATCTCTCCACCGGTAAACCAGCGATAAAACGGTTTATTGGAATCATCAAGAACTGTATCCCATTTTTTATACCAATGGCAATCTTCAGCAACGGGTCCCCAAAAACCGTCAGGATCATTAAGGGATTTTTCGTAAATATCTTTATATTTGTTTGACATGAATTTAAGTCCTTATTATTGCATGTTTAAGAAACAGAAATATAGGTAGGAGAACCCCGCCTTAAATTTTATAGGCGGGGGGATTACAGCTATTTATATAAAAAGGATTTAAGTTAATAAAGACTGTTACGATTTATCTACAAGTTGTTTAATTGATTCAACAACTTCTGGGTTAGCAAGTGTCATTACATTACCAACATCGCCTTTGTTGGAGATAGCTCCAAGAACTCTTCTCATAATCTTTCCGGAACGAGTTTTTGGCATATCAGGCACTATCCAAACCTTTCTTGGTTTTGCAATTTTTCCAATCTGGTTACAAATTGCATCAGAAATCTTCTTAGCAAGAGCATCAGTAGCCTGAATTCCTGGTTTAAGAGCAATGTATAGATCTGGCTCTTTCCCTTTAATTTCATGAGCTACGGGCACAACCGCAGCTTCTGCGACCTCTTCTACTACAAGTGCAGCAGATTCAATCTCTTTTGTGCCAAGTCTGTGTCCTGAAACATTGATAACATCGTCAATTCGCCCAAGTATTCTGTAGTAACCATCAGCAGACCTTGTTGCGGCATCACCTGCTATATAAGGCCAATCTCTCCAATCTTTGCTTTCAGGATTTTTGCAATATCTTGCAAAGTAAGTTTTTACAAATCTGTCCCGATCTCCCCAAATCGTCTGCATCTGACCTGGCCAAGGATTTTGTATGCAGATATTTCCAGCGATTCCCGGTTTTGTAATCTCATTACCATCTTCGTCATAGATAATTGGATGAATTCCCGGTACCCCAGGACCTGCACTACCCGGCTTCATTGGTTTAATAGCCGGAACTGTGCTACAGAGAAAGCCACCAGTCTCTGTCTGCCACCACGTATCAACAATGATAGCCTCACCTTTACCAACTGCTGATTCATACCATTTCCAAACTTCAGGTTCAATTGGTTCTCCAACAGTTGTCATGTGTTTAAAGTGATATTTATACTTAGCTGGTTCATCTGGACCTATTTTTCGTAAGGCACGGATTGCAGTGGGGGCTGTGTGGAAAATGTTGACATCTAAGGCTTGAGCAATTCTCCATGAACGTCCAGCATCAGGATATGTAGGTACACCTTCGTAAATTACAGTAGAGGCACACAGAGCAAGAGGTCCATAGACAATAAATGAGTGCCCTGTAATCCAACCGATATCAGCCATACACCAATATACATCTGTTGGGTGGATATCTTGGATATATTTTGACATTGCAGTAACATAAGCAAGATATCCACCTGTGCCATGCTGTGCACCTTTTGGTTTTCCGGTTGTACCACTGGTGTACATTAAAAATAGAGGATCTTCTGAAAGCATCTGCTCAGGCTCAACTCTTGCACCATAATACTGTTTTACCACATCATTAACAAAATAGTCACGTCCCTGGACCATGGGGGTTTCTGTAGAAGATTTTCCAGGATAACGCTGCCACACAAGAACTTTATCAACTATCTGTCCATCTTTTGCTGCAAGAGCAACTGCTTCATCTGCATTAATTTTATGATTTAATAGTTTACCTGCTCTGTAATAAGCATCCATGCTAATTAGAACTCTTGAGTTTGAATCAACTATTCTATCAGCACAGGCACTTGCTGAAAATCCACCAAATACTACAGAGTGAATAACACCAAGTCTTGCACAGGCAAGCATTGTGATTGGAAGTTCAGCAGACATTGGCATGTGAATTGTTACCCTATCTCCACGTTTTAACCCTGCAAAATCACGGAGAAGTGCTGCAAATTCGTTGACTCTGACATAAAGCTCTTGATATGTAATATGATCAATTCTCTCTTCTTCAAGTTCAGGCACAAAATGGATTGCGGTTTTATTCTTGTTATCTTTGAGATGTCTGTCAATACAGTTGTAGCTGGCATTGATTTTCCCTCCTTTAAACCATTTCCAGCAAGGTGCATCGCTGGTATCTAAAACTTGATCCCAATACTTATACCAAGTTAGCATCTCTGCATATTCAATAAAACAGTCGGGAAATTTGTCTAAGCTGAATCGTTCATAAATAGCTGGATCAGTTACATTAGCCTGACCAATAAATTTGCTTGATGGATAGTAGTAGTCCTCTTCTTGCCAGTGTACAGCAATCTGTGCCTCTGTTGTTTCCAAAACATTGGTGTCGCCCATTGATTTTTTCTCCTGCATTTTTTAGGTTACATTATTACGATTAACGTTTAAGGAGTTTGAAATAAATATTTAAGGAACCGAACTTTAAGAAACTGAGATAAGATTTAGGGTAACTTTAAGATGAAATTTAAAACATTTTGAATTAGTGCATTTTTAAGTGTTATCACCTCCTTTAAAAAACAGATCATAAGGACCAAATTAAAATGGATAGACTAAGCCCAATGGGGTGGCTCTTTTATGTTAAAGATTCCATTGGATATTTTTCTACAACAGATACAATAAATTTATTGTATCTGTTGTAAATTTTACAGAGGTCAGAAAGAGTTAAAACAGATCGTATTAATTGAGGATGGTTCAGAAAATTGAGATGACTATAAAAAGAAAAAAAATATTAGTCAATAAATTTTTTTAAAAAAACAAACTAAATTTATATAAACTTATATATCTCAATTTATAGTGCTAATTATTCCTTCATAAGTTGATTTTATAAATGATATCGGGTAAAAATTCCTATATTTAATTGTTTTAGCTCAATAGTTAGAAAGAGAGGTATTTAGCAGCAACGCCTCTTTTGATCACAGAAATAGAAATTAAAGTAAGCTAACAATAATGGTAACCAAAAAACTCAAATGGAGGATAAAGGCTAAAATGAAAAACCCTGAATTAAATTATTGGAATCACCGCTTAGAAAAAGTTAAGGAGAATCTCGAAGAGAATAATTTTGAAGTTTTTATAGCACAGAGTGCTCAAGATGCTAAAGATATTGTATCAAATACAATCATCCCATCGATTCAAGTTAAATCTATCTCATGGGGAGGTTCTATGACCTTGATAGCTACTGGTCTTTTTCATCTGCTTAAAGATGATGAACGGTATAAAATAATAAACACATTTGATAAAAGCATCTCTGTTGAAGAGCAGATGGAGAGAAGAAGAGAGTCTCTTTTAGTTGATCTTTTTATCACAGGAACTAATGCTGTTACTGAAGATGGAAAACTTGTGAACCTTGATATGGTAGGCAACAGAATTGGTGGAATAACATTTGGTCCTCGCCATGTAGTTATCCTAATTGGAAGAAATAAAATCTGTTGCGATCTTGACGATGCAATGTACAGAATCAAAAATTATGCAGCACCTGTAAACACCATGAATTTGGATAAAAAGACTCCATGCAGTAAAACAGGATTTTGTCATAACTGCAAATCTCCTGATAGAATATGCAATACATGGACAATTACAGAAAAATGTTTTCCAGAGAAAAGAGTCAAAATTGTTCTTATAAATGACGATCTTGGTTTCTAATTTCCGACTCACTCACTATAAAAAAATATTGATTATAAAAACATGAAAAATGAGATTCAAAAAATAGTAGTATTTCAACAAAACGGCTCTGCAATGAGTAAAATTGCAGGTATTAAAAGGTTTGGTGGCAATAGATTTAATCTTGAAGTAATCAATGTAGAAGATACTCTTCCACATATTATTGAAGACTCAACATCCTATCTTCCTGATAAGATTGATGCTGATCTTGTTCTTGATTACTTAAAACATCCTGATCTCTCAACAGACCTTTCACGCTTATGTCAAAAAAATGGGATTCCAGTTGTAGCATCTGGTAGGAAGATAACTGAGGGAGACGTTTTTACACCTTCAACTTGCTGTATGCTTCCTTGCCATAAATCTCTTGGTGTTTATGGTGAGCTATTTGGTGCTCCTGAAGTAAATTTGACAATAAAAGATGGCATTGTTCAAAGAGTTGATGTTGTTCGCGGTGCCCCATGTGGGGCGACATGGGATGCCGCAAAAAAAATTGAAGGGCTTGATATTGAAGATGCTAAAATTAGATATGGTCTTGAAGTACAATTTTTTTGTACTGCAAATCCTGCTGGCTGGGATCCAATAACCGGTAAGAGTCCTGTACATATTGCTGCTGACATTCATGGAGCAGCTTTTAAAAAAGGGATTAAAAATTCTTAAAACTGTTATGTATATCTTTTGGAGTGGAAAAATAGTTATAAAAAATAGGGGGCGGTCTCTTTTCTTAACACCTCCCCCCTTACACACTTTAAACAACATATTTAAATAACACTCATATCTTAGCTTACAATAGATAAAAGTAAAGTGGGCACTCACTCTTCACAAACTATTATTAGTAGAGTTAATGGAGTTTAAAACAAGAGTCAAAGGCTTATCCTCTTCGCTTTTTCCCTGAAATCTTACAGGACCTGGTTTTCTGTAATGATCTTCTCCATTATCAGCAGCAAGCCATTTTTCTCGCATCGCTTTTACAATACGAAAAGCATTAGAATTTGTATCAACAACATTTTTTTCCATTACAAGGGTAAGTTTTCCTTTTCGCTCTTCAAGGTGCATCAACCTTGCAATAGGAACGCCAAGAGGCTCCCATTTTTCAAAGCTGTGCTCTAAGTTTTTTATAACAGCCATCTGACCCGTAGCTCCATTAGCAATAAGGCAGAAAGCTGTAAGTCCCAGATTATAGGTGTAATTGCAGTCAAACTTGGTGGGATTGCTGCCCCTCCCATCGTAGCCGTAAAAATGGCTCTGTGTTTTGAAGTTGGGAAGTGATTTCTTAAATATCTCTAAAACTGAAGTTGGAACCTTATCATCGTCAGTTATAATCTCTGCATTGACCAAAGCCTGCTTCAATGTTTTTACAGATATGATATTTTTTTTGATTAGATAATAACGATTATTATACTCTATATTTTCATCATTTTTATAATCTCTGAATATAGCTTTACCAATAAGATTTGGATCAAGGTTTGCTTTTTCCATAACATAAGCAAATCGACTCTCCTCTATTCCAACCTTATAATCTCCCTTCTCCTTGAGAATATGAAGATAGTCCCCTACCATATCCATAATTATTTTTTCAGTGTTTACTTGCGAAAATTGAAAATTCCCATGCGTATCTCTTTCAACCAGAAGCCCTTCTTGAAAAAAAGATGGGAGATCATTAAATAGCTCATCATCTCTTGCATTCCAGATAGGAGATGCCTGTTTTTCTGTGATTCCACGAGATAGACGGCGAAGATACTCAAGTTTGGCATCAAGAGAGTGAAAAGTTGTGTGAAAATCAACATCATGTATCTGATTATACTGAGCAATAATTGTGTTGAGCTTAATTATAAATATCTGTATTTCATTTATAAACTCAAGCACACCTTCAGGAATGATCATAACACCGTAATTTTTTCCTTTTGCCGCTCTCTTCACAATTGCATCACATATAAGGCGAGATAAGTGGCGAAGAGTCATTCCATAAGCTGTATAATCTACCTCTCCCCTCTCTTGTGCCTTTTTCAGCCTCTCATTATCAACATAATCTGCTAAATCTTCACCAATCAGGGTCAAATTTGCATGAGTTTGAAGAGCAGCTTCTAATGCAAGGTGGCTTGCAACTCGCCCCATCACCTTGCAAACATGCCAATATTTGAGATCAGAGCTTGCATCAGTACAAAGATTGCTAATATTTTGAGAAAAAGCTCTTGCAGCAGAGTGAAAACCAAATGAAATCGCACAAAGTGTCTCACCGTTTTCTGTTCTAATTTGAATATCACCATCAATTGTTTTTGGAATACCAATAACTTGTATTCCATCAGCCTTTAGCTCTTGGGCAAGAAATGCAGCATTTGTATTAGAGTCATCTCCTCCAACAATTACAAGTGCATCAAGTCCAAGAGAGTGGCACGCCTCTTTTGAAAGTGCCATCTTCTGCTTTGAATCTATTTTGGCTCTACCAGTTTTTATCATAGTAAAACCACCCATGTTACGATAGGTATCAACCAGCTCTTTTGTTATTTCAATATATCTGTTCTCAAGGATTCCCTCGGGTCCTAAGATAAATCCAAATATCTTTGACTCAGGGTTGGCTCTTTTGGCAGCATCAAAAATACCAGCAACAACATTGTGTCCACCTGGTGCAGGACCACCTGAAAAAACAATTCCTATATTTCTCTTTTTAAAAAAATAGCTCTTAAAAGAGTCTTTATTCTCTACACAGGGAACAAGTTTCTGTACATGATTGCCAATAATATCTGGTAGCTGCTTAGCAGCTTCACGGTCAATTGTGAATCTATACTGTGGCTGCTCCTCAAGAGATATACAATCATTGGAAAATACACTGCACTTAGCAGGAGCATACGCTCTTCTGTCAACTGTTTCACTATTGATATCTGCAACCGCTGTTTCAATCTTAGGATCATTTAAAAGTGTTTCAATAGAAAAAGAGACGATATCAGATGATGTCATGTTTTTTTAAGCTCCACGTTGTCCTATACTTTAAGATGTCTTTAAATTATTTTATGTAACCTTACCCTACAACCACCCTATTTCTGCCTTCGCTCTTTGCTCTGTATAGAGCTGCGTCTGCTCGCTCAAAGACTGTCTCATGGGATTTATCTCCATCTATTACCTGTGAAACACCAATACTTACGGTCATTCGGATGGTATCAGACTTGTATATAAATTCGATCTTCTCAATGCTTTTTCTTATTTTTTCTGCAACAGTAACAGCACCTTCACTCGCTGTTTCTGGCATTATAACAACAAACTCTTCTCCACCATATCGAGCAAGCATATCATTTTTACGAAGAACAGGGGCTGCTCTTCTTGTGATCTCTTGAAGACACTTATCGCCAATCGCATGACCATAATTATCGTTCACCTTTTTAAAAAAATCGATGTCAAACACAAGTAGAGAAAATATAGTTTTATATCTTAGAAATCTATCCATCTCATTGGTGATACGTTTAATATAGGCACGCCTATTATAAACCTTAGTTAATGGGTCTTGATTAAGTTTTGTCTCAAGGTCTTTAGAGTGTCTTATCGCTTGATCCAGCTCTTTTTTTAGCTTAGAAAATCCAGCTTGAAAATCTGTTCGGCTCTTTTCAGACATCAGCTTAACAGCCTTATCTTTAGCATTTTTCTCCTTAAGAGCTGTCTCAATGTATGAGAGAGTTTGAGAGACATGGTTCTTAAGGTCTTCAAGCCGCTCGGAAACGTCAACGCTATTTCTCAACTCTCCTATTTCGTGATTCAACAGACTACCAAACTCCTCATTAGATTGCACTGTAGTGTGGGTATGCTCATAGGAGTTGTTAATGCCAGCCTCAATTTGGAGAATCCTTTTTACAATCTCCTTTACAAAAGCTGTTATTTTCTCTCTGTCAGACCCTACGTTATAGATATATTGCTGTATAAGGGAAAAAAGCTCATCCCTAAGACGCTCAATAGCATCAAAACTATCAGAGGATTGGATTGCAGCAGCAATCTGATTGAGTTTAACTGTGTAGGCAGAGTCAATAGTCTCTTTCAAAGAATTTACAAGATCAATGTAGCCTGATTTTAGATTGTCAAGATAATCTTTACCACTATCAGAAGAGCCTTTGAACAGACCAGAAAGAAAAGATTTACTCTTTGTCTCTGTTGGTTCTGGTGTATCTTTGAGCATATCAGTCTGAACACGAACCAAAAGTTGCTCTATATCAGCTTTTTTCTCTCCGCTTTTAATTGCTGCACTAAGTTCCTTTATTGAAGTTATAAACGAACCATTTTTATCTTGTATATAATCCAATATTGGGGGTAGATACCTTCCATACATATTGCAAGTTAGCTCAAGAGTCTCTTCAGTTTTATTAAGCTCTTTTAAAAGCATCTCTTTTTGAGACTGAAGTTTTTCAACTTTTGCAGTTAGGGCTGAAATATGCTTATCTTTAATCTGATCGGCTGTCATTTTAAACACCCTATAAAACTATTTTTGAGAAAATTTAAAAAAGACTGTTTCAATACAAAGTATTATACTCATAAATTGAGTAGTGGAGGAAAAGCTATTTACAAAATCTGTTTAAGGAACATTTTTGTCCTATTGTGATTAGGGTTAGTAAAGAAATGTTCAGGCGTTCCAGTTTCTAATATCTTACCTTCATCCATAAATATAACTCTGTCTGCAACCTCTCTTGCAAAACCCATCTCATGGGTAACTACAACCATAGTCATTCCCTCTTTTGCAAGAGTTTTCATTACATCCAAAACTTCTCCTATCATCTCAGGATCAAGTGCAGATGTTGGTTCATCAAATAGCATTGCCTTTGGGTTCATAGCAAGTGCCCTTGCTATTGCCACACGCTGCTGCTGCCCTCCTGAAAGCTGATCCGGATAAACACCTTTTTTATCAGCAATTCCAACCTTGGTAAGAAGTTTCATGGTTACCTCGTCAGCCTCAGCTGTAGAGCGTCTTCTTACAACATTTTGGGCAAGATTTACATTTTCCCTAACTGTCTTGTGGGGAAAGAGGTTGAACGACTGAAATACCATGCCAACTTCAGCTCTTACCTTATTTATATCTGTTTTAGGATGCAAAATATCAACTCCATCTATCAAAATATGACCCTGCTCTGCTGTTTCAAGTCTATTAAGACATCTTAAAAACGTACTTTTACCTGAGCCAGACGGACCAATAACTACAACAACTTCACCTCTTGCAATAGTTGCTGATACATTTACAAGTGCATTGACTCTATGTGGTACCATAAAAGTTTTATATATATTAGTAACCTCTATCATAATAAATTAGTCCTTTAGATATATGGGTTTTTAAGAATACATTGCCCGTTTCTCAAGATACTGTAACAGCATTGATAGAGAAAAAGTCAATACAAGATAAAGAAGAGCACAGACAAACCATAGCTCAAAAGGTTGAAGACTTGTAGTTACAACCTCGCGAGTTGCTTTTGTCAACTCACGTATTGCAATAATGCCAAGCAGGGAAGAGTCTTTAATAAGGCTTATAAACTGTCCTGCAAGTGGAGGAAGAATTCGTCTAAAAGCCTGAGGAAGTATAACATGATACATACTCTGAGAGTATGTCATACCAAGTGAACGGGAAGCCTCTGTTTGCCCTCT
The DNA here is from genome assembly GCA_964425195.1 of uncultured Desulfobacterales bacterium. GTDB lineage: Bacteria > Desulfobacterota > Desulfobacteria > Desulfobacterales > Desulfobacteraceae > Desulfamplus. The sequence goes on from CAYRLG010000037.1 coordinate 19,054, forward strand.
GTGGATTGATTGAATACCAGATCGGACAATCTCAGCAACATAAGCACCAGTGAAAGTGGCAAGAGAAGCAACACCAAACCATAAAGGGGGAATTTGAGCAATGCCATATCGTGCAAGCATTGTATTGACAAGAGTTCCAAGCACAAAATACCAGATGAAAATTTGAACTAAAAGAGGAGAGCCTCGAACAATCTCAATATATGTGATGGCAAGCCATTTAAATGCAGGATTGGAGGATATTCTTGCAAGACCTGTAAAAAGTCCAAGAACTATTCCAAATATAATAGCTATAAAACTGACATAAAGCGTAAGCCATAAACCTTGAAGAAGAATACCAACCTTCCAGTGTTTGTACGATGCTATGGTATCTCCAACAAAAACAAGGTCACCTTCTGATACTTTGATTTCATCTGAGGGAATGGTGTACTCCTTTCTATCTCCACCCTCTTCATTAATATAGACGGTTGTATTACCATTAGAAGTTGTAATAGAATCAACTGTTCCGCCCGAGTCAGTTTTAACTAACACCTCTTCGTGATAAAAAAAATATTGCGGAACTCTAAACCACCGCCATGTGTAATCAATCTTTAATGTGCAGTAATAAAGCCCTCCAATAAATATGGAGATAATTAAAAAAAAGACCATTACCCACATATAGTAAGCTTTTGCCTGCTGCTTTTGAAGAAGGGATGTTGATGAATCCATTTGTTGGCATAACTCCTGTATCATTTAAACTTATATGGATTTTCCCCTCTTTTTTATAAAGAGGGGAGAGATGTTAGTTTTACTGAACGTTTTTAATCCAGTCAGTTGATTTTATCCACTTATTGTATATAGTGTCATATCTACCGTCATTTTTGAGCTGTCTTAAAAAATTATTGAGGAAATTGAGGAAATCTGGATCTCCTTTGTTAATTGCCCATGCAAGAGGCTCAAATGTAAAAGGTTGATCTAAAAATATAACTTTTCCTGCGCCCTGCTGTGCCATAAAGACAACACAGTAAGGGAGATCATAAACAAACGCATCTGCTTTACCATTAACAACCTCAAGAGCAGCCTCTGTCTCTGTTTCAAATGATTTGTAAGTTGCCTTTGGAATTTTACTCTTAACCGCAGACTCTCCGGTTGTGCCAAGTTTTGAAGTTACTATAAACTTTGGATCATTTAAATCTTTATACGATGTTATTGTACCTTCATGCTTTTTGTTAAGAAGAATCGTCTGACCTACAATAATATAAGGGTCTGCAAAATTTATCTTAAGATTTCTCTCCTGAGTAACTGTCATACCGCTCATGATTATGTCAAACTTATCTGTGATAAGAGATGGGATAATGCCGTCCCATGCTGTGTTAACCGGAACAAACTTAACGCCCATTGCTTTTGCCATCTCTTTGGCAATATCAATATCAAACCCTACAAAATTTCCCTTCTGATCAGTCATCTCAAATGGCATATAGCCAGCTTCAAATCCAACTCTAAGCTCCCCTTTTTTAAGAACTTTTTCCAAAGTTGATTTCTGTGCAAGTTCAATATCTGCAGCAAACAGAGCATTAGAAGTAAACAAAACAAACCCTGTAACCAGTGCAAGCAATACGATAAATCTTTTTTTCATTTTTTAGATCTCCTTAATAAGGTTGAAACAACAGTAATTAAGATTAAAAATGTTGAGACAACAATGTTAAAATTTGAACAGCTAATGATTAATAATTGGTTACAAACATAAGACAATATGTTCAATTGATAATAAAAAAACACCTTTATTCTAATAAAAGAACTTTTGGGAGTCTTTTTGCTTTCTCTATATTAAGATAAAGATAATGTAAAGCATCTTTAAAAGATTCAATAAATCTAAAGCAATTCTAATTTAGAATTATTTGATATAATAGAAAAATTGTAAATTTTACATGGAAAATTAACCATGAATAGCCATTCCCAGCCCTTTTAAAGCAACCTCTGACATTATCTCAGCAAGTGTAGGGTGGGCATGAATCGTGTGAGCAATATCTAATAGTGTTAATCTATTATTAACAGCAAGTGTTCCCTCAGCAATAAGATCTGTTGCATGAGCACCAATTATATGAACCCCTAAAATTTCTCCTGTTCTATGTTTAGCTACAATCTTAGCTTCACCTGCAATCTCTCCAATAGAGTGAGCCTTTCCAAGAACCCTAAAATTAACACTTGAACATTCAACATCAATACCTTGAGCTTTTGCACCGCTTTCGGTCAATCCAACATTTCCAATTTCAGGCATTGTAAATATTGCTCCAGGAACAGCATTATAGTCCATCTTAGCTTTTGTTGTAACATTTTTTTTACTACCACCATTTACATAATTTAAAGGAGAATTTATAGCATTCTCTGCTGCTACTATACCCTCGTGAGATGCAACATGTGCAAGCATTATTTTTTGGGGTCCTAAAATATCGCCAATTGCATAAACACCTGAAACAGAGGTCTCCATATAGTCATTTACCTCAATCCACCCTTTTTCATCTGTTTTAAGACCGATATTTTCAAGCCCTAAATCTGAAGTAATAGGAGAACGACCAATACAGACAGCCATCTTGTCCGCCTCAATTATCTGAGGCTGTTCATTGCAAGTTTGAGCTGGATTGTGAGGCTTTACTATTTTTTTTACATTAGAAGCATCAATAAATGGAGAAGTTCCAAGAGCTAAAATAAGTCGGCTCTGCTTATTTGAACCTTCAGAAACTTGAAACTTTTCAACTTTTTTAACCACCTTCTCTGTAATAACTTTAATCTTTCTCTTTTTCATCTCTCTTTGAAGAATAATAGAACAAGATTCATCAACGCTTGGAAGTGGCAAAAGTCTTGACATAGCCTCAATTATAGTAACGTTTGAACCTAACGCAGATAGGATACAGGCAAACTCACACCCAATAACTCCGCCCCCTACAATAACAATTGAGTCTGGAATCTTGTTTAAACTTAAAAGATCGTTACTTGAAAGAATTGATTCACCATCAAATGGAAATTCAGCTATATTTAGAGGAGTTGTGCCTGTTGCAATGATGAGATTATCGTAAGAAATCTCTCTTTTAAACTCTTGCGGATTACTATTTAAATCTAATTTATCATTAACTATAGCAACCACTCCCCTACCCTTTATATACCCCCTACCCTGTTCAACTTTTATCTTTGCATTTTGAAGAAGGGATAAAATCCCTTTTCTTTGAGTCTCAACAATCCTCTCTTTTCTTGCCACTATTGCAGCCATTTCGGGTATTACAGAACCATCTATCTTAATGCCAAACTCATTAGCCTCTTTAAATTTAAGATATATGTCTGCTGAAGTTTTCATAATCTTTGATGGAATACAGCCCCAATTAAGACAAGTTCCTCCCAAGTGCTCTTTCTCTATTAGTGTAACATCACCTCCAAGTGCTGCTGCTCTAAGTGCCGCTACGTATCCTCCAGGTCCACCTCCAATAACTACAACTTTTTTTTGTTGCATTATAAAATCCCCCTTAAATTTTATTGAATATGTAAAAAATTAGACCTAAACTTCTATAATAACAATATCAGGCAAATTTTATTGTTTAATAACAGAGAAAATAACAGCTATTTTGATGAAAAACAATTTTTTTAAGTATCTATTTTGATGTTTTCATAATTTATCGAATTTTTATTTGACATTTTCATTACAATACATTACTTGATCTAAACTATACATTAATAGATTGTCTTCCCCCCCTGCATTTGACCTTAATTTTGAAATGGATACTACTTATCTATGAAAATTGACGATATCAATATTGAAATTATAAAAGAGCTAAAAGATGGACGAAAATCATTTAAAAGTATTGCTGATAAACTCAATATCACTGAAAATACAGTAAGAACAAGAGTTTCTAAACTAAAAGAAGAGCACATTTTAGATATATGTGGACTTTTTGATCCTTCTGCCCTGCCGGGTCATAAAATAGTTATAATCGGGATTAAACTTGCTGAGATGAACCTTGTAGAAAAAGGCGAAGAGATTTCTAAATTGCGTGGTGTTATCTGTGCCACTGTTGTCACTGGTCGATACGATTTAATACTTCAAGTTCTTTTTAATGAAGAGTTTGGTCTTCTTGAATTTTACACTGATGAAATTTCTAAAGTCAAAGGTATAAGCTCAGTAGAGACTTTTGTGGTTTATAAATCGTATAATCTTATGGTACCTTATATTTTGTAATTAATGGAAGCAGTGATACCGATAAAATTTTTCTGATTCAAGATATTTAATTGACTATAGCTGAAAATTGCATTGGTTTGATGATGTTAAAGAAATTTAAAAGGGGGAATTTATGGAAATAAAACTAAAAACAACTCCTCTAAACAGTTGGCACAGATCTCATGGCGCAAACATGGCAGATTTCGGCGGTTTTGATATGCCGCTTTGGTATGAAACAGGCGTAAAACTTGAGCATCTTGCAGTAGTGGAATCTGCTGGAATATTTGACACAAGCCACATGGCATGTGTAATGGTTTCTGGAAGAGATGCTTTTAATCTTTTGCAACTCTGCCACACAAGAGACCTTAAATCTTTGCAAAACGGCAGATGCGTTTATGGTGCTGTTTTAAATGAAGAGGGTCATGTGGTTGATGATGCTATTGTTTATCGGTTTGACGATAAAAATTACATGGTCTGCGTAAATGCTGGTATGGGCGGAATAGTTGCAAGCCATTTTAACAATCATAGATCAACGCTTAATGCAGCTCTTGAGAGAGCTGTTGAGGTAATTATTACTGATTTCTCTGAAAAAGTTGCAAAAATTGATATTCAAGGTAAAAATTCAATAAGAGTTCTTAAAAAAGTTCTTGATCCCGCTTACTTAGATACTATTTTTCATAAAATGCCCTATTTTTCTTTTAAAGGAGATTTTAGTCTATTTTCTAAAACCGTTAATGACTCTGGCTGCTGCTCTTCTTCATGCTCTAAATTTGAAAAATCATCTTCTCAAGTAAAATTAAAAAACGGCACTCCGATTCTTCTATCTCGTTCTGGCTATACAGGTGAATTCGGCTTTGAAATATTTATCTCTCCAGATGCTGTTGTTGAGCTGTGGCAGGATATTCTTGAGGCTGGAGAGGAGTATAATCTTATTGTCTGCGGGCTTGGTGCAAGAGATTCGTTAAGGGCTGGTGCAGTTCTTCCTCTGTCTCATCAAGATATTGGAGGCTGGAAATTTATAAACACACCTTGGGATTTTGCCCTGCCTTACAATGAAAACAAAAGTGGATTTACTAAAAACTTTATCGGCGGCAACGCTCTTTTGAATCAGGATAAATCAAATCAATATACTTTAAACCAAGAGAATTTAAACAACCCAAAAGATGTTAAATACACATACCCGTTTGTTGGGCAGGATTTAAGAAAAATCGGTGTTGGCGGAGACTCTCAGGTTCTTGATGCAAATGAAAACTTAATCGGCAGCGTTCTAACCTGTGCAACTGATATGGCAATCGGCTGGCATGACAGCAGAATTTACAGCATTTCATCACCAGACCAGCCAGAAGGATTTAAAGCAAAAGGGATAAGCTGCGGATTTGTTCTTGTTGACCAAAAACTTGATGTTGGAACAAAGTTGACACTTCAAGAAAAAAAGCGGAAAATCAGCGTAACGGTTGTAAATGATGTAAGACCAGATAGAACGGCAAGGCTTAAAATATCCACATTTTTATAAACATAAGGAGACAGATAAAATGAAAGAGATTACTGAACTTAATTTACCAGAAGATATTAAATATTCAGATTCACATGAATGGGCAAAAGCTGACGGTAAAATAGTAACTATTGGAATTGATGATTATGCTCAAGATCAATTAGGCGAGGTTGTTTTTGTTGAGCTTCCTGAAGTTGGTGCAGCTCTTTCAAAAGGCGATCAGTTTGGAACAGTTGAGTCTGTAAAAGCTGTATCTGAAATTTACACTCCTGTTTCTGGAGAGGTAGTTGAGGTTAATACAAATCTTCCTGACGCACCAGAGCTTGTGAATAACTCTCCTTATGATCAAGGGTGGATTATCAAAATAAAAGCAGATGATCCTTCTCTGTTAGCATCTGAATTAAAGGACTTAAAGGATAAGGCAGCATATATTTCAATGCTGAAAGGGTGATTATTATGAAATCTTCCAATAGTACGAATTATCTTCCTATGCGCTATCTTCCGCACACAGAGGAGGATATCAAGGAGATGCTTGCTGTAATCGGCTCTCAATCATTAGATGATCTTTTCCCTACAATTCCGGCAGAATATAGAATAAAAACAGAGATGTGCCTGCCAAAGCCTTTGACAGAGTGGGAGCTGAATGCACATATATCAGAGCTTGCATCAAAAAACGCAGCATCTTCTTCTCATAAAGTTTTTATTGGTGCTGGCAGCTACCCTCACCATATTCCGTCAATTATACCCTATCTGATATCCCGCTCCGAATTTATGACTGCCTACACTCCGTATCAGCCTGAAATCAGCCAAGGCACATTGCAGGGAATTTATGAGTTTCAGACAATGATAACTGAACTTTTAGGAACTGAGGTTGCCACAGCTTCTCACTACGATTGCGGCACTGCTCTTGCTGAAGCTCTTCTTATTTCACTTCGTAAAAAGAAAAACAGCAGACGAGTTGCTGTCTCATCTTTAATCCACCCGCACCACAGGCAGATCGTAAAAACCTATCTTGAACCAGCAGGCTATAAGATGGTTGAATTGCCAGCAAGGGCAGACGGAACAACTGATTTATCATATTTTGATAATACATCACCTGCTGCTGGAATTGATGATATTGCTGCAATTGCTGTCCAGTCTCCCAATTTTTTCGGGTGTATTGAAAATATTGCACAGGTAAAAGCAATTGCTGAATCTAAAAAAATTATGTGCATCACCTCATTTACAGAGGCTCTTGCTTATGGACTTTTGAAAAAACCGGGTCAGTTAGGTGCTGATATTGTGGTTGGCGAGGGACAGAGTTTAGGTATTGCCCAATCTTTTGGAGGTCCTGGTCTTGGTATTATGACCAGCAGCAAGCAGTATGTCAGAGACCTTCCCGGAAGGCTTGTCGGGAGGACAAAAGATAGACGAGGCGAAGATGGCTTTGTGCTGACTCTATCCACAAGAGAGCAGCATATAAAAAGAGAGAAGGCAAGCTCAAATATCTGTTCAAACAATGGTCTTAATGCCATGACTGCCGGGATTTACATGGCAGCAGTTGGAAAAATAGGGATAAGAAAAATTGCACAGTTAAACCATGATAAAGCAATGTTTCTTAAAAAGAAATTAGAAGAATCTGGATTTGAAGTTCCATTCTCAACACCATTTTTTAACGAATTTGTAGCAAAAGCTCCTGATGGATTTGCAGCAAAAAGAGAAGCGTTGAAAAAAAAGGGAGTTGTTGCTGGATTAAATATTGAAAAATATTACCCAACCCTTAAAAATCACTATCTATTTTGTGCAACTGAAGTTTTTTCAAAAGATGATATTGAGATACTTGCAAAGGCGTTAAAGTAATGAATAAAAACATTATATCTGATTATATCATTAATAATGACTCTCTTTGGGAGGTGGAATGATGGAAGAGCAGAACTCATGCAGAGGCGGATTTCAAAACTGCCTTAATGCACAGCAGACAGCAGCAAGCGGGCTTATATTTAAAGAGCCTTTTTTGTGGGAAAATAGCAGAGACGGCAGATGCGCAATGTCAATTCCAACGCAGGATGTCGAACATTCTCCCCTTGATCCAGAGCTTGTAGGAGAGTCGCCAGAACTTCCTCAGTTGAGCGAGCTTGATGTTGTCCGCCACTACACACGCCTGTCTCAATGGAATTTTGGAGTTGATTCTGGCATGTATCCATTAGGTTCATGCACTATGAAGTATAATCCTAAGACAAACGAGGTTCAGGCATCACGATCCGGTTTTGCAGGTGCCCATCCTCTTTTAGATGAAGATTTATCTCAAGGTGCTCTTGAGCTTATCTATAATTTGGAACAGTATCTTGCAGAGATTACTGGAATGGACGCTGTAACTCTCCAGCCCGCAGCAGGGGCGCATGGAGAACTTGCCGGTATGCTTGCAATTCATGCCTATCATGCAAAAAAAGGGCATCAGAGAACAAAAATTATTATTCCAGACACTGCACACGGCACAAATCCAGCAAGTGCAACTCTTTGCGGATATCAATCTGTCAATATCCATTCAGGAGATAACGGCATTCTCACTCCAGAGGCTGTGGCTGCTGTTATGGACGAAGAGACTGCTGGCATTATGATTACAAACCCCAACACTTTAGGATTGTTTGAAGAGAACATCAAAGAGATTGCAGAGATTGTCCATTCAAAGGGCGGTCTTGTTTATGGTGATGGTGCAAATTTAAACGCAATTATGGGAATTGTAAAACCAGGTGATCTTGGAATTGATGTTATCCATCTCAATCTTCATAAAACTTTTACCACTCCTCATGGAGGAGGGGGTCCTGGTTCTGGACCTATTGCTGTTGTCAAAGCTCTTGAGCCGTTCCTGCCGGTTCCAAGAGTAGTAAAAATAGATGGCACTAATGAAAATAACAGTAATGATAAAAATTCGGGCATCAACCAGAAAAGCTGTAGTCTTGCAGGTGACGGCAGCATATATAAATTAGTCTATGACAAACCAGATTCAATGGGACGGCTTCTTACATTTCATGGTCATTTCGGCGTTTTAGTGCGTGCATACTCTTATATTTTATCAATGGGTGCAGAAGGTCTTACAGATGTAAGCAGACTTGCGGTTCTAAATGCCAACTATATCAAAGAGATGCTCAAACAAGATTTCTATCTGCCATACAACAGACCATGTATGCACGAGTGCGTATTTACAGATAAATTTCAGTCAGATAACGGAGTTACAACGCTTGATATGGCAAAACGGATTATGGATTATGGATTCCATCCGCCGACTGTCTATTTTCCGCTTGTTGTTCATGGTGCAATTATGATTGAGCCGACTGAAACAGAGTCAAAACAGACGATTGACCAATTTATTGATGCTTTTAAATCAGTTGCTAAAGAGGCAAAAGAGAATCCAGATATACTCAAAGCTGCCCCGCATCTTCCAAAACTGTCAAGGCTTGATGAGGTCTCTGCTGCAAGAAAACCTGTGTTAAGAGGGTAAATAGTTGGGAATAAAGAAGATAAATTTAGTAATCGGATAAAGCCGTTGAAAAAAATAACCGTGCAGATAATTGATTTAAATCTCATAGAATATAGCAAAACCCTTGAGATACAAAAACAGATTGTATCTGATATGATCAACGGCAATGCTGATCATGATACAATCTTAATACTTGAACACGACCCTGTCTTTACTCTTGGAAAGCGTGGAGGCAGGGAAAATCTTATTGTATCAGAGGAGTTTTTAAAATCAAAAGATATCCCCATTATTCAGACTGAGCGGGGTGGAAATATAACTTATCACGGACCAGGTCAGGCTGTTCTCTATCCAATCGTCAACCTTGAAAAGAGGCGATTAGGCGTGTCAGATTTTGTATGTGCTTTAGAAAAAACTATGATACGAACAGCGTCAGATTTTGGAGTAACCGCAGTAACAGACCCTAAAAATAATGGAGTTTGGGTTAAGTCTAATCAAACTAATCAGATGAAATCTAACAATCAAAAAACACCATTTGACAGTCAGATAGATATAAGATGTTCCAACATAAATAGAGATATCTACTCATATTCAAAACTTGGGAGCGTCGGGCTTTCCATCAAACGTGGCATATCTTTTCATGGGCTTGCTTTTAACGCCAATCTTGATCTTACTCCTTTTAGCTGGATTAATCCTTGCGGCATGGCTGATATTGCAATGACATCTTTAGAAAATGAGACTAAGCAGCATATTGAAATTAAACGGGTAAAAGAAAAGCTGCTCTATCACTTTAGGGAAATTACAGGGATTTAAGTGAAGCATGGAAAACATCAGACAGACAGTAGAAACAGAAATAACCATAAAAACAAAAATAAAGCCTGAACCCCGAAAACCGCTATGGCTTAAAAAAAATCTGCCTGTTAGCTCTGATTATGAACAGGTAAGGCAGCTTGTGAGCAGATCAAAACTCCACACAGTATGCCAAGAGGCAAAATGCCCGAATATGTGGGAGTGTTTTTCCCGTCATACTGCAACTTTTATGATTATGGGAGATTTATGCACCAGAAACTGCCGATTCTGCAATGTGAAAACAGGAGAGCCTCTGCCTCTTGACCCTGACGAACCTTTAAGGGTTGCACGGGCAGCTTTTGAGCTTGGATTACGGTATGTCGTAATTACATCAGTTACCCGCGATGATTTAAAAGACGGCGGAGCCTCCCATTTTGCTCAGACTATAAAAGAGATTAAAAACTTATATAAAATAGAGTCAAATACAAAAGAGCTATTTGGCAGACAAACCAATATAGAGGTGGATAACGAACAGATAAAAGTTGAAGTTCTGATACCAGATTTTCAGGGCAGTCTTAAGTCTTTAAACGTTGTGATGCAGGCAGAACCTGATGTTTTAAACCACAATATTGAGACCGTGCCCTCTCTTTACCCAGCAGTCCGCCCAGAAGCACAATACAAAAGATCGCTTGAGCTGATTCAAAGGGCAAGTAGTATAAATCTCAATTTAAAGCAATCTATTCAAGAGAGTCAATCAACTTTAAAAATAACCAATTCTGACGAAACATCAAATAAGAAGAGCCAAATAGCTGTAAAATCAGGAATAATGGTCGGGCTTGGAGAGAAAAAAGATGAGCTGGAGAGAACAATTGTTGATCTTTATGAACATGGCTGCAAAATATTAACTATTGGTCAATATCTGCAGCCATCGGCAAAACATCTTAAAGTTGTAAAATATTACACTCCAGAGGAGTTTGAGGAACTGAAATCTTTTGCAAAAGATGTTGGATTTGCCTCAGTTGCATCAGCTCCATTTGTGAGAAGCTCGTATCAGGCAGATAGTTTATGTAAAACTTTTTGATTATAATTTCAACATGTTATTCATAAACGACTTAAATAAAAAATAGTCTCTTTGACAGCATAACTTTATCAATGCTTAAAACTTCTCTGACCAGTGTAAACCATTGTTGCACCGTTTTCATTGCACGCCTCAATAACCTCAAAATCGTTCATTGAGCCGCCCGGCTGTATTACAGATTTCACGCCTTGACGCAATCCAACATCAATGCCGTCTCTAAATGGAAAAAAGGCATCACTTACCATAGTTGATCCGATAAGACCTCCTTTTTGGGCATCAACTTCTGCTTTTATCTCTGCTATTTTATCCTCATCTTTGAGCAGGTTGAACGGGGTTTGATAACGCTCAAAAGAGAGCCTATCCATAAGTTTTCTATATGCCTTATCAACTGCAATTTCAGCCACGCCGACTCTATCTTGCTCACCAGTGCCAATTCCTACGGTTACGTTATCTTTAACATAAATAACAGAATTGGAGGTAATGCCTGACTCTACAAGCCAGCCAAAGAGCATATCTTCATACTCCTGTTCAGTCGGCTCGCGATTTACGCGGTAAGTTTGCCCTTTATATTCAGTTTGGGCAATCTTCATGTCATCTTTTGACAATGTAGTTGGAGCAAATGAGAACTGTGCAACAATCCCGCCGTCCATAAGGCTTTTAAAATCAACAACCCGTTCGCCGATAAATGTTTGTAATTTATTGATATTATTGATTCTAATCACCCTTAGATTTTTTCTTGCTGCAAGAATATCAATAACGCCCTCCTCAAAATCTGGAGCAACAACAACCTCTGCATACTGCTGTGCAATAGCTTCAGCAGTCATTTTATCAATCGAACGGTTTAGAGCTATACAGCCTCCAAAAGCTGCAACTCTATCAGCCATATATGCTTTATTGTAGGCTTGCTCAAGAGTATCGCCAAGTGCAGCACCGCAGGGGTTGTTGTGCTTTACTATAACAACTGCTGGCTTTGCTGAAAAATAACGCAAGATATTCAAAGCGTTATCTGCATCTGTAAGGTTGGTCTTTCCCGGGTGTTTTCCTGATTGCAAAAGTTCAATATCAGAGACCATATATCTGCCGGGCTTAATGGTTTGAGTTCCACCTAAAATAAGATTTCCATTCACAAGACGATAAAGTGCTGCCTCCTGTCCTGGGTTTTCTCCGTATCGCAGCCCTTTTTGCACACCATCAATTGTCCATGCAACTTTTTCGTAAAATAGAGTCTGGCGGTTTCCATTATCAACAAAACTTATCTCCATTGCAGGGGTAAAATGGTCGTCCATCACTGTTTTGTACATCTGCTTTAAATCTTGTGCCATCTTATGTCTCCTTTTTTATATAAAAGCCTCTTAACTAACTCTTATCTCTCATTGTATAAATTTTGTCGTATCCACTATCTAATTACTTATATAGCGTAACACGATTTAACCTGTTCAAACGGTGTATTTTTAAGATAATCTGCAATGGTTCTGTCATAAACGGCAGTGTGCTCAAATGCTTTTTTAGCAAAATTAAATCTATGCTCAAGAGTTAAAGCTCCATTTAAAGTCTTCATATTTTCCAAGATTTCAGCGTAATCAGAAGGGTCAACAACTGATGCAACTCTGATAAAGTTCTTTGCAGATGCCCGAATCATGGTTGGACCGCCAATATCAATGTTTCCTCTTGCATTTTCACATGTTACGTCAGATTTTGAGATGGTCTCTTTAAATGGGTAGAGATTTACGACAACCATATCAATTGCAATGGAATTAGTTCTTTTAAGATCATTTTGGTGGGAGTCGTTGTAAGTTTCGGTCAAAAGTCCCAAATAAATCCTAAAATCAAGCGTTTTAACAAGCCCGCCTTGAGTCTCTGGCTGTCCTGTATAATCAGATACCTGCTCAAGGATTTTATGGCTGCTTTTTCTATTTTTTAAAATCGTACTGCCTCTGCCTTTTGCAAACTCATCAAGAATCTTACTTATTGTAGAGAATGTACCTCCTGTAGATAAAATTCTAATCTCAGGATTGATCTCCACAAGAGCAGGAATAAAGTTCTCAAGCCCTGATTTATCTGACACACTAACTAAAACAGTGTCTATTTTTACGGCATCGTCAATTTTACTTACAATGTTTTTTGTCATCTATTATTTCCCTTAAATTGAAAAAATTTCAGTAAATCTTATCATATTTTACAAATTTACAACTATTTTAATATAAAACCTATCTTCCATAAAGATACAAATAAAATAAGCATTATCAAGATTAACAGCAGAATATACATTCTCCATGGTGTCTTTTTCTCAGCATAAGGGTCTGTAAGCAGACGGGTTGAACCGGAGGGAAGTTTTGCCATCTTTGTGAGCGAACCCCCAAAAGGGATATTGATTTTCGCTCTGCTGTTCACTGCCCACCCGCAGGCATCAAGAATAGGAGAGAGGTTTCTCTGTCTAAGTTTTAACGCTGCAATTATCATTGAAGGTCCAGAGATAAAGAGAAGAAGTCCAATAATCGTAAGAGGCATCTGCCACAACTTTAACCCCATAAAGCCAGTTACAACTGATGCTGCTGCCGTTCCTATCGCTCCAACAGCCAAGCCGATAGCAGCAAAAATTCCAGCAAATTTACCAACATCAAACGGAGCTGCTGGAGCTTTCGGATCAGATTTTTTGGTCGAATCAGTTACAAGCGAAGTAGAACTTGTATCAACTGCTTTATCTCGTTCTACTGCAAATTTCTCAATCTGCTCTCTGAGCATACGGGCAAATCGTTTATAAGGAGACCAAAAAGCCTGATGTATGCTTATTGGATGCTCTACTATTTTAACTATTGTAGCGTTCCAATCTCTATTTTTGCTGTCATAAAAGATTCCGTTTCTGCCTACCATTAGGTTATCAGAATCACCATCTGTAAAAGCTGCTGCAATGTTCATCTTTTCAGTGCTATCTTTTCTTGTACACTCACAGTACGCCAAATATACGCCTCCCATCTGTGCAAGCGTGCTGTGTGCTGCTACATCTTTAACCTTTATGCAGAGATCACAGCTTCGACCGTCCAAATAGAGCGTTCCAGCCTGAAATATCCCCTTTTTTCCAGGGGTATAAAAATCATAAAAAGAGACAAAATTATTAAGAAGAGCGTAAATATCTCGATAGTAATGGATAAGTTTATCAAGTGAAGTAATTGAATTAACTGATGATTCAAGAGCTTTATCCTTTTCAATCAGTTCATAAATCATCTGCTCGCTGTTGCCATCAAGAATATCTCTGATTCTCTGGACTCCAAGTTTTTCTACAGGACTCTCATTTTTACTGCCTTTCCACGCCTCATAATCTGCAAACTTATCTTTTATTTGATTCCATTCACTTTCTGATAGAGTCTCTTTATCGTCTCCAAACAGAGGACGGACAACATTATCACGAAATGTAAGCAAAGTTTTTGCCCATGCAGGATTAACAGCTTGGCTTAACGGTAAATCTAACTTTGGTTCCACTTTAGCCAATGGAAATGCTGCTATCTCTTCAGTTGCAGCAGAGATACTTTTTAAAGAGACCTCTTCATACCTTGTCTGTGCTGGATTCATTGACAAGGTTGCATTGGGATCAAATGCTGCCAGGCTGCAACGAGTAAAGTAGTCATCAACCTTTAGCTCAACTGCTTCAAAAGAGTCTGCTGCAATTGCTGTATTTTCTCCCATTGTAAAGATACTTGAATTTTCTGCTTCAGCTTTAAGATGCCAATCAGAATACTCCCTTGCCTCATTGAAAAAAAGCTCTGACTTCTCCTTTGTAATACCGGGCAGACCGCTTCTATCCTGCTCTGAACCCATGCACTCTATAATCTCTTCGATAACCGTTTTTAAAGATTCCTCATCTGAGGCAATTGCAGGTATAATACCGTCACCGTTAAATTTTGTGTTGGCAAATATCTCCACAGTATCTGCTGTATCCTCAAGCGATACGCTCTCTGCACCAGCTTTGCCTCTGTTTGTAAGAATCTCTTTTGCACAGGCAAGAATATCTCTGCCTTCAGCAGTAGAATCATTAATCTCGGATAGAGGCAACAGTTCGTTTACTCGAGAGAGATTATCAGGGTTTTTAATAAGAGAGAGAGTCCACTCAAGAGCTTCAATGACCTCTGGAGCACGAATCCTGCCGTCTCCATCTTTATCCATATAGGCAAGGGTTGCAGAATCAAATTCAACTCCTTCAGTTGGACAGCCAAGGGCAGCCCATAGTTTCTGATCAAGCTCTTTTATAGATTTTATATCATCTCCGTTTGTAATAAGAACATGATCAAACCCTCCAACTCTAACAAAACGCCATTTATGGTTAGAGCTATCTTTAGTTAAAGCTATATCTTTATCTCCATTAACTGCCATTTTCCACTCTCCATTATTCCGTTATAATGTTTCATAACAATATCTCTATAGCTTTGAATATTTTAGAAATTCACTGAAATAGACCATCTATTTCTTATATATTCTTCCAATTTACAATAAGTCAAATATTTTTCATTGCATCATTCTTTAACTTACAAGATATCTGTGCTAAACAGGCACTCTGTTTTTAGATAAGTTTTTTCATCAATTTGCACTGTTTTGCAAAAAACACAGAGATTTGAGAAGATATAGAGATTATAACAACTATGGCAAAAAAGAGTCCTACATTTAAAAAAGTTGGCTTTGCATCTCTAATAATGATTATTTCGGTATTCTCAAGCCGTGTTATTGGTCTTGCAAGAGAGATGGTCATTGCATTTGCAGGTGGTGCAAAAGGAGAAGTTGATGCCTACCAGATTGCCTTTATAATCCCTGAGATACTTAACCATGTTGTGGCGAGCGGTTTTCTATCCGTAACGTTTATTCCAATATTCTCATCTTATATTACAAAAAACAGTGAAGAGGAGGGATGGCGAGTCTTTTCAATAATTTTAAACACATTTGGTGCACTTCTGATTATTTTTATATCAGTTGCCTTTTACTACTCTCCCGAACTTGTACAGATTTTTGCCCCCGGGTTGAAAGACCCACAACTTTTTAATAGTGCTGTAAGAATGACCAGAATTATCATGCCAGCTCAATTTTTCTTTTTTGCAGGAGGTATGTTTATGGCTGTTCAGTTTACAAAGGAGAGATTTTTAATTCCAGCACTTGCCCCTCTTTTATATAATTTTGGTATTATTGCGGGAGGATTGACATTTTTTTTCTTAGAATCACAGATTAAAACACCTTTTAATTCTGGAATGGAGGGTTTTGCATGGGGTGTACTTGCAGGGGCATTTATCGGAAATTTTGCTTTGCAGTATATTGGAGCTAAACGAATTGGAATGAAACTTTATTTTCTGTTCAATCTCAACCATCCAGAATTTATAAAATATCTTTTGTTGACTATACCGTTGATAATTGGAGTTAGTATGACCTTTTCCACTGAGCTATTTTTAAAATATTTTGGTTCTCTTCTCTCTGAAGGAAGCATAGCAGCTCTAAATTATTCCCTTAGAATTATGTTTATTCTTGTTGGAATTTTTGGTCAAGCTGTTGGGGTTGCATCATATCCATTTATGGCAAATCTTGCATCACTTGGAAAAGTTGATGCACTTAACTCTCTTCTTAATACAACACTTAAATATCTTCTTCTTGTAGTACCAGTTTCTGTTCTTTTTATGGTGTTAAAACATGAGATAGTCTTTATTCTGTTTCAAAGAGGGAGTTTTGACCTTAATGCTACAAAGACAACCTCTGAAATTCTCCCTTTTATTATGGCAGGCACTTTTGCATTTGCTGCACAAACAGTTGTGGTAAGGGGATACTATGCCATGCAAAATACATGGTTTCCGGCTATTTTCGGGACTATTGCTGTTTTGGCATCTGTTCCACTCTTTTTTGTTTTTATGAGATGGTTCGGGGCTTCTGGTGTGGCTTGTGCACTCTCTTTATCTGCCTTTATGAACAGCGGTTTTTTGTTTCTATTGTGGAACAAAAAAACAAGAAATAAGGGAGATATAGCAGTTTATCTATTCACGATAAAAATTGTTCTTTTAAGTTGTGTTATAGGTTTAATATTGTGGAAAGTCAGGGGAATAATTATACTATTTCTTAAATCAATGTTTTTATATTTTTCAGATTCTATAAATATTTATAATTCAACAATAAACCATTTAACAATTATAGAAGCTGTAACAACTTCTGTTGTGATAACCATTCTGTTTGCTCTGCTTTTTGTTTTTTCAGGTTTAGTTTTTAAAATTGAAGAGATAACTATTTTTACATCAAAATTGAAAAAAAGATTTATTAAAAGAGTTTAAATTTTAATTTATGATAATTATGCACACAACCAGCCATCGTGAATTTGGTGGACTTGAAAAAAGGGTTTATAACGAATCGTGCAAGATGGAAGAAAAAGGGCACAAGATAGTTATTGCAGCTCCTGATAAAACGCCTCTATTCATAAAATGCCAAAATAGAGGTTTTATCTCTCTCCCTATTGAGTTTACAGCAAAAAGTTCTATAAAAGACTACTCCTTGCTTAAACGAATATATCAGGAGTTAAAGCCAGATGTGTTAAATACCCACGGTAACACAGATTCTAAAATTGCACTTTTAGCAGCGGCAAATATAACTTTAAAACCAAATCTTAAACTGGATATTAAATATAAAAGAAAAGAAGATAAAAAATCGAATAAGAAAAATAACAATTATATTATCCCTTGTACCATTCTATCTCGCCATATCAGTGCAGATGTGAAGAACTCATTTTATAACCAATTTTTGTATAATAGATTGTGCAACTATGTTTTTACGACAGCAGATTATACAACAAAACAGCTAATATCAACTCTTAGTATTAATCCTGATAGAATCTTTACTATTCCAAGTGGAATAGAACCACCAAAAAGTATGGATAGTACGAATCGAGATGATTCAATAATATCGCTTGCTTTGGAGCTTACCAATCATAACAGTGGCGTTAGTATAAATAAAGAGTCTCGATTTATTGGATTTGTGGGACGAATATCTGAGGATAAAGGTGTAGCTGATATAATAAACGCTTTTCTGCTTATAACAGACAAAATTCCGAATTACCATTTAGTAATGGTTGGAGATGGAGAGAGCAATTTTATTGATAGAATGAAAAATATGGTAAATCAAACCGCATATAAAAAAAATATTCACTTCACAGGATTTAGGGAAGACACTTGGAACTACTACAGAGCTTTTGACTGCCACATTCTTGCAAGCAAAGAGGTGGAAGGTATCTCTCAATCTCTGCTTGAAGCTATGTATGTTCGCTGTCCAGTTATTGGTTCTAAAATTGGCGGAACGTGCGATATTATCAAAAATGGTAAGACTGGATTACTTTTTGAACCAAGTAATATCGGAGAGATTGCAAATAATATATTGCAGATATTACATGATAAATCTTCAACAGCCAAGATGGTAGAGCAGGCATTTAATATGGTAAGAGATCACTATACAATTGACTCAATGGTAAACCGCATCTTAAATATTTACGAAAATCAATAGCAAAATAATATAACGTGATAATAAAAGATTTTTTACACTTAATTGCCGATACCAACCAACTTGCGATATATGACTTGCCATCTATAGTATCTAAATATCGTAATCACAATAAGATAGTTCATGCAACAAATAGATTATACATAAGAGATGTAGAGTGGCTATTTTATCCTGGTATGTTGTTTGGAAGTCGTGACAAATGGTGGGCAGATTGGAAACAACGATATACACCTCATGAGGGGCTTGATATAACTTTTTATAGAATAAAGGAGTACGATAAGCTATCTATCAATAATATCCGCTCTTTTAATCAGCATACTGTTGTTCCAGCAATGGCTGATGGAACAGTATTGAATATTTGCAATGACTTTCTTGGACAGTCAGTTGTTGTTGAGTGTGGCTCTTTGAGTAAAAGGAGTCTTCAGTGCAATCATGCTATCCAAAACTCAATCATTGCAGTTATATATTCGCATATATTTATAAGTTGCGGTTTGACAATTGGGGATATGGTTACAAAGGGTCAAAGCATAGGTAAAGTTGCAGATACTTCAATGAAAAGATCAGGCATCCCTCCACATCTTCATCTATCTTGTGCAGAAATTTTGGCTAATATTCCCCTCCATAAACTTGATTGGAATCTTTTTGGCAATCCAACTTCTAATGGCGTTAAATTTTATGATCCTATGTGGATTTAAATCTAATTTTACCTATCTTACCTTAAGTTTTTAGTATTTAACTTTAAATCAAAAATATTCATGTTAAAAAACTTAAGGGATTGAAAAAATCATATTATTGCACTATTATCCAGTAACATTTTTAGTTAAAGTCATTGATTTGACATTGAATTCACCATAAAAATCCTATTGGAGATCCATGATGAGAAAAATTAAAATTACATTTGGACTACTCGTTATAATTTTTGTAGCACTTCTAATTTACCAAAATAGAGCATATTTTTTTGCAAAACAGGCTCTATCCTTCATTCTTGTTCCGGAAAAGTTCCAATGGACAGCTCCTGCTGTTGAGAATGTTGCTTACTTTGGTGGATGTTTAGTCATAGGTATCTTAATTGCCAGCTATTTTGGCTTAATTTCAAAATTCAGATCAGTCAAAAATATTAAACAGCTAAACAAAACTATTCTCTCTCAGGTTGAGACCATTGAGTCTTTAAAGGCTGAAATTGATAGTTTTAAGTCAAATCAATATATTGAACACAATCCTGATATTGCCACTAACGCAACTGACCAAACTTGTATATCAAGTGGTGATGCAGCAATGGTTGATGAATCTATAGATTCAAAAATTAAGATTAATGAAAATTCTAAACTGCCTCTAAAATAAACCATAAATATAAATAAAGCATAAGCTCAATTGATTGTACAAGATGACCTTTCAAAACAGAAAATGACCACTCAAAAGACTACCCCTATGATGGAGCAATATTTCTCCATCAAAGAGAGGTATCCTGATTCAATTTTATTCTACCGAATGGGTGATTTCTATGAGATGTTTCATGGAGATGCGATAAAAGCCTCTGCAATTTTAGAGATTGCCCTCACCTCCAGAAATAAACAGCAAGATGACGCCATTCCAATGTGCGGAATTCCCCATAGAGCTGCTGACACCTATATCGCAAAATTGATTGAAACTGGCTGTAAAGTTGCAGTCTGTGAGCAGATTGAAGATGCAGC
>CAYRLG010000038.1:0-36109 GCA_964425195.1 uncultured Desulfobacterales bacterium
AAAAAATGGCTGGATAATATGTGCTTTGGTGTCTACTATTTTCGACAGAGATCAGATAGCAGGCGTTGGGAAGATGAGCAACCGCAAAGTTATGGATCATGTTCAATTACAGGCACTAATAATGCACCATCTGTCATAAGTGGCGGAGTAGTTAATAATCTGTTTTCTGCTGGAGGAGTGCATCATCATCAAAGATATTCTAATGCTCCCGTGTTTGGACAGCCGACACTTTTTGGTTTTGTATCAACTGGAAACAGAAGGAGCGACAATAACCTTGCTGCATGTTTAGCTTTTGCAAGCAATTATAAAAGCAGAAATTTTGAGGAGGTGCAAAATGGTTGAAAATGACAAATATCAATTTGCAACTCTTATGTATGCCCTTGCAGAAAATTATACAGGAACTACCAATGATAGAAAAACATGCGGTAACAAATAGTTGACGGAGTATTTTTTAGGGCAAGGAAAGGGTATGTTTTTTATGGCAAAAATATACTGAATAAAAACGGTATGTTAAATATCTATTCTGTAGCGGTCGTGCCTACCACTTATACATTCAGAGTAGTCCAATAACATACAAAAACCCTTGAGAAATCAAGGGTTTTTTATTTTGTATCGTCCAGCAATATGTTATAAAAAACATTAAGGCTCTTGTTGGATTTCAGGGTCTTATATTTTTGTGTATTCATATGAATAACATGACATACATTATATGTATCTCAATTTTAAATAGAGATGGTATTATCAAGGTATTTTTAGAGGCTCTAAGGCTATGTGTATTCTAAACGCCTGTCCCCAAAATAACAATAGAGACACACTACCGTGCGTCTCTATTGTTTTAGGTAAATCTAAGGGAAAAGGCTATACTATAGTTATTTTATGAAAAAAATTAAATTAGAACTTTAAAAGTTCTCCTTTTGAATCACGAATCTCAATTGAAATTGCACTGTTACCGCCATCCAGACGGTGTGTTGCACAGGAAATTCAGGGGTCGTAAGCACGGACAGACATCTCGATTTTATTCAAGATTCCTTCGTCAACTTTCCCCTTTTCAATCAACATTCTTGCTGCCTGATTAACGCTCATGTTTATAGGACCAAGATTGTGGGTTGTGCCGACAATCATGTTTGCACGGGTTATCAAGCCGTTTTCGTCAGTTGAGTAGTCGTGGATAAGGGTGCCGCGTGGAGCTTCAACACACCCTACACCTCTGCCTGCCTTCGGCTCTACCTTTGCCCTGATGTCTGTATCTGTAATTGCAGGGTCTTTTAAAAGCTCAATTGCATGTTCGCAGGCATAAACCTCTTCAATCAGCCTTGCCCAGTGATAGAGCAGAGTTGCCTGAGCTGGTCTTCCAAAGAGCTTTCTAAACTCTTCAAGTTCAGCCTGAGCAAGCGGAGTTGCCATCTTATCTGCTGCATTTATTCTGGCAAGACAGTTTGAACGATAGATTCCTTTAGGATTATCTAAATCAAGGGAAAAACCCTCTTTCCAGAATTTTGCATAAGGCATCTTTCCATAAGAGTACGGCTCAACATGCTCGCCAAGATAGTCAGCATAATCATCTACACTAAAATCTGTAAATGTGCCGTCCGGCTTCATCATGCGGAGCTTGCCGTCATAAAGATTTAATGCTCCGTCATCATCAACTGTGCCGAGAAATCCAGTTGTAATAACGCCGAGAGTCTTTACTGTATCCAAATATTTGGGGAAAACTTCAGTTTTGGCAAAATTGATTGTAAAGAGGGCAAAATCAAGAATCTCCTCCATTTTGGATAGAATATCTTTTCTCTCCTCTTCAAGCATAGGTTTTGCAAAACCGCCCACAACACCAGCAACAGGGTGGATTGCCTTTCCTGCAAATTTTTCCAAAATCATCTTTGCCATCTGGCGGGTCTTTACAACTTTTGTGGCAAGCTCTGGATTTGCCTGTGCAACTCCAATAACGTTTCTTACCTTGTAGTCGCTGTCAGGTCCAATAACAAAATCTGCTGACGCAAGAAAGAAGAAGTGCAAAAGTTTATCCTCTGCATGTGCAATTGTCTGCATAAGCTCTCTTAGCTTGTGTCCGGCAGGGGGAGGAGTTACTCCAAAACATTTATCAACCGCCTTGTTTGAAGCAAGGTGGTGATGCCACGGGCAGATTCCGCAGATTCTATTTACAATTCTTGGAATCTCCTCAGCCGGCTTTCCCTCTACAAATTTTTCAAAACCACGCAAAGATTGAAAATGCACTTTTGAATCTGAAACATTGCCGTCATCATCAAGGGTGATGGCAATTTGTGCATGTCCTTCAATGCGGGTAATTGGTGCAATATTAATAACTTGAGCCATGTAGCCTCCAGCTTACTTTTTTTTAGGTCTTAAATTGTGATGTGCTCCTGAAAATCGGGATAATGATGTTGTCTCTGGCAGAGATTTAATATCAATCCCGTTAGATGCCAATGCGTTGAGCATATCAAGCATCTGGTTTCCATCGTGTTTTACAGGTCCATAACAGCCGCGGCAGGGAACTCTGGCAGAGATACATCTTGGATGTATGCCGTCTCCTCCGCACCCTCCTTTTGTAACAGGTCCCATGCAGAGAAATCCCTGCTCTAAAAGGCAGTGCATCTTGTCAATCGGCTCATCAGGCGAACTATAATGAGGTGATTGCAGAAAACGGCGCAGTTTTTTCAACTCGCCTTTGCCCTTTCTAATTGTCGGGCATGTATCGCAAACGCTTTTATCTGCAAGTGTTGCAGGCTTTCCTGTCAGCAGTCCTGCGAGTGCTGCAAACACCTGATCAGGGTGAGGCGGGCAGCCCGGCAGATAAACATCAACTTTTATCTTTTCATCTAACGCATAATTGCAGTCTAAAAGTTCAGGTATCCCTTTATCTGGATAGCTTTCAGGCTTATCAGTTGTCTCAGTTGAGTAATAACGACTCAGCACCTGATCATTTGTGTATGAATTTGCAAGAGCTGGAATTCCTCCATGAGTTGCACATGTTCCAAGTGCAATAATCAGCCTGCACTGTTTTCTCATCTCGTGGGCAATTTCAAGATGCTCCTTATTTCTGATTCCGCCTGATATGATACCCACATCAGCCTCTGGAATATGGATATGCCCCTTATCTCCAAGCTGACCATAATATTTATGATCCATTAAAACTGGTATATGGACAAAATCAACAAGCTGAAGAACATCAAGGAGCCTCTCTCCCATATCAACAAGAGAAATCTCACAACCTGAACAGGAGTTTAACCACTCTTCCGCTACTTTTGCTGTCATTTAAAGTCTCCCTATTTTTATATTCACGGGTTTTTCTTGATCTTTAATATTCACAGATATTTCCTATTCCTTGATATTGACAGGTTTTCCGAAATTTCTCATATTTTCCCGTGCCGTCTTTTTCTTTTTAGCCGACCATTTACGAACCGTATCGATTGCGTCTGATGCAAATGTAGAATGATCAAGATGTGAATACTCTTCAACATCACTCTCTTTTGCATCTGCAAAAATTGCTCTTCCAATAGGAGAGCGTATAAGCACGGTTGTCCAGCCATCTTTTGCACCAATTCCGCCAAAAGAGATATCTGCAAATTCAGCAGAGTAATCATCACAGTAGCGGCAGGCATAACGCTTCATAAAATCGAGCTTATCTAAACTTATGCTTCTTACTTCACCGTTGTTTAGGGTTATAAGAAGCGTCTCTTTTACATTGACATTTTTAACATCTTCCCACTTGAAACCACCGATAGACTCCAATTTTTTCCGCTCGCTCTCTCCAAATGTAAAGTTGCCTGTGCAGAAAAGCCCAAAGTAGTAGAGAATGCTGTCAGAAGGTACAACTCCAAGTGCCTCCATCTTTCTCATTGCCTTGATCTGGCAAGGCGTGCCGACAAAAGCAATGCGTCTTGCACCTTTTCTAACCATTGGTGCAAGTTCATGAACTGAAGATGAAAATGTTGAATATTCATCGCTGTATATGTTCATTCCATGAGAGGTCTCAAAATGAAATCCAGCAGACTCTATAATCTCGTTAGCAGTTCTTGCCAAGAATGGTTCGCGTTTAAACAGCCCTGTTGATCTGCTGACAATTGCAGCATCAATACGCCCGATCTCCAAAAGATGGACAAGAAGAGCTGTAACAACACCGCCGTCTGTGGCATTTTTCAATATTTCAGGATTTTTTGCCCGGGCGATTGTCATCTCAATAACCCGCCCGATTGGAATGCTCCAGGCAGTTCTCCGTTTTACCTCTTCGTCAAGTTCGCTTATCTCTGGGCATATTGAGTAGCAAAGCCCGCACTCAATACACTTTTCTATATCTTTGTATTTGGGTCTGCCCTGCTCATCAAGCATTAATGCACCATAGTTTATAGCAGTGCAAAATGCTGCGCATCCGCCGCAATGGTGGCAAAAACCTGGCTTTTGAACTTCCTGAATCAGATTAAAAAAAGTTTTATTCATAAACTCCTCCAAGGAAAAAGGTTATTCGTCCGCCATTTCAGGGTGGAATACATTAACATCTTTCAAATCATCGCCAAGATACTCTCTCTCTTTAGGTCCAAGAATGCCAAGAGATAGACAGATTAATGTCCAGATATGAACTACTGGATAGTGTCCGCCAAAATGTTCGCTAAGTTCGTGAATCTGTGCGTGGCAGTTGTGGCAGCCTGCAATGCAGTAATCTGCTTTAGTTGCCTTTATCTGCTCATCTTTGATTTTGCCGTACTGGAGACGCTCGTTCTTAAATCCAGACTGCAAAAATCCGCCGCCTCCTCCGCAGCAGAAATTGTTGGATTTATTAGGAGTCATATCAATAAAATTCTCCTCTCCAACTATAGATTTAACAACAAATCTTAGATCATCTGCAATTGGATCACCAAAGGTTTTACGCACAATCTGGCAGGGGTCTTGAACTGTAAATTTAATTTTACGATCTTTATTCCAGTCAGAATTTACCTTTAATTTGCCTTCTCGTATCCATTTTGCATAATATTCATAGATATTTTTAACTTCAAAGCTGTGGGGAATGTTGAATTTTTTCAATCCTGCCAGGATTGAGAAAGTTACGTGCCCTCACTCTGTGTTTATAAATGTCTTGCACCCCACAGCCTCAGCAGCCTCGACTGTCTGACGCGTCAGATGCTCCCAAGACTTATCATCTGATAGGAACATGCAGTAGTTTTCACCTGCCCACCCTTTGCTTGTGTATGTCCAATTTGCACCTACTGTATGGAGAATTTTCCACAAAGGTACAAGCTCGTCAGGTTCTGTTACTGGCTCTCTTGAGTTCTGATTTAAAACAAACTCAGCACCCATCTTGTCAATTGGTGCCTCCATATCTTCAAATTCAGGCTGTGCTGCTCGGTACTCATCAAGAACATCATTAACAACAAACTCAAAATCTTCAAAAGGGGTTCCCATTGCACTTCCAGAATCGTTGGAAAGTGCTGCATCGCAAGAACCTAAAATGCCTTTAGGTCGTCTCTCTCTGGGCCAAGCTGCCCTTGCATTATATACCAATTGAGGGATATTGATCTCCATTGGGCATACATAGATGCACCTCTGGCACATTGAGCACATCCAGACCCAGTTGCTGGTAAGTATCTCATCGTCCATGCCGAGTGCTGCCATTCTCAGGAATTTTCGAGGATCCATTCCTTCAAGACCAGTTGCAGGACAGCCGGACGAGCAGGCTCCGCATGTAAGGCAGGCATTTAGATTGCCGCCTTTAGGAAGCAGAGCCATGACTTTATCTTTAAAGATGCTTCTCTTCTTATCGGTTTTAGCCTTTCTGCCAAGTTCTACTATCTCTTCTGCCATATATTTTCTCCTCTCCTTTGATTGAATGTTTTGATTAATTTAAGAGCCTGAATATTTAAACAGACTCTAAGCAGATTTTAATCCTGCCTCTTTTAAAGGATTTGGACCCAAGGTTTTTATCTGTTCTGTAAATTTAGTTACAAGTTCTGCAAATCTTGGGGCTTCGGCAGAGGATACCCACTCAATGGCAAAACGCTCCTTTTCTATACCAATATTTTCTAATGTTATATTAATCGCATCAGCTCGGGAAAGTGCTTTATTATTACCGTCCAGGTAATGGCATTCACCAATATGTCAGCCCATGATAATAACGCCGTCAGCACCCTTTTCCAGTGCATTGACGACAAGTTCAGGGTGAACCATTCCTGAACACATCACCCTTATCACTCTCATATTTGGAGGATATTGAAGGCGTGAAACACCAGCCAAATCACCGCCGGCATAAGCACACCAGTTGCAGAGAAAACCGATAATCACCGGTTCATATTTATCTGACATTATTTATCTCCTTAAAAATTTATATAACTTTTAAACGTATATTATAGTCTCAAATATATATTATAGTTATCTTCTAACTTCACAATGTATTGAATTTTAACTTTTTATTTATAAAAAAATTTATAGTTAAGTTAAACTATAATCCAATTCAGATAATGCTCTCTAAAGCTGCATCTACCTGAGCTTTAAGCTGCGGGAGAGTAAAGCCGTGGACCATGATTCCACCTTTGGGGCATACTGCCTGACATAGACCGCACCCTTTACATAGTGCTGGATCAGCTTTTACCCGTTTTACAACTCTTGAACTGCCGTTAAGCTGATACTCTTCAAGTTTTAGTGCCATATAAGGACAGACATCTATGCAGACGGCACAGCCGTCACACTTTTCAGTTATGTATGACTTTATAGCGTCAAGCTCCATTGTCTGTTTTGCCAAAATAACACCGGCACGGGATACACAAGCCAATGCCTGAGTAATAGACTCTTCAACAGGTTTTGGATAGTTGCACAAACCAGCAAGAAACAGACCATCAACAGGCATATCAACTGGTCTTAATTTTGGGTGTGCTTCGTTCAAGAAACCATCTTCATTGATTCCAAATTTGAATATATCCATCAGCTCTTTTGAATCATTAGCCTCAACACCAGTTGCAAGCACAAGATAATCTGGGAAAAGCCTTACAGTTTTTGTCAAGATAGGATCAAATGCCTCAACTAAAAGATCGTTGTCTCTCTTATAAACATTTGGCTTTCTATCCACTTCATATCTGATAAAAATAACGCCTGCATCTCGAGCCTGCCTGTATAAATCCTCACGCTCTCCATAGGTTCTGATATCGCGGTTGAGAATATAGACATTTAGTTCTGGATTTATCTGTTTTATCAAAATTGCACTTTTTACAGAGTGTGTGCAGCAAAGACGGCTGCAATATGGACGGTCAGGCTCGCGAGAACCTACGCATTGAATAAAGACAACAGTATCAGAGTCTTTAAGTGATGTGTGGGAATCTCTCACATACTCATCAAATTTTAGCGGAGTCATAACCCTATCATCTTTTCCAAAAAAATATTCAGAAGTAGATGAAGGTTTGCCACCTGTTGCAATAACGCTTACTCCGTAATTTATCTTTTTGATCTCACCACCCGTTGTTTTACCGTTTCCAGAACCATTTACAAGCAGCTCGCTTGTAAAATTTCCAACTGATCCAGAGCAGCTTTTAACAGTTGTATTTTTAAGAAGGGTAATTTTGGGGTGGTTACTGATCTCATCGATCATGCTCTCCAATCGCTCACGGATATTTTCGCCTTTATATGTCTGGAAAAGCTCCCAAGCATTACCGCCGAGCCTGTCGCCCTTTTCCACCAAAACTGTCTCATATCCCTGATTGCCAAAAGCCAGTGCTGCTGTCATGCCTGATAATCCGCCTCCGACAACCATAGCTTTTTGAACAACATTTACCTGCATACGGGTCAGAGCATAATTTCCAGCAGCCTTTGCAACAGCCATACGAACCTGATCTTTTGCCTTGATAGTTGCCTTTTCAGGCTCTTTTTGATGCACCCATGAGTTGTGGTTTCTTATGTTTGCCATCTCAAACAGAAAGCCGTTAAGACCAGCCTCTCTTAAAGTGTCTTGAAACAGAGGCTCATGTGTTCTTGGAGAACATGCAGCAACAACTATGCGGTTGAGCTTGTTTTCATGGATTTTCTGGGTAATAAGAACCTGTGAATCTGTAGAGCAGGTAAAGAGATTGTTCTCTGCAAAAACAACATAAGGAAGACGTTTTGCATAATCAACAACCTCAGCAACATTAACAACATTGGCGATATTTATACCGCATGAGCAGACAAATACGCCGATTCTCGGCTCTTGTGATGATACATCTGTCTCATCAGGATAGACTTTGTTTTTAGTCAGGCTGTTCTTTGCATCAGATAGCATAATTGCAGCTTCAGCAGCAGCAGCAGATGCCTCTGTTACAGACCTTGGAATAGCTTTGGCTGATCTAAATGTCCCGCTTACAAAGACTCCCTGCTTAGAACTTTTAACAGGATCAAAACAGGTTGTTTTTGCAAAGTTGTAGTGGTTAAGATCAAAACCAAATGTTGAAGAGAGCTGTCCAGCGTCTTTAGGTGCGCAAAGACCAATAGAGAGGACAACCATATCAAAATCCTCTTCAATCTTTTCGCCGCTCTCTGTTACGTATCCCATCTGGACACCCATATTATTTTTGCCAGGGTTGATGGTGTGGGGACGTGCCCTGATAAGACGTACACCTTTTTCTACTGTGTCGTTATAGTAACGCTCAAACTCTTTTCCATGGCTTCTGATATCCATATAGAATATCGCTAAATCCTGCTTCTTACCAACCATGTGTTCAATAGTGATGCGTGTCTGCTTCATTGCATACATACAGCATACACTTGAACAGAATCCATTGTCTGTTCTGTTTGTGTTTCTTGAGCCGACACATTGGATCCATGCGATTTTTCGAGGCTCTTTGCCGTCTGATGGTCTGACTAAATGACCCATACACGGACCTCCGGCAGATAAAAGACGCTCATACTCAAGGCTTGTAACAACATCTGGATATTTTTTGTATCCGTAGAAATCAAGATTTGAAGGATCAAACGGAGTAAATCCAGGAGATAAAATAACAGAGCCTACATTAATCTTTACAAGCTCCTCTTTATCATCAAAGTTTATTGCCCCAGTAGGGCAGAACTTTTCGCACGCCCTGCATTTTCCTTTTTTAAGGTAAATACAGTTTTCAGGATCAATCAGATATTTAAGCGGAACAGTCTGACCATATTTAATATATGCAGCCTTTCGTTTGCCAATGCCTGCATTATATTCGTCATCAACTTTCTTAGGGCATTTTTCTGCACATATTCCGCATGCAATACATTTGTCCATGTCAATATAACGCGGACGTTTTTTTACTGTAACTGTGAAATCACCAGCTTCGCCAGCAACATCAACAATTTCAGAAAGGGTAAGAAGCTCTACATTTAAGTGCCGACCGCACTCAACCAATTTGGGTGATAAAATTCACATTGCACAGTCATTGGTCGGGTAAGTCTTGTCTAATTGAGACATTACCCCGCCAATTCCTGCTGTCTTCTCTATAAGATAGACATAGTATCCAGAATCTGCCAAATCAAGAGTAGCCTGTATTCCAACAATGCCTCCTCCAACTACCATGACAGAACCTATTGGTTTATTTGACATATACACCTCGCTTTTCAATTAACCATTTACAAGTTTTAAAAAATTTTCAATCAGCCATTTGCAAGTTTTAAAGAGTTTTCAATTAACCATTTGCAAGCAGGCTCTATCGCATTTTCAACCTCTTGCGAAAGACCCGGCTCTACATATTCTGGGATAGATTTTGCCTGAACTGCTAATACTCTGACTTTAACGCCGGCATCTGTTTGAAGCTCCTGAAGCAGATTAACCGAAGGAAACTGATGTAGCGAAAATTCGCTGATATTTTTCTCTGGTATCTGATTCAAGTCCAACTCCAACAGTTCGCCGGCTTTACGATCAGGTTGTAAAACTGTATCGACAATAAACAAACATAAAGGTTTTTCAGTTGACAGGGCAATATCAAATAAAATACCCTGAATACCTGTTCCAACATCAGTTGCAGTAATATGTTCAGGGAGATTAAAGTTGCTGTTAAGCCTATCAACAACTTCTGGACCAAACCCATCATCTCCAAAAAGAGTATTACCGCAACCAAATATCAAAATAGGCTTATTAGATGTTTCTTCCATAAGCATCTCAATAAAAGCTACGATTTTTAAATGTTATGATATTTTTAGTTATGATACTTCTAAATAGGATTTCAAATATCGTTAATAGTTATCCTACACTACCTCAATAACATATATTGTTGTAGTGTAAAATTTTGAAGTTATAATGATATGCTCAAAATAGTTCAAGAGAAATCTGAAACACAAAACTAAAAAAATACCATTTTCCACTCTCCTGAACCTGAACAGAAGAGTAAAAAATGGTGATATTTTTATATTGGAATGGAGATAACTTTTATACGTGTGATGCCCACGCAAGATCAAAAGCCTGATCATTATCATTAAGGTTGGTTATAATAAGAGATGGGGTTATCCATGCTTGATCGTCAAATTCAGTTTTGTCAGCAATCTTTATATTTGGATATGCAGTCTGGCGGGCAATCTTCTTGACCGTCAGAAATCTTGTGCCGTTCTCGCCTGAGGCTATGCGTGTAAATGCAAGGTGCAGAACATTGTTTCTTTGAGCAGCTTTTTGATAATTCTCAAAATCCTCCATATTATACTGTCTTCCGGGCAGTATCTCCATACGCTGAACTCCGCGGGTATCAACATCAAGGGAAATATAGTATTTATGCTCGTCAAAATCTATCTCATAACCGTCATAAAGCGTATAGACATTGCCCAGAATGGTGATAAGTTTCTCAAAGTTATCAATCTTTTTTGCATATCTTTCTCCCTCCTCGTTTTTACCAACATGGTAGTAATCCGCCATAAAAAGGCAGTGTTCAGGAAGAAGCAGAAGTGCCTCTTTATTGAACTCTTTAAGAATATACCTTGATATAATATCTCGAATTTTTTGTGCTTTTGTGGGTCTGCCTGATACAAGAAAATAGATTCCATCAAGGCATTTTTCCTTTCTCCACTCACTTAAAAGAGCGTACTGTTTGGCAAATAGAAGTTCTAAAAATTTTGCAAACTCCTTTTCAATAAATCTATCGCTCTCCCACCACTTCTCCTCGTCATCCTCTAATCTTGTCTCCTTGAACATATCTGCAAAATACTCACCAGCCTTTTTTTCAGAAAATGACTCTTTTCTCTTTAAAGTTGTAGTTATACCAAGATCACGATCGTTAAAAGATCGCATAAGAAGAATACTTGCATCTGTTGTCAATCCGCCGATATCAACGTGGCAGACCACAAAATTTAGCTCTTTTTTATTTTTCTCTTCTAAAAATTTTTCATAATGTTTCTGAGAAAAGAGAAATTCAACCTCTTTTAAATCAGGCACCCTATCTTTTTCTGATGATAAATCCCAAAAAGGCATAAGTTTTATAAGATTCAAAAAGTAGAGTTCACAAGCACCGCTCTCATCTGCTGAAATATTGATAAAGGTCTTTTTAAGGCTTCTTAAATTTGCAGGAAAAAGCAGCTTCCATTTTTTATGCGTTAAAAACTCCATGCAGACAGAGTATATATTTTCTCTGTATCCAGCTCTTAAATTCTCAATAAAAAGGTCTGGTACAGTAACCCTTATCTCTGTGATTACAGGGATTGCAGGACAGTTCCATGGTCTTCCCTCAACCGGCTCTGTAATATATTTAAAGCTCTCTTCAAGAACCTTTTTGATATATAACCTAAATTGCGGAACTGCCCCTTTATATGCAGCAAACTTGCTTGCAAATACAGATTTGGCACTTTTGACAATCTGGCTGTTTGCAACTGTCATATCTTCAAAGTTATCAATAAATGCAAAATCTCTCTCATCACCAGACGGTGGATTTATAAAGGCAGATGGAAAACCTCCGCCCTCAATCTGCCCGTTTCTGTAATGGACAACATATTTCCATGTATCTGTTATTTTCTCTCTTCCATAGCAGCAGGGCCAGCATAAAACTGATGTTCTATAAGATCCAAAATCAATAAAAAGAATATACTCTTCACGATTATTGGGATCTCTTGGAGTTCTTCCCGCAATAGTTTGGTAATAGAGTTTGTTATCATCTTCAAGTTCGATATTAAATGAATCTTTACTCTGTTTATTTCGTTTAAAAAAATTAAAAATCATTTTTGTTACTTCTCCGACTTTATTCCAAAAACATCTATAATTTGTAAATTTTAGTTTGGTAAATCTGCATAACAAGTTAATATGGCTCTATTTTTTAGAATGACTTTATTGTAATCAATACTCTCTATGGGTTCTGGAATAATAAAAAAATCCTTTAAAGAATCCCAATCCTTATGCCTTATTGTTACTATATCTTTTAAATAAAAACTAACCCATGAATCACCCAACTTATAATTAGCAGGTGTGTTATTGAGCTTATTTTTTGAAACATCTACATAAAGTGAGTCAATTTCAAAACCAATATACTGTCTTCCAAGCCTTTTTGCAGAAATAGCGGTTGTTCCTGTACCTGAAAATGGATCAAGGACAATATCATTTTCATCTGTTGTTAATAAAATAAGCCTATCCAAAAGGTGGATAGGGAGCTGGCATGGATGTGGATCCCTATTTTTATTGTGCTTAATCCTATGAATATCTGTCCATACATCAGAAACCAGCGGACCAAATGGGTGTAATTTAGCTTTTTTACCACCATAATCTTTTAATAAAAATCCCTTTTTTCTATCTCTTTTATGAGGATGTCTTAACTCATTAATCTTTATATCTTTTTCTGATTTTCCGTAAAACAGGATACCGTAGTTAGCAGGCTGTAATGATTTACCCATTGGTGCGGTAGGAGCGTCCCATGATATCCAATGTTTAAAATAGGCTATTTCATTAAGAAAAGAGGCATAGTATGTCAGCCACTTTGGAATATTATGGATAAAAATAGAACCAGTTGGCTTTGTTACGCGTACCATTTCAAAAATCCATTTTCTGCACCAGTCTATATATTGCTGAAATTCAAGAGAGTCTTTATAACTTGTATATTTTTTATTCAGATTAAATGGTGGATCTGCAAAGGACATATCAACTGAATTATCAGGTATTTCCTTAAAACAATCCAAACAGTCACCATGCAAAATTTTATTAATATATTGATGAAGCATTTACTGAATACCTCCAGTAGAGAATCTCTCTAATAAAAGCTGCTCAAAGCGTTTTAATTCATCTTTATGAAATGTAAATACATCTTCATAAGCTGTTACCATCCGCTTTAGGTCATTTTTACGGACATACCAGCCAATACCATCAACAAAACCAATAAATATGCTTTGAGGATAATGCTCTTTAAGGAGTAAATCTATTGATATTTCAGTTTTTGATTTATCTCCCTGACCTGACGATGTTGTTGCAAGAAAAGAACTTTCTATAATTATAGATGGATGCTTTTTATTTGGAATAATAAAATCCATTGTTCTTTTGCTGTCAGGAGCGTTATCAATTAATTCATGGAGATCGCCTGTTTCAAATGATATATTATATCTATCTAAAATATCTTGGATTATAATTTCAGGATTATTGCCTTTTTTACCAGAATAGCTACCCTTCTCTTTGTATCTAATAAGAGTGTCAATCATTTCGGCTATTTCAAATTTCAACTTTGAAATACTAAGTTTCTTTAATTCAAATAGGGGAATAGTTTGAGCAAGGAATTTAACAGAAGCACCTTCAAAAAATATATTCACAATCCCTTTTCTAAAATATGCGTTATCCTTTATCATGCTGCTAATTGTATTATCTGACCACTCTTTAATATTTCCAGAGTCTATATCCTTATACCAATGCTCTTTATATACCAGCTTATTTAATTCTGGATGATCGACAATCCTTATAATTGTAATTAAACGTTTAAGATATTCATTAGAGAAACCTGATAAAGCCAATAATGAACTCAAACCATTCTCTTTTTCATAGATAAGTTCCTCAAAAATTTCTTTTTTTAACCCTTCTGTCTCAATCCTGTTTTTAACATTTAATAAAGTTTCTTTAAGAGAGTTGATATAACCTTCATAGCTCTCTTCAAATTTGGGATTGAAGAAATAGAAGGTGTTTTTCTGAATCAATGTCTGGAATTTTGTCTCTGTTGTTTTTGTCATTTTATACTTCTAACACTACAGATATTTCTTTATTTTACCCCAAAAACATCCACATCGCCTCTTATCACTGCATTAGGAACATACAATTCGGCTGTATTCATTATGATATACGGCAAATCCTGCTCTCGAGTGCCAAGAAAGCCCTTATGCTCAGGATCAAGCCTTTTCTCAAGATTATCCCATAAGACCTTTGAAATCGCAATACATCTGCTGTTATCATCAAAAAACTGCAATAGATATTGATAGAAAATATTACTCCAAAAGCGTTGATGATTTTCAACAACTCCATCTGAAACCATTGTAAGTTCATTTTTAAAAAAGGTACGGATAGTTCTGTATCTTCCGTTGATGATTAACTGACGTATCTTTTCGTTTATCTCTGCAACTTCATCATAAGCCTCAATCTCTCTTAAAATCTCAACACCTTTTTCAATGTACGATTCGCTCTCCATTAACCACGGACGAACAAATATGTTATCAAGAGCATCTTGTATGTTGGAATTGCTGCATATATCTTCAAGCAGCTTTCTTGACCAGCCGATGCCGCCATCAAGAGTAATCTCTTGATGAATCTCATGGATATCTGCATATCTGCTTAAATTTTTTATCCATGAATCAACATAAGGTCCGGGCTGCCCAAAAGTCAAAGGATATGCGTGGTTATAAGGATTTATCAACTGGATAGTTGTATCAAACGATTGGTAGCTTTTAAAATCAGTTGCAATATCTTTTTCAACATTTGTGTTTCCACAATATCCTGTTATTGCACTTGAACCCTGTAATGAGACAACAAGCGGAAGTTTATATTCAGTTTTAAGAATCTCTCCATATTTTTTCAAAATCACATCCATTGGATGTCCAGACGGAATTGCAACCTTATGTTGAAAACATGCAACCAATATACCCGGAAATTTTATAAGATTCTGTATTAAATTTTGCTGAAATATTTTGTGTAAATTTGCCTGCTCTTCCGAAGCATCTGCCCCCTCTTTAATTCCAGGATACTCAATCACAGGGAGTTTCATAGGAGTTTGATCCGTTGGAATAATAACTTGCAGCAGATAGTCATCAGGCATAGCACCTTTTGAGAGATCATATAGATTTACAAACATATCGGATGAAAGATTATCCTGCATTACTGTTCCAGAACTTATAGAAATTTGTCTGATTGTTATTTTTTTGACATCATCAGATGGCTCAACAAGACATGGTACTGCTGTATTTTCAGAGGTGTTGTGAGCTTTGACCGAGAATAGTTCTCTAAGTTCAGAGTGGTCAAACAGATCAAGAAGGTAGCTTGTTTTAAACGATTTATCCGTCCCAATAATATGTACATAAACAGGAGTGTCAGTTGCTGGAACAGTTTTTAGACACTCATTTAATTTATCGACAACGTACAGGGTCTTGGATTTTTGCTCTTCAAGCACATTCAATAGTTTATTAAGTACTTGCTCTATATTTTCCTTTAACCGCATAATACGGTTTTCTCTCAAATTCATAACTATATTTTAAACTCCATGCACAAAATATGTTTATTGTTATAAAATTGTTATAAAAGGCTCTCAAAAATATGATACTCTTCAATATGATATTGCGGCTCAGGGTAGATGGCTATAGGCATACCAAATTTTGCCTCTAAAGATGTTATAAGATGCTTCTCCTCTCCATGCAGAAGTTGAGCAATTTCTGGGTGAACTTTTACTGTAAATCGGTTGCCCATAATATCTGTAGCCTCACTTAACAGATCTCTATATATTTTATGGCAGATTGATTTACCAGATAGAAGCATTCCATCACCGCCACAATAAAAGCAAGACTCACAAAGTGTTCGTGTCAAATTTTTTCTAACTCGCTTTCGTGTCATCTGGACAAGTCCCAACTCAGACAGAGGAAGAACATTTGTCTGACTTTTATCTTTTTTAAGAGCCTCTATAAGATGCGACATAACCTTCTCTTTATGGTGATTCTTCTTCATATCAATAAAATCAATGATTATAATCCCGCCAATATTACGAAGCCTTATTTGATATGCAATCTCCTTAACAGCTTCTAAATTTGTTTTAACTATTGTCTCCTCAAAGTTGTGCTTTCCAACATATCTTCCAGTATTAACATCAATTGCAACCAACGCCTCTGTCTGTTCAATGATTATGTATCCTCCAGATTTTAACCACACCTTTTTTTTGAGTGCCCGAGCAATATCTCCTTCAATATTATAGGCATCAAATATTGGCTCTGTCCCCGTATAAAGCTCTACAGATACTCTTAGGTCAGGCATCAGCTTTTCTAAAAAATGGACTACATTCTCATACCCCTCTTTTGAATCAATAATAAGCCTATCAGCCTCATCAGTTAAAAGGTCTCTAACCGCTCTAAAGGTTACGGTCAGATCTCTGTAAACCAAAGATGGAGCCGAAGCAGTTCTGCTTCTTTTCTGAATATCTTCCCATGTTTTTGTTAAAAAAGCTATCTCTCGAGAAAGCCTGCTCTCTTGTATTCCTTGAGCTGCTGTTCTAAAGATATATCCAAAGTTATCTTTTCTGATAGAGAGAAGAAGTTCTTTTAAACGTGCCCGCTCTCTATCATCATCAATTCTTTTTGATATGCCAATATGCTCTACAGTTGGCATCAGTACCATAAATCTGCCAGGAAGTGATATATGGGTAGTGACACGAGGTCCCTTTGAGCCTATTGGAGACTTTGCAACCTGAACCAAAATCTCTTGCCCTTCAGTTATCAAATCTTCTATCGGACACTCTTCTGAAGTACACGATTTCCAGTTATACGGAGGACATCCTGCTTGCTGTTTCCAGCTTTGAGAATCTGTAGCCTGTCGAACTTTGTTTTTGTCTCCAACTATATTTCTTGGCTTATCGTCAATATCTGAATCTAAATCATCTGAATCTAAATTGTCTGATTCAGATTCATCACTATCTATCTCCGCTTCTTGCTCAAAAATCCTTGCAATATCGTCACAGGGGTTATCTAAAATATCATCAACATAGAGAAAAGCAGCCTGATTTAGTCCTATATCAATAAAAGCAGCCTGCATACCAGGCAGCACTCTCTGCACTCTTCCCTTATAAATATTACCTGTAATATTAGACTCATCGCCTCTTTCTATAAATAATTCTACAATAGTTCCGTTTTCAAGTACAGCCACACGGGTCTCATGGGCTGCTGCATTAACAACAAGTTCTTTAAGCATACTGTCTTGACCTGTTTTTCTTAGTTATTTAAATCTTTAAGTTTAAGAATATCTGCCCCGCGTAAAACAATTTCAGGCACTTGAAAAACCTCAGTTAATATTTCAGATGGTCTTATTGTCCGCTGCCCATCATTTTGCAGAGTCATTTCAAGCTGAGTCGATTCGTTAATCTCATCGTTACTATCATTATCAGAAGTTACTGGATTAATAAGCGTTATGCTCTTTACAACTTTTCTTAAATCACTGCTTCTTTGAATCCCCTTAAAGCTCATTTTTTCCAGCACATATTCAGATAGAGCCATAAACTCATCAACTGTTTTTTGAGCTATGGAAAAAGTTTTAAGATTAATTCTATATGATGTTAGTACTTTGTCTGAATTTTTTCTTTTTTGTAAATCTTGCGAGCGGATACAATTTGTAATTGTAATGCTTCGAGGCAGCACCTCATTTAGTCTTGTAACAATACGATCAAGTTTTATATCTGATTTACCATCAAATCTGGTATCTAACTTTACACCAGCATCAAGACCCATTTTATCCTCAAATCCTGCTGCAAGATTTACCTGAATTGAGAAAAACTCCTCTTCGCTCTCCATTCCAACTGGCAGAGGATTGTCAAAAGATATTTTCATCGCAGGGCTGAATCCTGTAGAATATCGAACTTTCAAGCCTGTTCTTCTGATTGCTCTTCTTATTATTTTAGCAAGTTCAAGATGACCAAAATGGCGGGCTTTTCCAACTCTTGAATAGAATATGGTGATTTTTGAAAAGTTGTTATCAGGTGCAGAAGATTTTTTATCAAAAGGTTTATCAATATCTGATTTATAAATATTCGGTTGTGCAGGCTGGGATTTTTGTGAAGAAGAAGAGATTAATTCTTGATTAACAGCATCATAAAGCACAGGCTTTATCGTTTTAAAATCGCAGATGCCGCAGCCTGTACAGCCATCTTCTCGGCAGTCATGGGTCAGCTCGCCTCTGACAGCTTTTTCAAATTCAGACTCCATAAACTTATCTGAAACGCCGCAGTTAATGTGCTGCCATGGGAGGATTTCATCTTTTTCACGCTCACGGGTGGTATAAAAATATGGATCAATGCCGCACTCATCAAAAGATTTCTCCCAAAGATCAAAGCGGAACATATCAGACCAGCCGTCCAACCTGCACCCATTCTCCCACGCTTTAACAAGCACTTTAGAAAGTCTTCTGTCGCCTCTTGCCCAGACTCCTTCTAAGAGGCTCATTTTTGGGTGCTGCCATTTAATATTTATTCCCGGGTGGCGGAGCTGCTGCTTAAGAAAATTTAAATTTTCCATAGCCTTATCAGGGTGGATTTGAGCAGAGCGTTGAAATGGAGTGTGTGGTTTTGGGATAAAAGATGCAAAACTTATGCTGATTGTGCTCTTTCCTTTGCCGCTTGTTTTAATTGTTGCAAGCCGTCTTGCCATATCTGCAATTGCTTCAATATCTTCATCTGTCTCAGTGGGCAGCCCATTCATAAAGTAGAGTTTTATGTTACGCCAGCCAAGTTCAAAAGCACTGTTTACAGTATTAAAGATATCCTCTTCTGTAATGTTTTTGTTTATAACATCACGAAGCCTTTGGCTGCCAGCCTCTGGTGCAATTGTAAATCCTGTTTTTTTAACCTTTTTGATTATCTTCATTAAATCTGAATTTAATTTACCAGCACGAACAGAGGGCAGAGATATAGAGACAGGATATCCGCAGTTTACAGCCATAAGCTGCTCCATAAGAGTCGCAAGATTACCGTAATCGCCAGTGCTTAAAGATAAGAGCGAAAGATCGCTGTAACCAGTATTTTTAAGAGCCTCTTTTGTTATATCTATTAAATCATCAACTGAACGCTCTCTAACGGGTCTGTAGATCATGCCTGCCTGGCAGAAACGACACCCTCTTGAACAGCCTCTTGCAATTTCAAGCCTCAAACGATCATGCACAGGCTTGCCAAACGGGACTACTGGAGAGGTTGGAAACAGTGCAGTTGAGATATCGGGCAGAATTGCACGTTTGATCCGCCTGTTTTCTGAATCTGCGACTAAATCTAAATCTGCATCTAAGCCTGAGAGTGTATTTTTACATTCTGGCAAAATCTCAAGCTGCTGTATCCCTTTTTCATTATAACTTGCTCTAAAACACGATGGAACATAGACTCCCTCTATCTTGGCAAGCATTTTAAGCAGATTTTGCTTGTCTTTACTGCCATCTTTTTTCCACTCGATAAAGGCGTTAGAGATATCAAGAACAACTTGTTCTCCATCGCCGATTACAAAGGCATCAAAAAAATCTGCCAAAGGCTCTGGATTAAATGTACAGGGACCGCCTGCAATTATAAGGGGAAAAGTGTTATCGTTATTTGAGTTGTAGCTGCTGGGTAAAGACTCTCTTTCTGATGCGTAAAATGGGATTTTAGAGAGGTTCAGCATGGTGAGAATATTGGTAAAATTAAGCTCGTAAAGAAGGCTGAATCCGATTATGTCAAAAGATTTAAGATCAATCTCTGACTCTAAAGAGAAGAGGGGAATATCTTTTTCCCGCAAGATATTCTCCATATCAGGAGCAGGCGTGAAAAAACGTTCAGCAGCAATATTATCCTGCTGATTCAATATTGTATATAAAATCTGCATTCCAAAATGGGAGGTGCCTATCTCATAAAGATCGGGAAATGCAAGGGCAAATTTGAGATCAACCTTTGATAAATCTTTTTTTATGCTGTTTGCCTCGCACCCAAGATAGCGGCTCGGCATCTCTACAAAGGGGAGGATTTCTTGAATATTTATTTTGTTCATGATAGAAATATTTAATAATTCCATGTTATTGTTATTAATTTTTGACAAACAGTGAATATCTCATTTTAACCAAAATAAAGCAATCGGAATTTAAAAAAGAGGCAGCCATAATTGCACTATACGGACAAAAACTACACATATAGAACTACTCAGCACTCCGATAAAATCGACACTTACAGCACAAATAATTATAATTCAGGCAGTATTACAGAGAGTCTGCGGGGTGTTGTCCAGAGGATAACATACCATAACCAAGATAACGGCTGGTCTGTTCTGCGTGTTGTGCCGTTTAACTCTCCACAGCAGCAGGAGACCGTTATAGTGCATCAAACAAAGGTATTTGCAGGTGCAACAATGGAGTTTGAAGGCTCATGGATAGTCCACCCTAAATATGGGCGACAGTTTAAGGCAACTTCAGCACAGGAGAAGAAACCAGCCACAACAGCAGCTCTTGAAAAATATTTAGGCTCTGGTCTTATTAAAGGTGTAGGACCCCAGACAGCAAAAAAGATTGTAAAACATTTTGATAAACAGACTCTTGAGATTTTTGAATCTGATATTGAGCGTCTTACAGAGATACCCGGGATTGCACAAAAAAAATTGGAGATGATAAGCCAGGCATGGACAGAGCATAAATCGATCAGAGATGTTATGATGTTCTTGCAGTCTCATGGAATCAGCACTCTGTTTGCCGTAAAAATTTATAAAGAGTATGGGGATAATGCAATAAGATATGTTACAGAGGACCCATACCGCCTTGCCAATGACTTTTACGGCATTGGTTTTTTCTCTGCTGATAAAGTGGCGTTAAGCATAGGTTTTGCCCCTGACAGCGAGAGGCGTATTATGGCAGCAATCCGCCATATTCTTGCTGCGAGCAGAAATTTTGGGCATTGCTATCTGACTCTTCCACAAATTCACAATGAAGTTAAAGAGCTTCTTGGGCTGGATATTGACGATCGCATATCTGATATTTTAGAGCAGATGAGGCAAAACAGACTTCTTATGGTGCGGTATATCAACGTTCAACACAACAGCGTTGCAAAAAACGAAAGAATAACATTCAATAATGATTCAAAACAGGAAAATACAGTAAATACACAGGTAGATAAAGAGATTTGCTACTACTCAAAATCGCTCTATTTTGATGAGCTTTATGTTGCCCGCAGGATATCACAAATGTGCAGAGAGCCTGATTACAAACTCTCTAATGATGCTCAGAACGGGAATAACCAAAGTCTTTACATAGAACCAGATCAGTTGGAACGCTGGATATACCTTTACTGCAAAGCCCGCCATATAAACTTAAGTGATGAACAATCAAATGCAGTTGTTTCTATTGTGAACCAGAAATTTTCAATTCTTACAGGCGGACCAGGGTGCGGCAAGACAACCGCAACGCTTGTGATTGTAAGACTGCTTGAAGCAGTTGGAAAATCTGAAAGTTTAAATAGTGCAAATGAATTAAATGAGTTAGATGAATTAGAACATAGAGATCAAAAAAACAGTATAATAATTCAAAATTACCGCAAAGATACTCAGCAAACACACCGCAAAGATAATCAACAGATGAAAATACTGCTTGCAGCCCCGACTGGACGGGCGGCACAGCGGATGAGCGAGGTAATCGGCAGGGAGGCAAAAACTATCCACAGGCTCTTAGAGTGGAAAGGGGGAGAGTTTAAAAAAAATGAGAAAAATCCTCTTAAAGCCGATTTTTTAATTGTTGATGAGTGTTCAATGCTCGATATAAGCCTTACTGCATCTCTATTAAAAGCTGTGCCTGAATCGTGCCAAGTTCTGTTTATCGGTGATGCAGATCAACTCCCATCTGTTGGTGCGGGCAATGTTCTAAAAGATATGATCGCATCCGGAGTTGTTCCATGCTTTGTCCTTACACAGATATTCCGTCAGGCAAGAGAGTCTCTGATTATCAGATATGCCCATGAGATTAATAAAGGTAACATGCCGTGGATTATATCACCGTTTAAAAAGCCTCAAATCTGGACGCAGAAGATAGACTGCATGTTCATAGATTCTGATGAAGCAACAAAAGATCAGATTAATTTTATTACGCAGGTAAAACGGGTCTCTAATGATGACAAGATAAATTGTCAGAGATCAGATGCTAATACTTATCTGGCAGCCAGTAGTTCTAATGCTGGTTATGGTATTCATAAAGATGATTACGATAATACTCATAAAAATAGTTATGATCGTGATAAAGATAAGGAGCTTTATGAGTTTAGGATTAATGAGACTGTTCGCCCCTATGAGACAGAGATAAAGATTCCTAAGAAATTTGAGCATGTTGATATAAATGCTCTCTATAAAGCTGATACAGAGGTTAAAGAGTTGATGGCAGTTCTAAAGAGCGTCCATCCTTGGTCATCTCTCCATTATGGGTATGCAGCGGCAGATATGGTAAGAAGGCTGTATCAAGAGTGGATTCCAAAATATTATGGCGAACGCTGCGAAATACAGATTCTATCTCCAATGACAAGGGGCACGCTTGGAACAGTGAATTTAAATAGAATGGTACAGGCATCTGTCAACCCGGCAGCAGAAGGAAAACGGGAGATTAAGGTTGGAGAGCGGATATTTAGGAGAGGCGATAGGGTTATTCACAGGCGTAATAATTACGATCTTGGAGTGTTTAACGGAGATATCGGGATAATAGCTGATATGGATATAACAGAGCTTACCTGTAAAGTCTCTTTTTATCCAGATAATAGAGTCGTAACCTATCAGCGGGACGATATTCTTGAACTTGATCTTGCTTATGCCGTAACCATACACAAATCGCAGGGCAGTGAGTTTGATGCTGTGATTATTCCAGTTCTATCACAGCATTTTAAGATGCTCTTTAGAAATCTTATATACACTGGTTTAACAAGGGCAAAACGACTTGCCATATTTGTAGGAACCCGAAAAGCTATGGCAATGGCTGTTAAAAATCAAGATACAACTTTAAGGCAGACAGCTTTAAAAGAGCTACTCATATCCTAAACTTAACTCATCCACGCTAATCATCACATAAATACAGGATTAACAAAAGTGGAAAAGGGTTTTTCCACTTTATGCAGAAAAACCCTTTGGTATTCTTCATGAAAATATGTCGTTCAGCCATTTTCTCAAAATCACTAAACGATAATTATCACTATGTAGTTTTTGGGATGTTATTTTGCAGCTTTGGGATGACAGTCATTACATGATGTGGGAGCGGGTCCCTTGCCTTTTGGATCACCAGCTTTTTTGTTAGATTCTTTATGACAGTCAATGCAGTTTGCATGA
Source organism: uncultured Desulfobacterales bacterium (assembly GCA_964425195.1). Taxonomy (GTDB): domain Bacteria; phylum Desulfobacterota; class Desulfobacteria; order Desulfobacterales; family Desulfobacteraceae; genus Desulfamplus. Next base: position 23,422 of record CAYRLG010000038.1, read on the forward strand.
AGAGCTTCTTTGTGATATTTTAATATCTTCTCTTTCTTTGCAAGCTTTTCGCCTTCTGGTGCCTTACCTGTCTCTTTATGGCACTCTACGCATTTTTGAACATTATCGCCATCTTTAAGATCAAGAGGTTTGCCTTTGTCGTCATGATGACACTCGCCACAGCTAACTTTGTGTGTATCAACGTGAGCTTTGTGTGTGAACTCAACTAAACCTTTTGTGTGTTTACCGTACTCTTTTGTCTCCATCTTGAATGTGTCTTCAACTTTTGTTCCTGCATAAATACATGTTGCAGCAAAAAGAAGAGCAACACCAATCGCCAACATCAACGTAACAGCTTTTTTAGTCATTTCTCTTACTCCTTTTAACGGTTAATAATAGTTTTTTACCTTATCAATAATATCAAGCAGCATCCCAAAACTGCCTGATAAGAATCCTTATGTTTGTTTAGTAGAGTAGCAAGTCTTTAAGTAGGAATCATTATAATATGGCTAATAACCATGTCAATGATAAAAACTTTTTCAAGTTTTAAGGGGTTTATCACCATCTTCCTCATCCTGATTCTGCTCATTATCTTCGTCACTTTCATCTCTTTTTTTGCGGAAAAATTTTGCACCAATAATACTAAGTTCATATAACAGTATAAGAGGTATAGCCATCATTATTTGACTTACAACATCTGGAGGAGTTATAATTGCTGCCACTATAAAAATAATAAGTATTGCATACTTCCTATTTTTTTTGAGAAATTCAACTGAAACAAGTCCCATTCGTGCCATTAAAGTAAGTATAAGAGGAAGCTCAAATGCAAATCCAAATGCCAAGAGCATTTTGGAAGAAAAGGCTAAGTACTCCTTCATTGATGGCATTGCCTGTATTGTCTCTGATGAAAATCCAAGGAAAAATTGAAAAGCGTATGGAAAAACGATGAAATATCCAAAAGATGAACCAATAATAAAAAAGATTATGGATAGAAAGACAGCAGGGATAAGAAATTTTTTTTCTGTTCTGTAAAGACCGGGGGCAATAAACATCCAAAATTCGTAAAAGAGTACTGGCGTAGCAAGAATGATCCCAGCAAGTAATGCTATCTTCATATAGGTAAAAAAGGCTTCGGGAAGACCTGTGAAGATCATCTTTGTCTCCCCCCCCATGGACTTAACCAAAGGAGCATTCAAAATATCAAATAGCTTTTCCTTAAAAATATAGGCAACAACAAAACCAACCCCAATTGCAATAAAACATCGTATAAGCCTGTCTCGCAACTCAGAGAGATGTTCTGTAAAAGGCATCTTATCCTCTTCCATCTCTGTCATTTTACCTTACCATCCTTCAATTCATTAAGGTTTTCAGTTGATTTATTAAGATTAACTTGAGGCTCTTTTTCATAAACAAGCTCCTCTTTTTCAATAGATAACTCTTTTGCTGGCTCTTTTACATGAGAGTCGTATTTTCCTACTACTGGCTCTTTTATATTCTCTTCTTTTATATTATCTATATTGTCGGATGATTTATTAGCATCTAATGGTTTACTGAGCGGATCAGAAAAACTTTTTAAATCGTTTTTAATATTTTTTATAGGCTCATTAAACTCCTTAACAGTATCGTCTAAATCAATGCTGTTTTTAAACTCTTGGGCAGCTCTTTTAAATTCACCAAGTGCACGACCAAGAGATTTTGCCATATCTGGTAGTTTTTTTGGACCAATAACCATCAAAGCTATAGCTAAAATTAATAATATCTCAGGCATTCCCAAACCAAACATGATTACGCTCCTTCAAATGTTATATAGTATTTCTTAAATACAAAACGGTAGTAGTGTTTTTATGATCCATAATATAATTTAATTATTGGCTTATGCCCGCTTCTTAAAGGAGGCATTGTCTTTTTAGTTTATTTAAAAGATGTATAATAGCCTTGCATCAAAGAGACCCCTTTATAGATTATATGTCAGATTTGGGCAAGTTTCTTTTAAACAACTATCTTTTTTTGCTGATATTTACCTACCTAACTCCAAATATTTTTTTTATACTTCTGCACCATCCCTTTGGTTTCTTAGCAGGCTCTGCTTCTGTTCTTTTTTCACTCTCATCTTTTTGAGATATTACCTCTTTGTAGCAATTAATAGAAGCGTTTGAGTCTGACTTTTTAGATGCTATCCATATCACAGGTGTAGCAAAATTACCCCAACCCCATTTCAAAATTGAAATGAGCCAAAAAGAGAGCCACAAAGCCCATAACAACATTGCGATTCTGTATGCAAACATTGGAAGAGAGAAGAACCATGCCACAGGCAGAGTAGAGTCGCTTATATCATGGTACCATTTAAGCAGAGTTTCTGATGAACCATTTCCTGTTATGTTCATTGATGGATGACCAAGAAGTCCCTGAGATATTGCAAATAAAAGGCTCATAACGGCGATAACAGTTAGACCAACAATCCCTAATTGAATCAAATTGAATTTAGAAGCACCAATACCTTCTCCCCATTTTTTTCTCATATCAAGAACAATAAGCCACGCTACAACAAATATAGAAGAGAGGGTGCTGCTCATTGACATACCAATTCCAAGCAAAAACCACTGGTAAAACTTTAATGGAGTCAATTTTGTAATTGAAAGACCAACTGAAATAAGCAGCACTACAATAATCTTGGACCAGAAGAGTATAGCAGGAGCCATAAGCTGCTCTCCGCCCACAAAAAGAGTCCATCTGTCAGAAGAGATATGAAGATCAACAGAAGCATTAACACTATCTGTTCCAAGATCAATTTTGGGGGTTTGGTAAAAAGTTGCTATTTCTCTATCATCTTTCCAAATAAATTCAACATTTTGGTTACCCGGTGTAATAGGTAAAACCACCTTTTCTCCCTCTTGACGAATAAGTTGCACTTCTCCGTTAATTTTCACCTCTTCAAGCACTGCTTTTTCAGGAATTGTAATAGTATGCTGACCACCTTTACTGCTATTTATAAAGAGTTTGAGTATAGCTCGTGTTGTCGTATGCCCTGGATAAAGCTCAAGATTGCTCTTTTCAATAGTCATGGTCTTGCCTTCAATCCCTTTAGGTCTTGAGATTCTCAATATAACCTCTTCCCCGGGAAGTGGATGCCATGTTGGATACCATCTTTTTTGGTTGTTTTGGTGTAAAATTACAGGAATTCCCTCTGTTTCAATGTGAAAAATAGGGCTTGCATCTAATTGCCAAACTTCTGTCCATTCGAGGTTTTGAGCTTCAATAGTGTCAACCTCTCTTTTTTCATTTTGTCTATTTGTACTATAACTTTTCTGGGTATGGTTATTTTCAGAAGATAGAGCATGATAAAGTCTTATCTTATCAGATAGCTCTAAAAATGATTCAAAAAAGAGGCTATTTTGAGCTGCATTTAACGTTATATAAGCGATGCTGTTTTTTACCCTTATCCCTTCTGTGATGACCGACTCACCATCCAATAGAGGGAGATTTAGAGTAATAGCAGAGCCAGCAGGGGTTAGACGATCTATTCGTGTCTCAACTTTCCAATCAAGTCCTAAAAGAAGAGTTCTTTGCACCAAAACAAATGGAGGCAGAAGTCCTGTTTCAAGAATCTCCTTCTCTTGTTCAGACTGAGTCGATATGCTTTTTACGATTATCCGTTTAAACTGAAGCTGATCATCAAGAGAGCTGTCAGGCTCAATGCCCTGAATTTCCCACCCATTTGCTTGAATAATTTTTCCTGAATGGGGCTTGAGAAGAAAAGGAATCTGAAAAGAGTTTTGGCTTCCAACTCTGCCTTGCACCACAACGACACTTTTCCCCTTTGGCACCATTGCCCAAATAGTTTGATTATAACGAAATAGAGCATCAGCATCTTTTCCATTTATAGAGACCTGTTCAGCTATCCAGTGGTTGGCATGTCCCGGAAGCGGAATAACTGTGTCAATTGCAGCATCAACATTAAGATTAATTTCAAGCTCTTCATATTTAATAGATATCTCCATCTGAGAGATATCAGCACAAAATGGAAAGCATCTATCTTTTTCTAATAGCCTTTTTTGAAGCTCTTCTAATATTTCAGGTGATGGAATTTCACCTGCAATTGCCCTATATGGTGTTGATATTGTCAAAATAGAAACCGCTATTACCAACAATGTAAGCATGTTGATATTTTTTACTCTCTCTTTTAATTGTAAAAATCCAGCAGTTCTAAACATTCCAATAGCAAGAATGATAATTAGGGTAACTCTGACAAATGCTAAAATGAGATTAACAGTTGGACCAATTAAGGCAAAAAAGATGGTCTGCTCCTTCTCAACTGGACCCGACCAACTGAACTGTATTGTTCGGAATGGATGCCACAGAGGAAGTCCTGGTCCTGTCTGAGTGATTGATTTTGGATCATACTGCATAACCTTTGAACGCTGGTTATGATCTTGCCCATAATGTTGTTCATCATTTTGAACCCTCAATAGTTTGCTACCCTCTTCTGATCTAAAATAAGTTGAACCTCCGATTTTCCCCTTTATTTGTGCTTCTGGTTGAACCATTGCAGAATCTACTTTATCCATCAGTTGAGAGTTCATTGGTGCTAAACTTGTTAGCTGCATTGTATCGTTTACAGACACCCACCTATTCTCCAACTGAGGGTAAATTCCTATACGTAGAGATTCAATTGCATAAGGTACTGAGATTAAAAGAAGAGATATAACAACAAGAAATTGGTATAACTTAACAGATTCTCTTAATCTACCTGAGTTTGCTTCTGTTATTTTTAAAAGTACAAAACTCAAAAGCAGAAAGAGCCAAACATAGCGAGGTGCATTGGGTTCATGGTAAAGCAATACCAAAGTTACAAATCCCACAATTGAAAGTGGAAAAGAGAAGAGTTTTGCCGTAGCAATAGTGAATATTAGAACAATAAAAATATCGAGAAGAGACCAACGTTTAATCCATGTTCCAGAGATATTATCAACTCCTTTAGCTGCAATAAGCCTCCAGCCGGGAGGGAGGTTAAGTTCTCCCGTAACTTTCTGAAAAGAGTGAAGCCATCCAGTAGCGGGAATAGCATAAACAGAAGTTCTAATTTTGCTCTCCGCAACTAAATTAAGAACACCTCTTCTAAGCTCAACTCCTGCATTTTTATAGCCATTTTGTGACAAGTTGATTGTTGTAACTAACTGTTCAGTATCGTCAATAGTCACTTTTCCGGGCTGCATTAAAGGAGAGAATTCAAGACGCCAGCCACTATTTTTATTACCAGTGACTCTATCTTGAACCGTATAGCTTAAGCCATCAAATGCAAGCCATAATCTCCTATGCAAGTTTAATTGATCCGGTGGAGGTAGAGGGTCTCCCCGTTTTATCTCTTTAAATTTCATACTCTCATTAGGCTGCATTATATAGGCGGGATAAGATTTCCACTCTTCAGGCAGAGATGTCAGTTTTGGATCAACTGAAGAGACTCCTGATACCTCAACAATTCTAAGATCAGGACGGTGACGTACAGACCACACCTCCTGTTTAGGATAATAACCATCGTTTGGAGGCTTAAAGTCAAGGTGAGAAAGTGTTCCAATGTGTCTTAATTTCAGCGTAAAAATGTCTCTTCCAGCTTTTGCCTGTACCCTTATTGTACCGTCAGATTCGAGTTTTGAAGGCAACTGTGTCTCTAAGGTTAGCGGTATAAACTCTTTTGGAGAATATAGGGGTCCAAGTTTCACCTCTCTTGGCTCACCAGCAACATCAAGCGTGGCATATATCGTTACTTGAGGAGGAATATTATCATCAATTAGTCGAAATGTCTCAACTTTAAGCCTATTCTCCTCTTTTTGTGCCGAGTTTTTTGTTGAACTATTAAGCCATAATCTTCCATTATCATCAATGTTTGGAAAAAGAACCTCAACTCCGTTCATTTTAAGTTCTACAAGTGCTGACTCAGGTGAAAGTTGAATATATTCTGGCTGTTGTTGCCAGATAAAGTTTCCAGTTACTCTATATCTACCTTGTGAAAGTTTTACAGATGGAACAATATTGCCATAGATATCTTCTTGTTGAATTACTACTGCCAAACTCCAAGTGGTTGACCCTTCTCTATTTACCATAACATTTTGGGGCCAGTTTGATTTAGTAACCGGAAGAGCGATATATGTCTCGTGATATACTTGCCACTCCTGTTTAAACTCTCCACCTTTGTCATTTAGATTAAAGTTCACTGAAGATAAAAATGCACACTGAAGCTCCTCTGAGTCATTAAAGTGTGGAACGCATTCAATTTTCTTAGTTTTACCATGCATCACCCAGCTACTCCATGGTTTAAGGCTTTCAGGAATATAATCAGGTAATTCGGTTGCTAAGCAGATACTGTATGAAACTAACAAATATAACACTATAGCTCTTAACACATTGAATGTTATCTTCATCTCTCATCCTACACTTTTTTAATGTTTAATTATCATGGGCTAACTTAACGATTTATATTACGATAGATAATGCGAAATATCACGCTAATGATAAACATAAAAGCCAGAGATGCTAAAAGAGTAGGAAACCAGAGATAATCTCGAAATGGTTCGTTTGTAATAGTAACTTCTATACCAGTTAAGGCAAAAATAAGAACTAATGTTGATAATAAAATAAGCACCCAACAGGCTGGATACGAATCATACCATGGAATGATAATTTTTTTGAAAAAATTGCCCTTATCAAGTTTCATATCCTCTGTAATTTCCTCTGTTTTCACGTTTTTTATAGTTGCTGTTTCACACCAATTTAATGAATTTAACACAACATATCGAATTTTATCTTGACTTAAAACTATATATTGATTATTTTCACTTCACATTACCATTATTAAATCAGCCGGCTGCTCTATCTTAAAGTGGTTAAAGTATCAAAAACATTAGGTAAACAAATAATAACAACAAAGACTATTTAAACAGCTCTTTAAACATTAAATAATCTAATACTGCATCTATTTCAAGAGGGATATGAATGTTTGAAAAGATAAAAAAACGGGATGGAAGAGTTGCTGAATTTGATTCATCCAAAATCAGTGATGCCATAGCTAAAGCTGGCAGGGCAACCGGAGAATTTGATGAGCGTGAGGCAAAAAAAATGACTCTTAAGGTTCTAACCCTTGCTAAAGAGCTAAGGCTTGGCACCTGTCCTGATGTGGAAGAGATACAAGATATTGTTGAACGTGTTCTTCTTGACTCTCCTTTTTACAAGACAGCCAAGTCATACATCATTTACCGTGAGCAGCACAATCAGATAAGAAAGATAACAATTCGTGAACATGTTGAGCTTATGGATAGCTATATCAGAAAGATGGATTGGAAAGTTAAAGAGAATAGCAATATGAGTTACTCTCTTCAAGGTCTGAATAATTACATCTCATCAGATATAACTGCTGAATATTGGCTAAATCGCATCTATCCACCTGAGGTGAGAGATGCCCATAACAGGGGAGATATCCATATACATGATTTGAGTCTTCTCTCAGTCTATTGTGTTGGTTGGGACCTTCAAGACCTTCTTTTGGAAGGTTTTAAAGGGGTTGCGGGTAAAGTTGAAAGCTCTCCTCCTCGCCATTTTAGAACCGCATTAGGACAGATGGTAAACTTTTTTTATACTCTTCAAGGAGAAGCTGCTGGTGCTCAGGCTATGTCAAATTTTGACACTCTGCTTGCCCCTTTTGTCAGAGAAGATAAGTTAGGATACAAAGAGGTAAAACAGGCTCTTCAGGAATTTGTCTTTAATATCAACATTCCAACCCGTGTTGGCTTTCAAACACCTTTTACTAACATCACAATGGATCTCAATGTTCCTTCTACTCTTAAAAACTCACCTGTAATTCTTGGCGGACAATACCGTGAAGATGCCACATATAGCGACTATCAAAAAGAGATGGATATTATCAACAAGGCATTTGCAGAAGTGATGATGGAGGGAGATGCAAAAGGTCGTGTCTTTACATTCCCTATCCCAACCTATAACATAACAGAAGATTTTAACTGGGATAACCCAAATCTTGAATGTATCTGGAAAATGACTGGAAAGTATGGAATTCCCTATTTTTCAAACTTTGTCAACTCAGATATGTCTCCTGATGATGCTCGTTCAATGTGTTGCAGACTCCGTCTTGATAATAGAGAGCTTCAAAAGCGAGGGGGAGGACTTTTTGGTGCAAATCCACTTACAGGCTCTATTGGTGTTGTAACAATAAATATGCCACGTATTGGATATATTTCTGACAATGAGAACGATTTTTTTAAACAATTAGATGATCTTATTAAAATTGCTGCTGACTCCCTTATAATAAAAAGAAAGGTTTTAGAAAAATTTACCAATGGCAATCTCTATCCATACTCAAAATTTTACCTAAGGAAGATTAAAGAAAGTTCAGATTGTTACTGGAGAAACCACTTCTCAACAATTGGTATTCTTGGTATGCATGAGTCGTGTATTAACTTTATAGGAGAGGGAATTGCCTCAGAAAAAGGTTTAGCATTTGCTGTGAAAGTTATGGATCATATACGTAATAAGTTAGAAGAGATTCAGAAGCAGACAGATGAGATGTTTAACCTTGAAGCAACACCGGGAGAGGGGACTACTTATAGGTTTGCCATGATGGATAAGCAGCGTCATCCTGATATTATCTGTGCCAATGAGAGTGAATACAAAAATGGTAAAGATCCATTTTACACAAACTCAACTCATCTACCTGTAAATTATACTGATGATCTTTTTGAAGCTTTAGAGCTGCAAGATCAGTTACAGACAAGATATACTGGAGGTACTGTTATGCACCTATTCCTTGGGGAACAGGTGTGTGATCCTAAAATTGTGAAAGATATGGTTAAAAAGGTAGCAACAAACTATAAGCTACCATATTTTACCATAACGCCTACATTTAGTGTATGTCCCTCACATGGATATATTTCCGGTGCAATAGAAACATGCCCTAACTGCGGTGAAGATACAGAAGTATATTCAAGGGTTGTCGGTTATTTAAGACCTGTCAAACAGTGGAATAATGGTAAACAAACTGAATTTTGTATGCGTAAAACCTTTAAAATTGCCTCTTAAACCTTTTGTCATAATCTGAAAAAGATTCTTGATAAATCATTTTCTATATTAAAGTAGAGGAGAGTTAACTGCTGCTCCTCTACTTTTTATTTTTAGTGGTGCTTCAATAACATGATAGACTTATAAAATAGAGGAACAGTGCATATCAATATTGGTGGTTTTCAGAAAAACACATTAATAGATTTTCCAGAAACTTTAGCTTCACTTGTCTTCACACAGGGGTGTAATTTCAGATGCCCCTACTGCCACAACCCAAGCCTTATACCTTTTCATACCTTTCAAACAGATTTATCTGAAACAACTTTTCAAAACAATAGAGTAAAAGAGTGGTATCAAGATAATCAAAACAATAAAGTGATTGAGGTGGATGAAATTTTTACCTTTCTTAAAAAACGAAAAGGGTTAATTGATGGAGTTGTTATTACTGGTGGAGAGCCAACTTTGCAGCGTGAGCTTGCACAATTTTGCTCTAAAATTAAAAATATAGGGTTTAAGGTTAAATTAGATACCAACGGCAGCAGACCAGAGATAATTGAGAGTCTTCTTAAAAGAGGGCTTGTCGATTTTATTGCAATGGATATAAAGAGCAATGATATTGGTTATCAACATCTTGTTAAAAGATATGAGTCCACCACGCTAATAAATATAGGTAGTAAAAAAGTAAAATCTGAATCAAAAAAGATCAAGTATCTAAGATTTGACTTCTCTTTAATAATTAAAAGCATAGAATTAATAATGCAATATGCTCCTATTTATGAGTTTAGAACTACCTGTGTAAAGCCATTTATCTCAAAAGAAGTTATGGTTGAAATAGGTAAGATGATAAAAGGAGCTTCAAATTATGTTCTTCAGCACTGCTCAAAGAGCGTTAAAATGTTTAATCCAGATTTTTTTCAAAAACAGAATCCTTATCCAAACCCTTTCTTTAGTGATGATGAGATTACAGAGTTTAAAGATATTGTTAAAGGGTATGTGCAACACTGCTCAATAAGATAATATACATTTATAATAATAACCACAACAACGGGATAAAAAATGAAATCAGGGGATAATAAACAACATAGGACTCCCAATATTATATCAATAACTGGACGTTCGGGTTCAGGCAAAACCACTTTTTTAGAAAAATTGATACCTTATTTGAAAAGAAAAGGCTACTCTATTGGGGTTATGAAACATGCTCATTGTGGTGTTGATATGGATAAAAAGGGAAAAGATAGTTGGAGACATAAAAATGCTGGAGCTGCTGCTACACTTGTGATATCTCCCGGTCTGATTTCAATGGTAAAAGATTATAAAGAGCCTGATACTATTGAACACGATCCATCTTATAATATTGAATCTACCACTATTGAAAGCGTAAAACACTATCTTTCTGATATGGATCTTGTAATTGTGGAAGGTTTTAAATACGCACTATTGCCAAAATTAGAAATTTTTAGGGTTGGTGCGGGTCACGATTCTCCTCTTTTTTTAGGGGATAAAAATCTTGTAGCATTTATAAGTGATTCTGACTATTACACAACTGTTCCTCGATTTGGTCTTGATGATGTACAAACAGTAGCTGACTTTATTGAAAAAAAATATATTTTATCAATATGAGATCTGCAAAAACACTCTCTATCCTAAAGGATTCAGATGAACAACTTACAAATTCCCTTAAATCTGTTTATGACTATCTCAATAAAAAACTATAAAACATTATTACTTATATTGCTCTTTCTACTACAAATAGCGACAGTTACACTGTCAGAAGTCAATGCTTTGGACACAGGTGAAAGAAAAAAGAGCAAAAGTGATGAGAAAATAGAGTATATAGTTAAATCAGAGTATGGAAGCATAAACTGGACAACAGGAGTTGTTCGGGCAAAGGGAAGGAACGCACCACCTATACACAATAAAGATATAATAACTGATGCGGTACTTATAGAGTTAGCAACAGAAAATGCAAGAGAGCATCTGTTTGAGATTCTCAAATCAATCGGGTTGGTTAGTAATAAATTAGCCTCTGAAAAAAAAGAATTTGAAAAACAGCCTGAATACGCAACTATTGCACAGATTAAAAAGACCTCTTTTGGGGCAAAGATGGTTAAAAGCCACTATGTCTCTGTGTTAGGACAGATAGTGGAGGTGGAAGTTGAAGCTAAAATTTATGGTGATTTTCTTGATGCTGTGCTGCCGCCCGAAATAGGGGAAATTCCTGATATTGAGCTATTTGATCTTGAAGGTAGATATTTTAGTTCCGCAAAAGAGCATAACTTAAAGGATAATAACCTTGATAAGAGAGAAAAGCTTAAAGCAGATTTAAAATCTCATCTACCTCAAAAGTTTCCATATACAGGATTGGTTATTGATGCAAGAGGGATTAAATTCAAGCCAGTTATCTGTCCTGTTATTTTAAGTGAACAAGGAGAAGAGATATATAGCCCGCAGTTTATAAGCCGTAAATATGCTGTTGAGCGGGGGATATGTAGTTATATATCAGATACTGAACCTTTAACTATCTCACAAAAGGCTGGTAATAAACCGGCAACAATAAAGGCTCTTAGAAAAGATAGCGATAATAATCGCTCCATTATTATAAGCATGTCTGATGCAGATAGAATTCAAAAAATGGCTGAACGACATATTTTCATGAAAGGGTGTAGAGTAGTTATTGTAGTATCAAAATAATGTGATAGCTATATTTTGGAAGTTGTACAAAGTAGATCATAATAAATTTACTCTACTCCCAAAGCTTTATATACTGCATCTACAGGATCAGAGTAAAAGCCGGTCTGAAATTTTGCAAATAGTTCACCCGGAACTGTTTGAATGTCTCCAACACTGCTCATGGGTATTAAGATTCTTTTTGCTCCTGCATCAAAACCAACTTGAAGCTTTTCAGCAAGATTTGATGTCTTTTCTATTGTGCCGCCAAGACTCATATTTCCAAGAATAATCATCTGACGCTGTATAGGTTTACCCATAAGTCCTGAACAGAGTGCAATAAAACCGCACAAAGTTAAATCAGAAGTAGCCCCTGTATTCTGCATCTCAACTATGTGAAGATGATAGTCATGATCATTGGCATTGGACATGGAGCTTACCCTTCCTAAATTTGCCTTAAAATAGTCATATCCAATTTTTATGGCTTCTTTTGTTTTTGTATCTGAACCTGAGCCTGATATTGATAGTTTTCCATTTCCTGCTGTTACTTGAAGCTCCAACCTGTATAATCCAAGGTGTCCTGAAGTTCCAGCCGTAATTGTATGCATTGTTCCTGGGTTCATTGGACTTTCAGGAATAAGAGAACCTCCTCCCTGCTCAAGAACACTTATAAATTTTTCTTCTAATGTTTCATTATCTATGTAGCTGAAATGAACATCATAGAACTCCATGCCTCCAATCTTTTTTAGCTGCTCTTTAACACGCCTTCTGCTTTCAAGGGCATAAACAAGACATTTTTCAACAGCACCTTTATCAAAACATCCATCTGGATAAAGAATTTTAAGAAGTCCTGAAACTGTTTTTCTTACACCAATAATGTCTCTCTGATTAAGATTGTTTCCGATTTTGAAATAGCGATCAATTGATATCTGTTGAAAAAAATAGACACTAAAGTAAGATACAATAAACTTACGGA
>CAYRLG010000039.1:0-35018 GCA_964425195.1 uncultured Desulfobacterales bacterium
TGTAAAATGAAAAGATTACCAAGAGGTCATTATACAAAAGAATTTAGAGAAGAAGAAGTATAAATTAAGGATAGCCGGACTACTTTTGATATATCTAAGCAGACAAAAAAGAGGATGTTAAAAGTGACGATTCCATGCAGTAAAGCGACATAGAGGTGTGTTATCTACCGCATGGAATAGAGGGGAATAATATAAAAATATTAGGATTTCAATTTATCTTCAATCTTTTCAGGTTCTTTATCCTCCTGGTCAATCTCTCTGGTTGCTTTCTTAAAATTTTTTATCCCTTTTCCTATACCTGCACCTATTTCAGGAAGTTTGCCAGCTCCAAATATAATAAGGATAATGACAAGTATAATTAACAGCTCAGGCATTCCAATTCCACCAATCATAGTACACACTCCTATTTATTTTTTATAAAAAAACATAAATGAAAATTTATTAACACCCTGTTTGTAAAGTGTCAACATATAGTAAATCGAATGGACAGGAAATATAAAAAAGTTGAAAGAAGGGCTTTTTTATGGTTTACCTTTACTGTAAAAAAATTATGAATATAAATTCATTAAAAAAGTGCAAATTTAAAAACAACTTAATTTACAGTTAAACAAAAAACAGTAAACCACTTGTCTGTGGGTTGCTTATTTACAGGAGTTTTTTATGACACATCACAATGAATCTTCTATGCGGTTTTCAGGTGCTACTAAGTATGTTTTAGATAACGAGCTTGCCGCTATAGTAAATATCTCGATGGCTCTTGAAATGCCACTTCTTCTTAAAGGAGAACCAGGAACTGGTAAAACAATGCTTGCCCACGCTATTGCTGAAAATCTTAAAATGCCTTTGATAATCCTTAATGTAAAATCAAGCATGAAACTTATTGAGGCACTCTACCAATATGACACCCTTACAAGGCTCAATGACAGTCGTTTTGGTGATTCAAATAGAGATGTTAGCAATATTAATGAGTACATAAAAATGGGAAAGATCGGACAGGCATTTACAGCAGATGAAAAGACTGTTCTATTAATTGATGAGATCGATAAAGCTGATACAGATTTCCAAGATGATATGCTTGATGTGCTTGATCAGATGCAATTTGATATAATTGAGACTGACCAGACTATTAGAGCCAAACAGAGACCAGTAATTATAATCACATCAAATGCCAAAAAAGACCTATCTGATCCATTTCTTGGAAGGTGCAATTTTCACCATATCGCATTTCCAGACCCTAAAATGATGAGAAAAATAATCTCTGTCCATTTCCCATCAATTGACAGCAGACTTGCTGAAAATGCCATCTCAGCCTTTTATTCAATGCGAGAGCTTGATGGAATTGAGAAAAAACCCGCAACAAGGGAGCTTATAAATTGGATACGTGCTATTAATGTTGATCCTGATTTTAGAGCAAAAGATATCATAAAAGGGGAACTTCCATTTCTTGGTGTTCTGTTCAAAAAAAGCCCTGATTATGAAAGAGCACAGAACATCACATCAAGGCGAAAGTTTTTTTAATCTATCAAGATAAGGTAAGATAAAATTCATTGCTCTTCTCCATGCTTAGTGGAGATGTAAGGGTGAGGGGATAGAGGTAATAAATTTAATGTTTATACAATTTTTCTATAAATTAAAAGAGGTTGGCATTCCTGTAACCCCCACCTCTTTTCTGACACTTCAGAAGGCAATGTCAATGGGTCTTATCAACTCATTGGATGATTTTTACACCTGTGCCAGAGCTGTTCTTGTAAAAAGTGAGCGATACTTTGACCTCTACGATCAGGTATTTGCATATCACTTTGAGGGTGTGGCTCTTCCTGATATTGATGGTTTTGAAATAGATGATATTGCAAAAGCTATGCTTGACGAGTGGCTTAAAAATCCAAAACAGCTTGCAGATGCTTTGGGAATTGATGAGTCTCAGCTTGCAAAGCTCACTCCTGATCAGTTGATTGAGTACTTTAAAGAGCGTTTAAAAGATCAAAAAGAGCGTCATCAAGGGGGCAATAAGTGGATTGGAACAGGGGGAACCTCTCCCGTTGGTCATTCAGGATTCCACCCGGGTGGAATGAGAGTGGGTGGAGAGTCAAGAAACAAATCTGCTGTAAAAGTTGCAGGAGAGAGAAGATATAAAGATTATTCCACCAGAGGAGTTTTAACTCAAGCAATGATGGGAGAAGCTCTTAAACGTCTTAGAAACATGGTTCCAACTGGCCCTAAAGATCAAATAAATGTTGATGATACCATCTATAGAACCATGAAAAATGGTGGAGAGATCGAGCTTGTATTTGACCGCTCCATGAAAGATAGACTTAAAGTGATACTTGCCATTGATAATGGCGGCTGGTCAATGGATCCCTATATATCTGTTGTACAGACTTTATTTGATTATGCACGTTCACAGTTTAAGGAGGTTAAAACCTGTTTTTTTCACAATACCATCTATGATTGTGTTTGGGAAGACCCTGCAAGATACCGTAAACCCATAAAGATTGACGAGTTTGTCAAACGTGATCCTGAGACTCGCTTTATTATAGTAGGTGATGCAAGCATGGCACCTTATGAGCTTATGGCAACTGATGGCTCAATACATATAAGAGAGAGAAGTGGTAAACCAAGCATTGAAAGACTCCGTTTTATTGCCCACACCTTTTCGCACTCAGTTTGGTTAAATCCTGTAAATCAATCTATGTGGAACTATACAAGCACAATTATTGCTATATCAAAAATATTTCCAATGTTTGAACTTTCAATTGATGGGTTGGAAAAAGCAGTAAGTCATCTTATGTCAAAATGATATACAGAACTATAACAGCATCAAGAGGAATTTATCATGGGTAAAAAAATAGTTTTGAGTTTGTTGATAATACTATTTATCTCCAATTTTTGCTATTACATTGAGGTTGACTCACAACAGTTAGCTTTAGATGAAAAAAACAACACTACATACAAGCTGTTAAATAGCGATATTTTGACAATAGAGGATGCAATAAAAATAGCCCTTGTACAAAATCCAGATATTGGTATGGCACGTGAAAGTGTAAAAATTGCTGAAGAGGCTCTTAAAAAGACAGACTCACTATTTAAACCCCGCGTAACCATCTTTAGTGAAGTCTCGACCGGAGATGCACCTTCTGCCTATCTGTTTAAGACCATTGACCAGAGAGCTTTGCCTCCAAACGCAAATTTTAACGATCCGGGAACATTTACCAACCTTGAAACTGGTGTGAACGTCAACTTCAATCTGTATAAAGGCGGAATAGACTCGCTTAATACTCGTGTTGCCCATTCAGATGTTAGAGAAAAGAGAGCAATTAGTGCTCAGACAGATAATATAATTGTATCTTCAGTTATTAAACTCTTTTTTTCTGTGCTAAAAGCTCAGGAGTATGTAAAAATTGCAAAACAATCTGTAGAGACTGTAGAAGAGCAGTTAAGAGTTATGACTGTTAGATTTCAAGGGGGTGGGGTTCTCAAATCAGATATACTCTCTCTTGAAGTAAGGCTTGCAGATGCAAAAAGGGAGTTGGTTCAGACTCAAAATCTTTACACAACAACAGTTACGGCTTTTAATGTAATTCTTGGAAATAGACCTGATGATGATATTGAGCTTGCTCGTAACTGCGAATGTCCGGTCACTTTTCCGAATACCTATAAAGAGGGAATTGTTATTGCTATGGAAAAGCGTCCCGAAATAGCTCAATCAAAAGAGATGCTCCAAAAAGCTCGACTTGCTCTTAAAAAATCAGACGCAACTTATCTTCCAAGTGTTGATTTAAATGGCAGATGGTATATTGGAAGTGATGATCTCAAAGTCAACGGAGGAAGCAATAATTATACTGCAGCATTAACAATGAATTGGGATATCTATACTGGTAACTCCACAAAATCAGATATTGTAATGGCAAAGCATGGACTTGCTCTTGCACTGAAAAATTTTGAGAAAACAGAGCTTATGATCCATCACGATGTAAGACAAGCATATCTTAATTATGATGATGCTGTTCAGCGTTTAGATGTTGCGGCTAAAAGTGTAGATATGGCAGATGAATCGTTAATGCTTGTAAAACAGAGATACGAAGGTGGTTCTGACTCAGTTACACGATATCTTGAGGCAGAACTTGCCAGAAACAGGGCGATGAACAATAAAACCGCAGCTTTTTATGATGAAAAGATAGCTTTAAGTGATATAGCAAAGTCTATAGGGATTCTTTCAACTATCTGGAAAGAGGAGTAGTTTTATTATAATAGTGTAAGAGTTACCTATAAAATAAAATATACTTAAACCTATGATACATCAACTCAAAAACCCTGATTTTTATATAATTATCACAATTGATCTGCTTCTTTTCCTTCTTGCTCATGCAGGATCATATATTATAAGGTTTGATCTGCTACTTGCTGGAACAACATGGTCTCATCTTTGGGAGCTACTGCCTTTGTTAATGGGCATAAAGCTCTTATGTTTTATAGCAATGGACGTTTATAAGGGGATGTGGAGGTATGTCAGTATAAACGATCTGTTTATAATCTTAAAAGCATCTACAGTCTCATCTCTGATTTTGATAACCATGATTCTTATAATATACAGATTTGAAGGATTCTCCCGTGGGATGTTTCTATTAGATTGGCTACTGACCTTTGTGTTTGTTGGAGGCTCAAGAATTATAATTCGACAGTGCTTTAATTCCGATATTTTTAATAATAACCGTAGCAAAGGATTGACATATAAAAGCCGACCAATAGAGAAAAATGTTATTATAATTGGTGCAGGGGATGCTGGAGAGAAGATACTTAGAGAGATTAGGGATAATCGTGAATTAGATTATCGAGTAGTGGGCTTTGTTGATGATGATTTAAAAAAAATTGGAAAATCCATACATGGTGTATCGGTTATGGGAAAAATAGATGAGTTACCTGCTATTGTAGAAAAAGAGAAAGTTGCCGAAGCATTGATTGCTATACCATCTGCAACTGGTGCACAAAAACTTAGAGTTGTTGATATATGCAAATCAGCTTGTGTAGATTTCAAAACTTTACCGGGTATGAGCGAAATTATTGACGGGAGAGTTAGTATCAAATCTCTAAGAGATGTCTGCTATGAAGATCTTTTAGGCAGACCTACAGTTACTTTAAATGATAAAGACATAAGAGATTATCTGTTTAATAAAATTGTTTTAGTAACTGGGGCAGGAGGTTCCATAGGCTCTGAACTGTGTAGAAGAATTATAGAGTATAAACCTTTAAAAATGGTTCTGGTAGATTCGTCAGAGGCAAACCTCTATAGCATTCAAATGGATATGAAACACAATGTAATGTACACTAATTACGTAACTGTTTTGGCAAATGTTAGTGACAGTGGAATTATGGAATGGACTATGAAGTCATATAAACCAGAGGTTGTATTTCATGCTGCTGCATACAAGCATGTTCCAATGATAGAACGTAACCCTTGGCAGGCTGTCTATAACAACATTTTAGGTGCTCAAATAATGATGGAGCTATCTGTTAAATATTGTGCAGAGAGGTTTATTTTAGTTTCGACCGACAAAGCTGTGAGACCTACAAATGTTATGGGTGCAAGCAAGCGTGTTTGCGAGAAACTTCTGTACTCTTTTATGGGAGGCTATACCCGTCTAATGGCTGTCCGTTTTGGCAATGTGGTTGGGTCTGCGGGTTCTGTTATTCCTCTGTTTCGCAAACAGATTGAGGCTGGAGGTCCTGTTACTGTAACCCACCCTGAAGTGACTCGTTTTTTTATGACAATACCAGAGGCTGCACAGCTTATTCTTCAGGCAGGTTCACTTGGAACTGGTGGAGAAGTTTTTATTCTTGAGATGGGTACACCCGTAAAGATTGCAGATATGGCACGAGATTTAATAAGACTCTCTGGCAAAGAACCGGAACGAGATATTGAGATAAAATTTGACAAGCTAAGACCGGGTGAAAAGTTATATGAGGAGCTAATAACAGAAGGTGAAGGCATTGTAGTGACATCTCATAAAAAGATAATGGTGCTAAAGTCTGAAGGCTGTTTTAATAGTTATGGAGACCAAGATGGATACAGACGATGGCTTGATGAGCATTTAGCAGAGCTTTATGCAGCAGCCGAAACATATAACTCATGTCTTATCAAGAAGAGACTTAAAGCTATTGTTCCTGAGTATGAGATTCAAGAGACAGAGTGCGTATTTTAACTCAATGTATGGACATTGAACAGCATAGCTGATTACCAAAATAGATTTAATAGAGCTTTTTTAAGAATTAGGTATCACCACCATTTTATAGTCCGGAGATAGTTCGTATATCTTGCACCCTAAGATATCTTTTTTAATTAAAATGCGAGATTTACTACCTATCACGGTTGTTCCAGCCATAATATGACGATTTACTATTAGCTGTGCTATTGGTTTGTTTCTAAAGCCAAACTCTTTAAGTCCTCTTTGCTTTAGTCTTAGTTGGCTTATCTCATTTTCAATCTCATCAATTTTACGCTGTTTTACCAATGTCTGTTCAACAATAGCATCCTGCCTCTCAAATGCTTCGCTAATTATATTTTCTGAATTATCTATCTTCTCATGGAGTTCATTTACCATCTTAATCATCTTATCAACCTCCATAATATCTTCAGATTCCTCTATTTTAGGAAGCTGCTTCTCTATTCCACGTAAATCTATCTGAGCACGGTCTTGAATAGATACTGCATCAGAAATCTTACCATGCAATATTACCTCTTCAGCTTCAAATCCTGACATTTCCTCTTTAACTAGTTGAATTTCATCTAATTTTCTTTGAACTCTCTCCTCTAAATCAGCTCCCATCATCTCAATTATACCTTCGGTTCCAATCTCAAGTTTTGGAGGAGATGAGGTTGATGTTCCAATTTTTCCTGCAATCACTCCTCTTCTGGCATTAATAAATGATGAGGTTATTTGACCACTGCTGTTTATACATTGACCTCCAATAAACAGCTCTGAATCGATAATCTCTTGTTTTACAACAACATCCTTAAGAGCCTTGACTCTTGAGTTGTTGATATAGGTCGCATAAACATTACCTTGAACGTTTACAATATCAGCATCAATAACTCCTGATGAGACATTAAGGTCACCCTTTAAATTAATATTTGCCCCTTCAATTGCCTGTGCTGTGAGGTTTGCACATTTTACACTACATCCAGCCTTTACAACACCATTTACAACTACATTTCCACTAAAATTGATATCTCCTGTCTCATGGTTTAGGTCTCCTTTTATATTAAGCTCTGGAAAGACAGATATTGAACCCATGAAATCTAAATGAGGCTGTCCATCAGCAGTAGCAAATATTTGAAGTTTATCTTCAGAAAAACGGGTATTTATACCAGCAGTAAAAAGTGGATCAACAGGCTCTGGAACTGCTATTATATTACCCGACTCATCAACCCCAGCAAGCCCTGACTTGCAAGGTGTCTTTTGTGCTAAAAGGCTACCTTTTAGCACAAAGGCTCGTTTACCACTGTTCTGAATATCTTTAAAAAAATATCTAATAGTGCCATCAATTGGCTCTACAGGAGGTTTAAAGCTTAAATTTACAGATTGTCTAAAGTCAGCTTCAAAATGTGTCAAATATTTGTCTATGTGTGACATATCATTATCAATAAAAAGTGTTAGTATAATATCTATCAACTCTTTATACGATTCTGCCTTAGCATCTTCAGATGGTCTAAGTGGTGATACAGAGGTAGTGGGGTTAATCTGCAGTTTATTGTTAAATGCTGTATATTCAAGAAAAGTCTTGATATCATTGGCAACTTTTTTAAATCTGTTAGAGTAAAAATTATTTTCAATTTTACTATCTATATCTATTTTATACTCTTCACCAGAGGTTAAACTCTTAATGATTCTCTGCTTCTCTTCAATCTGTTGCTTAAATTGTTCTCTCTTCTTTTTAAGATTCACAGCTATTTTATACATCTGGCGATTCTGATGCTCTGTTAATTTTCTTAAACTTTCTCGCTTTTGAACCTGTCTAAACTGTTCACATCTTCTCGTCACTTCTGAAACAAATTGCTCATCTTCAAAAGGTATAGCAATACAACTATGTATTGCTGCTCTGTTGATAGCATTAAGAAGTATATCCATATCAGAAGCCTCACCAAATAGCATCCTTTGTGTATCAGGAGCAATTAAGAGGGCATGTTCAAGCAGATCATTACCATTCATTCCGGGTATTCTATAGGCAGATATAACAAGGGCAAAAGGAGAGTCAACAGATGCCTCAAGTGCAGCAATGGCAGGATATGAAGAGTTTACACGTCTAACCTCATATTTAGCACGGGTTAGTAACTTTTCTATTCTACTTGCCATGTTACTATCACTCTCTACAACAAGAATCTTTTCATTTTTTTTATCTGCCAATTTATGCCTTCCTTCCAATATTTTTAAACTCTTATAATTTTTTCACCTGTTACTGTTGTTTAGAATAAAGTTAAGTTTTCGATTAATCTTATGGGCAATTGAGTAGGCGTCGCTTGGGTTTTTACCAGTAACTGGTCTTGCAATTTTAAGCTTACAAACATCAATATCTAATTTTTTAATAGTATCGCTCTCTGTTGTATTGAATGAGCCATGTTTTGAGGAGTTTAGCTTTTCTAAAACTATCTTTTCTGTAAGATCAAGAAGCTGAGAGAGGAAATTATATGTTTGGGTTGGCGTTACAATACCTCTTGGAAAAGGGATATTTTCAACTGGAATCTGATTTAACATTAATATGTTATGATAATTAGCTATACTAATTTCAAGTACATTAGCTGGTCTCTTTCCCTCAAAATTCTCTACTAAAATTTTTTTAGTTTGCTCCCATATTTGGTTAGGTACAGAGAGTTTAATCCATGTATCAATAAATTGATCTATAATAATAAGCATGTGATATATATCGTTTGGCGTTACAATACGCTCCTCTCCAAAACGGCTAACAATAAGGTTAAATAGCTCTGCAATTGATTCAATGTTTTTAGCAGCATTTTGACTCTTTTCAATTTCATTTAGTGTGCTATAGCTATGAGAGACAACATCATCCATCCTATTTGTTATCTGCTCGGAGTTTTGCTTAGCCTCGTCCATGTGAGTACTCATAGTACTCATAATTTGGGTTTGCTCAACCATTAACTCATTAATAGATAGAGTGATTCTATTCATTTTTCTTACCACCTCTTCAACTGTTTCAATTGATGAGACAGAAAGAGGAATTTTATCCAATATCTTATCGACTAAATGCGTGATCTCTTCAGACATTACAGCAGTCTGTTTAGCAAGATTTCCTACCTCTTTTGCAATAACTGCAAAACCTTTTCCTGCCTCTCCGGCTCTTACAGCCTCAATATTAGCATTTAATGCAAGCACATGAGTTTGAGCCATAATCTCTTGTATGGTTTGAATAGTCTTTGATATGCTACTTGCCATTGAGCTTAAATCTGTAATGATCATACGGGTTGTTTGCGACTCATTAAGTGCTGTATCGCTTATCTGCCTGCTGTTCTCCACACTTTTTGCAATCACTTTAAATTTTGATGAACTCATATTTACAGCATCGCTCAGTTTTAAAATTAACTCTGTAACCTCTCTTGAAAAAGAGGCAACATCCTGAGCCTGACGTGAGGTATCTTGTGCAATCTGTTGTACATTTAAGGAAGAGTTCATCAACTCACTTGATGCGGCAGTAAGCTCTCCTGATGTATTCTCAATCTGCTGCTCCACAACTTTTTCCCAACGTTGCTGATTTCTCTCTCTTGTAATTATTATCCATGTAACCATTATTCTCTTGTCTAACAGTTGGTTGTCAGCCTTATTCTTATCAAAGATTGAGTAAAACAATTTCAAAATAGAAGATAAATTTATAGAAGAGATTGCTAATGTGGATTTTTCTTTAGATATTGGAGTTGCATAAGATGAGATTATTTCGCTGCCAATATCAAGCAAAGATGTGATTGGAAAATTGACATCGCTTTGAAATAACCGCATTTGCTCCTTAGGATTTAGATAAAAATCGAAATAGTTAAAAGCAGTTAACTCATTTAGCTCTTTGATTGGCAACCAAGTAGATATCTTTTTAAAGATAGAGATAAAAAAGGTATTATAAAATATTATCTCTCCTGATGAATTAATAATTAAAATGCCGGTATTTATATTATTGAGTAACTCATATTCTCTGCTATTTTGCTCTTTTTTTGCCATAAAAAACGCTACTAAAAAAGATAGAATTACAAAAAGCACAAATAGCTTTTGCTCTCTATTTTCATAGAAATACGAAAAGCCTAAGGTAACAACTAACCCTTGAAAAAGTAACACCAAGGCTAAAGATATAGCCATACTTTTAAGAGCTGTTTTAACTTTTCCGCTGCCCATAAATGCAATATCACCCTTTTTATCTTGCTATTATTTTTTCAAGCCTTCTTCTGCCTTACCTCACCAAGAACAGACATGGAAGCGGCAACTAATGAGGAGATATCAGCAAGATTTGCGGGAATAATCATAGTGTTTGTCTCTTTAGCAAGTTTTCCAAACTCTTCAATATACTTCTCGGCTATTCTAAGATTTGCCGCAGTATCTCCACCTGCAACACGCAAGGCTTCAGCAACTTTTTTTATACCTTCTGCTGTTGCTGAAGCTACAAGTTCAATCTCCTTTGCATGTCCCTCTGCCTCATTAATTCTTTTCTGTTTCTCTCCCTCTGATACTTCAATTGCCTCTCGTTTAAGCCCTTCTGCACGGTTAATCATAGACTGTCTGTCACCTTCAGAGGTTGCAATAGCAGCGCGTTTCTCACGCTCTGCACGCATCTGTTTTTCCATTGCATCCATAACGCTTTTTGGAGGAGTAATATCTTTTATCTCATATCTTAAAACCTTGACTCCCCAATTTTCTGCTGCCTCATCTATTGCAGAGACAACCTGTTGGTTCAAGGTCTCTCTCTCTTCAAAAGTTCTGTCAAGCTCAATACGACCAATTACAGAACGAAGTGAAGTCTGTGCAAGCTGTGCAGCAGCTCTTTTATAATCATCTATTCCATAAGCAGATAGTTTGCTATCAATAACCTGAATGTATAAAACCCCATCAACTGCAACTGAAACATTATCTTTTGTTATACACTCTTGCGAAGCGATATCAAGCACCTCCTCTTTAAGCGATCTTTTGTAAGCTACTTTATCAAAAAAGGGGATAAGTATATGAAAACCAGCTCCAAGTGAATTACTGTATCTGCCGAGCCGTTCAATAATAAACTCTGATCTTTGAGGTACAATAACAGCGGTTTTAAGCAATAGCACAATAACTATTATTGACAATACACCCATCACTATTAATGACTCACTCATTTTACTCCTCCTTGTCTATTTAAGCTTAGTTTTATAATTTTAGCAGGTTAGACTTAACTAATGCTGTTATTACTGATTTAAACAGATAGATTTCACTTTAAAAGTTAAACCATTGTCTGTAATTTGATTTTGTATAATAACTGACTGCCCCTCTTCAATTATCTCTTCTGATGTTGCACGCCAAAAACTTCCCATAAATTTTATCTCGCCTTGTAGCTCAGGTGTTATTCGTTTTGTAACTATAGCACGTTTACCAATCTTTGCATTTCCATAGTCATCATCCATATTGTCGATAACTTTTCCCTTGAAAATTTTCAAACTGTATCTTCTTAATGTAAATAAGAGCAATAAAGAGGAAAAAAGGAAAATCACTGTTTGAGTTGTCAGACTTATATCAAAAAGCCATGCACAGATCGCTGCAATAAAACTTCCACCTGCAAAAAATATTACAATAAAACCGGGGAGCATAAGCTCTGCTAATAGAAAAATGACTCCTGCAAAAAACCACATTAGCGATATAGATATGCCCATAAAAACACTCCTTTTCTATATTTTAGTTAATGCCAACTCTTTGGCTATTTGTCTGTAAAGCTATCTCTTTTAATATCTTTTTAGTCTCTACAAGAGAACGAGAAATCTTATTGTTTCTTGCACCAAGAGTTATTTTAAGAGAGTTTTCTGAGATATATTCATAATCAAAACCATTAATTGGAAGGTATCTAAGTGGGCGTTTCTGGTGTAGCTCAGAAAATACGAGTAATATAGAATTTAAGGTAACATCCATCTTCTTTACTCCAGATTTTATTGCTAAAATCCTTAGCATAATCTTTAAGAGCATATTTAATCCCTCTTCTGGAAGTTTGCCAAATCGGTCAATCAACTCTTTTTGCATTGTTGTTATCTCTGACAATTCTGTCATTTGAGAGAGCCTTCTATAAATAGTGAGTCTCTGCTCTATGGATTGAACATAATCCTCTGGAATATGGGCAGACATGGTTATATTTATTTCGGGTTCAAGTGCTGGTACAACAGGCTTTCCTTTAAGCTCACACACAGCCTCATCAAGAAGTTTTAAAAACATATCATAACCAACTGCTGCAATATGACCTGATTGAGAAGCTCCAAGTGCAGAGCCTGCCCCTCTTATCTGAAGGTCCTTCATAGCAATCTGAAATCCAGCTCCAAGATCGCGATGTTCCATCAAAGCAGCAAGCCTCTTTTTTGCATCACGAGAGAGGTTATTTTCATCTTGAACAAACAGATAAGCATACGCTTGATCTTCTCCTCTGCCAATTCTTCCCCTTAACTGATAAATTTGAGAAAGTCCAAATCGTTCTGCTTTATTTATTATCATTGTATTTGCAGATGGAATATCAAGTCCTGACTCAACAATAGTTGTGCAGACAAGCATATCAATATCTCGATTAATAAAATCTACCATAACCTTTTCTAAAGCTGCTTCTGATAATCTTCCATGTGCAACGCCAACTCTCACCTCTGGAACAAGATTTTTAAGTTTTTCTGCCATTTTAAATATTGTTTCGATCTCATTGTGGATAAAAAATATCTGTCCACCTCTTGAAAGCTCTTTCTTAACAGCATCAACCACAACCTCATCACTATATTCAGATATATACGAAACAATAGCCTGCCTATCTTCCGGCGGAGTTGAAATGACGCTTATATCTCTCATACCAGTTAAAGAGAGATGTAAAGTTCTTGGAATAGGCGTTGCAGTAAGAGCAAGAACATCAACTGTGGTTCTCTTGGATTTAATAGCCTCCTTATGTTTAACCCCAAAACGCTGCTCCTCATCAATAACTAAAAGCCCCAAAGATTTGAATGAAACATCTTTTTGCAAAAGGCGGTGAGTACCAATAACAATATTCAGCTTGCCAGAGGCAAGAGCAGTTAAAATTTCCTTCTGCTCCTTTGTAGTTCTAAATCTTGATAGAGCATCAACCGTTATTGACCAATTTTTGAAACGCTCTTTAAATGTGTGAAGATGTTGTTCAGCAAGAATAGTTGTAGGAACAACTATTGCTACCTGTTTTCCATCGTTTACAGCTTTGAATGCAGCTCTTATTGCAACCTCTGTTTTTCCATAACCAACATCTCCACAAACCAATCTATCCATAGGCTTATCATCTTCCATATCAGAAAGGACATCTTCAATTGCCTTTAACTGATCAGGCGTCTCATTGTATGGAAAAGATGCTTGAAATTGATCATAGAAGCTATCAGATGGGCTAAACGCATATCCAGCTTGAACCCTTCTTTCGGCATAGAGATTTAGTAACTCTCCAGCCATCTTCTCCACCTCTTTTTTTGCCTTTGCAGTTGCTTTTATCCATGTCTTTCCACCGATTTTGTCAAGAATTGGTCTATATCCTTCAACACCTATATATTTTTCAACCATCTCCATTCTATCAACCGGAAGATAGAGCCTATCATCATCTTTGTAGGCAATCTGGATAAAATCGCCTGATAAACCATCTATTGTGATAGTTTTAAGCCCTTCATATCTACCAAGACCATGCTCTAAATGGACAACTATATCTCCCTCTTTAAGCTCTTCTGGTGTAATGAATCTGCTTTTTGCCCTTTTAGTGGTTCTACTGAGCCTTTTTTTAACTCCAAATATCTCCTGATCCGTAATTATGGCAACTCCACTATCCTGGTCAACAAACCCTGATGATAGAGTCCCTACTATATAATATGCCAATGCAGAAGCATCTGAATTATTGAGATGTTTTGGCTCTTTAGTGGTAAGCTTATTGAAGTTTGTAAAATTAAAAGGTTGGAACTCAATACCATAGGGTTTTAATAAAGATATCAAACGCCCTGCCTGGGCATTGCTTGTACATACAGCAAAGGAGGTAAATTTTAATTCACTGTTGGATATAAACCAATCAGCAAGAGGTTTTAAAATGTTATCTTCATATGAGGAGGGGCTATCACTATCTTTTTTAATATGAACAGATTGCAATTGAGAAGATAGATATAAGTTATCCTTAAAATTTAGATTAAAATTAGCGTTATGATCGTTAAAGTTAGCATTATTATTTGTATAATTTAAATTAGATATATCATAAGAAGGTTGAGAATCACTTTTAACAATAAGGTCTCTGAAATTAACTTTTTTTCTACTTCCCATATCCAAATAGGAGATGACATCACTCCATTTTATGTAGAGTGACTCTGGTGAAACAGAGAGTTTTTGCTCTTGTTTTGATTTCTCATAATCTTGTGCAGCTTGAGTATAAATAGATTCAGATATTGAAATAAGCTCTTCAGGTCTATCCATAAGAAAGATGGTATCATCAGGAAGATAATTTAAAAGAGACTCTGTCTGTGCATAAACAATCGAAATAAGAGTCTCTATCTCTGGAAATCTTCCAAGCTCCTTTAGTTTTTCCACATACTCTTTTATCTTGTATGTGGAAAGTCCACACTGACTGCCTGCTTCACGTAGCCTTGCTATAACATGAGGCAAATTGGCTTTTTCGATAATTACTTCATTTGATGGAATGATTATAGCTTCTTGCACCTCATCAATTCCACGTTGTGTAACTGGTGAAAAGTAACGCAAAGATTCAACGAAATCACCAAACAACTCAATCCTAACAGGATTTTTATAGTTTGGAGAGAAGATATCTAAAATACCACCTCTGACGGCATAATCTCCGGGTTCTTCTACAAGTGAACTCCTAAGGTAACCGTTTGCATTAAGACGAGCAACTAAAAGGTCTCTATCAAGAGTCTCTCCATTTTGAACAATATCGACTGCTTTTGAGAGTACACTTTTAGGAACGGTTTTTTGAAGAAGATTCTCTACACTTGTAATGATAAAGTAGTTTTGGTTAAGTTCTATCAATTTATAGAGCAGGCTAACCCTTAAAGCTGCTGTTTTTGCGTGATATGAGATAGACTTAAAAGATTGAATATGGTACCCTGGAAAATAGATGATCCAAGAGTGCATATCTGGCATAAAAAAGCTCAGATCATCCATAAAGCGAATAGCATCTCTTTGAGTGGGAAATATGGCAACTACATTGCAACAACTCTTATTTATCGCATCAGCTGAACTTTTATTAACTACTATATTTTCATAAAATAGTTTTGCTGCAACGTATGCCTTTGCAGAACCATGGCATCCTGTTAAATTAGCTGATATAGGGGCTAAATGCTCCGATTTATTTGCATCTGTTTTTAGAAAATTCAAAAAATTTTTCAACATTTTTTTCTTGATTTTATATTATATAAGCATTAATTGTAAGCCGACTTTTTATACAAGCCGGCGTAACTCAGTTGGTAGAGTAGCTGATTCGTAATCAGCAAGCCACCAGTTCGACTCTGGTCGTCGGCTCCAGAATATTCAAGGCTGTCAAGGATTTACGCTTGACAGCCTTTTTTATTTTCTCTCTAAAACTCTCTTTTTTAAAGGTTTTTGTATGCAGTTTGCAGACAAAACGCATACAGATTTTTAACCGTGTTACATTTCCCAAGAAGCCCATAAAATCAACCGTTCCCATAGATTTTGTATGCAGTTTGCAGACAGTGTATGCAGACAAAATTTTCATCTAATATTTTAATTTGCTCATTTCCTGACGCATCTTGTCAGCCACAACTTGAGCATATATTTGTGTCGTTCGCAATTCTACATGCCCGAGAATTTCTTTTACAACTTCAATCGGAATCCCTGACGTTATCATCTGAGTTGCTGCTGTATGCCTCAAATCATGGAATCTTGCAGACACTTTGCATGCACTACAAATGCGTCTGAAATAGTTGGAAAGCGTTGATGTGTGCTGATATTCAAAGATTCTGCCTACATCTTGATTACTCAAAACTTGATAAACAGAGTCAACAAGAGGGACAAGCCTATCTTTGTCTCCTTTACCATGAACAGTAATACAGCCGTCTTTTATATCCTCATATCTCAACTTGACAATTTCTTCACGCCGGCAACCTGTATACAAGGCAAAAAATATAATTCTATACATCTCTGGCTCATGGTCCTTTGAGTATATTAATATCTTTTGGATATCATCAGGGCTTATTACTCTCATCAGCTTTACAGGAGTTTTGAGCTTTGTAATTTCTGGTGGATTAGGCATTAACCCCTCTTTCTTCGCAAAATTGAAACAGGACTTCAGGTGTCTTAGATAAGTGTTGATTGCATTTGCAGTCAAGTCTCTGCTTTGACAGTCAGTCTTTAACTTGACAATATGCTTTGCTGCAATATCAATCAGATTGATATCACCATTTGAGTCTATAAAAGTCTTAATCGCTGTATGATCTGCACGGTGAGAATGTGGGGAAAGATTGATGCGGTCAGGGTGTGATTTATATAACTCTTCAAACTCTGATAATGTGCATGACTGTTTTCTGCTCAGGAACTCTATATTTTTGTGTAGGAGTTCCTGTTTGATATCATTAAAAAGAGATTGAGCTGTCCGCTTGTCTCCAGTTTTCAGCGAACGGCTCACTCCCCTCTTAATCTCTACATAATAAGTCTTGCCTCGTTTATATAGTCTCATAATGAGACATATTTATTACAAGGAATTTAAAATTGAAAGTGCTTTTTTCTTATTCTTTGCAACTATAGATAATCTGTAATTGTCTATACTCTCCTTATCAAATATCCAGTCCCCTCTTGCGTCAGGCTCTTGATAGCCTATTATTTTCTTTTCAGATGCAAGAGTTTTAAGCCTGTCTTTGCCGATACTTGCATATTGAGACGCAGCAGTCAGCTTTAACCATCGGCGTTCTACAATCAAGAGTTTGGAGAGTTCATGAGCAATAGCGGATATCTCTTCGGAATTAAGTTTGGATTCACCCCCCAGTGTGAGAGGTGATATAGACGCTGTTGTATTCATTTCTTCCTGCTTTCCTGCTAAGAAGAGATGCTTGTCGGTTGGCGGATAAAAGTAGAACAAATTATAAGAGGGGTGTCAAGGATTTAAATTGATAGCTTATCTTAAAAAAGTAAATCCATCTGTTTTGCTATGGTTCTATGCTCAAGCACTTTAGAAACCTGATAGTCTGGACGTAGTCCTTTATTAGTTATTTTTTGCTTCATTACAAGAATCACTTTTAATAAATCATCTTTTCTAAAAGCTATCTCATTACATTGAACTCTTTGTAAAAACTCAAGGTCTTTTATTTCTGCATGAAATTTATTTGAGCCATCTGTAAAACGCCATTTATTATCTTCCTGAAAAGCTATGCTTAAAAGTTGTAAATAAACCTCTGTCTGCACCTCTTCAAGTTGCTCGTCTTCTGGTTCTACTGCTATAAAATATTCCCTCTCTTCTTTTGAAATAGAAAAAAATAACTTCTCACCATTAGACGGCATGTCTTCTGAACAAGCGAAACTATCAATCCCATCTTTTTCTAAAGGCTTTACAATAGCAGACTCAAGAGCCTTTCTTATTTTAAAATTTCTATATAAATCAATTATCTTTTTCTCTACTTCTATTGATTCATCATCAACTACAACACGCAAAAGACCATTATTTAAGATATCCACTTGTTTTATCTTACGGTTTCTTAACCACTTAATAAAGCTAATTAAAGTCGGTTTTACGATATCTTTTAACGTAAACCCCGTCAAAGTTGCTATGGTGGCAGCATTTAAAATATTTTCATCTTTAAAAAGGTTCTTAATGCTGGACAACATATCTTGCACAACTGTTAATTCAACTCCAAAGCACCCTGTCTTGAATGATGCTTTTACATTGAGTCCTATCTTGGTTTGTCCATTATTTAATATATGGTTAGCTTCATCAAACAGGTCAGATAATGCAAGCAATGAAGGTGCAAGGTCTTTTACGTCCATCTCATTGTTTTGTAATGCTTGACCATCATATATTATGTGAAAAGTTGCTTTATTGCTCATCTACTACCTCAATATTTTGATGATATTCCGTGCCAAAAACTCCTTCATACCTATTGGGGGAACGGTATTATTTTACAACATCCGTTCCGTTCATTAACCCCTTTTGGGAACTCTCGGCTATACAAAGTTCTTCTGCTAAATACCAAAGTTGAGAAATTGCAAAAAATGGAAAATGTAGTTGTTTTCCATTTTCAAGAATAGCAACATTTTTTAACCAACGGCAATGCTCTTTTATAAAGTTTTCTCTATTTCTTAAAGGTGCGATGTCAATCCCATTCCACTGCTCTAAAATATCAAAAGCTATATATAAAGCAAAATCAGCATTTATTGTTCTGATAGAGTCTATTTCTTTCGATTCTTTACCTTGAAGTTTTATATTTATAGTATCTTCCGTTCTTAACAAGCAACATGCCATTATTGCACATTGCATTCCTGAAATTATTTTATGATGGTCAATCCTTCCATTAGGATTCTCCATTGAACCTTTGATGAGTTTTAAAGATAACCCCCAATATATTTTATTGATCTGATTGGCTGTGTGTTTGTTATATAAAATTTTTAAATGGTGTTTATTGCAAAACAACATTAAACAATCATCAATATATCTTTCACGTTTTATTGTTTTATTATTATCTATCAAATTATCATCTAATGAGTTCAATTAGTAAGCTCCCCAGAACTCGCTTGCGAACTCTAACGCTTTGCTATTAGGACGGTTTGCAACTAATCTATCTTCCGATGGTTCTGAATGATTTGCAAACTTATCAATAATATCTTTACGGATTTCGCTTATAATTTCTGGCAAATCTTCAAAATCATAATTCTCAATCATTTTGTCATATTCTTCATTCGTTACTAACATTTTATACCTCCAATACGTTTTATATTGTAAAATGCTACCGATAAGTAGCAAATTCTGTTATTTCTTACAAAAAACCCAGCACTTCATTAATATTCCTGCCCTCAATATAATATTCTGTTATCTTTATTCTAAAGCTGCTTATCATTCCATAACAGGTTTTACTGCTAACTGAAAACAGAGGCTTTCAATTATCTCATTTTGAATATTCAAGTCTGTAATTTCACCAATTTTTCTAATCAGACGTTTTTTGTCTAATGTTCTAATTTGATGACAAAGAATAATAGACTCTTTGTCCAATCCACCAACAGAAGCAGAAATCAGGACTTCATTAGGGTATATTCTTCTATTTGCTTTTCTGGAAGTGATAGGCAGAACATTTACTACGGGCAGGAGTTGATTAATATTTTCATCACTAATTACAAGAACTGGACGTGTTTTACCTTGTTCTGAACCCTTCACTGGTTCCAAATCAGCGATAAATATACTCCATCTATAATTCATATTGATTGTCAAGTAACTTAAAATCCTCTGTTATTTCTGCTATGTCATCCATGAAACAAGGGTCATTCACAGCATCTGCTAACTCCTTGATTTTATCTGTATAAGATTTTGTCAATCGCCTTGAATCTTCCATTTTTGACTTAGGAACAAAGTGTATGGGCATTGTCCTAAACTTCATAAATACAGCGGCTGGCTTCTTGTGTGTTTTCATTGTTTTTACCTCCGTCATGGTATTTCTTCCTAAAGTACCCACAAAACCTCATTAATACCCATACCTTCAATATAATACTCAGTTATCTTAATTCTATGGCTGCTTATCTTTTCCATTTTAGCAAGCCACAATTTATCTTGTAGCCTAAATGTACAAAATTCAAGCCCTTTATCAAATGTCCGCTCTAATCTTTGCAAATATGGCAAAACATCTGCGGGGTGGATATGATCAGCAACCAGAGTTCCTATTATGTTTTCACCTGTCAAAGAATTGCCCGCATGAATGGTGGACTCTAAAATAACGCCTTCTTCATTTACAATATGCCTTGCTGGCGATACTGGGCGATTAAGTGGGAACGGTATTATTTCTGCTCGTCTGTCGTCCCCGTCTTCTGGGACTGGAGCGGCAGAAGTCCTTTTTTTTCTCTAAGTTTGTTCAACTTAAACTCCAGCCATTCTTCAACATCGTTCATTGCATCAGAGGAAAGTTTTTCTATTTCTATTAGGTATTGATTCAATTTAATAGCTTTTTCTTTATCCTCAAACCCTGCAATCACAGCAGCGTGTTTTTTATCAGCCTCTGTCTGCAAGTCTATTACTGGCGAAGTGTTGGTGGCAGTCATTTCTAAATTGAATAAAGGCAGCTTGGCATCAAGTATATTTTTACCAGCTTTAATAAAAGATAGTAAATCATGTCCGCAAGCATTAGCAAAAGCTACCTGCATTTCATAAGGGATCGGCTTTTCTCTCTTGGGGCTTACATATTTACTAACTGTCCCCTCTGTTATCCCCATCTTTATAGATAACAGTTTTTGCGGGGCTTCACCATCTGCTTTAGTTTTTTCAAGCCATTCCCATAAAGCAGTCTGAAAATATGTATATGTCTGGTCTTGTTCCATAATCATCAACATACATCACCCCCTTTAAAAATGAAAAAATAAAATCTTGCCATAATGGAAAGATTTTTATTGACAATCACTTTCCTATTTGGCAAGATGTCCCCCATGAAAACTAACACACAGAAAAAAATAGCAGCGGAAATTGGTGTCAGCGAAAGTCAATTAAGCCGTATTCTATCAGGAAAACGTAAAGCATCTCCTGCTATCGCAGAGAGACTTTCCAATTTGACAAGTAGCGACTTTAAAATGTGGCTTTTCAATTCGGAAAGAAACATTTTGACAAGAAAAAAAATATTAAAAAGCAAACTAAAGGAACTCAAGGAGCACAAAATAGATGTCAGGAGGAGAAGCAATGATTAACGGTCTTGAAATAGGAAAATGCGTTGAACAGTACACAATTAAAATTCCAGAAACTCTTAAGAGAAATTTGGAAAAACTATCAAATACTCAAAGAACGGAACTTAAAGCGGAACTCTTAGTCTGCATGGCTAAAGCCTGTCACTCTGCACAGTTTGAACCTTCTGAATTTCTTACAGATTAACAAATCTGTGAGGCAACAGCCACGTAAACAAAGGAAACCATAGATAACTATGAATGACTTAATCATACAAGAACAAGAATTATTACCTTTTGATTACTCAACTCTTAATCTGAATATCCAAGATGTAGAGTTCTTAAAATCAAAAGAACTATCTATTAAGGTCAGGACTTCACAGACTATATTTGAGAATGGCAGGGACCTTCTTGAAGCAAAAGAAAAGGTTGGACATGGTAACTTTCTCAAATGGGTGGAAGGGTGTTTCCCGTGGAGTCAAGATACTGCTAATCGTTACATGAATGTGGCAAAGTCTTTTCAAAATACGCACGGTGCGGAATTTCAAAAAATTCAAGCCAAAGCCCTTTATCTCTTATCCGCCCCATCAACCCCCGAAGTTGTAAGACAAGAAGCAGTTGAACTTGCCGAATCTGGTGAAACGGTTACTCATGCTAAAGCTAAAGAGCTTGCAGCGGAGAATAAAGAGATTGAAGCACTCAAGGCAAAATTAGCAGAGAAGGAAGAGCAATTACTACTGGTTACTAAACCAACTATTTATCCCCTCATGTCAAACATTCAAGAGCTATTAAATAAAGGGCAAATCATGCCTGCAAAAGCCAAAGCTCTTCAAACTCTTACAGCAGAAGGGCAAAGCGTTTGGTTTACTGAATATGTTAGTAAATTCTCTCTTGAGAATCAGCTTAATGAAGAACGGCGAACGGCTCAAAAGGCTCTTGAAAAGGCTATGAAGGCAATTGAGGAAAAAGAGGCTGCAATAGCTAAACTCTCAGAAGTAACAGAAAATCCGCAAACAGCGGAAATTATCGCAAAACATGAATTACAGCTTAAACACATGAAAGAGCGTTATGAAATGGATTTGCGTGAATCTGAAAAACGGATCGCAAGAGAAGCAACTGAGTTTCAGGCAAAAGTCCATAGGGAAAAAATTGAAGAGGCAATTAAAGCAAAAGAGAAGGCAGAGAGAGACGCCAAACAAAAAAACGACCACTATAATGCCCTTGCAGCAGAAAGCCATAAATTAAAATCAAAGATAGAATCTCTTGAGGAACAACTTGAAGTAAACACTCCCACCAATATTGACCTTGCCCGTGCAAGAGCAATTAAGGAAGCAACCGAATTATTTCACAATCAGTTAATCAGATTTGAAGATGACAGAAAAACCTGCGGCGGCACAATGGAGAAATCATTAGCTGCTGTTGATAACGCAATATCTACTCTTTCCGCATGGCGAAATAGGGTGAAGGGTATTGATTATATAGATATCTAAGAAAAGGAATAGAAAAAATGGACGAAATCAGATTAGCGAAAGAACAGGCTCTTGAAAAGAAATACACTGATGTATTGAGCCACACATCACTTCAGACGGTATTGAATGGATTTCAGGTTGATTCAAGGTCTGTTAATGCAGCCATCACAGCATATTGCAAAAGCGAGAAAGCAGAAATACCAGACAATTTCTGTGATGCTGAAATTTTTGCCAACGATGTTTATGAGCATTGGAATGAAGAGAAACCTGGATTTCATGCAGACCGTCAATATGAAAAAGTGCTTGAAGGTATCAAGAGATATATCGCCTACAAACATATCTGGAAGGAAAAGGTTAATAATAATTCCGCAGTTTCGCCAATGCTGCAACTTCAGGCATCAAGCATGTTGACAGTAAAATCAGCATTGGGAGCAGCGGTTATCTCTGCACACAGCCACACGAAACTTGATCCAAGATTACGCCCTGGTGAGCTTGCAGAGGCAATGGTTTTATCTTTTCAGGTGTTCCTTCCGATTATCCACAAACTTCAAATTGAAGGAAAACTGAATGAACCAAAAGTAAAGAGGATAGCCGAAATTATCCATCAACACATTGAGTCTGAAGAGTTTAAACAGATATCCGCAGCAACAGAGAAGCAAGAGGCAGCCTGACAAAATTGAGTTTTTCTCTTTAGAAGAGGAGGAGGAAAAAATCATGACTGGAATAGAATTTGTTGTATGGAGCACGGTTTATTTGCCGATAGCCGTGATGCTTATAACCATAAAACGCCATACCAACCTGTTAGATTGGGGGTGGTCAGAGGCAGTATTACCAATCTTTGTATTGCTGAATATGGCAATCGTAATATCTCACTTAATAAGATTCGTAAAATGGACATGGGGAGTTCAACTGTAATTCCTCATTTGCCGAAACACCCCTTCACCATGCTGGGGTGTCTATCGGAGATGAGCTCCCGATACTGATGATGGCAGCTCACCCTCTGTATCTATCCGGGACAACACAGCCCTTTGAGGCGATGACACAAGGACGAAAACGGAGGTTTTTTAAAAACATAGAGAGGCTTGTCGGTTGGCACTTTCAAGTCTCTCAACTTTCAAACTTTTAAAACAGCTTAGAGGAACAGGAGAATGAATGAACAACAATACAGAAAAGCTCGCTTGTGCACCAGGTCGTATCATCTGGGATTGTGGAACAGGCTTATCGGGCAGAATAGGGAAAACAGAATCAATGCAAATGAAACGGGGTACATGGTTTGGAAAAGCTATCAAAATTCTTCTCAAAAAAGGGAGACAACATGCAAAAAATAATCGCAATTGATCTTGAAACAATCGCTGATCCATCTGCACTGGACATACTGCCAGAGGTCAAGCCGGCTGGGAATCTGAAAGACCCTGCAAAGATAGAGGCAGATATTGCAGACAAAAAAAAGAAACAAATTTTGGAAATGGGAATGTCCCCTCTTCTTAATATGATCTGTTGTGCAGGCTGGTATGATTCTAATCATCAATCAGGGGCATTCACACTGACAGAGGCAACCCCTGAAGCAGAAAAAGAGCTGCTTATTCAATTTTGGGACCATCTTTCAAAGTATGACCACTTCGTAACTTTTAATGGCAGGGCTTTTGACCTGAGATGTCTTTACATGCACGGGATTATCCACGGGATAAGACCAGCAGTTAATATTGATAAAGGTAGATATAACAAAACAGGGTCAAACCACACTGACGTACGATTGATATTAGCAGGAGAGGATAAGTTTGCGACTGGCAAATTAGATTTTTTTGCAAAAAAATTTCTGGGAGATCACAAAACAGAAGGGATTGATGGCGAATTAGTACAAGGCTATTGGGAGATGAGTTTAACAGATGACATCAAAGAATACTGCATAAAAGATTGCGAATTGACCTACCGCTTATTTGAGAAAGTCAGGACAGCG
Organism: uncultured Desulfobacterales bacterium; assembly: GCA_964425195.1. Taxonomy (GTDB): domain Bacteria; phylum Desulfobacterota; class Desulfobacteria; order Desulfobacterales; family Desulfobacteraceae; genus Desulfamplus. Next base: position 24,489 of record CAYRLG010000039.1, read on the forward strand.
GGCTTACTGGAATAATCTCACCTTACGAAAAATAACAAGGAGAAGACATGATTAAAGGACTGACCCTCCAGCTTAACGAAGCTGGAAAGATCAAGATTGGTCGAAAAGGGGGACTGATTACCTCTACTACAGGGAAAGAGTTTAGACCCCCTGAAAAACTTGACCATTTTCAAATTACTACCACTGAAAAAGACGCAAACGGCGACTACATAGTGGATACTAACCTTGAAGACAATATCAAGGTAGCAGGAACTGGAATTATTAATGAAAACGGAGACCTGATTGGTATCCCAATCCGCCTGCTCTATAATGATACTGAACTAAACTTCCCTACACGATTAGCAAGTTATGTAGCTGGAAAACTCTCCTGCACAGGAGATGGAGAGACTGCAACTAAAAGATTTGACGATTTTACGAAAACTTACCCATGCCCATGCCCCAGAATAGAACAAGGTTATGATGGTAAAGATAAATGTAAAGCAATGGGCACTCTCAGTTGTGTGATCGATGAAGCTGGTCTTTTTGGGCAAGCTCATAAATTCCGTACAACGTCAATGAACAGCATCAAAGGGATACTTGGTGGGCTGGAGCTTATCCGCACAGCAACTAATGGACGAATTGCAGGATTGCCATTGATGCTGACAATCAATCCTAAGACTACAACCACTCCGCAAGGGCAGAACACAATAGTTTATGTTGTATCTGTCTGTTATAGGGGCAACATGTCAGATTTAAGGCATGATGTGCTTAATCTCATCTCTGAAGAGCGTCAATATCTCATTGGATTGGAAAATCTTGAAGCTGAAACAAAACAGAGTATGGCAGAAAATCCAACTATCAGTGAATCAGAGCAGATAGAGATAGCAGAAGAGTTTTATCCTGACTCAATTGAAGTTGCATCTGCCGAAACATCTAAGCCTGTTGAATCAGTCAAGGAAACACCTTTGTCAGAGTTAGAAGCTGATATTGATCTGCCCGAAACACCTCCTACAGGACAGTATAAAGAGATTTATGACAGGCTGTGTGAAGAGACCGATTACGACAAAGCTGTTGCACTGGTAAAACGATTAACGAAAAATAATATATTGTATTGGCTGACACAGAAACACCCTGACATCACTATCCCTGAAGATATAAAAAAACCAGAACTGATAACACTATGTGAAAAAGTCCTGACCTGTCTTGTGAAAGAAGCCAGTGTCAGTATGGAAGAAACCATTACCACTCCTGTAACAGAAATTGAGATTGCTTCTGAACCATCTGTGGGAGTTGAAACTATTCAGCAAGTAGAAGTTATCCAACAAGCGGATATTATTAAAGAAGTAGAAGAAACTATCCAGAAATCTAATGAACTAAAACAAGTGGCTTGGGACGAATCAGGACTTATTGAAAAAGAGCAACTCCGCCAGCTTGTTAAACTAAAAAGAGATATGGAGATGCTTGGGATTGTTGACCCTGCAAAGCCTGAAACATGGACAAAATATGTCGCAGCTTATCTCAATGCTGATGGGAAACCTCATGAAAGTGCCACAAAACTAAGTAAATCACAAGGGGATGCTCTGATAGAACAGTTGGAGCGTCTGATTGCAGATATAAAAGACCTACCATTCTAATAAAATAAAAGGAGAAAACTTACAATGAACGATACACAGATTCAAACACTTGCATGGGACGAAGTAAATGTTGATGAAAGCATCACAGAAGAAGACCAACAACAATCTGAAAACATATCTATAGAAACCCCTGTAGGAAAATTCCTCTGCACTGTAGTCGCATGTGAAGCAGTAGAAAATACAATGAAAGAATATACCTGCATTGCTGCAAAGCTAAAACTGCGAATAGATGATGTTTTAGAGATTGAGCAACAGGTCAAAGATGCAAAAGGAAATATTATTAAGATTAATGGAGAACCTCTGCTTAAAAGATTGCCTGTGCCTGCTAACCAAAAAGTTGGCATCAATGCTTTGTATGCAGGACGATTTCTTTTCGATCAAGTGAACCTTGCACACCCAAAAGAAAAAGAGGCAATGAAAACACGCCGTTTATTTGTTGCGAAAAAAATCGGCATCATTTCTCAACATACAAACAGGCTTACAGGCAGCCATTGGGCAGACTCACCTGGTTGCAAAGTAGTGGTAACAACAGAATGGAACGTCTGGAAGGATAAAAACACTGATGAATTAAAAAAGAATGTTCGTGTCGGATGGGCAGGTTATGACTTCGCTGCTTCGTTAAATAGCTCTACCTCGGATGATGATTTCTCTGACATATAACCAAGGTTAAAAAACTATTTAAAAAGAATGAGGGGATAAAGAGCATTTATATCCTCTCATTCTTTTAGAAGGGGAAAGAACATGAGCATAAATATAAACGAAGAGAAAAACGTAAAAGGAGAGTTAGTAAAAGTCTTATTATCCAATGAATCAGGGTTTTTTATTGGAAACTTCAGAGAAGAACGCACCGTCTTTACTGCTAAAGGGTCTCTTATTAACCCTCAGATTGGACTTAAGTATAAATTGATGGGCAAATGGGAGCTATCCCACAAATATGGACGACAATTTTCATTCTCTCTGTTTGAAACTGAAATCCCCAATGACCCAGACGGTATTTTTAAATATTTAGTACGATCATGTAAATATGTCGGTCCTGCAATTGGACAGGCTTTAGTAGATAAATATAACACTGAGACTCTAACAATCATAAAAGAGTCACCAGTAAAAGTAGCATCTGAAATCCCCGGACTTACCCTTGACCGTGTAAAAGAAATTCGTGACAAACTTATTGAAAATGAAACATGCGAAAAAACTATGATCGCTTTAGAAGGATTATTGAATATCGAAGGCATGTTTAAAGCCTTACCCGGAAAAGTTTATGCCAAATACAAATCAAATGCACCAGATAAGGTCAAGGAAAACCCCTATCTTTTGACTGCTTTTCCAAGGGTGGGATTCAGTCTTGCTGATAGAGTGGCACTACATATTGGCTTTTCTCGAGCAAGCATTGAGCGGAAAAAAGCTGCTGCTATCCACTGCTTGAAAGAGTACATCCAAACCGGTTCTGTCTGGATACTTAAATCAGACTTGCTTGTTGAAATGAATGCTCTCATCCAGATTACAAATCTTGAAGAGGGGGTACAGGCTCTTATCAATGACGGTACTATTGTTCTTGAGAACGACTACATAACATTTAAAAGGCTTGCAATGGAAGAGAGAAAGATAGCATCCAAAGCGGTGAGGCTTTTTGCTATGCCTGAATATAAAATTAATAAGGAGGAGGTGAAAAAGGCTGCATGAACAAGCAAATTACTCTGACATCACAACAAATAGAAGCGGTTAATATGGTCAAGCATAATCGCCTATCTCTTCTGTCTGGTGGTCCCGGCACAGGGAAAACTACAACTATTCTTGAGATAATCAACTGGGCAGAACAGTGTAACATGAAAGTATTACAGGCAGCTCCAACTGGCAAAGCAGCAAAGCGAATGCAGGAGAGTACAGGCAGGGCAGCTACAACAATTCATGCCATGCTTGGAAGTCAGTTTGAGAATGGACAATTCTATTTTGGTCATAATGCCGAAAACCCTTTATCTGCTGACTTAATAATCCTTGACGAAACATCTATGATCACATCGTCTCTTATGGCAAGTGTGTTTGATGCTATTGATATAGAAAAAACTCGCCTGCTGCTTGTAGGAGACCCGTATCAGTTACCATCAGTTGGGTCTGGTGCTGTGTTGCGGGATTTTCTTCAATCTGGAATATTTCCATATATTGAGCTTTCCATAATTCATAGAAATTCAGGGCGTATAGTTGAAGTGTGTCATGCCATTAAAAATGGAAAGTCATATTTCCCTGATACCCATCTTGATTTAAAGGCTGAAAATCCAATTAACTTAATACACATTGAGTGCAGCAGTGAAGAAGAGATTCTCGATACTACAGAGAAAGTCATGTGTGAAAAAATGTTGTCCCTTGGTTATGATCCTGTTGATCAGGTGATGGTAATCTCTCCTGTCAATGCAAAAGGAACACTTTCATGTCTAAGCCTTAACCGAAGGTTGCAAAATCGTCTTAACCCCGCTCAATATAAAGAAACAGCCATAAAAGAGAGCAAAGAATCTGAAAAAAATGAAAAGCGGATTCAATTTAGAGCTGGCGACAAAGTTATCCAAACTCGTAATGAAAAGGTCACCACCTCTTCAAACAAAGCATCATACATTGTTAATGGGGATATCGGCAGGGTTACCGCAATAAATGATAAAAAAATGACTGTTGATTTCTTTGACCCTGAACGACAAGTAATACTCTCGACTACAAATAACGATCTGCTTCACGCTTATGCCATTACTTGTCATCGGGCACAGGGCAGCGAATCACCAGTTGTCATTGTTCCTTTACATAGGCAGTTCAATTATTTTTTAAGTAATGCGTGGCTATATACAGCTCTATCACGAGGACGAGAAATCGTCATCACCATAGGCAATTTTGGCACGATTGAAAAAGCTATCAGAAACAAATCCCCAAATAACAGAATCACACGCCTAAAACAGAGGTTTATAGAGTATGAAAGAAAAATGATTGAAGCGGAGTTTGCAAATATATGACCTCAAAATCTTCGGACTTTAAGATAATTATAGATCACAGAGAGAAGAGACCGTTTTTTATCGACAAAGCAGGATGCAAAGATTTCCCTGATCTGCAAATTGAATGGAATCATCTTGCAACAGGAGATTATTCAATCCAGGGAATGCACTCTCCAGAATGTGATTACAGCATTGCTGTTGAGCGGAAAAGTCTGCCTGACTTATTTATGTCAGTAGGACGAAACAGAGAAAGGCTTATAGCAGAGTTTGAACGAATGGCTATGTTTGATTTTGCTGCTCTTGTAATAGAAGGTGATTTTTACTCAATCTTTAAAAAACCTCCACCAGAATCTGCCATGAGTCCCAAAGCAGTATTCCGATCTCTTTTAGCTTTTTCTCAACGTTATAATCTACATATTTACCCTTGTCCCAACAGACAATTTGCGGAAAAAACAACTTATCTTATCTTGCAGAGGTTTTGGAATGACAAAAACAATAGTGGAAAAAGAAAAGAAAACTGACAGCAAGATAGTGGCATTGCCTGATTGCAATGACCCTGAAGTAAAGCAAAGAATTGAAATCGCATTATCTGAACAGTTGAACGCTAAAGATTGCGAAATTAAACTCTCGCCCCCTCTATATCTGTCAAAAGGGATTAGAGAATCAGAGGTCTTTAAGTTTTTAAATCGTAATGAAGATGGAGATGCTGAACTTTTTATCAGGCTTTTTCATAATCGATATGTTTTCGACCATGCAGCACAGCTTTGGTACTATTGGAACGACCATTACTGGAGACAGGATAAACTGAATCATATCATCAAATGTATTCAAGACCTTATTGAAGTATATGATGAACAGATGTCCCGTGAAAAATTCCAATCTGAACTTTATGCAAAAAACGGTAAGGGAAGAGAGAGCGAGGAACATCAGGCTTGGGTTGTAAAGTTTCAAAAGCGTATTGAGATATTGCAGACATTATATCGAAAAAAGAATGTGCTGAGTCAGGCAACAATGGGGAAATATACACTTGGGATAACTGGTGATGAATGGGATAAAAACCCCTATTTGTTAGGCTGTAGAAATGGTGTTCTTAATTTAAAAGAGGGAACGTTTGACGGGTCAGGGAACAGGCAATCAGACTACATCAAAACCATTTCACCTACTGTCTGGAAAGGGATTGATGAGCCGTGTCCTGAATGGGAGAGATTCCTTGACTCTGCATTTCAAGAACCTGAAGAGAAACCAATAGTCCCTTTTTTGCAGCGATTGATAGGCTACACACTGCGAGGTGACACCAAAGAGCATATATACCCTATTTTCTATGGAGAGCATGGCAGAAATGGGAAAGGGACTATCTTTGAAACATTAAAGTATGTGCTGGGTGAATTAGCATATAAAGCACCTGCTGAATTTTTGATGAAAAAGACCAACAGCCAGCAGTCAGCAGATACTCCAAGTGCAACGCTTATGAAACTTCGTGGTGTCAGGCTTGTATGGTGCTCTGAAACTAACGAAGGCGACAAGATAGACCCTGCAAAGTTGAAGGAGTTAGTAGGTGGGGATACAATATCTGCCCGCTCTCCGTTCGGCAGAAATCAAGTAGAGTTTGAGCCTACCCATACGCTTTACACAATGACTAATGCAAAGCCTCAGATGCCTGCGAACGATTCGGCGCTCTGGGACAGAGTTATCTTAGTCAATTTTCGGCTGATGTTTGTCTCAAATCCTGATCCTGCCAAGCCTTATCAGGTTCAAAAAGACCCTGATTTAAAATCAAAACTGCGAGATGAAGCGTCAGGGATATTAGCATGGGCTGTACGAGGGGCAATAATCTATGAACAGCAGGGGCTTATGATACCTGACATTATCAGTGCAGCAACTAAACTATACCGCTCAGAACAGGATGTTATTGAGCAGTATATTGAGGAGTGCTGTGCAGTTGGCGATATCAACGACCCTGCATATAGAGCCAAATCCAAAGACCTGTATGAAGCATATCAAAAGTGGTGCCATGAGTCTGGCTGCTTCCCTGTAAAAAAACAGAAATTTAGAAAGACCCTTTTCTTAAAGGGGTTTGAGGAAAAAAGAACTGGGGTTGCAAGTACTCCTATGTTTAGGGGCATTACCTGCAATGGCTGACGGTAAAAAAAAAATACCGTCACGGTAAATTATATTATTAGATTTTACCGTATATAAAATTAATAATATCAAATAGTTATATTTACTACAGCAAGAACGGTATTTATATTTAGTATATAATATGTAAGGAGAATATATAACATATACATTATATACATATATATTACACATACATATATAGGCTTAATATACTAAAAAATAATACCGTTCTTACCGTAATTAATAAATTCAATATGTTATAAGCAAAAATCAACAAAATTAACAAATAAAAAAGTACCGTTAACTAATAAAAAAATACCGTTCAATGAACGGGCAAAAAAGAGCAAATCAACATTTTGAATCAACATATTTTTGGAGAACATCATTGATTTCAGAACATTCCATGGAAGCTGTCCCCTCATTTTTGATTCAATCTTTTGCGGGCACTTTCATAAACAACACTTTTATCACGTTTCCCAACAGCAATGACAAGAACATACAATTCATAATCAATGACTTCATAAACAAGTCGATAACCACTTGCTTTCAATTTAATTTTGTAATGATTCTCAAAGCCAGAAAGCCTGCTGGCTGTTATATGTGGCATTTCCAGCCGTTCCGCCAGCTTTTTCTTGAACTGTGCCTGAATAGAACTATCCAGCTTTTTCCATTCTTTCAATGCTGCGGGAAGAAACTTGAGCTTATAACTCATCGAGGTTTACTTCCACAGCAAAAGGTTTTTCATGCTGACGCTCTTTTACAATCATGCCAAGCTCATAATCTTCAAGCCTTTCAAGAATCTGCTGGTAAGTGTCAGCCGGAATCAAATAGGCAGTTGGTTTGTTGTGATTCAGGATTGCTATTGGTTCTCCTCCTGATGCTTCAATCAATGCTGACGGATTTTTCTTTAACTCAGAAATGCTTGCAAAACAGGCAGCTAAAACGGTTTCCATAAATGCCCCCGTGATAATGGTTTATATTCTGGTCTTATTATAGGGCATAAAACTAATTACAACAATAATTTTAAAGGAATTTTATGTTGACAAGGGATACAAGTTACTTTATGGTTGCCATAACTACTCAAAAAAAGAGTAGCCATGGGGTAGCAGCCATAATAGCAAACGACACAAAAGCGGTAGTGTCGAAAGATGTTCCGCTATTTTTTTGTGTAGTGTATCCTTGCGTCTATAATCATACATATTTGCGGGCTACATTGAATGGGAGACCTCACGGTCTGTCGGCTTCCGTTTGCGCCGATCTGCTAACCCATCTCAATGTAGCCCGCTTTGTTTTAGCAGACAGAGCGGACTTCCAATTAACTCATTTAAGCAAACGGAGGTTCGTAATGAACACTAACGCCACATCTGCGTCTATCGTTCCAACCCAAGTAAAAACACATCAAAACCCAGCATCATCAATTCCGCAAGAATCATATTACACCATCAGTTTGGGCAAACAAGCTGGAACTATGGGTATTATCATCAAATATCACGTTGACAGTCGCCAATGGCGGTTCGTTGATATTTCCGCTGGCATTACTTTCCTTATCAATCCTGACACTAATTCTATCCATTTCCCACAACACGCTCACGACAAAGCTATTGAGCTTTTTTCTAATGAACTACAAAAATTCGTAAGCCAAAGATTCCCTTATGGCTGCGAGAAAGACTCTCATACAACAATCACGTTAGAGCAAGACAACAATCAAAAACTTATAGGAGACACACACATGGAAAAGACAAGCACCAATTCAAACTCAAACAACTTACCACAGGTTTTTACTTTTGACCAAAATACAGACATTAGAACAGTTATTAAAAATGATGAACCTTACTTTATAGCTAAAGATGTTTGCAACGCTCTTGATTTGACAAATTCAAGACAATCAATCGCAGACCTAAAAGCAAACTATGAATCAATTGGAGTTAATCCAGATGGTGTCATTTCAACTGACGTCATCGCTGATTCACTCGGACGTTTACAAGAAACTACCATTGTAAATGAAACGGGTCTTTATGATCTGATAATGCAGTCAAGAAAACCATCTGCTTTGAAATTCAAACACTGGATTTCTTCCGAAGTCCTCCCCTCAATCCGCAAGACAGGAGGTTACAGCACAGGCAACTATAGCTACAACAACGGCTTTAATGATGCAGTGATAGGTCAGGTCAAGAAAGCCAATATCCTTGTAAAGACGCTTGGGCTTAAAGGAGATAAAGCCACTCAGCATATTGCAAAACTTGTCAAGGAATCAACAGGCGTGGACTGCCTGGAGCTGCTTGGAATAACCCCTTCTGAACCAATGCCTGAACCTAAATATGGAAATATAAGCCAGTTTTTTGATGAATGCTGCACCTTTGGAAGCCTTAGCGATGTGAAATTTAGAATAAAATCCAAAGACCTATATGAAAGATACCTGCAATGGTGCATGGGAAATAAAGAGATACCTTTTACAAAACAATACTTCAGAAAGGTGGTTTTTGTGACTGGAAAGGTTGTTGAGAAAAGAATTGGGGCTAATAGCGAGTTCGTCCTTCATGGTATCGCAATTGATAAAAAACATCTGACCATTTAATACCAACAGGGGTATGTAAATCTTGCATACCCTTTTCATCAGGGGAAAAAATAAATATGCGAAATCAAAAGATACGCAAAGGCGTACAAGGCTATAGAAGAACAGACATTTCATCTAAGGAAATAATCTCCATGTTAGAAGAAGGCAAAGGAGCTGCTGACATAGCTGCGAAATTAGAATGTAGCGTTGAGCTTGTAAGATACAGAGCGAACAGAGGAGGCTGGAAATTTAAAGCTGGAGGAAACAGAGAGAGAAGAAAACAACGTACAAACAAATGGCAGCAGGAGAACGTAAAAACTAAGCGTTGTGCTTGCTGCAATAAAATTTTTATCCCAAACAGACCTAATCGAGATGGGATTAGGCTTAAAATGTTATGTTTCAACTGTTTTAAACATGGATCGCAAGAAGAGACATATTCAATTCACGCTAAAAGGAGTTGCTGATTTTGGACATTCTTTCTCTCATATCTAATTCTACCGGCAACAGCTACAAGAAGAAAGCCTCTACAAACGGTGGTGAGTATTCTGGAAGCTGCCCTTGGTGTTCTGGCGAGGATAGGTTCTCCATTCACCCTGCGAATGATCACTATGTTTGCAGGCAATGTAAAAAGGCGGGCAACTCAATATCTTTTCTGATGGATTATGAACACAAATCTTATCCTCAAGCGTGCGTTCTTCTTGACATGCCGTTTGAGCGAAAAAAAACACGCTACAACAGCAATGAAAGCTCAGTGAGTATGCAAGTATGGAAACCTCGTCCTAATGCCTCTCCTGACCTTGTATGGCATCAAAAAGCAGCATCTTATCTTTTCCAGTGCTTTAAATTTTTGATGTCTGCTCATCCTGAAGCAAGGGAACACCGCAAATGGCTCAACGAAAGAGGAATCTCAAACGAGTTGATAAAAAAGGCTCGACTTGGCTGGAATGTTCAACCGGCAAGTTTTACACGGGAATCATGGGGATTAGCTGTTGACGAAAACGAATCAGATAAAAACAAGCAGATATGGATACCAGCAGGGCTGTTAATCCCATATTTTGAGAATGACAGGTTGCTTCGCCTCCGCATCCGGCAGGAGAACCCTGAATCAATGAATCGCTTTATTTTGGTTGCTGGTTCGTCAATGGATTATCTGAATCATTCAAGTGCTGACCTGTCAAATAAGCCTGAAACTGCTGACATAGAAAAGAATAAAACGGTTATGTGATCTCTGTCGAAAATAGTAGACACCAAAGCACATATTATCCAGCCATTTTTT
>CAYRLG010000040.1:0-30073 GCA_964425195.1 uncultured Desulfobacterales bacterium
TTATAGGCAGCTTCAGCAGCAGTAACGCCTTGCATTGCCTGCTCTCTACCTGCTCTTGCAGCATTTAACGCAGCAGTTGCACTTTCACGCCGAGAAGATGCCTGACGGTCATCAAGTGTAATCAAAAGGTCTCCTTTATTTACACTATCTCCAGGCTGAAAATGCACTTTTTGTACCTGAGCACTTACTTGAGACTCTATCATTGTTTCGCTTTTAGGTTTTACTGTTCCTACTGCTGTGTAAGTCTCTTCAACTGTCTTGATTGATGATTTAACAGTTTCAGAATAGCCTTTTTGAGTCTTGTCAGACAAGTTGGCTGCAAATAGAGAAGTTGAGCAGATTAATATAAAAGAAAAAACTATGGTATATTGCCTAAAGTAATACATCTTCTACATATCCCCCTTTTATACTTTTAACAGTCATAAATTTAGTTTTTATTCAATATTGCAGCCATAGGTTCAAACCGTCGGCTAAAACCTTAAAACTTCTCTTAAGATGACTTCAATAGATTTAGCCCTGAGCTTTAGCTCTGGGTGAAAAAAAGATTAAATGTTCAAGATTTACACTCAACAGGATTAAACCTTGGCATATTGATATCTATCCAGCTAAGTATTTTGTCAAACTCACGGATAATCTCTTTAAATGCTTTTCCTCTATGACTTACTCTACTTTTCTCTTCCATTGAGAGTTCCGCAAAAGTTTTGCCAAGCTCTGTATAGAAAAATATTGGATCATATCCAAAACCACTATCTCCTCTTGGCTCATCTATAATAATACCCTCACATCTCCCTTCGTAAGTAAGTGCAGCTCCAGTTGGAACTGCAATAGATATAACACACTCAAAAGCAGCATTGCGGTTTTTAACATTTTTATCGTTAATCTCTTCTTTACCATTGAGCACTTTTGCAGATTCAGCAGATTCAATGCTTTTGATCTCATTCAACAACTTTGCCACATTACTCTCGTCAGTAGCGTTAGCTCCTGAATATCTTGCTGATCTCACGCCTGGTCTTCCATTTAACGCTTCAACAACAAGACCCGAATCATCTGCTATTGCTGGATAACCTAAAATTCTTGCTGCAAATGATGCTTTTTTATAAGCATTTTCGTCAAAGGTGGAGCCATCTTCCTCAATTTCAGGAATTGGTCCAAAATCATCAAGATTTCTGATTTCAACTGGAAAACCTTTTAACATCTCTCTTATTTCTCTTGTTTTGCCTTGGTTTCTTGTTGCAAGAACTAAAATATTTTTCATTTATTATCTCCAAAGTAATTAATTAGGAACTGTTGAGCTTTTTAAAACATTATGTCATTTTAGCAGAAATAAGCTATATATAGCTTGGTTAATTTAAGTAATCAAATTAAACAAAAAAATCAAAAAGAGACCTTATTATGAGAAGAAAAGAGAAAGAGATAACAGAACAATCTGAAATTGAAGCTATTATCCGTAAATCTATTGTCTGCCGTCTTGGATTATCTGACGGTAATGTACCTTATATTATCCCGTTATCTTTTGGATATCAAGATGGTAATATCTATTTTCACAGTGCCTTAAAAGGGAATAAAATTGATATTTTACGAAAAAATCAGAATGTCTGCTTTGAATTTGATGCTGATGTTGAAGTCAAAGAGTCTGAAAATCCATGTGATTGGGGAGTTAAATTTCAAAGCGTAATTGGTTTTGGAAAAGCTCTATTTATTGAAGATATGGAGGAGAAGAGAAAAGCTCTTAATATTATTATGCGGCAATATTCTGAAGGCTCTTTTAACTTTTCTGATAATAGAATCAATGGAGTTGCTGTTATAAGAGTAGATATTAAAAGCATGACCGGAAAAAGATCAGGTTTTTAGGAGCTTTAAATATTGGATACAGAATACATAATAAAGCAATATTACAAATCAGGAACTAAATTATATGATATCTTCATGGAACATGCAGAACTTGTGACCAAAAAAAGTATTGACATTGCATTAAGGATACATCATCTAAATTTAGAGACTCCCCCAGATATAAAGTTTATTGAAGAGGCTGCAATGCTTCATGATATTGGAATCTTTATGACAGACTCTCCATCTATTCACTGCATGGGTAAATACCATTATGTTTGTCACGGTTACTTAGGCAGAGAACTGCTTGATAGCTTAGGCTTTCCTCGTCATGGACTTGTATCTGAACACCACACTGGTACTGGAATAACTGCTGAAAATATCAGAATAAATAACTTACCCCTGCCGTGTCGCGATATGCTACCAGTAACGATTGAAGAGGAGATTATCTGTTTTGCCGACAAATTTTACTCTAAAAAATCAAAATCTGCTGGTAAAGAGAAGAGCATAGATCAAGTAGTTGAAAACATGAAAAAATTTGACAGATTATTTGGTAATAAAAGCACATACCACTCTGACCGCTTTGCAGTGTGGATGCAAAAATTTTTAATATAACCAAATAGTTATATCTATATCAATATAAATTTGAGCAATAAAAAGGAGATGAAAAATGACAGTCAGAATTGGAATAAACGGTTTTGGACGTATTGGAAGAAATATGTTTCGTGCCATCAGCAAAGACAGAGCTTTTGCTGATATTGAAGTTGTTGCAATTAATGACCTTACCAACAACTCAACTCTTGCTCATCTTTTAAAATATGACTCTGTAATGGGCGTGTTTGATAAAGATGTAAAAGGAGACGATACAGGCATAACAGTTGACGGAAAGCATATTGTTGTATCAGCCCACCGCTCGCCGGCAGATATTCCATGGGGTTCGCTTGGAGTTGATTATGTTGCTGAATGTACAGGTCTTTTTGTTGATGGTGCTGCTGCCCAGGCTCATCTCGACGCTGGTGCAAAAAAGGTTGTTATATCAGCACCAGCTAAAGGCAATGTTAAAACCTTTGTTATGGGTGTAAATGAGGAGGAGTATGATCCAACAACTCACCATATAGTTTCAAATGCCTCTTGTACAACCAACTGTCTTGCACCATTTGCCCGCGTAATTCTTGACAATTTTGGTATCAAACGGGGATTGATGACAACTGTTCATGCTTACACAGGAGATCAGAGGCTTTTAGACTTTCCTCATAACGATTTAAGACGTGCAAGAGCTGCGGGTCTGTCCATGATTCCTACCAAAACAGGTGCAGCAGCAGCAGTTTCTCTTGTAATTCCAGAGCTTAAAGGGAAATTTGACGGACTTGCTGTTCGCGTTCCAACTCCAAATGTCTCTATTGTTGATGCGGTGATGGAGGTGGAGAAAGAGACAAGCGTAACTGAAGTTAATCAGGCACTTAAAGCAGCAGCAAACCGTTATCTTGGATACTCTGATCTTCCTTTGGTCTCAATTGATTTTCAGGGAGATGCTCATTCTTCTGTTGTTGATGGTCCATCAACTAAGGTAATTGGCAATATGGTAAAAGTTATGAGCTGGTATGATAACGAATGGGGTTACTCTAACCGTATGCTTGATCTGATGCTATATATGGAGTCATGCAGGCAGTTGTAATTTTGATATAAACCGTAAATCCAATGCAATCCCAAACCTTAGAAATAAAAAACCCCTTTAATTTAAAAGGGGTTTTTCAACAAATCATATTTGAACTTGAGATGCAGTATATGGTAAAAAATATCATGGATATATCTATTGAATCTGATGCCCTGACAGCAAATCTTAAAGAGACTGCCCAAAATGTTGTCATAAAACCTGAATACACCATTTTACTTGATATGGTGTCAAACTTCAGGGGAATCCATAATAACCTTGAAACTCTTCTTTACGAGCTTTGCCACTCTTTCCGCAACTGGTCTTTAATTCTTCCGCAATTAAGAAGCCATACACTTAAAAATTGCCATATTTATAAAAAACATCCTGATGGAACAAAAGCGTTCACACTTTTTGCCAATTTTTTTCTGGAAGCTATTGCTGATTCAGAAAAAAATGATCCTGTACAATCTCAGGCTGTTGAAGCTCTATTTGCATGGCTTGATAAACTGATATCACTATTTGATAGTAATGATCTATCTGCTTACGAATCTGTTCTAAACCATCTTTTTATTAGTTTAAATCAAGTTGGCGATAGAGAGCATGGAACGGGAAAAGCGATAATGCACATTGTTCAGGGACAGCACTCAATGAGACGGCTTGCATTACGCCTTCTTGAGTTCTCCTCTCTTTTATCTGGTTTTGATTACAAACCTCTTGCCTCACTTATGGCAACTGTGCTGAAAAAAAATTACAGCTCATGGCTTGAAGAGGAAGACCCAGAATTTTGGCTCTCAAATCAATCTGATGTTGATATTAGCCAAGATACACATATTTTGCTTGAACCAATCTCTCATAAATCAATAAATGAACACTTAGAAGCATTAACTCGGATTGAACAAAATGAAATTTTCAGTTCAACGGCTGAGACTGATTCTAATTTAAATAAAAGTGCTTTTGTATTAAATAAGATGATATCTCTTCCATCTCATCTTGATATTGTTAGAATATACAAATCAATTCCAGAGAAGCTGGACAAACACGATACGGCTGAGAAATTTGGTCAAAATCTTAAACTTAGATTTTTATTTAAAGTCATGGATACAAAAGGGCTTTATCTTATCCATGAAGAGACGCTGCGTGAAATTAACCACAGCTTGGTACAGCTTGTAAAGCAGCAGACATTTGAGGAGATTGAAAATTTTCTTCTCACAACCTTTAAACTTCTTAAAGCAAACGTCAAAAAATACCCATATACATCATTAAAGTGCATAGAAGTTCTTGGTGATGAGGTGTTCAAACGAGGCAACAGCAGAATGGTTGAGACCTTTTTGTGGGAGGTTGTAAGGTTTGGATTCCAACATGCAGCAGTTGCTGGAATTGATGAAGATTGGCAGCCGATAACCAATCCTGCACATCTTACAAACATAAGAGTTTGGCTGCATCTTATAACCCAAGAGCCTAAATGGTGCTCTACCCTCTTTTCTGCCCTGATTATCAACATAAAACTTGCTGGTACTTGTGTAAAAGATACAGATCTTTTTCAAAGAGATATTACTAACCTTCTAAACCACCCTATTGAACCTATCTACAACCTTGCCAAGCAGTTTGCTAAATTGATGCCGGTATTTTTTAATGAAATAGGTGCAGAAGGAGAGCTTCGTTATGTCTCAACTGCACTTGATGAGGTACATAAAAGAAAAGATGTTCTTATCCATTTTTTGAGAAAACAGGCTCATGTTGAGAGTTCCAATCTCATTGTTCAATTTATTCAGGAAGTATTTCTATTTTGGCTAACCAAAGATAAGCAGCCTCTTTCTGCTTTTCTCCCGCCGGAAGTATTTGATCAGATAGAAACTTCAGGAGAATTTGTTGATGAGCTACACATACTTTTAACAAGAATAAAAAATGAGAGAAGATTCTCTTCAATAGATGATATTTTAACGTGGGGGAAAAAGGAGAGAAAACAGTTTCTAAACAATCAAAAAGATATCTCTCTTACAGAGCGAAAGCGTTTTGATAATCTTGTACAGATGTATCGTTTAATACATCAAAAATATCACTTAAGTTTTCAAGAGATCAAAAGCGAGTTTATACAGGCAGAGCAGGAGGGTTTTACAGGTATGGTTGACCTTCTTGACATTTTGGAATCTAAAGATACTGAAAGGTGCCTTGATGCTCTGCTTTGTCAGCTTGAACGGCTAAAAGAGATTATATTATCAGAAGAGAAATTTCAGGCAAGAGAGGCAATTCACCATAAACGACATATTGCAGTTGATATTCCATCAATGTACGGCTCATATCAAGAACGGAAATTTGACAGCTTAAGCCTTACGTTTCGGCTTGAAACTCTTGCAAACATATACCTTGAACGGCTGCCTGAAACTGTAAATCTCTCTTTTATCACACAGGCTACATTTTTCCGCATATCAAGCTGTCTAAAATTTTACCTTAGGGCACTTGCAATTGATGGCATCACATCGCGGAGGCTTAAAACATATATGTCTCTTTTAGATAGTTCTCTTAAAATAAGAAGATTTTCCTATACACAATATATGGATATTTTTAGAGGACTCTCAGAAGGGGTCAAAGATGTTATTTACGCATATTATACAAATATACATCAAAATAACCTTTCTATAATCATTCCTCAGATAGGGTATAATAATCTTGCCTCAAGATACCGCACATCATCTGGTCTGAATGGAGAGTTGGCATGGAGCGAAAGCGAGATAGTAAATACAACTCATCGTCTGTCAGAGGCATTTTTTCGTGATTTAATCTCCTCAACATTTGGATTGCAGCATCTTGATAACTTTATCACAAAGATAATTCAGACATTAGAGCGTCAAAGAAACATTCTTGATCCAACTCTTCTTGATCTTCTTATGACATACAACCCTGAAACAACAATATCAATGCTTCATAACTTTAACCCTTATACCCACGATCTTATCCATCTGAGCAACAAGGGTTTTAACCTTGTTACAATGACTCAAGACAACCTACCTGTTCCACCTGCATTTATAATAACAACCGAGATATTTAGGTGCAGAGATGTTGTCTATAAGTTTACAAAGGCAAAAGAGGAGTTTATGAAGCAGATACGGGAAGCCTTAACCCGTATCCAAGGAGTGACGGGAAAGGTATTTGGTAATCCTGAAAATCCTCTGCTGCTGTCGGTTAGAAGCGGCTCTGCACTCTCAATGCCCGGCATGATGGCAACAATCCACAATGTAGGGCTTAATGAGGAGCTGATTGAAGAGTATGTATCTATTCACAGCAATTATGCCTATTTAGCATGGGACAACTACAGAAGATTTATCCAATCTTGGGCAATGATTTCGGGTGAGCTTGATAGAGACGATTTCCAAAAACTTATGGATGAGGCTAAACTAAAGTATAATGTCAATCTTAAATGGAAGTTTACACCAGAACAGATGAGAGAGCTTGCTTTAAATTATCAACGTCTTGTCCGTCAAAAGGGACTTGGGATTCCTGATGATCCTTGGCTTCAACTTGTAGGTGCAATCTCAATGGTTCTTGATTCTTGGGAAAATGTAAAAGCTGCTGATTACAGAAGAGTTATGGATCTCTCTGATGAATGGGGAACAGCGGTTATTGTTCAGACTATGGTGTTTGGAAATAAAAGCAAAAAATCAGGCTCGGGAGTCTTTTTCACATCTCACCCATATCGCAAAGTGCAAAGGGTCGCTTTGTGGGGTGACTATGCTTATGGAGATCAGGGAGAAGATATTGTGTCAGGACTTGTGACAAGTTATCCCATTTCCGTTGAACAAGCAGAGTTAGATGGCAGAAATGTGAAAAAGAGTCTTGAGATACGCTTTCCAAAAATTTACGAGCGACTACTTGCTATTGCAAGGGAGTTAGTTTATCAGAAGCGGTGGAATCCTCAAGAGGTAGAGTTTACCTTTGAGAGCGAAGAGCCTGAAGATTTATATCTGCTCCAAACCCGAGATATGATAACAATCAAGAAAAAAGAGCAGTTTGATGTTTTTAAAGAGACCGATTTACTTAAATCCTCTTTTCTTACCAAAGGGATTGGAGTATCTGGATCTGCACTCTCAGGAATTGCAGTATTTTCTGAGGATAATATAAGGACACTTCGCGAGAGATTTATAAAAGAGCAAACATCAAAGAATCATAAAAATAGAGAGAAAAGCTATATAAAACAGATGCCATTAATATTGATAAGACAAGATACTGTGCCTGAAGATATTAAGGTGATAAGCATGGCAGATGGTCTTTTAACCTCACGAGGGGGACAAACCTCTCACGCTTCAGTTGTGGCTGTAAGACTGGAAAAGACCTGCGTAGTAGGATGCCGGCAAATGAAGGTGTATGAATCAAGGCAATATTGCGAAATAAACGGCAAGCATATTGCATTTGGCGATCCTGTATCGATTGACGGCAGAAATGGAAGAGTATTTTATGGTGTGCATGAAACTGAAAATGAGATGCATATTTTGCCAATATAACTAAAATCTGAATTACTGATTAACCTGATTACACAGATTTCACGGATTTTATCTGCATGGATTTATCCGTATCGGTTTGATGGACTATTTTGATCCGTGGCATCTTTTAATCAGTGACAATCAGTGCTTCAAAAAAAAGGAAAGACTAAGGTTAACAATGTCCAAATATTTATCATTTTACGGTGGAGATAGAGCTATCTCCATTATAAGAGAACATGGATTAACCCAAGATATTGTAAAGGTTGTAGCCGGTGCTGCTGGTGGTCCTAAATGGCTTATTTTAGGTTCAATGGATCGATTTTTATTTTCAGAGTGGTTCACAAAGAGAAACTGTGCTCTATCTGACACATTTTCGTCAGAATCAACGGTTGGCAAAAAGCCAAACAAAAACAAAACAGACCCTCTTTTTCTTTTAGGCTCTTCTGCTGGTGCGTGGAGGTTTGCGGCAGCGTCTCATAACAATCCAACTAAGGCTTTAGAGAAATTTTATCACGCATATATCAATCAGTGGTATTCAATAAGACCAGACCTTAAAGAGATCGATATTGAGTGTCAAAAAGTTTTAAATAATTTTATTGACGATAACTCTGTTAGTGAAATTCTAAATCATCCTTACTGTAGGCTTAACTTTTTTTCAGTTCGTTCAAAAGCGGTTGCTCACAACGATAACCCCGTAATTTTAGGCTCATATATTATGACAGCAGCAGCGGCTAATCTTATTAATCGAAAAAATATGAGCCATTTTTTCACAAGAACTCTTTTTTACCATCCATCAGAAAAGCCTCCTTTTTATGATATGGACAATGTTAGTGAAAAAAATCATTTTCCAATGCTCAAACTTTCTCTTACTACTGAAAATTTTAAAAAAGCTCTTACCTCGTCAGGCTCAATTCCTCTTGTTATGCCGGGTGTAACTGATATTGCTCAAGCACCATCAGGAGTTTACAGAGATGGTGGAACAATTGATTATCATTTAGATATACCTTTCTTAGGTAATTATGATAGTTGTGCTACTAAAGATAATAGTAGCAAAGATAAAATAGTACTATTTCCCCACTACACAGATCGCATTATCCCGGGATGGCTTGATAAAAAGATTATCTGGAGAAAGCCAAATTATGAAAACTTCAGGAATGTTTTGTTAATAACTCCTAAGAAAAAGTTTCTAAATATGCTTCCCGGAAAAAAAATTCCAGAACGCCAAGACTTTACCCTATTTAAAGGAAAAAACAGAGAGAGGATTCAACGGTGGAAAGTTGCAATTAAATATTCTGAAGTTTTGGGTGACGAGCTTTGTAAAGTTTTTTATTCAGGTAAAGTAGGGGATATTATAGAGCCTATTGAAAGAATTCTCTCGTAAGATTACTTAAAAGGTATAGGACACCCTGTTTATTGATGAGATACTCCACAAAAACTCTCCAACATAGATTGGTCGCCTATGTTACTTTGGGACTGCTTATCTTTTCCACTATTGCCGGAATTTTGACATATCAATACTCTTATCAAAATCAACTTAAGACCAGCAGTACTGTTACGAAACAACTTATAAGTGTTATTCAATCACAGGCTGAAATTGCTGCATTTGTGGCTAATGAAGAGATTGGTGTGGAGATTATAAATGGTCTGCTTACCAGCCCTCTTATAAATGGGGTACGAATTGAATCTACAGAGCTTTTTAAACTTGAAGCTACTAACGAACCATCTATCGATTTTACTAAAGGTATTATTTATCCTCTCTACTCACCAGTAGATAATAAAGAAATTATAGGAAAAATAATAGTTGTTAAAGATAACAACTATATTCGTAAAGAAGCAACAAAAGTCTCAGTTACCCTGACTATTCTTATGGTATCACAGCTTTTAATGGCTGCTATCCTTATACTGTGGGTATCAAAACGGATCATCAGCAAGCCAGTTGCAGATTTAGCGTGGTCTGTCTTTACAATAAAACCCGGTACAAAATCTTATATTCCTATTAAGCCAATACATTTGCATGACGAAATAGGACTCTTATCGAGAAGCATAAACTCTCTTATAAACGCAGCAGAGATCGCATTGACTGAGACTATAGCTGCAAAAAAAGCTGCTGAAGCTGCTACGCTTGCAAAAAGCGAATTTTTAGCAAACATGAGCCATGAAATAAGAACACCCATGAACGCTATTATAGGCTTTTCCAGACTTGTCCTGAAAACAGAACTCTCTACTAAACAGAGAGACTACATATCAAAAATTCAATCTTCCTCAATATCTCTTCTTGAAATTATAAATGATATTCTCGACTTCTCAAAAATAGAGGCTAACAAAATTACAATGGAGTCAATTGATTTTAGGCTTGATAAGATAGTTAGCAATACAGCAACAATGTTATCTATCAAAGCTGCTCAAAAGGGTATTGAGATTATACATACAATTAGCCAAGATGTTCCTCATTTTGTTGTAGGAGACCCTCTCCGTTTAGGTCAAGTACTTCTAAATATTGCCAATAATGCTGTTAAATTTACTCATACTGGTCATATTTTGATAAAGGCAGAGCTTATCAAAAAATCTGAGCCAGAATTTCCCCAATCTATTGCTGGTGATAGATGTATAGTTCGCTTCTCAATTTCAGATACAGGTATTGGTATGAAGCCTGAACAGATATCT
Organism: uncultured Desulfobacterales bacterium; assembly: GCA_964425195.1. Lineage (GTDB taxonomy): Bacteria > Desulfobacterota > Desulfobacteria > Desulfobacterales > Desulfobacteraceae > Desulfamplus. The sequence goes on from CAYRLG010000040.1 coordinate 10,621, forward strand.
AAACTGTTTCAACCTTTTACACAAGGAGACACATCTATAACGCGTAAGTTTGGCGGAACAGGTCTTGGTTTGAGTATCTCAAAAAGCATTGTAGATATGATGGGAGGAGAGATTACAGTTAAAAGTGAGTTTGGAGCAGGTAGTACCTTCTCCTTTACGGCTGTCTTTACAATATCTAAGCATAGAGAAGAGCAGCCGTTAATACTTCCAGATGAGTTAAACAATCTGAAAACTCTTATTGTAGATGATAATGAGATGGCCAGAGAAGTTTTAGTTGAGCAGATGAGATCATTTGGGTTTGAAACCTTTGCTGTCGATTCTGGGCAGGCAGCGCTTAGTGAATTGCAACAAGCATCATCAACTACACCTTATGAACTTGTGCTTGTTGATTGGAAGATGCCTGAAATGGACGGCATTGAGCTTTCAAGAAAAATCAAAAACAATCTCTCTTTTAAAACAACTCCTCTTATAATTATGGTTACAGCATTTGGACGTGAAGAGATTATGACTCTTGCCCATGAGGTTGGAATAAACGGTTTTCTGATAAAACCTGTAAACCCTTCACTTATGCTTGACTCTATTATGAATGTATTTAACAAAAAATTGCCAACATCACTAAATAGAGCTGGTGTGGAAAGAGAGTTGACAACAAAAGAGCTACAAATAAAAGGATCACGATTACTTGTCGTTGAGGATAACCATATTAATCAACAGGTAGCTATAGAAATTTTAACTGAATTTGGTCTTATTGTTGATATAGCAAATAATGGTAAAGAGGCTATTGATAAATTGGTTTTGGAAGATAATAGTAAAATTTTAGGAGAAGAGCTATGCTATGAGCTTGTTCTTATGGATATACAGATGCCAATTATGGGAGGTTATGAAGCAACAGCTATTATAAAAAATGATAGTAGATTTAGAAAAATTCCAGTTGTTGCCATGACTGCACATGCTATGGAAGGAGCTAAAGAGCTCTGTCTTAAATCTGGTATGGATGATTACATTGCAAAGCCTATAGACCCGGAAGAGCTTCTATCTATCTTAACAAAGTGGATAAAACCTCGAATCTCTGAAACTATTAATGAATTTAACCATGAACAATATAAACAAGTAGCAGACAATAAGGAGAATATGGTGGATTCTAAAGCAATTGATAATCATAGGAAAGCTGAAGATGATCAATACAAAGAAAATGTTACAGAAAATATCTATCTACCAGAAAATCTCCCGGGAATTGATATTAAATCTGCACTAAAAAGGCTTAATGGCAATAGAAAACTGTACAGACAATTGCTTCTTGATTTTGCAAGAAACTACGCATCTGTATCAGAAGAGGTTAAAGAGTCAATATATAAAGGCGACTTTAATAGGGCTGAAAGGGTTGCACATACATTAAAAGGTATTGGAGGTAATCTCTCGGCTGGAAAGATAGTTACAGCAGCACGAACATTAGAGTATGCTATAGCCAGCCATAAAGATGAGATAGCTCAATATAGTTCTGATAGGTTAGACGGGCGACAAAATAGCTATGGTATATTAAATGACGATAGATATAATATATTACTAACAAATTTAAATAATAGCATAAATCCTCTTATTCAAGCGATACAATCAATTGTTAATATAGATGAGAAACGAGATGAGTATCAAACTTTCCCAATCGATCTTGAACATGTTCAACCGATAATTATTCAACTTGCTCGCTACCTTAAGGCTAATGATGCTAACTCGCTCACATCTTTTGAAGCACTTAAAAAGATGATGATCAACTCAATTTTAAGGGATAAAGTTTTAGAGATGGAGAACCACATTGATAACTTCGACTTTGTCAATGCCCTATCTATTTTAAGAACTATTGCTCAAAGTATGAATATAAAGGATAGAGATTTAGAGTAGCGGTGATTATGAATATCATAAAAAAGAATAAGATAAATAGTCTATATCTGTCTCTATTTATAATATTTATTCTGATTTCTGCATTTATTTTGTACATAATAAATGCCAGAATGTCAGCCTATCCATATAACACAGCATTAGATTATAACTACGATTTTAGTGGGACATCTGCAAAAAGAGTCAATTTACAGTTAAAAGGAGGCAAATTTACCCTCCCAACGATAATTGATCCAAATTATTCAGTTTTTCTTAAAATTGACATAAGCAGCACAGTGATGGGCAACTTTTTTCAGCCTAAAGCTATTTTAACAGCCAATCTTGAACTTAAACTAAAAAGTGGATTGGTAAATAGACCAAAAAAGATAGCAATATCTGAATATTTTGAAAATGGTGCAAAAGGGATAAGATATATAAACATCTCGCCCCTACTATCCCTCTGTTCAGATAAAACTACAAACAATAGCATTGAGATAGAGCTTAAAGGAGATAGAGTTATATTCAAAGATCAGCCGATAGAGGTTATCTTATTTGAAAATGATGATATTAAAACCTCTAAGATACTTATTATTGCCCCTCATCCTGATGATGCTGAAATAGCAGCTTTTGGGCTTTACAGTAGCTCACACCATCACGATTATTTAAAATCATCTCATATACAAAAAAGATCGTTAGATAACAGCAAAAATATTTATATAGTTACAATTACCGCTGGAGATGCTGGTACATACCAGTATGATGAAATCTATAGCGACAGACAAAAACATTTCCTTAAAAAAGGGAGATTAAGAACATGGAATAGCATTACTATCCCTATGCTTGGTGGAATAGCACCTGAAAATATTCTAAATCTTGGATTTTTTGACGGAACTTTAGCAGAAATGTTTAATATAAATCCATCTAATGTAAAGGCTCTTTATACAGGAGTTTCAAATATAGAAATTTTTAGACAACAAAATATCTCTCCACTTGTCAATCTTCTTGAAGGAGATGCAAACTGGAGCTCGTTAGTGAAAAATCTTGAAAATTTGCTTATCAAAATTGAGCCAGATATTATTGTTATACCCTACCCCGCCCTTGATCGACATCCAGATCATAAATTTTCATCAATTGCCACGTTTGAAGCTATAAAAAGAGCTAATATAAAAAGAGGGAATCTATATTTTTATACTAACCACTTTGTTTTAAACGAGTATTATCCTTATGGGGAGATGGGCGGGGTTGTATCTCTGCCACCAGCATTTGATAAGAGTATCTATTTTAAAAGCATCTATTCCCATATACTCTCAACTGAGAGGCAGAGAGAAAAAATTTTCTCTCTTGAGGCTATGAACGACTTAAGACCAGACACATCGTGGCGTTTTTCAGAAGCTGCTTTAAAGATGGCATTTACAAGTATAAAAAGAGACATTATAGGAATAAATGTTAGTTATTACAGAAGAGCAGTACGTAATAATGAGCTGTTTTTTGTTGTTCCTATCAACGATATTTATGATAAATCCATAGAAAAAAAGATAATTGGTGAACTACTCCCTAATAACTTTTGATATGCCCAAAATAGCATGTTTCCCCTGCCAATTAATTAGAAATAGTCTGGTCTGTACAGCAATTTCATCACCAGTAGCACTCAATAAAGGAATCTGACATCCATCGGTCTCCCCCGACAATACCTGCCCCATAACATTGACCACATCGTATTTTCTTTGTGTAGGGTGAATATTTAAAAGATGCAAGTTTTTAAACTCTTCATCTGTATAACCTAAGGTTTCGCTTGCAGCTCTGTTGGTTAAAACTATCTTGCCATTATAATCAACTACAAAAAGCATATCTGATATTGAGTGAAACAGTACTTCAAATTTGTTAGAACGCTCTTCATAAGAGTTTATGATAGCCATTTTAGAGGTAGTATCAACAATAGTAGAGAGAATACAAGGTTGATTTTTAAACTCAATAACCTCAGCAGATAAAACTCCGTAACGCAATTCACCGGCTCTATTGATAAAGGATATCTTTAAGTTTTTGATAGATTTTTGTTCAATCAGACATTTGATGTACTTCTCCCTAAGCTCAATCTTAGGATACAATCCAATATCAAGAACACTCCTACCCAAACACTCTTCTCTTAAGAAACCTATCATACTTAACATACTATCATTAATTTCAAGAATCCTGCCATCTTGAAGCGTAGTTATGAGAACACCTGAAAGATTTATATCGAACAGTGCACCAAAAAGTTTTTTTGTCTCTTTATATAGTTTATTATATTTTATCATTATGTTTACAAGTAGTTATTACATAAGGAATATTCCTAAAACTACCTATTTTAGGAAATTCCACGAAAAATTGATTACTCAGCAACAAGCTGTCTGTAAGGAATTAGAGCTAAAATTAAAAAATCAAAACTGTAGATAAATATGCTATTATACTATCCACAGTTTTGACAATTTAGCTGGTTATATCAACTAATATACAAAGCGTTTAAAACGCTCTTATTTTCCAGATTTTAGTACAGAAAGAAATGCAGATTGTGGAATCTCAACATTTCCAACCATTTTCATTCTTTTTTTACCTTTCTTCTGTTTTTCTAAAAGTTTTCTCTTTCTTGTGATATCTCCGCCATAACATTTTGCAGTGACATCTTTTCTGTAAGCAGATATTGTCTCACGGGCAATAATTTTACCTCCAATTGCTCCTTGAATAGCTATTTTAAACATTTGACGAGGAATCTCCTCTTTTAGCTGCTCACAGGCATTTCTTGCACGAGCAACGGCTTTATCACGATGTACAAGTTGAGATAAAGCATCAACTCGCTCTCCATTCACCAAAAAATCGAGTTTTACAAGATCAGTATCTTGATAACCTGCAATTTCATAGTCAAAAGAGCCATACCCTTGTGTTATACTCTTTAAGCGATCATAAAATTCATATACAACTTCTGCTAAAGGGAGGGTAAATTTCATCTCAATTCTGTTACGGGTCAGATATTGGTAGTTTGTACTAACACCTCGATGCTCCAAACAGAGCTGCATTACAGCACCCATATACTTATCAGGAATTATAATTGCTGCATTAATAAAAGGCTCTCTTGTTAATGCAATCTCTGTTGGATCAGGATATAGAGCAGGATTATCAATAGTTTGAATTGTACCATCATGACGAGTTATCTCATACTGAACAGAAGGAGATGTAAGAATAAGAGAGATATCATACTCTCTCTCAAGACGCTCTTGAACAACTTCAAGATGGAGAAGACCTAAAAAGCCACATCTATAACCAAAGCCAAGTGCTGCTGAGGCATCTTTTTCATATATTAAAGATGCGTCGTTAAGTTTCAGTTTCTCCATAGCTTCGGAAAGAGCTTCATAATCATCAGCAGCAACAGGATACATGGATGAAAATACTACAGGATTTGGTTCTCTGAATCCTGCCATAGGAGCATCGCAGGGCATTGATGCAAGTGTTACAGTATCACCGCACTTAACATCACTTATCATCTTAATGCCTGCAATAATATATCCAACCTGACCTGCTTCAAGCTGCTCCTGAGGATTTCTGATAATTTGGAAAAAACCGACCTCCTCAACTTTGTATTCCGAATTGTTGGACATGAAAATTATTTTGTCCCCTTTTTTCACAGTTCCCTGAAATAGCCGGACATGTACGATGGTTCCACGGTAAGGGTCATAATGAGAATCAAATATAAGAGCCTGCAATGGTGCAGAAGAGTCACCAATTGGAGAGGGCATCATCCGAACTGCTGCTTCAAAAACCATTTCCATCCCTTCACCTGTTTTTGCAGAAACTGCAAGAGCTGTAGAGCTATCAAGTCCAAGGTCTTCACGTATCTGATCTTTTGCCCAATCTATATCAGCAGAGGGGAGATCAATTTTGTTTATAACCGGTACTACCTCAAGGTTATGCTCCATCGCAAGATACATATTTGCAAGAGTTTGAGCTTCAACTCCCTGACTTGCATCTACAAGAATAAACGCCCCTTCACATGAGGCTAAAGCACGAGAGACCTCATAAGAGAAGTCAACATGACCTGGAGTATCAATTAGATTAAGAAGATAATCTTCTCCATCTTCGCCTTTATAAGGTAAAGATACAGTCTGGCTCTTTATTGTGATTCCACGCTCACGCTCAATATCCATTGAATCTAAAATTTGATCCTGAAAATCACGTTCTGAAACAATTCCTGCAATCTGTATTAGCCGATCTGAAAAGGTTGATTTTCCATGATCTATATGGGCAATAATACTGAAATTTCTTATATTTTTTCTTTTTACAGCCAAATTCACCTCAAATAGCAATCTAAAAAAAATGTTATCAAACAAAAGATTGACGATTGATTATCATCTATAATAAAGTTTTACATTAACCTCTAATTCTATTCTGAACTATGGATTCAAATTGATAAATTATTAATTCAGAAATGTTAAATATAACATATTGGATAATAAACATAAATAAAATAAATCTACCTTCCCATAAGGATATACATGACTCACGCCATTATGATAGTTGATGATGACCAAGCTATCAGAGAAACAACAGAAGAGTTTCTTAAAATTTCTGGCTACTCAACTCTTTCAACATCGAGTGCTGAAGATGCCCTTGAGATGCTAAAACTTTTTCAGCCAGACATTGTATTGACAGATATATCAATGCAAGGGATGAATGGTCTTGATATGACAAGAATCATTAAGGATATTTATCCAGTTGAGGTAATTGTAATGACAGGATATATTGCAGAACACTCATACGAAGAGGCAATTAGTGCCGGAGCAAGTGATTTTATATTCAAACCTTTTAGATTTGAAGAGCTGAGTCTTAGGATAAAAAGAGTACTTAGGGAGATGAATCTTAAAAGACAGCATGAGGAGCTTGTCAAAAAACTTGAGCTACTTGCCATAACAGATGGACTCACTGAGCTATATAATCAAAGATACTTTTATCAACAACTAAGTGCCGAGATAGAGAGACATACAAGATATAAAGCAGAATTATCACTTCTGCTCATGGATATAGACCACTTTAAAGTCTTTAACGACACATGGGGACATCTTGAGGGTGATAAAGTGCTTATAGAACTTGGTGTAATGATTAAATCGTGTCTAAGAAGTATGGATTCTGCCTATAGGTATGGAGGAGAAGAGTTTACAGTTATTCTACCTGAGACCAATCTTGAAAGAGCGTGTGTTGTAGGAGAGAGAATCAGGCAGTCGTTTGCAGAAAAAAAATTTTTCCCTACCAAAGGAGAAGAGACATCTGCAACTGTAAGTGTGGGAGTTGCACAATTTAACGGAGATGAAAATATAACATCTTTTATAAAACGAGCAGATATGGCAATGTTTAAATCTAAGCAGAGTGGAAGAAATCGGGTCTCAACATGATTGGAAAATAAATCTACGGTAGTTATGAATTATAGAGATACCACAGGTATGGATCTCTATAATTTTGATTGTATGTTGTATTAACAACATACAATTATTAAGCAGCTTGCTAAGATACTTTTTCAGAATCAACTGGTTAGGGGACTTCTGAGCGTTCAAACAGGCTTTTTTTGAGCTACAATTGCAAGCCACTCTCCTTCACATTTAACCTCTAAAATTATAAATCCATTATACTTAAGAGATTTGGTCACCTTTTCTTCTCGCTCTTTGATAATACCCGATAATATCACAATACCATCTGTTTTAAGGCAAACTTTAATATCAGCCATTATCTCAATTAAAACTTCTGCGATAATGTTTGCAGCAACCAAGTCAAACTCAGAGATATATTGGTATTTGTCTAAGGAACCTTGCTCAACAATAAAACTCTCTGTCTTTATCGAATTTTTTATAATGTTTTCTGTTGCTACTTGAACAGCAACTTCGTCAGTATCAATGCCAATAAGATAAGATGCCCCAAGTTTTGCCGCTGCAATCATCAAAATACCAGAACCTGTACCAACATCAAGAAACCTATCTTTATATTTAAGGTATTTTTCAATAAGCCAGAGGCACATGGCTGTAGTTGGGTGAGTTCCTGTTCCAAAAGCCATACCAGGATCAAGTTCAATAACAATATCATTTAAACTTGGTGTAAATTCTCTCCATGCGGGCTTCACAACAATTTTATCTGTAATTTTAGATACATGAAAAAAACTCTTCCAAGATTCTGCCCAATCTTCTTGATCCACAATAGTGGTTTCAATTAGTACCTTGATACCTGAACTTTCAAGCTCTTTGGCTCTCTGTTTTATCTTTTTAAGCATCTCAATCGAGGTATCACTATTTGGAATATAACCAGAAACAGATAGCTCGTCTGGTATAGGCAGAGCATCACTTCCAAATCCTTCAGGAGGAGCTTCAAGAGGTACTTGACACACTAAGCCAGTAACTCCTAAAGAGAAGAATATATCTGAAACCATCTCTTCCCCAAATGAAACATCATCAGATTCAAATATAGCTTTCACATGTATCCATTTCATAAATATATAGAGTCCTTATTGTGTTAAATATAAAGAGCACAATCTTTTTTTAAATTAGAAGAGGTTATCAAGTTTGTTTTAATCGCCGTTTAAATGTTTCAATATAGCCTCTCCAATCTCTATCCACCATCTGTTATAATTTGGCATTGCATGACCCATCCCTTTTATTATCTTTAGCTTAGAATCTGGTATAGCTTCTGCTGTTGCCTCTCCACCAGTCAGAGGAACAAGAATGTCATCATCTCCATGTATAATAAGTGATGGAACTTTTAACTGACTTAAAGCTAAAGTTCTATCTTTTTGTGTAAGAATAGCAAGATATTGACGGGCAATACCATCAGGAGAAAAAGATCGATCGTAAGATTTAGCAGCCATATTTCTGTGAAAATCCTCATCAAATGGCAGTCCACTTCCATAGACCAATTGGAAAAACTTGATCATGTGTTCAATATAGCCATTACGTTCAGCAGGTGCTGGGGCAATCATTGCCTCAAAAGCCTCTTTTGTAGGTTTGAATGCACCGTTTTTGCCCGTATGGCTATAAATAGATATTAGACTTAATACCCGATTTGGATATTTTATGGCAAATGTTTGTGCAATAAATCCACCCATTGACATACCGCAAATATGAGCTTTGCTGATATTTAAAAAATCAAGTAGCCCGGCTGTATCATCTGCCATGTCATCAATAGAGTATGGAACAGACTCCTCTTTACCTACAAAAAGAGCGAACATCTTTTTCATAACATCTTGCATACTCATTCCACTATATTTTGTAGATAAGCCAATGTCTCTATTATCAAATCTTATTACGTAATAGCCACTATCTGCTATTTCCCGACAAAAATCACTGTTCCATGTGATGAGCTGAACTCCAAGTCCGGCAACCAATAAGAGTGCCGGAGATGATGGTTTTCCGAATGTTTCATACTCAATCTCTATTCCATTACTTTTTGCTTTTGACATATCTCTATCTTAACCTCTATCTACTGTTTAATAGTCGAATTGCTCAATGGAGATTTCATTGTTTCCTCTAAAAGAGGAATAATATATATTATGCACAATAATACCATAGGCAAAATAGACTTGTCGTTTAGTACAATTTGCTCGATAATACATTTTTAGGGTTATTAAATATCACAACACACTTTCAAAGGCTATAACGTGAAACAAATTCTATTTTTTATAAAGCGATTGATGCCCCTACTCTTTGGTTTTGGCATAACTGTTAATACTATATTTTCACTCTTTCCAAGTACCTCCATTCCAGAGATCTTTAACTTTTGGGATAAATCTCAACACACCATCTCTTTTACTGTACTTGCATTTACAGGCTGCATTGCATATCCAAAAAACTTAAAGAGAGTAGCTATTGGACTAACTATTTATGGAGCTATTATAGAGATTATGCAATCAACTCTTACCGCAACACGTTTTGGAGATATTTTTGATTGGATAGCAGATGGAACTGGTGTAGTTATAGGAGTTGCAATTTATGCATTATTGAATAACATTAATCAAAAAAGAGATACTGATATTTAAATCTCCCAAAATAATATTTTCATAAATTTTATTTTCTAATTATCAATTTCTGTGATAATGGAAAATCTATTTAAAATCAACTTTAAAGCTGGAGAAAATAATTGCTATGACGTTAAGTGAAGTTTCAAATATTTTTACAAGAGAGAGACTTAATGAGATATTCCCATCTGATAGAGCTGATAGCTTCTTTGAAGCTCTTTATGGAGATGCTTCCGAAGGTGCTTACGATATTACTCTTGAGTTCAAAGGTGCTGAGAACAATCAGCTCATGTTCGAGTTCCATCTTAAACAGCGACCTGGTAAATGTTTAGCCTGCAATCTTACCTATGGACTACCAACCGTTTTTGAGAGACATCCAATTATAAACCTTAACGGCATTTCAAAAAGTATTAACACTCTATTGGATGGTAAATTTTCATGTACAGGCTGGCGAGTTGGAACAACTCAAGAGAAGAGCCGTCAACTTCATGTTCTACCTATCTCTTTTACTATTGCTTGATAGTATCTATTAACTCACACCTCCTCATAAGTGAGATAAAAAATCCAAATATACTTTTATACGAATAGTTGATAAAAAAATAGTGAACTACCCCGCTTAAAAACCTAAAAAAGCTGCGGGGTATAACAGATAAACTTACCAATAAACTTATAGACTATGAATAAGATAGAGATAAAAGCTTACTGCTATATCCCAACACCATTAGGAGAGATTCTTGCTGTACAAGGTGAAAATGGACTTGAACAACTTATTTTGCCCATAAACGGAATAAAAGCCGTCCATCAAGAAGAGTGGATTGAAGACAAAATATCTCTTAAACAGACCTTAGAACAACTTAGAGCCTATTTTAACAAAGAGCTTACTAACTTCTCAATACCTCTTGCTATTCATGGCACCTCATTTCAAAAGCATGTATGGAGAATATTAGGAGATATCCCTTTTGGTACTACAGTCTCATACAGATATGTAGCAGAAAAGATCGGTAACCCCAAAGGTTGTAGGGCAGTCGGAGGAGCAGTTGGTAAAAATCCAATCCCTATTATTATCCCGTGCCACAGAGTAATTGGTAGTAACGGCTCTCTTACAGGTTTTTCAAGCGGACTTGAGATAAAAAAATATCTACTAAATCTTGAAGGAGTGCCTTTAGCCTAAAAAATAGGCTCTTAAGTAAGATTCACCTTAATGAATTTGCTCACACCTGTGAGAAATACAAATTTTATATATTCATCCCCCAAAATTGACCTTAAAAAAGGAGAGTATAGGATGGCTGTTTATGTTCAAAATCACCCGCTTATAAAGCACAAACTTGGTTTGATGAGAGAAAAAGATATATCTACAAAAGATTTTAGAGACCTTGCCTCTGAAGTTGCACGTCTTTTAACCTATGAGGCAACAAAAGATATAGAGACTGAAAAGCAGACTATTCAAGGCTGGGCAGGCAGTGTAGAGGTTGAACGGATAAAGGGTAAAAAGATAACCATTGTCCCGATTCTAAGAGCTGGTCTTGGCATGATGGATGGTGTTATCGATCTTATACCTTCAGCAAAGGTAAGTGTTGTAGGATTTTACAGAAACGAGGAGACTCTTGAACCTGTAAAATATTACGTAAAAATAGCAAGTTCCATTGATGAGAGAACAGCCCTTATTCTCGATCCTATGCTTGCAACCGGAGGAACTCTGATTGCAACCATTGATCTGCTTAAAGAGTCTGGCTGTAAAGATATTAAAGGACTTTTTTTAGTTGCAGCTCCTGAAGGGATCGCTAAAGTTACAGAAAGACACCCAGATGTTGATATCTATGTTGCAGCTATAGATGAGCGTCTCAATGAAGTTGGATATATACTCCCCGGTCTTGGTGATGCTGGAGACAAAATTTTTGGAACTAAATAATCTTAAAGGCAATTTAATAATTGCCTTTTTTATTTTTAAATAAACATTAAGGAAATAAATAGATGTCACAAACAAACCACTCTTCAACAGATTACAATTTTAAACTAAAAGATTCACTTCTTGGTGCCCAGATGCTCTTTGTGGCATTTGGAGCACTGGTACTTGTTCCTCTTCTTACTGGACTTGACCCAAATATTGCACTTTTTACAGCAGGTGCTGGAACTTTAATTTTTCAAGCAATTACAAGAGGAAAAGTGCCTGTATTTCTTGCATCATCTTTTGCCTTTCTCCCCCCTATAATGTACGGAGTTAAAACTTGGGGTGTTCCAGCTACAATGTGCGGTCTATGTTCTGCTGGTGTTGTCTATGTGATACTGAGTCTTCTTGTAAGATGGCAGGGCAGCGGAGTTATAAAAAGAGTCCTTCCACCTGTAGTTACTGGTCCTGTTATCATGGTAATTGGATTGATACTATCTCCAGTTGCTGTTCACATGGCTATGGGAAGAACAGGTGATGGTTCTGGTGTGTTGTTCCCCGAAAATACAGCTATGATAATCTCACTATCTGCCCTTGCTACAACTGTGCTCGTCTCTATTCTTGGCAGAGGATTTATAAAACTTATCCCAATTTTATGTGGAATTGTGACTGGTTATATCTTGTCTTTAATATTTGGAATTGTAGATTTCTCAACAGTTACAAAGGCTTCATGGTTTGCAATGCCAAATTTTGTATTTCCAGAGTGGAACGCTCAAGCTATTTTTTATATTTTACCCATTGCAATTGCACCTGCAATTGAACACTTTGGAGATGTACTTGCAATAGGAGGTGTAACTGGAAAAGATTATGTAAAAGATCCGGGTCTTGAGAATACCCTTTTAGGAGATGGGCTTGCTACATCTTTTGCATCATTTTTAGGAGGTCCTCCAAACACAACCTATTCAGAGGTAACTGGAGCTGTTGCCTTAACGCGAGTGTTTAACCCAGCAATTATGACTTGGGCTGCTATTGCTGCAATTATTCTTGCTTTTGTTGGAAAACTTGGTGCATTTCTCCAAACTATCCCAACCCCTGTTATGGGTGGAATAATGCTTCTTTTATTTGGTGCAATTATGGTAATTGGACTAAATACACTTGTTAAGTCTGGAGAAGATTTAACAGAACCAAGAAACCTCACTATTGTTGCCTTAATTTTAGTTTTTGGCATAGGAGGAATGAGCTTTTCAGCTGGCGAGTTTACACTTCAAGGTATAGGTCTTGCTGGTATTTTAGGTGTATTTATGAATCTGATTCTTCCCCAAAAAAGAGAAGCTACAAAATAATATTATCATAAAAAAAAAAATTTTCCCCCGCCTCAAAAGCATTTTGTAAAACTCCTACTAATTTTAATAATTTAAGCGGGGGAAAGATTATATAGGAGTGGTATTAATTGCACCTAAACTCTTTAAAAAGTACCCTACCCTTTCCACTTTTTCCTGATGATGCAAAATCACTTGCAAAAAAATATTTAACAAAAGAGATTTACCAAAAATTAATTCCACTTAAAACAAATTCAGGGTTTACACTACATGATGCAGTAAAATCAGGAATTGAAAACCCAGATAGCTCAATTGGGATATATGCAGGTGATGCTGAAAGTTATGAACTTTTTTTTGATCTATTTAAACCCATTATCGAACACTATCACGGTATTAAATCGCTTCCATCCCCTATCCACCCCCTTGTAAGTAAATTATCTTTTACACCAATCTTCGTTAATGATAGTTTAGAACAATTTCCTGACATTAATTTACCTGATCTTGATCCTCAAAATAGATATATTATCTCCACTCGCATACGTGTTGCCAGAAATTTAAACGGTTTTCCTTTTACTCCGATTATATCGCAAATTGATAGAAAACTGGTGGAAACCATAACGGTTGAAGCTCTTAAAAGTATTGAATCTCCATTAATAAGAGGGGAGTACTCTTCAATAGAAAAATCTATTATCTGTTCCTCTTCTGATAAATCATATTTTAAAAAAGGAGATCGATTTCAAGAATCTGCCGGAATAAATAGAGATTGGCCCAACTGTAGAGGTATTTTTGAGTCTTATGACAAAAAATTTATGGTTTGGGTTAATGAAGAGGATCACTTAAGAGTTATATCTATATCTCAAACAGGTAATATTGCAGATGTATTTAATAGACTCATGCTTGGAGTTAAAGCTATAGATAAGAGACTTAGTCTAAAAAATATCTCTTTTGCATATCATCCAAATTTAGGATATTTGACAACGTGTCCATCAAATCTTGGAACTGGAATAAGAGCAAGTGTTCATATAAAACTTCCCAATCTATTAAAACAGAGAAATCTACTTAACAATGCTGCAGAGCAACTTCAATTACAGATAAGGGGTACAAAGGGTGAAAAAACAGAAGTTGAATCAGCAATCTTTGATATAAGTAACAGCAAAAGAGTTGGTGTAACTGAAGCAGAGTGTTGTCAAATATTATACAATGGAATTTGCAAAATTATAAAATTGGAGCAGAGTCTAAATTCAGACTAATTTTTATAGACCATTGAATTTTAGATTGCACCTTATCTATTTTTAGTTTATAGCAAACTCAATCAACTTCTCACCTTATTATCACAAACAATATATCTTCTTACTTTAAGAATACTTTAAGAGCTGTAATATTGTTCTTCTAACAATCAATATCATAGATTTGAGTATAGAGTATGCAACGATTAACATATCTGATTCTCGTATCTGCAATTATTACAGTGTTTAACTTAATAGATATCAACTGTGCTCTATTGCCTTATCTAAATATTGGCAATGTATATGCACAAAATGAGCTTTCCGGACTTAAAGTAAGTGGTTATGGCACAATTAGTACCACCTTGCATGATAGAAGCGATATCCACCCTGTCCGGGATGTCAGCCAAAGTCCTGAAAACAGATTTACAACTAATATCTCCACATTCATGGACTCTCGTTTGGGTTTACAGGCGCATTACAGATTCAATCCAAATTTTGATGCTGTGGTTCAAGGTGTGCTAAGAGATCAAGGTTACGTAACATTTAATAACTCCTTAGAATCAGCCTATCTTGCCTACAGACCAGCTTCATGGATGGAGTTTAGAGCAGGAAGAGTGGGTTATGATGCTTTTTTGATGTCTGACACCCGAAATCTTGGATATGCCTATCCATGGGTTCGCCCACCAATTGAATTTTATGGCTGGATTCCAGTTTTTCATGTAGATGGAGCAGATGCAACTTTAAGATTTGATGGGGCAGATAGTCATTGGAGAATTCGCCTTCAAGGCGGTGAACAGGGCTTTAAATTTGCACTTGCAGATAGCGAATATGATGCTCAAACAGAGGGATTGTACATAGCTTCACTTAGCCGTCAATCTGGTCATATTACTCTTAAAACTGGTTACTCAAGTTTCTCCTTAAAAAATGAGATGGATATCTTTATACCTTTACATCAAGGTTTAGATGCTATTGCACAGGCAACTGATTTTCCATTTCCTAATATCAGCAATGAAGCTCGCTATCTACGTGATAATACAGCATTTAAAGGGACAGACATAACCTATCTCACGTTTGGAGCATCCTATGATGATGGTAAATTGATTGCTCAGGCAGAAATTGCAAGGTCAACATCAACTACCGAAATTTTATCACATGGAACAATGGGATATGCTGCATTGGGATATCGCATTGGAGACTTTACTCCATATTTCATCTGTAGTGCTACTCGTGCTGGCAATGACATACGAGATAATATTGAAGACTGGTCAATTATTGAGGCAGCAGAGCTTCAAGAGCAAGCAATGTATATGATCAATACAACTCGTATGGATCAAGAAACTTTCTCTTTGGGCATTAGATGGGATTTTCATCTTCAAGCTGCGATTAAATTGCAGCTTGACAGCATCCACATCAACTCCTGTGGATATGGATTGTGGTTCTCAAAGACCACTACATTTAAAAATGACAGCAGTATGACTCTTGGAACTGTTAGTTTGGAGTTTATGTTTTGAAACTATCAATAATTTTAGTTATTATCATAGGGTATATTTATATTTGTCTGATACCATCCGATATTCAGGCTGAAAATAGAGATGATAATAAAGAGATTGCAGTTGTGGTTAATCCTCAAAATCCAATAAAACATCTCACAGCTCGTGAGGTCTCTGATATCTTTCTAAGCAGACGAAGAACATTTCCTTCCGGAGAACCAGCTCTGGTTCTGGAACAGGAGTTGGATGGGTATCTTAGAGAGAAATTTTTTCACCTTTTAAATGGAATGACCCTAAAGCGTCTAAATGCCTATTGGGTACGTCTTCAGTTTAGCGGTGAAGTACAGCCTCCACCAGTAATTGCGGACAATATAGCTATGCGCAATGTTGTTAGTAATAATCGCTATGCTATTGGCTACATGGATTATCAATATGTAGATCAATCTGTTAGTGTTATCCTTATACTCACTGATTAACAATAGATATTATCCACAGTATATCTATTTTTTGCAAGATGGCTCTCTTCCACAGATAACTTCCCTTTGAACCTGAGGTAGCTGTTCCATTAGAGATAAAATTTCACTATCATCATTAAGCCAATTTTTAAGATTAGTAAGAAGGTTAGAAGCATAAGGATTCACCTCCCTGCCCGATACTCCTGATGCATCTGACAGTGTAAAATTAACCCACAGTCCATCTTTATATGATCTTACAAGTCCTGCATCTTCAAGAATTTTAAGATGTTTACTTGCTGTTGATTGTGCTATCCCAAGAATCGTATGAATTTCACAGACACACATCACCCGTTTTTCCAACATTTTAAGTATTTTAACTCTTCCTGGTTCTGACGCTGCCTTCATCACTTTCAAAAGTTCTTTCATTATAACGCCTTGTATTTAACTTTTGTCATAAAAAGTAATATTAAATCTCTTTATCATATTTTTAAAAAAAGAGTCAGCAATTAACTTATAATAGCACCATTTAAAAGATGGATATGGGAGTCACAAACCTCATCAAGCCAATTTCTATCATGGCTTGCAACGACAATAGTTGTACCCCATTCATCTCTTGCCTTTAGAGCTGCATCTCTAATCTTACTTGCACTTTCTATATCAACACTTGCAGTTGGTTCATCTAATAAAAGCACTTCTGGCTTTAATACAAGTCGGGCTGCCATTGCTACTCGTTGAGCCTCTCCCCCTGATAGCTCATCCCATTTTCTATCAGCAAAGATATTAAAGTCAAGCCCAACAAGACTCATAGCAATTCTGATTTTCATCTTTATCTGTTTATCTCTGTTACCAGAAATTCCATGTTTATGTCTGATTTTCAATCCATAACTTATGTTCTCATATACTGTTCTTTTAAGGAGATATGGCTCTTGAGTAAGTAGTGTAATATTAAACCTTACAAACTTTGAAAATGGAACTTCGATTTTGCCATTAAAAAAAATATCTCCTTTTGTAGGTTTCATAGAGAAGGCAAGAAGTTTGAGAAGCGTACTTTTTCCACTACCATTTGGACCCATCAACCCTGTAATACTACCCTTTGCAATTGTTAAATATTTTATATCAAGAGCTTTACGGTTATTGTAAATGTGTTGAACATCGTGAAGTTGAAATATAGTAGTCATTGTTTTATTTATATATAACCATTGTAAATAATATTATAATCATTGAATAATCTTGCAGATATCTATTTTTTTCTCAAAAATGCAAGAGAGAGGTTCACACCAAAAGCAATAGCAAGAAGCACAAGACCAAGTGCGATTCCATTAGCAAACATACCTTTACCTGTCTCAAGAGCAATTGCAGTTGTAATAGTTCGTGTATGCCATTTTATATTACCACCCACCATCATAGATATGCCAACTTCTGTCATTACCCTTCCATAAGCTGTTACAACTGCTGCAACAATAGCAAAACGAACTTCCCATAGAGTTGTAAAAATTAGCTCTCTTTTACCAGCTCCAAGTGAGATAAGGGTAAATTTTAACTGTTTATCGACCCCCTCAATTGCTGAGGCAGTTAAAGCAGTTACAACTGGAAATGCAAGAATAGTTTGACCAATGGCAATACCCGTGAGGGTAAAAAGAAGCCTAAGTTCACCTAAGGGACCTTGACTTGATATCATAGCATATACCATAAGTCCTACAAACACTGTTGGAAGAGATAGTAAAGTATCAACAAATGTCCTAATTGAACGCTTACCTTTAAAATTGAAATATCCAAGACAAAATCCGCATGGAACACCTACAATTATGCTAAGAATCATAGAGCCGGTTGAGACCTTTATAGTCGCAAATATAGCTGACCAGACATCACTATCTCCAGCAGTGAGAAGTTTAATCGCATTTATAAATCCTTGAAAAATAAAATCCATATCTATTTCTACTTTTAATTTGTTATTATTGTTAGCGTCTGTTTTGTTAAATATTTCTAAGTAAAATTGAAAACTCAGATTTTATCTCCAAAGTTAAAGCAGATACTCTGAGACGCACCTAAATCCAACTATATTGGATGTATATTTAGCCTTGAAAAGAGCTCGCTCCCCAATACTTATATTATCCTTTGCTGTCCATCCGCAACCTTTAGCAACATAAAATCTATCTTTATCGTCAGAATTTTTGTTTATCACAAGATCGCCATTTTCGGGTAATATAACTTCGCTACTGCCTAAAAAAGGGTTTCTGATAATGCCAGATGTCCACTCCATAACATTGCCAAGCATATCTGTAATATTGAAAATATTACTATATTTTTCATATTTATCTACAGGAGTTGTATCAGAAATTGAGCTTTTTTCAATATTACAGCTATTATCTTGCCACTCATTTCCCCAAGGATATTTAAAACTCATATCAGTTCTTGCAGCTGCTTCCCATTCAGCTTCAGTTGGTAATCTTCTGCCTATCCAAGATGCAAATGCCCAAGCATCATCAACACTTATTTGAACAACTGGATGATTTCTTTTGTTGTGCAAAGAGCTTCCAGTTCCTTCTGGTTGATACCAGCAAGCTCCTTTTACATCAGCATTTTGTACTCCTTGTCTCCATGCAGAGACTTTTATATCTTTTCTGAATCTCCCATAAAAAACTGTTCCATAACCCTTCTTTTCTGCTGTTGTAATATAGCCTGTCTCCTGAATAAAGATTTCAAAAAGCGAGTTGGTTACAGGATATTTTGCAATATAGAGTTTTTGCATCTCAAGTTGTTGTAGTTCAAGTTTATTTTTTGTCTTCTTAGTGCTTCCTACTGTGTAAATACCGGCAGGCACAACAACATAGATGTTATATTTTTTATCAGAATCAGCAAGAAGGTTGTCAAAATGAGTTGCAAGTTCTTTGCTTTTTTGGAACTCCTTAAACTCTTCAAGCTCCTTATCGTCCATTAAAATATCTTGACTATCATCAATCTCAACCTCTTCAATATCTTCTACATCTTCGATCTCATCATCTTCCGCATCAATTATTTCAATATCATCATCAAGCTCTTCAATGTCCTCTATATCCTCAATTTCACTATCATCTGCTTCTACTAACTCAGTATCTTCATCAAGCTCTTCAATATCTTCTACATCCTCAATCTCGCTATCATCTGCTTCTACTAACTCAGTATCTTCATCAAGCTCTTCAATATCCT
>CAYRLG010000041.1:0-29579 GCA_964425195.1 uncultured Desulfobacterales bacterium
TTCGAGATTATAAAGCTCTCTTGCGTGCATAGTTTATGGAGATGTTCAGATATTTGCGTTAGTTTTAACCGTCCTAAGTCATGACGCTGGCATCTTGATAAAATTGTAATGGGGATTTTATGAGATTCTGTGGTTGCAAAGATAAACATCACATGGTCAGGTGGCTCTTCTAAAGTCTTTAAAAGTGCATTAAACGCCGCTGTGCTCAACATGTGAACCTCATCAATTATATAAATTTTAAACCTTGATGAGGTTGGCATATAAGAAACATTAGCACGCAGCTCTCTTATCTGATCCACGCTGTTGTTAGAAGCACCGTCAATTTCAAACACATCAGCAGAGTTACTGGCTGTTATACTCTTGCAGGATTTACAGATATTGCAGGGATTAGGTGTAGGTCCTTGCTCGCAGTTCATTGCCTTTGCCATTATTCTGGCAATGGTTGTCTTTCCCGTACCTCGTGGACCGGTAAGCAGTATTGCATGTGCAACTCGATTTGATGATATAGCATTGGAGAGGGTTTTAGTAACATGCTCCTGACCGATAACATCTTGGAAATTTTGAGGTCTATATTTAAGAGCTAATACTTTATAAGCCATGCCTTCCTGCTGAATATAGTAAAAATATTATCTAAGATTCTGTTTTTACTGCTTAATAGATATTTATATCTTGTTGTTGACAACTATAAACTTAACTATATTAACAAATCTATAAAAATAGATTTGTTATTTCCAAGAGGCATAATAAAGCCATAATTTATCTTTACTGTCAACTTTAATACTCCTCTCATAATTTTCCCATCTTTCTATTGAATAATTGCAAAACATTTTCGTATATGGCTAATTAGCTCAAGAGTAAAACTATAGCGCTTCTTGTTGGAAGATAGAGACTTAAATAGTTTTTATTGCCCACAAATTCATCGCATATAAAATGTGTAAAATGAATCTGTCCCGAGACAAGACGCCCCTTTCCTCCATATTTTATATCATCACTATTCATAATCTCTTTATATTTGCCTGCAGGTGCATCTATCAAGTAATCATTAAAAGATATTTGTGGATTGAAATTAAAAACAAATATCAGATTACAATACCCTCTATCTTTGCAATACCTGCTCTCTCTTTGAAACGCGACAACTTTATTATCCTCATGAATGTGAAGAAGCTCGGCTTTTTTTACACATATAAAATTATATCTCTTTGCAAGGGTAATCATATCTTTATCAAATTGTGCAAGCAATGAAAAATAGAGTTCTCTATTGTCGCATAATGACCACTGCCTTCTGGCAAAGTGATATGACCAATTGTTATGTTTAGCTGGAAAGTCTATCCATTCAGGGTGACCAAATTCGTTACCCATAAAGTTGAGATATCCAGCTCCAGCAGTTGCAAGGGTTATAAGTCGAATCATCTTATGTAAAGCAGTACCTCTGAAAGTAGCAAAAGTCTCATAATAGAGACTCATTGAAGAGTAGATTTCACCTCCCATCAGATGCATCATTAAAGTTTTATCGCCAACTAATGCCTGATCATGGCACTCAGCATAGCTTATGGTCTTTTCATCCTCACGTCTTGCATTAAGTTCATACCACAATTGACCCAACTGCCAATCTTCATCTCTATACTCTTTGAGAAGTTTTATCCAAAAATCTGGAATGCCCATTGCAAATCGATAGTCAAACCCTATTCCTGACAACTGTTTTTCAGATATCTTAGATGCACTTTTAAAGTCAGAGGAGATATTATTGAGATCAAGTTTCTCTTCATAAGTATCATTAACAACATTTTTAATAATAGTAGAGTCTTGAGGAGCAGCAAGTCCAGGGTATCCACTAACATCTTCTGCAATGGTTATGGCAGAAGGTACTATTGAGTGGATTAATCGGTTAGCAAGATAAAGATATGTAAGAGCATCAAGATCAACTCCTATGTTATTGCAAGAGCTTAAACAAGTATGAGACTCTTTGTTATAGTTATTATTAATGCTATTTGTAGTACTATTGGAACGGAGTTCGTCTTCAAAATAGTCCTTATAAGATGTAAAAGCTCTCCCTATACCGTGATCTTTATAAAGCATACTTGTAATGCCATCAAAACGAAATCCATCTACACGATATTGCTCTATCCAGTAACGACAGTTTGAGAGCAAAAATTTAACAACCATAGGTTTACTGTAATCAAAACATCTTGAACCCCAAAGCCTGTGAACTCCACGTTCACCGTCATGAAAAAATTGGGTTAAAGTACCGTCAAACCGGCTCAATCCCTCAACTTCATTGCTTACCGCATGGGAGTGAACAATATCAATAATTACTTTGATTCCAACTCTATGTGTAGCATCTACAAGAGATTTGAACTCATCAGGTGTACCAAAACGAGAAGAGAGTGCAAAAAAATTAGAGACATGATAACCAAAAGAACCGTAGTAGGGATGCTCCTGAATAGCCATAAACTGTATTGCATTATAACCAGCATCTTTTATACGGGGCAAAATTTTCTCTTCAAACTCCTTAAAACTTCCAATCTTCTCCTCCTCTTGAGCCATACCTACATGAGCTTCATAGATGAGTAAAGGCTCGTCTGAATCTAAGAGGGATAGCGGTTTTGAACAACTACTCAATTGGCTAAATCTCCATCTATAGGCAGATTCTGGTTCTGGATTCCAAACTTGTGCGGTAAATATAAGAGAGTGGGCATCTTGAATAACTCTTGTTGCACAAGTAGGGATTCTCTCTCCTTCTCCTCCATTCCAGAAAACTTTTAGCTTATATAAATCCCCATGTTTAAAGCTATCTTTCTCAAAAGTACGTTCCCAAATATCGCTATCAGACTCGAACAGTTGGTACTGTACTATATCAGATGGGGAATCTCTTCTAAAAAGCCTGAACCGTTCATCAATTTTCCAATCTGTCATCGTGCCAATAATATAAATGGCAGTAGCATTTGGTGCCCACTCTCTAAATACCCAGCCTATATTCCGATCAGATAAAAGATGAAGTCCGAAAAAGAGATGGTAATCAGACACATCATATAAAGATGCCTTGCCATTATCTGTAATAAGTTTTTCTCTCTGCTTTATGTAACCATTACGGCTTTCAATAGTTGTAAGATATGGCAATAAAAATGGGTCTGTCATATAATTTCCTCTATATATCATCTCTGTTTATTATCTTTGGTGGTTTCCTTAAGAGTATGGCTTTGCCATAAAAGCTCACTCAAAGATAAGTAACAGCCAGCTTAAGCTATATAATAAAAGGTCTTTGAAGCATTTTCTCATATAAAGCTATATATTTTTCAGCACATGCTGTGTGGTTAAATTGAAGAACCCCTTCTGTCATAATTCGTTTAATTTGTTCCTCTTTTATCTCAGGAGCAAAACGATAGAACTCCATTGCCTGATCAACTGCCCATCTTAATCCTAATGCATCATGGACAGTAAAAACAAAACCATTACCTCTGTTTTGATAAATGTCGAGATGATTTACTGTATCGTGAAGACCACCTGTGTCAAAGACAATGGGGAGAGTACCGTAAATACAGCCAGTCATCTGTGGGAGTCCACACGGTTCAAAACTTGAAGGCATAAAGAGAAAATCTGATGCTGCAAATGCTTGATGAGATAACACCTCATTAAAGTCGTTTACCGAAACTCTATGCTTTATATTGTGGAGATTACATATCTCCTTAAAATATTTCTGATAATCACCACTTGCAACAATAACCACTTGAAGACCGTTATCCCAGTAAGCAGAGACAATTTCAAATAGAATTTCTGCTAAAAGGTGGCACCCTTTTTGAACTGGATCAAGGCGTGATGGCCAAAAAAAGATAGGAGCATTGTCATTCATCTCAAGATTTAAAATATCTTGAAGATACCTCTTATTATCAAGTTTCTTCTGCCTGTGATTTCTTGGTCCATAATTATAACGAATCATCTCGTCAATAGCAGGATTGAACTCAGGATCAGGCGCATTTAGGACACCATCAGCACAACCAGCATACCATTTATTGGCAAGCTCTTGTCTAAGGCAAGGTTCAACAAATGGATGTCGATTTTCAATTATCTCCTTTAAAAATGTGGGGCTGACAGTATTTACATAATGAGCAGCAAATACTCCTGATGTGAGAAAATCAACAGGATTGTCTCCTCGACTCTCTTCATAGTTATGCGGAGGTTTTCTAAAGTAGAGGTGGTTCCAGAATGCAGCAGCATCAATTCCTCTATCCTCAATTTCAGCCATAGTTGCAGTTACAGTGTGGATATTGTGGATAGTAAAGAGGCATGGAATCCCAAGCTGACGAGCCATTGCTGGAATTAATCCTGTCATCCAGTCGTTGCAGTGTATAATATCAGGGCTAACACGGGGGATTATGTGATTTAAAACTTCCCTCTGAAATGCTAAGGATACTTTTAAGTTTGTCTCAAAATAGTTAGAATAGACATGGGTTAAATAATAAAAAACTCTATCTTCTGCAAGGTGGATTCTCTCTGCCTCAATCCTCTCTTTTATCCTTTTTAGCTCCTTGTTAAATAGTTTTGGAAGATAGCCATCAAATAGAGAGCGATAATCTGGCAGAGCAACATGGACATCTCCTCCAAGGTCAAAAAGAGAGCTTATAAGTGCAGCAGAGACATCAGCAAGCCCTCCTGCCTTTGCACAAAAATTTGACATATTTCCCATACCTTCAGGAAGATACGTCACTTCTGGCGTCACAATCAAAACCCTTGGCTTAGATTTAGTATTAGGCATAAAATCCTCCTATGTTAACCCTTCCCCCAGCTTTTTCTTTGTTAGTAGCAGGAAGCAAAACTAATCGTTTCCTGATATAAAAATTAAGATATAAGTTATCTATCTTTTTCAAGTTTTAGCCACACTCTTACAAGCTCGCTTGAACCCCATGCCTGAGCATCACAACCTCTTGAAGTGTGCGGAGCATCTCCATCTAAAATTTCAGGAATATATCCTACACAACCTTTTCTAAGCAATCTCAAAGAGCTTGAAAGCCATGAACGTGCAGTTTCAATAGATGTTTTGCTATTTATCTTTCTATCTGTTTCAATTTTTAATTCAGAACCATTGTCTCGACCAAAAACTTCTGCCCATGCCTCACAAAAGATCGGAAACTGCCACGTCCATGCAGTTCCATTATGATATGCTGGTTTTCTTTTAGTATCTTCATCTCCTTCATATCTACCTGAATATGGGTGATATGGATTACTTAACAGAGTTCTTGATTCACAACTATTGTAATTGTTATCTGCTCCTCCTGTATGGTTGCTATATATATAAAGAGGATAAGATATATCCCTGTCTGCAAGACTTCTTATGGCTCCGGGAACAAGAAGCTCCATACATGACTCAAGGGTTTTTATACACATCTTTTCATTTATAGAGATTAACTCGTTTATGTTAATTTGCTTATCAGATATATTTTCATACTCTATACCCTTTAATCGCTCATCATCTTTTCCATCCTCTAAAAGACCCAAAGTAATTAAAAAAAGCTGATTTGGTCTTAAAGCATCATCAGCAACCCC
Source organism: uncultured Desulfobacterales bacterium (assembly GCA_964425195.1). GTDB lineage: Bacteria > Desulfobacterota > Desulfobacteria > Desulfobacterales > Desulfobacteraceae > Desulfamplus. The sequence goes on from CAYRLG010000041.1 coordinate 5,539, forward strand.
ATTTATGGCACTTGTTCTGGTATTGCAGTGAATACAATCTGAGAAAAACCCATCTTTTTCCCTATAAAATAGCTTAATCGTATTTTTTTTAACCTTAAGGGCAATATCTCTCCAATTAACCTTTTGGTCTATTTGCCCCCAAGTATCCTCTGATAATATTTTGAAAGATTGTAGTTGGGTATTGTAGTTCTCAATCTTTAGTTGTTCTGTATTGTCAATTTTACCAAGAAAAACAAGAGCATAATACCATAATGCCTGAATCTCAACAGGATAACCTTGCCTTGGAGAGCCTGCTGGAAAGTTTGTGTCCATCCATGTAAAGTGTGAAGGACTATAAAAAAGGGCAGTTTCAGGATCAACTCCTATTCCTGTGTAAGTGCCTTTAATAAACGAATTTGCCATTGATATTAGCACTTCGCGAAATGTTCGGCTTTTTGTCGATAAATCGCAACTGTTTGATAATAGGCTATCTGCACCTGCACAATCTATCTGTTCATCCAAAAAATTATAGCTATCTTTTTCAGCAAGCTCTCTGCATGCTGCAAAGAACCATAAGGGTGCGTCTGATGTCTCTCTGTTAGCAGCATTATTTCCGCAGATCATATTTGGCAAAGTTCCATCATACTCAAAGCTGCCAAAGAGCCTCAAAATATCCTTTGCATCGGCAAATCGCCCAGCCTGAATAAGGGCACGGCAAAAGATAAGACTATCCCTTCCCCAATCTAAAAACCATGGGTATCCTGCAATTACGCTTTTGTAGTTACCTCGCTCAACTATAAAAGCATCAAGACTCTTTCTAATTGCGTCAGTGAAGTTAAATTTTGATGGCAAAGCCTCTATTGTTTGGTTTAGATGGTTATAAAATGGTGGAGTTGATGCTATTATCACAACAGTATCATTACCTTTAATTTTAGTTGAAAAATATCCAGGGCTAAAAAGATCAGAATATGGATCAAGTCCCCGTTCTGCCTCAATCTGATGATATACCATATACTGCCACTGTGGTTCATATACAAATCTACCCGATGAGATTTTAACCTCAAGAGATCGTCTATTAATAGATGAGGTGTTGTTAAAAGATGAATAAAGCGATCTGTCAAACGTTGCAGAATAACTATCTGGATTAAATATAAATCCACTACTATCGCTTTGAACTGCTGCTCTCCATTGGTGCTCAGGACCTGTCCACGCCTTAACGGTCTCGTGAAAAGAGCGAGACTCAATATCAGGTCTAATTACTATCTCAACTTTTTTATCTTCTGCAAGTACCTGCCCTTTAGGGTTTTGGTTAATCAAAGAGATCGGTTTTGTAATAGTTGACTCTATAGAAGGTCTGTAGATTTTCATAACTGTACAGTTTATATAAGGCTCCATCTCAAGAGTTATCTCAATTTGAAAATAACTTCCCTCACTTGTTGGAACATTAAAAAGCCATTTACCAGAACTTCTGTTTTCATTATTTTTTGTGTCTGTTAAGGAGTTATCGTTATAGGAGAATGTAAATCTTTCTAAACAGTCAAGTGTCAGCTCTCTTGAATATCCTTGATATATTGCCCATATCCTGTATCTGGTAAGAAGTATCCATCTATTTTCAGGGAGATCAGGGTTAATATTGGCTGCAAGCAGAGCATCATATTTGCTCTCTAATCTTCCCCACCATGCACAAGCCCTCATCATTGCACCTTTTCGGTTAAACCCTAAGAGCTTTAAAGAGGTATCTTGCATAATCTCCTGTCTTGTAAAAGTTGAATTAAATGAAATAGCGGTAGTAAGAGCATTAGGTTTAGCAAGATATATAATGGAAGATTTTGATTCTTGTGCTTTGTTATCCCTAAAAACTCTTACGCTTAATGTATATTCTAACTCGCTTTCTATATTGTCTGGCACAATTGGCATGAAAATAGCGAAAAAATCGCCACTTTCCATAGGAAGAGACTCTTCATAGGCAACTGTTATATCTTGGTGCGAACCTATTTTTGTTAAACTGGTGCTGTTTGAGTTAGATTTAGTTACTCTTATGTCTGCTCTAAAGTATGCAGGTGCTATTACTACAAGACAAAATCGAGGAGGTATCATTACGACTCTTTTGTTATCTTTTCCCCACTGCCAGAGAACAGCACGACTCTCTTTAGTTTCAAGATTGCATGAACGACAAAATTCAACTGGATTTTTAAATAGCTGTTCTGCAGCCTCTATTATATTAAATTGCGTGCTATCTATTTTGCTACAATTTAAATTATTCCAACTATTTATATCCTTATAACCTCTAAATATAGAAAATATCTTTAGTACCTTAGTCTTAAATTTTTGAACCAGAACATTTATAGGCATCTTACAAAGTGTTTGACAGCTATTGGTTAGGAAGTTATGCTTATCTTTGTCATATTTTCTATTCAATTCAAGGACTAATACCTCCGCTGGCATTAATTTTAAAAAACCATTATCTTGATTTAGATGAATTTCTACCTCTCTATCTGTAAGAAGATCGAAAAATTTGTTTAAATCAGTTTCACAATCTTTATGATGCCAAAAAACTGTTTGAGGATTTTCAAAATCTAAATTGGCAAGAATAAGAAGTTTGCTTTTAGTAGATTTATGATACCTCAGAAGTGCAATACAGTTATGAACCCAACCGGGCGGTTCAATATGAATAAGCTTTAACTCCGTGTTTTGTGTAAAAGTTGGATGCTCTCTTAAAATCTTGCTTAATTTGCTGATATGCTCTATTTGGTTATCTCTTGCTCCCCAATTTAAAGATGGTGACTCATGCACATTTATCTTCTCTTTTGCAAACCATTCAACACCAGCAGCGAATCCGAAACTTCCACACACTGAAAATAGTGCACATATTGACGTTCTCATCTTTGAGTATGTATAAGATACTGCAGCAAGTCTTGAATTATCGTGAGTCTCTGCAAAGTGCACCATTAATCCATATTTTTTAGAGATATCAAAGGCGTGTGGAATGTAGTTTTCAATCTGATTACGATCGTAGTTTTGAAAAAGTTCGGAATATGCCCAGTTCATATTTGCCAAATTAAGAAGATTTAATGTTGCATCAACTCCTCCTCCAAGGCCTTCTAAAAAGAAAATTGTGTCCGGATACTCTTGTCTTACTCTTGCAATAATATACTCCCATGCTTGCACAGGAATCATATATCCTGCATCACACCTAAAGCCATCAACTCTTCTTCTGCACCAGAGAAGAAACATATCAGCCATATATTGCCAAAGCTCTTTTTTAGAGTAGTCAAGACGAGTTAAATCTTCCCATCTTACACCCCACGCTCCGGGAACTTCAATTGTGCCATCTTCAAGGCGTGCTAACCATTCAGGATGGCGTTCGTGGATTGAAGATGCCCAGCCTGTGTGGTTGATTGCAATATCAAGAATTAGGTATCCACAATGAAAGTGGACTGCGTCCGCAAGCTCCATAAACTGCTCAAGAGGTGTTGCAGATGGATCAAATTCGGCAAGGGCTGGATCGACTTCTGTGAAGTTTAAAGCTGCATAGGGGCTGCCATATCGCCCCATACGTCCATAAGTTGTTGGGGTAGGATGAACTGGCAGCAGATGTAAAATTCTGCAACCAAGCTCTGTAAAGATAAAATCGACCTCTTTAATTAAATCTCTAAATTTTCCAGAAGGAGGAATTACTGTATATCCTTGAGAATCTAACATCTTGATAATGGCGATATTCTCTTCATTCTTATTATTATCATCACAACTTGTAATGTTGGTGGCAGCCCATTTTGTCTGACCAAACTGTCTTACAAAAGCGTTATAGATGATATTAGAAGAGCATGAACCAGCAGAATCAACATTGATAGTGCAGTTTTCGCCATCTGACCAAAGAGGTGTCGATTTTCCACTTTCAAGAAAAAAACATTTTGCGTAAAAATGCCCGGGTTCAACAAGAGGAAGGGTGATTGAAAATGTGATTGAGTTGGATGGCAGATTGTGAGAGTGAGAAAATAAGAGTTCTTCTTTACTCATTTTTATATCATGCCAAGCCTCATTAAGTCTTATCTCATCTTTGTCAACTCTATCGATAATCTCTCTTCTTGAGATAGATACATTTCCAAGGTCTGTCCGTATCCACGCATTACCCTCCAAAGGCTCAGACAGGGTCAATCTAAAGGTTATGGTATCTCCGCAGAACATAACCATTGTTCTGCCAGGTTCAGGCTGTTGGGTTACTATGGTCATAATTGTTATCACCCCTGCCTTAACCCCTCCCCAATAACAGAGAGAGGTTAAATCTGTTTTTATATCAAATCACTTTTTATCCCACCCACCAAGCAGATGCAGATGCAGATGGAAGATAACCTGTCCTCCACCTTTCTCAACATTGAACCCTACCTTGTAACCAGATTCGTTTATACCCTGCTCCTTTGCCATAAGTTTTGCAACAAGAAATAATTTACCCATAAGTTCAACATCTTGCTCTTGCAGATCATTGATACTTCTTATGTGCCTTTTGGGTAAAATCAACAGATGGACTGGTGCATGTGGATTAATATCCTTTATTACAACACAGCTATCATCTTCATAAAGAAATTCAGATGGAATTTGACGATTTACTATTTTGCAGAAAAGGCAATCTTGAACCATTGTTTTTTTAACTCCTCTATTTATTGATTGTTGTCATTAAGTTTTCCATCACTTCAGTTGCTTTACCTTGAAGGAAAATATCAGTTACAGAATCTGTGTATGATGATTTTGCAATATTGATCTCTATTATTTTTGCCCCTCTTTCCTTTGCAATTCGTGGAATCATATTTGCTGGTGCAACCTCTCCAGTTGTACCTACTAATATAAAAAGTTCTGCTTTATCTGCTTCATGGAACGATTTTGTATAAGCATCCTTAGGTATTGATTCACCAAAAAACACAGCATTAGGCTTTAAAATACCACGGCACTTACTGCATTGCGGGGGAAGAGTGGTTAAATTCACCATTGTTACTTCAATTGAATTGCCACAACTCATACAGGAGAGTTTTTTTAAAGAGCCATGAAATTCATATACGTTTTTGCTACCAGCATCTGTATGGAGATTATCAACATTTTGGGTAATTATGGCGTGAAGCAAGTTTTTGTTCTCAAGCTCTGCAAGAGCGATATGGGCATAGTTTGGTTTAACTTGACCAAAGAGATCATAAAAAATATCTCGCATAACCTCCCATGAGGATTTGATATTTTTTAGAAAATAGTTTATCTCAAATGTAGCAGGATCATATCTATTCCATAGTCCATTCTCGCCACGAAATGGAGGTATCCCGCTTTCAACTGATATGCCAGCACCAGTAAATGCCACTGTGCGATTCGATTGTTTTATTAATTGAGCTGCCTGTTCATACATAACTATTTTAGCTCCATAACTTCGTAAGCATTAGAGAGAAGATCAGCAATAAAAAGTTTATTTCTCAAAAGCTCACCTCTATTTATAAGAAGTTTAACAACCTCTGCTGCTTGAACTGACGCAACAAACATTGCACAAAATGAGAGATTACCAACTCTGGTCTCAATACCTTTGAGGTTTCTTTCGTAATGCCTGCCATAAATAAGCTCAAAACCTTTATCTTGAGGGAAAATAGTTGTTACTTGACCAGATGTTCCAGCAATTGCACCTGAAACTAACGGGACCGAAGATTTACAGGCAGCTTCCTGAATCATAAACCTGTCATCAATCGAATCAAGACAGTCAACCACAACGTCAACCTCATCAAATATCTCTTTACAATTTTTAGATGTCAAAAACCTCTTAAAACTTCTAACATGAACAGTAGAGTTGATCTGCCTCACTCTTTGAGCCGCTGCATCTGCCTTATAAGTTCTGATATTTGATTCGGTGCATAGAAGTTGCCTGTTAAGGTTACTTGTTGTAAAGAGATCTCCATCAACAAGATAGAGATACCCCACGCCAACTCTGGCAACCATTTCAGTTACACAGCCTCCAAGCCCTCCTAAACCTGCAATACAGACTCTTGAATTACCAAGTACCGACTGCTCTTCCTTGTTTAACGTATTAAGATTGCGGATATAACGTTCAAAATTTTTCATGTGCTATGTCACCTCCGGTCAATACTATATTTAGATCAATAGTAATATACTTATGTTTGGCAACATAAACAATGCCATTAAACCGGTCAAGGAGAAATTACCTTCTATTGATAATTAGAATTGCTGATTTGACGGGAATTTTTCTTGACTTGTATGGCAATAAATATTAAATTCAGGGATTTTTTAATCTTAGATTTAGATAATGTTATAAATAATCTTAGAGGTTTAATGTAGTTATATGTTTGACAGCCTTAGTGATAAACTTAATTCAGTCTTTAAAAAACTCAAAGGGCATGGTGTCCTAACAGAGAAAAATATAGAAGAGGGTCTTAAGCAGGTAAGACTCGCACTTCTTGAGGCTGATGTCAATTACAAGGTTGCAAAAAATGTTATATCAGATATAAAAGAGCGGGCACTGGGTCAGGAGGTGATGGATAGCTTAACTCCTGGTCAGCAGATCATCAAGATTGTCTATGACGAGTTTACCAGTATGATGGGAGATACTCATCAAGGTCTTGATTTTGACAAGGGAAGTTATGGCTCGATTATGCTTGTGGGCTTGCAAGGTTCCGGCAAAACAACAACTGCTGGCAAACTTGCTCTTTTTCTGAGAAAAAACGGAAGAAAACCCTACCTTGTACCTGTTGATGTCTATCGTCCAGCAGCTATTGAGCAGTTACAAAAACTTGGAAGTCAATTAGATGTTCCGGTATTTCCATCAACAACTAATATGAAGCCCGTTGATATCTGTAGTGACTCTATTAAGGCATCCATATCTAAAGGTTGTGATACGCTTATTTTTGATACAGCAGGCAGGCTGCACGTTGATGATGAACTTATGGCAGAGCTTGAGTTTATCAAAAAAAGGGTTAAGCCATCAGAAATTCTTTTGGTAGCTGATGCTATGACAGGGCAGGATGCTGTCAATATTGCTCAATCTTTTGATGCTCTTTTAGATATTGATGGAGTTATTCTCACAAAAATGGATGGAGATGCAAGAGGTGGTGCAGCTCTCTCCATTAAAGCCGTTATAGGCAAGCCGCTTAAATTTATTGGTGTTGGAGAAAAAACAACTGCTTTAGAACCTTTTCACCCTGACAGAATGGCTTCCAGAATTTTGGGCATGGGAGATACTCTCTCATTTATTGAAAAAGCCCAGGAGGCAGTTGATTTAAAAAAAGCTGAAGAGCTTGAGAAGAAACTTAAGAAAAACCAATTTACCCTTGAAGATTTTATGGAGCAGATAGCCTCTGTAAGAAAAATGGGTTCTCTTAAAGAGTTGATTGGAATGCTTCCCGGTGTTAATAAAAAACAGCTTAATGAGATGAACATTGATGATAGAGAGTTTGTTAGAATTGAGGCTATTATTCGTTCCATGACTTTGGAAGAGAGACGTGATCACAATATTATAAAGAGCAGTAGAAAAAAAAGAATTGCTATGGGAAGTGGAACTACAGTTCAAGATGTGAATAAACTTCTCAAAAGTTATACTCAAACCATGAAAGTCGTAAAAAAATTTAATAAGGGCGGGCTTCGTTCTTTAAAGAACATGCTCCCATTTTAAGGAGAGAAAGAAAGTATGTCAGTAAGAATAAGATTGGCAAGAGGTGGAGCTAAAAAAAGACCATTTTACAGAATTGTAGCCGCAGATAGTGAATCACCAAGAGATGGAAGATTTCTCGAAACACTTGGTACTTATAATCCAATGGTCGATCCTGCTGCAATAACTTTAAAAGACGAGAGAATTAAATACTGGCTTGGTGTAGGAGCAAAACCTACAACTACAGTAAAGAGCATTCTAAAAAAAGAGGGTATTACTTCTAATCCAGCCTGATTGCTTTTAAGTGAAAGTTTGTGTGTGCCCCATATTCTCAACCCCCCAATATTAAGGAGATGGATCTATGAAAGAGCTGATTGAATACATTGCAAAGGCACTGGTTGACAATCCTGATGAGGTAGAGGTTTCAGAAGTTGAGGGAAGTAAAACTTCTGTACTGGAGCTTAAGGTGGCAAAAGAGGATCTGGGAAAGGTAATCGGAAAACAGGGCAGATCAGCCCGAGCTATGAGAACAATTCTCAGCGCTGCATCTGCAAAACTGAAAAAACGTACCGTTCTGGAGATCGTAGAGTAATAAATTTAATAGTGCAGACAAATAAAGCAAAAAAGAGACTTCAGGATATTAAAAGAGAAGACAATAAACAAGCTGACTTTATAACAATTGGAGAAATTATTGGTATTCATGGTATAAAGGGTTATGTAAAAATACGTTCTTTTGCAGAGTCTTCTGATATTTTTATAGCCGGACGCTCTTTTTTTTTAAATAACAAAGATGGAGAGTGTTACAAGCTGGTAAAAGCAGTTCCACATAAAAAAGGTATCATTGCCCTATTTGATGGAATAGACCGTAATATCGCTGAAACTCTTGTTGGAAAAACAATTGCAGTACCCAAAGATGAGCTGCCTCATCTTGAAGATGATACCTATTACTGGAATGACCTTAAAGGGCTTGAAGTTGTAGATGTAAAATTGGGATATCTTGGTGTACTTGATCATATCATACCTACTGGGAGCAATGACGTTTTTGTAGTGCAATCAAGCAATAGAATTATAAAAAACGGAAAATCTCAAAATAGGGAGATACTTGTTCCTGCTTTGTCGTGGATTATTTTATCAGTTGATCTTAATAACCGTACGATGACTGTTGAGCTACCAGAAGGTTTAATAGAGTGAGTGGCAAAATTAATTTTACAGTTTTAACACTCTTTCCTGAGTTAATAGAGTCGTTTTTTGTTCATGGAATGGTTGGACGTGCTATAGCAAATAATATCTTTTCAGCCAATACCATAAATATCAGAGATTTTGCCTTTAATAGACACAACAGCGTTGATGACAGACCTTATGGCGGGGGCTGTGGTATGGTTATGCAGCCAGCACCTATTGCTGCTGCCATTAGAGAAGCCAAAAGAGCATTTCCAGAGTCAAAAGTTGTTCTTATGTCCCCACAAGGAACTCCTTTTGATCAGCAATTAGCTTGTAAATTAGCCTCTGCAATGCAGGGGCTAATTTTTGTTTGTGGTAGGTATGAAGGTATTGATGAAAGAGTTATAAACCAATTTGTAGATGAAGAGATATCAATTGGTGACTATGTGATGACTGGTGGAGAGCTTGCTGCTATGGTCATCATTGATACAGTGATAAGGCTTATTCCAGGAGTTCTTGGGGGGGACGAGTCTGCTCAGATGGATTCATTTAGAAATGGTAGGCTTGAACATGCCCAATATACAAGACCACCTATCTTTGAGGGGTTGAATGTTCCTGATGTTCTACTTTCCGGCAATCATAAAAAAATTGAGGATTGGAGAAGGGTATCATCGCTTAAACGGACATTTTTAAAACGCCCAGATCTATTTGAAGATAATAGTTGTTCTAATGTGGAAAAAGAGATTTTAAAGCAGTGGCATAGTGAACTTAAGGAGTGGTGTGACAGAGTTAGCAGGCTTATAGATTAAATCTTTTTGTAAAAACAAAAAAACAGCTAACATAAATGAGCTTAGATGTTTCAAAGTGTTAAAGTTAAAATAGTTAATATAAGGCAGATTATAGATTGAAAGAGAGAGAGATTGATAATTTATATGTTGCCCTTGTGCACTATCCAGTATCTGATAAAAAAGGGTCAACTATTGCGTCGGCTCTTACCACTATTGACATGCACGATATTGCAAGAGCATCAATGACCTTTGGAGTACGTGGATTTTATGTCGTAACTCCTCTTATGGATCAACAGGTTCTTGCCCATGAGGTCATTCAACACTGGACGGATGGAGTTGGCGGAGAGCTAAATCCATTCAGAAAGAGAGCATTGGAGTTAATACGGATAGTATCGACATTTCAAGATGCTCTAATGGAGATAGAGTCAGAAAGAAGAGAGCGTGTTGTAACTATTGCTACAAGTGCGATAAAACATAAAAATATGAATCAAAATACTATTACAACATCAGACTTTGCCCAAAAACTTGACAGTAGTGAATCATACCTGATTGCATTTGGAACAGCATGGGGCATGTCTGAGCAGTTTATCCAAAATTGTGATTTTATGCTCGATCCTATTTATGGTATAACAGGATATAATCATCTGTCTGTCCGCTCTGCAGTATCTATTATTTTAGATAGAATATGTACAAATATACAAAAATAATAAATTAATTGTAAATTAATATTAAATATAGAAGACAAAAGAATAACAACAATAGATTTTATGGAGGTAAAATAGAATGGATATAATTAAGCAATTAGAATTAGAGCAGATGCGTCTTGATCTGCCAGATTTTAGAGCAGGAGATACAGTTAAGGTTCATGTTAAAATTAGTGAAGGGGAAAAAGAGCGAATTCAGGCTTTTCAAGGAGTTGTGATAAAAAGAAGCAAAGGTCTTTCAAGCAGCAGATTTACAGTAAGAAAAATTTCTGGCGGTGTTGGCGTTGAGAGAATTTTTCCTATGAACTCTCCTGCAATTGATAAAATTGAAGTTATCTCTAAAGGGAGAGTTCGCAGATCAAGAATATATTATCTTAGAGACCTTCGTGGTAAAGCTGCAAGAATTAAAGAGCAACTTCACGTATAATTATTAGAACTGTCTGATTATGTACAAAGTTTGGTAATCAATATGATATACCCTATGTGGTCATTTGAAGATAGGGCTGCATCAAAAGGATATCAGTATATAGCAGGTATAGATGAGGCTGGCAGGGGACCCCTTGCTGGCCCTGTTGTTTCGGCTGCTGTTATCCTTCCACGTACTTTTTTATGTGATGGTCTTACTGATTCAAAAAAATTAACTCCTTTGAAAAGGGAGAAATTTTACTCTATTATTATGGAGAAGGCTCTTGCTGTAGCAACTGCAATTGCAACTCCTGAAGAGATAGAGAATATCAACATTTTACAAGCCTCTCTTCTTTCAATGAAAAGGGCTGTTACTAATCTTTCACTCTCCAATAATAAAATCTCTCCTGATTATCTGCTTATCGATGGTATATTTCCAATTGATATCAAGACAATACCTCAAGAAACGATTGTTCGTGGGGACTCCTATTCAGTATCAATTGCTGCTGCATCAGTTATTGCTAAGGTTACAAGAGACAGGATCATGCAAGAGCTTCATCTTAAATATCCTTGTTATGGGTTTAACAGCCACAAAGGATACCCTACAAAAGCTCATAAAGAGGCTATAGAAATTTATGGACCATCACCTGTTCACAGAAAGACATTTAAAGGGTGCTTTTAGCTTTTATGAGGTTCGGACAAAAAGCTGAAGAGTCTGCTTCTATCTTTCTTGAAAGCCAAGGCTACAAAATACTTGAAAGAAACTACAGAACAAGATGGGCAGAGATTGATATTATTGCTTTAGATAAATCTGTTTTAACTCTACCTAATTTATTTGTGCAACAATCTGATAATAGTACCTGTGATCAAGAGATTTTAGATCAGGATACTTTGGTTTTTATTGAAGTAAAAGCGAGAAATTCTACCCGCTATGGTCTGCCTGCTGAAGCTGTCTTGCTCTCCAAACAGAAAAAAATAATCTACGCAGCTCTCCATTATTTAAGAGAACACAATATTGTGGATAAAAAAATTCGTTTTGATGTAATGACAATTCTTCTTCAAAATGGGAATTATCAGATGAATATAATAAAAGATGCCTTTCAAGGAGTCTGAGGATAACTATGGGTAACCACTCAATCTTAGACAAACAAAAGTCAAATATCGATGTAAATATCCACAATGTATATAATTCTGACTCCTCAGATATCTCTTCAACTGGTAAGACCCTTTATGTTGTTGCAACTCCTATTGGCAATCTTGAAGATATTACCTTTAGAGCTGTAAATATTCTTAGGCAGGTCAATCTGATTGCTGCCGAAGATACAAGACATACGGCAAAACTTCTCTCCCACTACCAAATTACCACACCTCTTATCTCCTGCCATGAACATAATGAAGAGTCCAGAATAGATATTCTTGTTGAGAAACTATCTGCAGGAGCTGATATAGCATTGGTATCTGATGCTGGAACGCCTCTTATATCTGATCCTGGATATAGAGTTGTAAAGGGGGTAATTGATGCTGGTTTTAGGGTTATTCCAATACCAGGACCTTGCGCAGCAATCGCGGGTTTAAGTGTATCTGGGCTTCCGACTGACTCTTTTATCTTTGCAGGTTTTCCCAATCGCAAAAAAGGGAAACGTGTATCAGAGCTGCAAGAACTTCTTGAGACTTTAAAGGAGAAAAAATCCACAATTATCTTTTATGAGTCTCCACACAGAATTATAAAGCTAATTGAGGATATTTTAGAAGTTATGGGAGATCGCCCCGCAATGGTTGCAAGGGAGATAACTAAACACTATGAGGAGTATTTAAGGGGAGATTTATCTTATATTCTTATAGAGCTTAAATCAAGAAAAGCTATTAAAGGAGAGTGTGCACTCTTTGTAGGGGCTCATATTATAAGCTCTTACAATATTGAAGAAAGAAAAAATCAAACTATTAAAGAAGAGGTTGCAGGCATTGAATCTACTTGTGATTCTAACTCCTTTAAATCTATTTATAATGATATTGATAAACTCATTATAAATGAACTTGAATCATCTGAAATAAAGATATCCAAACTTGCTAAAATCCTTTCATTAAAATTCAATCTTCCCCGACAGGATATGTACAGCAGGATTTTAGCACTTCAGAATCATAAATAGATCAAAGCTCTTACCACTTACTCTTTACAAAGAGAATTATCTTACCAAAAAAAGCAACACCTACTACCCCAGCAATTATAAGAGCAACAATAGTAGCAACAGCAAAAGAGATCTTAAAAACAAACACACTTATCGGAATAACAATAAAGATCATAAAAAGTATAAAAATTATTGCCATACATCCAACTCCAAAATCTTTGCCAAAGCTACTTTTATTCTTGTTTTCCATTCAAACAATTTTCCTTTTTTAATTTGTTATTAATCAATAACTGCCATCGACTCGCTTAAGCTATGGCAGTTATTGGTCACTTTATATAGTTTTGAGTTAATAGCTTTAATATTCTTTTAAAAGTTGAATGTCATATTTTATATTAATCTATCTTTTCCACGCTCACAAAGTGCTCTTGATATGCAACTGCCCCTCCAGCAGGATCCCAGATATCCATTCCACAAGGCATAAATTTATTATCTGCAAGTCCCTTACCAAATGCACGGCTCTCAACTGGCAATTTATGCCCAAAACCGTGAACAACAAAGACAGCTTCTGGATGAATTGCTTCAGTTACCTTTGCCCGAATAGATTCAGAATAGCTCTCTACATTACCGCCTCTGCTTACTTTAACATAATCACCATCATTGATATCCAATTTTTCAGCAGCCTGACTGTTTATCCAGAGCACATTTTCAGGCATCACTTCAAAAAGCATAGGATTGTTTACAGTGTGTCCCTGTGTGTGAAGTGCACAGCGTCCAAATGTAAGGCGAAACTCTCCCTTTTGAGGTGATTGAGGAGAGGTGTATGGCTTAAGAGAAGGTATTCCAGCATCTTCCCATTTTTTGGATATAATCTCAATTTTACCACTGTCGGTCTTAAACTTAAAAGAGCCAAACTCCTTGTAAATTGCCTTATCTGTTAGTTGTGCCATTCCAGTTTTCTTGAAATCTTCAATATTTACACCAGTGTCAGTAAGCTGAAAATTCCAGATATCTTCAACTTTATCAAAAACAAGATCTGGTAAGTTCATTCTCTTTGCAAGTCCACTTATGATTTCCCAATCTGCTTTAGTATCGTAGCGTGGTTCAAGTGCTCTTTGCCGAACAAAAAAGTGCGGTTTTAAAGAGTTTTTAGTTGCAATTATACTCTCTCTTTCAAGATACGGGGATAAAGGCAATACAACATCTGAATACCATGCAGTATCTGACCAACTAAAGGTAACAGACACAAGCAGATCAAGTCTATCCCATATTTTTTTAAGCCGTTCAGGGTCAGGAAAACCCATTAAAGGATCGTGGCGATAGGCAATATAACCTTTTACAGGATACGGATCATCTGTCTCTATTGCTTGAAAGAGTAGATGGGCAAGACCTGGTCCCTCTTCAAATTGTGGATATTTCCAGCCTACACCGTCAGCACGTTTCTCTTTTGGCTTTTGATAGAGACTCATAAACTCTTTTAACCCTTTTCTGCCAACATCTGCCGGTTTACTCACAAAAGGCAAACCACCTTTTGCACCGTAACTTCCAAGCAGTGCATTGATTATATAGATAGTGCGAGAGACATAAAAAGAGTCTTTATATCTTGCTGTCATCCATCCAGGATGCCATATAACTGCAGGCTGTGCTAAAGATAGCTCTTGAACAAATTCAGATATATGCGATGCTGGAATACCAGTTTCAGACTCTGCCCATTGTGGAGTATATTGTTTTACAAAAGATTGAAGTTCTGCAAACCCTTCAATATATCGATCCACAAACTCTTTATTATAAAGTTGTTTATCTATAAGCTCATGAATTACTGCAAGATTAAAGGCATAATCAGTTCCGGGGCGAATCTGAAAATAGCGACTTGCCTTTGTGGCAGAGATATTTGCCCTGATATCGATAACAGTAAGTTTGCACCCTTTTTCAAGTGCATCTGTTAGATCATTAACCTCTTGAACATTAATTGCTTCAAAAATATTTCTTGTCTGCAACACAACGTGACTCGCATTTTTCAGATCATATTTAACAGATTTTCGTCCCATACCAGTGAGTGAAAGAGCAGAGTGTTGAACATTTCTTGCACAAGATGAGTCATGGTTACAGTAGTTTGGAGTGCCAATTCCTCTTAAAAATGCACGATGCAAATCTCTAAAAGGTCCACCTCTGTCTGTAAGTGCAACTGCTCTATCACCATACTTTTGTCTGACCGCATTTAATTTTTCAGCAGTATAGTCAAACGCCTCGTTCCACGAGACTTTACGCCATTTTCCTTCACCACGTTCTCCTACTCTAATAAGTGGAGTTTGAGGACGCTCATTATCGTTGATTAATGCTTTTCCAGCAGCGCCTCTTGGGCAGACAGCACCCTTCATTGATGGAACGTAAGGGTTACCTTTAATAAAATCTATCTGCCCATTTTTTGTAAATACCTCTATAGGACATCTTACAGTGCACATGCCGCAAATACTATAAACTGAATCTTGTTTCATATTCTCTTCTCCAGTATGTTTTTATTGTAAAATTATTATTCTGTTTCTTTAAATAGAAATATATCCTTAGGTATAAAAATCTGTAAGATATAGAAAATTATCTAAACTCATCAACATCAATATTAAATCTTCTAATAATCTGCTGTAGAGCCTGCCTCTCAAGATTGCACATTTTTGCTGCTTGAGTAACATTGCCACTATTTAATTTAAGCATAGCACCTATATATTTGTGGTTAAATATATGTAAAGCTCTCTCTTTTGCCTCTTTGTAAGAGAGTTTTAAGAGTGGATTTATATTGTTTGCTATATAATGCTCATCGTTTTCAATCACAGCAGCGTCTGAAGAAACTACTGTAGAGATGCTCGACTGTTTATCTCTAATTTCTTTAAATATATTAGCACCTTTTAAATGGATATCTGCCTCTGTCATGGTATCTGAATTACAGTATAAAATACCTTGAATTAAAGCGTTCTCAAGTTCTCTTACATTCCCTGACCAATGGTATCGCATCAGACAGGTCATAAGCTCAGGAGATATCTTTATTGTAGGCTTATTGAGTTTATGACAATGTTTTTCCACAAGATGTGTTGCAATAGCTGGAATATCTGTTATTCGCTCCCTTAAAGGAGGCAATTCAATGGTAAAGACATTTAGTCGATAAAAAAAATCTTCTCTAAACTCACCATCAGCAATCTTTTGAGCCAAATTTCTGTTAGTTGATGCAATAATCCGTACATCAACTTTTATAGTATGGGTATCACCAAGGGGTCTTATCTCTTTTTCCTGAAGTACCCGAAGAAGCTTAGTCTGAATAGATGGGGAGATATCTCCTATCTCATCTAAAAAAATAGTACCTTTATCTGCCTCCTGAAACAGCCCCTTCTTATCTCTGACAGCATTTGTAAATGCCCCTTTTTTATAGCCAAAAAGCTCGCTCTCTAAGATATGTTCAGGCACAGTTGGGCAATTTATAGGAACAAAGTTCTGATTACTGCGAAGGCTTAAAGCGTGCAAAGACTTTGCTGTAAGCTCTTTGCCTGTTCCAGATTCACCTGTAATTAATACGGTAACATCACTTTGAGCAACCATCTTTATTTTATCATACACTTTTTGCATTGCAGGACTGTCACCAATTAACTTACCAAATCTTGCTGATTTTTCGTTGTTTAGCTTCTGGTTTTCCCGAATAAGTGCACTTCTCTCAAGAGCTTTTTTAACGCGAAAAATTATCTCATCTTGTTCAAAAGGCTTAGATATAAAATCGTAAGCCCCTTTTTTTATAGCTTCAATTGCGACATCAATGCTGCCAAATGCAGTAATCATAATTACTGTTAAATCTGGATAATTTTTTGAAGCGTAATCGAGAAGTTCAAACCCATCCATTCCGGGCATTCTTATATCGCAAAGCATCAGATCGAACTTACTATATCTATTTTCTCTGCCTTGATGCTCTAAGTTTAATTGATCTTCATTTGATTTAGAATAAGTGTCATTAATTTGAGTTAAATTAGGTTGCGTAAGAATAGAGATAGCCATTTCACCAGAAAATGCCATTGTAACATGGCACTCAAACTCCATCTCAAGAGATCGTTTCAAAAGACGAGTCATATCTTTTTCATCATCTACTATAAGAATATTTGGTATGTAAGAAGATATCTTCATTTTTATATGCCCTATTACGACTCGTTTTTTATTGTTGTACACAAGGAAGAATTACTCTAAATAGAGCACCCTCGTTTTCACTGCTTTTAACTTCAATTCTGCCACCATGTTTTTTGACAATACCGTAACTTACGGAAAGCCCAAGACCAGTACCCTGTCCAACCGGCTTTGTGGTAAAAAACGGATCAAAAATTCTTGAGATATTATCAGGAGTTATACCTTTTCCGTTGTCTTGAACCCATATCTCTGCATCTTTGCAGCTAATTTCTGAGTCCTCTCCTATTTCAACATCGCTTAAGCATGTTTTAAGATGGATTTTCCCTTTTTTTTCAACAGCATGGCAAGCATTTATAATAAGATTAACAACCACCTGTCTAAGTTCTTGCTCATTTCCTAAAACATTGCAGGCTCCTATACTGCAAATACCTTCGCTATACAGATCAAGAGTCATCTCAATATTTTTAAAATCAGAGTGGTTATGAAGAAATTTTACAACATCATTTACAACATGGTTAAGATTGACAACTCCTTGTTTAACAGAACCTTTACGGGAAAATGTAAGCATATCAGATACAACAGATTTGCAGTTTTTTACATGTTTCTCAATAACTTTGAGGTCTTCGTAAAAATCTGAGTTTTGGATAGATTTATCTTTAAGCATAAGCTGAGTATAACCAAGAATTATTCCAAGAGGGTTGTTAATCTCATGTGCTACACCAGCAGCAAGCTCTCCAAGAGCTGCAAGTTTATCAGCTTGTGCAATCTGCTGCTCCATCTCCTTTTTCTCGTTAATATTCTTCATTATTATTTCTGTTCGTTCTGCAACTTTATGTTCAAGTGTCTGGTTAAGCCTAACAAGCTCATTATGTGTCTCTTCAAGTGTTTTATGTGTCTCCTCAAGTGCTCTATTGCTATTAAGAATTTTCATGTTGATCTTCCAGTTCTGATTAAAAAAGAGTGTAAGAACTCCCATCAACATAAAAGAGACTGTGTTTATAGTGCCACTATAAGGGCTTATTGAAGCCCACCAGTCAGAGTGCCCATAAATCACCATCAACTGTCTGACAAGGTGTCCTAAAGCACGAGAAAAGGCAAAAACTGTAAATCCCCAACATATCCAGAGCAGATATAAAAACATCACATTATCAGGGTCTCTTTTTTTAAGTCTTATAGCGTTTTTCAATGCAAGCATTGCAAACAATATCATACCAAGAGAGCCTAAGACATCTACAGCAAATATTGGGAAGTATGGCAGGCTCAAAGAGTCTCCTCAACATTGCCTTTTATTGAAATATCATGCTCATTTATAAGCACAAGCCCTCTCCATAAAAACACCATTGCAGGAAGTGATAAAAGATGATCAAGCCTTAAGAGGTAGTACAGCCATGTAATATGGCGGCTACTATCAATATTGATACTTGGGTCCATTACATCTATTTTAATTTCCCATATTGAGAGGGGAACAGGAGAGATTAACTCTATTTGATTATCAAGAAAATGGACAATAAGTGCATCTAAATTCCATAGTACAAAAAGAAGGGCAGAGATTTGGATAAATCTCCAACCCTTTTGTGAATCAAGTGATTTACCCCTTATCGTAAAGTAGAGAATAACCATTGATATAAGAAAAAAGAGGTGACCTATCTGGTGAACAACCACACCTTCTGCTGCATTGTGCATCTGGGTGGCATGGGCAGATTCCGGTATCATAAACGGTATTATACAAATAGATATAAAGATGTAAAATAGCCATAGAGTTAATCTACTACAATTTAGATAACACTCTTTTTTTACTAAAAATTTAATCAACAGAACCATGCCCAAACAGTATTAAAATTAATATAAACCAAGAAGATTAAGAGCAAGAAGAAGAAGCCCCACGCAGGCAACCCTTTTTACAACCAATGGGCTTACACGTTTTGCAATCTGTGGTCCTATATAACCGCCAAGAAGTGCTGCTGGAAACATTGCAAGAAAAAATATCAGATCAAAGTTTCCAAATTGATAGTGACGCATTGTACTGACCGTTGTATTGAAAAAAATTGCAAGAAGAGAGCTTCCTACAACAAGATACATAGGAAGACGTAAAGCAACAGTCATAAGAGGAACCATAAAAGGTCCTCCGCCAAATCCAAACATCGATGACATAATTGCTATAAGAAAGCCACCTAAGCATCCAATCCACATATTTACCTGAAACTCTTGACCCCAGAACTCTACTTTCATATTAAAATTTCTCCTTAAATTATGCTTTTTAAAAATATCAACTGACTACAATAACCTTGCAAAACAGATTAAATAGTCCACACTGAATCGGGAAACAGTTTTTTTTAAAGTTAATTAGCTTTAGTAGCTTCTTGAGCACGTTTTTTAAACTCATTAAGAATTGACTGCTCTTTTTTATTCTTTGCAATATAACCAGGAGTTGTCTGCCAGAACATAAGAGCTGCAAGAATTATAAGTATCCAGCCGAATGCAAATTTAAACTGATCAAGTGTAATCATTTCGGTAAGTTTTGGTCCGATAAAACCACCAAGCAGCATGGCACAACCAATACCAACTCCAAGTTTCCAGCTTATAAAGTTAATTTTTGAATAGTTAAATATTCCACTTCCTTGAGAAAATAGAACTGTAGGGGTAACAGTTCCAGCAACAATTGTGTGAGGTAAAGCAGGAAAAAGTGTAATAAGAAGAGGGTTCATTATAAAACCTCCGCCAGCACCCATAAGGACACCAAATATTGCAACAACAAGGGTAAGAACAAACGGATATATAAGGTTCATGCTTGTTCCAGCGTTACTCATATAAAAAGTTGGAAAGCTGATCTTATTTTCAAAGGTTACTGGCTGGCTTTTCAAATCTTTGGAAGATATTGCTACTATTTTATATTGACCAGGCGAAAGACCGTCACGGATTTTGATATCTGCTGTGTATGATCCGTCAGCAGAGAGAACTACATCTGCACCTACCACTTTATCAACACTTCTGAAACGAGATTTAACCAACTGCATAGAGCGTTTTTTGTTATCTTTTGCATCCATCTGATCAAGCAGTTTTCCACGACTTCCTATAATACTTGCCATTAAAGATGCCTGATATCTGTCAACCTTTGCAACTGCTGGAATATTGTAAGCTACATCTGCACCAAGCTCTTTGAGAAGGGCAGAATAACTCCATGATTTACCTTCAGCTTTAGCAGCGTCAATTTTAGGTTGCATCTCTTTTGGAACAAAAATCTTGTAATAAGCTGGCATCTCCTCTGTGATATAGAAGATATATGGAATCTTACCGCTCTCTTTATCTTTTTTACTGTCAAAAAGATTCGATTTTACAGTGTGATCTGCCGCCCAAACTTCAAGATAGACGGGCATTCCGGCTGGAGCCTGACCGCTTACCTTGATAGTTCCGCCATTTTCAATTATATTTTTGTCAATGTTGATGGTGGGTGGAGCAACTGCAGGTAGTGTCTCTTCAGTTATTGCAGGTTTTTCTGCATCTCCAGTTGCCATTGCTGTAAGTGGAACTGCTGCTGTAAACAGAGCAATCAATGCCATAACAATAAAATTTGAAACATTTTTTCTCATACTTTTCTCCTAAAAATATAAATATTAATGAAATCAGAAGTAAATGATTTCAGGTTTAATTTAAGAATAAAATTGGTTAAAACCGCAAGAAATACTAAAATAAATAAATTAGAAATTCCTTACCCAATAAGCCTCAAACAGTCTTGAGGAAGTCTGTAGGTTCCCATACCTTGAAGACTCACTTCAATGAGCGAATCAGGATCATTTATTATTGTATCGGGGTCTGTAATCATACCATGAACACCGATAAATTCATCCATATAAGGTTCCCACGCCTCATCGTTTGATTTTTGGAAAACTTCTACCTTTTGACCTTTACGAAATTCCATCACTCACCTCACTTTATTAGTAATATTTTACACCTCCTCTAAGGACGAGAGAGGTTTTAAGACAGTTAAATTGGAAAACTCTGTTTACGTAAGCAGTCACCGCACAATCTATTTTTCTCTCTATGAACCTTTGCCACATTTGAAGTTTTGTTTTGAACATAATCCAAATATTTTGCAGGTCCCAAAACAGCATTACACGATTCACAATACAAAAGCTTTTGCCTGTTCAATATAGTACCGCACAGTTTAAGAACCCTCTCCCCGTTTCTCTCTTCGATAACCATTGCATCATTTGGACAGTTTGCAGCACAAGCTCCACAAGTAATGCAAGTTTCTGCAGTTTTCCTAAAGTCTGTCTCTACAGGATGATCAAAATCCATATAGCCAAATTTTAATGCACCAATGCCCATTTTATCTGTGCATACATCAATACATTTTCCACACCTTCGGCAGATATCGCACCTTAAGCACCTTCTTGCCTCCTCTCTGACCATGTTTTCAGTATAACCAAGCTCTGCTTGCTGAAATGTGATACGCCTTCTATCAATATTGAGCATTGGCATCTCAGCTCTTTTTAGAGACATTTTTGTGCTTGCTGGCATCTCAATCGGTTTTTCACGGCGATAGCGAACTGGCACCTTTGGAATTCTTGGCTGAGGAATATTGTTAAAATATCTATCAATTGCCTCTGCTGCTCTTTTGCCTCCTCCAATTGCCTCAATTACAGTTGCAGGACCGGTTACAGCATCACCAGCAGCAAAGACACCATGTTCAGAGGTCTCCATACAGGTGTGCCTCACCTCAATTGTCCCTCTTCTTGTCCACTTTATCCCTGTAAATGCCTCCATACCTTCAATATCTACAAATTGCCCTATTGCACTTATAATAGCGTCAGCCTCCATAGAATACTCACTTCCCTCAACTGGGACAGGATAGAGCCTGTCACTTCCCTCTTTTTTTATAAGCTCTGCTCTCAGACAGTTGAGGGAAGTAACCTTTTTACTGTCTCCTTCAATCGCGGTAGGAATAGTTAAAAACGAGAAGCTTACCCCCTCCTCCTCAGCTTGCTCAACCTCCTCTACGTCAGCTGGCATTTCAGATCGGGTTCTTCTGTATGCAATAGTTACAGATTCTGCTCCCAAACGAAGGCTTGTTCTTGCGGCATCAATGGCAACATTGCCGCCTCCGATAATTATCACATTTTTTCCAGGAACTCGTCTGTTACCCAAAGCTACCTGTTTTAAGAACTCAACAGAATCAATAACTCCTGTTCCAAACTCACTATGATCAATACCCTCTTTTTCAGACGATATATCAACACAGCTTTTGCCTGAATAAAACTCTTCACCTTCTATGCCAAGTTTATAGGATTTATGAGCACCAATGGCGATAAAAAATGCTTCAAAACCATCTTTTCTCAAAGAGTTAAGAGTAACATCTTTCCCAAAACGTGTGTTATAGCAAAATTCAACCCCAAGGGACTCAATCATTGCAACTTCCCTGTCAATTACCTCACGAGGTAAGCGATATCTTGGGATTCCCACCATCAACATACCACCAGCAACAGGCAGTGACTCTATCACTTTTACCTGATATCCCATCAAGGCAAGATAATATGAGGCAGACAACCCAGCAGGACCCGCACCAATCACACAGACCTTTCTTCCATTAAGAGGCTTTTGTGGAGGATTAAGATAGTGACCAAGAGACATTGCACGTTCTGCAGCAAAAGCCTTAAGAAATTTAATCGACACTGGCGTATCAATCCTTGCTCTTACACACATCATCTCACATGGACGGGTACAAACTAAGCCGCACACCCAAGGAAGAGGGTTGTCACGACGAATAACTTCAATTGCTTCAGCATCTTTTCCCTCTCCAATAAGGCTAAGATAGGTGGGGATATCAATTCCAGCCGGACACGCCATCTGACATGGAGATGGAGCAAGTCTTATGCAGTCCATTGAGGCACAGTTACCTGTTTCAAGATGACTTTTAAATGTTTCACGCTCATTTTTTAAAACATTTTTAATATGTGTATATATCTCTAAAACACTCTCTTTTGAGCCATTACTGACTTGAAGATACTCTTCAACAAGCTCATCAACAGCGTTAAGATGATCATTACCTGCATGACCATTTGATATCTCTTCAATAAGTCTTAAAATCTGCTCTGAAATACGTCTGGCTCTTGGCTCTTTTAGCTTTCCTGAATCAAGCTGGTCAGATAAGTATAATATTATCGAATGAACAGGACAAAGTGGCTTATCCATGCCTCCTCCTTTATTTAAAATGCAGAATTTTCAAGAGATGCAACATGAAGAGCATGACGTTCTCTTTTTATTTGGGTTAGCTCTTTAACTTTGCCAAATTTAAGGCATCCTGTAGTGCACGTTGTTACACATGCGGGTTTAAGCCCTTTATCAAGCCTATCCATACAGTAGTCACACTTTTCAATTTTACCTGTCTCTTGATTCCACTGAGGCGCACCCCAAGGACAAGCAGATATACAGGCTTTACAGCCAACACAGAGATTTTTGTCCACAAAGACAATTCCGTCATTGTGACGCTGCTGCATTGCTCCTGTTGGGCAGGCAGAGACACACCATGGATTTTCGCAGTGAAAACATGACATAAAAATAAATGAAGAGCGAGGCAATCCATCGATTATTTTAGGACCAACCTGGACAATTTGACATGGCTTTGGTCCTTGTGGAAGCTCCTTATTTGATTTGCACTGAATTTCACAAGTATGGCATCCAATGCACCTTCTTACATCTTGAAACAGATAGTATTTGCTCATTTAGTCCTCCGTCAGCAGAAAATCTTTCTACCGGTTACTTTACAAAAATATTAAAACATGGATATTTGAAAGATAGGAATTAGCAATAGTTATGCCATAGAGTTATGAAATAATATAAAGTTATAACATTGCAGTAAATATAAGCCTCTTAGGATTTATGGCTTAACAGGTAAGGTTAATAAGTAGCCAAAGATTTATGCAATAAAAACAATTCACTGCAATAAATTAATTGCGTCTTATATCAAAAAAATGGGAAAGGTGCATGTTTTTTATTGCACACTAAGTTTTAAATAATTTAGGATATCTATTTTTGGTCAAATAAGTTGATAAAACTTGCAATTTTTAGAATGAAACCGAAAAAATCTCCATCATCAGACAAGGAA
>CAYRLG010000042.1:0-29188 GCA_964425195.1 uncultured Desulfobacterales bacterium
CCGTAAGTTTATTGTATCTTACTTTAGTGTCTATTTTTTTCAACAGATATCAATGTATCTGTGGTAGGCACGACCGGACTCGAACCGGTGACTTCTACCTTGTCGAGGTAGCACTCTACCAACTGAGTTACGCACCTTTAATCTTTAGAAAAGAGATACCACTGACTCTTTTTTCTGTCAAGAGAATAAGAATAAAATCGATACCTATCAATTTGGATTTTTAGACAATATTTCTGGTCAACTATTTTAGTTTACTAATTTGACTTTTATCTTCTATCTATTGGATCTAATCTATGATGTTTAAATCTGTCATAATTAGGTTGAGAAGGTCGTTCTGGCATAGGCTCTAATATATTATCATTTTCTTTTTTAGGCTTGTGAGGGGGTGGAACCAACTCTTCTCTACCATTGTCTTCCCTCCTATTACGTCTATTATGGTTATCTCTACTTGGATTAAACGGCTCTTTAATCTGGTTATCCTTATCTGACTCGTTATTAATCTGCTCTCGTTTGTTATAGTTGTTTCTATTCTGATTTACTCTATTATGACGATCATTATTATGTGGATTACGTTCCGGGTTTATAATAGTTTTATCCCTGTCTCTGCTGTTGTTATAATCTATTCTTGGGTTAAATCTATCATGCTTACGATTTCGGTCTCTGTCATATCTATTAGGATTTCCAATTGGGTCTTGTCGGTTGTAATCTCTATGCTCAGGCTTCAAACTTTTTACACCCCAGTTATGCTCTTTTTCCCAATGTCTTCTCTTCTCCCATTGACTCCAGTTCTGCTCAACATTTTTATAAGGTATTCGTTGATAATTCCATTGATAACCTTTCCAACGATGGTTTCTATATTCACCTCTCCAATGTCGAGGTACATGCCTATAAAAAGATGGAACAGTACGGTAATATACCCAACCTGAATTATAATGTCGAGATTGATACCAGCGTCCTTGCCAAGAACGCCACCACCATCCATTGTAAAAAAATATATCAAAACCAACATCAGGTACAGCATAAATATATGTCTCAGGTATAACTATCAAGTGGGGAGGATCGTAAAATACAGCTGGAGGAATAGAGTCGGTATTTACAGAACTATAACTATTATAATATGAGTCTGTTGCTTGCATATTAGAGTCAACTACGGTGCAGCCTTCTGTAAATATCAAAAGAAGGACTAATGTAAAAACAGTACGGATAAAATCTCTTTTAGTCATGATAAACTCCTCGTTATTTTTTTTCAGTCAAGGTGATTTTAACCGGCACTCCTATAAGTTCTGCCAATGTTTCTGAGGTATCTATCATCAACTTTTCTAAATTTTTTATCTCATCAGAAAATAGAGAATCGTCAATAACAAGTGCTATTGCAAGAACTTCGGTTCCTCCATGGCGAATCTTACTTAAGGTACATTTAGGTTTGTTTACCCCAAGAGCATCTTTAAGATAAAGTATTACTTGTTCACAAGATATTTTTATACCAGATATAATCATCATATTGTCGCACCGTTCTGATAGCCACTCCATAGTAACTAACGAAGAGCCACATTCACATGGTCGGGTAATAAAGCGTGCCATATCTCCAGTTCTAAAGCGTATTAAAGGAAATGCCCTTGCCGAGAGAGTTGTCAGAACTAACTCTCCTTTCTGACCAGTTGGTACTGACTCTCTTGTTACAGGATCAATGATTTCTGGCAAAATATGATCATCGTTTATGTGAAGACCACAGTGGTGCAAACACTCAAATGCAATAGCAGGACCTGGAATTTCACTTAAACCATAGTTTAACCAAACATCAATATGCAGACGCTCTTCAAGGTTTTTAATTTGATCTACCCCAACAGGTTCACCCACAAGGATAGCTCTTTTAAGGTTAAACTCATTTGGATTACGTTCACTTGCAAACATGTAATCCATAAGCTGTTCAGCAAAAGCTAATGTTGTAACTAAAGTTGTGGTCTTATAATCTCTAAGCACCATAAGAGTTTTTTGTAAAGAGAGGGGCGAATTTGGAATTACGCTGGCGCCTATAGCCTCAGCACCATCTTTATAATCTCTACCCCAGTTGGCAAGACCTGGGGGAAGATTAATCTGAAGAATGTCCATTGAACTTACTCCCGATGCCTCAAGGCTGCGAGCAACCAATTTCTGCCAAATCATAAGATCAGCCTTTGTGTAGCCACTAATTGAAGGGTTTGTACCAGTGCCTGAAGCAGTATGAATCCTTACAATATCTCGTAAAGGGACAGCAAAAAGACCATAAGGATAGTGTAAACCAAGATGGAAGCGATCCATAAAAGGCAGAGCTTTTATATCATTTAAAGATTGAACATCTTCGGGTAACATATTGCTTTCGGCAAATCTGTTACGATGAAAAGGAACATTTTTATATGCACGGTTAAGAGTGCTTTGGAGACGCTCCAATTTAATCTGGTTTTTCTCTTCAATGGTTAATTTGTCCATATTTAATCTCTCCCGTCATAAAAACTGCCGTAATCTTTGCCAAGGTACGCCCTTTTGACATCATCATCAACCAACAGCTCCTCCGCACTTCCTTGAAGCACCATTTTTCCCGTTTCAAGTACATAAGCTCTATCTGCAATTTTAAGGGCTGCTCTTGCATTTTGTTCAACTAAAAGAATAGTTACACCCTCTTGTCTCAACTTTTGAATGGTAGAGAAGATCATCTCAACAATCTTTGGGGCAAGTCCCATTGAAGGTTCATCTAAAACTAAAAGATGTGGTCTTGCCATCAGTGCTCTACCAATTGCCAGCATCTGCTGCTCTCCTCCTGATAGAGTACCGGCAAGTTGGTTCGCTCTTTCTCTTAATATTGGAAACATCTCCAATATCATCTCAAAGTCCTCTTCCACATCTTTTTTACGCCCCTTTCGATACATGGTATATGCACCCATTCTGAGATTGTCCATAACGCTTAATGGTGAGAATATCTCTCTGCCCTCAGGTACCATGCTGATGCCTTGCCTGACAATTGCAGGTGGAGACATCCCTTTTAGGTTCTGCCCTTTAAAGATAATTTCGCCATCCCAAGTTGTTAAAAGCCCTGATATAGCAAGCAGAAGTGTACTTTTACCGGCACCATTAGCACCAATGATTGAGATAAGCTCTCCTTCTCTTACCGAAAGACTTACTCCTTGAACCGCCATAATACTTCCATAACTGCATTTTAGATTTTTTATTCTAAGCATAACTCACTTAAAGTATATATTTTTTATTATAAAGTAGAAACGCAGGATTGAGCATCTATACATTGGCATTATTTAATTTAATCTTGTCCAAGATAGGCTTCCATAACTGCCTGATTATTCTGAATTTCCCTTGGTGTTCCTTCTGCAAGTTTTTTTCCTCTATCAAGCACAATAATCTTATCTGAAATACCCATTGCAAGGCTCATATCATGCTCTACAAGCATCATTGTAACGCCTCTTTGTTTAACCTTTAAAATAAGCTCTCCTAAAGACTCAGTCTCAACTGCATTAAGCCCAGCAGCAGGCTCATCAAGAAGTAATAGAGTTGGTTCAGATGCCAATGCCCTTGCAATCTCTGCCATCTTCTGTCTTCCCACGGGCATCTCTCCTGCTGGTCTGTTGATATATTCAGTAAGCCCTGTAAACTCTAAAAGAGCTTCTGCTCTCTGTTTTGCCATCCGCTCTTCTCTCAATACCCAAGGCATTTTGGTTACAGCTCCCCAAAATCCACTTTTAGTTCTTACGTGCATTCCAACAAGAACATTTTCAAGTAAAGTCATACTTGAAAACAGCTCAACATGCTGAAAGGTTCTGGCAATACCAGCTTTGACCAACTTATGGACAGGTATATTTTTTGTACTTTTACCAAGAAAAAGTATCTCTCCCTCATCAGGAGGATAGATACCTGTTATCATATTGAAAAGTGTAGTTTTTCCCGCACCATTTGGTCCTATCAACCCGCACACAATACCTTTTTCAATTGAAAAAGAGATATTATCCTGTGCCTTTACACCGCCAAACATTTTGGTCAATGATGAGACTTTTAATATCTCTTCAGGCAAAATAGTGTTTTGCAGCTTGTCTGATTTTGTAGTATCAATCAATATCTTTAATCCTTGGTGAAAATTTGAATATCCACATTTTTTTCTCATCTTTAAATTTTTATATAACGCTTAAATAACCCTAAAGCTCATAATCGTTTCTTAAAATCAAGTCAAGAACGAATGGACCATAATTAGCCTACTATGGTTCTTTAAAGGTTGTTAGTTGACTAAACAGATAAAAAAAGTCCATAATATTCTACCCAACAATAACAATAGGAATATTTAATATGACAGAAGAGCGTAAAAAATATATTGAAAACAAGAAGTTAACCCTTCTTGTTACAAGCCTTGCATCCAACATGCCCGGTACAATAATCAACTGCATTGCTATATCTGCTGTGCTGTGGAAAGTTGTCTCTATCGATATAATTCTAAAATGGGCTTCTATTAATATTCTCTTTGTACTTATTCGTTATGCAGGACTTTGGATGTATCATAAAGGATTTAGATCTAATAATCTTAAATTTTGGAAATCAATGTTGCTAATATCTTTTGTGATCTCAGGTCTCCTTTTTGGCTCTTCAGCCATATTTCTTGTCGATCCAAATAGACCTGAATACATAATTTTTCTCTATTTTATAGCTGGTGGAATGGTATCTGGTGCGGTTGGAGCATATCATAACCATTTACCAGTATTTTTTGCCTACTCTGCTACTGTCTTTATTATGCCAACTATTGTAATTTATAACCTTAATACTACTATAACAACTACCATGTCATATCTTGGTATCCTTTTTTATACCCTATCTTCTATAAATGCAAAAAAAATGAACACAGATTTAAGCGAGGCTTTAGCTCTTCGCTATGATAATTATCTGCTTGTCAAGAATCTCAATTTAGAGAAGAAGAATACAGAAATGCTCAACGCACAGTTGATGGAGAAAAATCACGAGCTAAAATCATTGACCCGAGTCGATCCATTAACTGGTCTTAAAAATAGACGATATCTTTTTGATGAGTTCACTCCTTATCACAGAAGAATCATGGAAAAGAAGTGGATGGAGATAGAGGGTAAAAACAAACGTTTATCCTCAACTCAATATGGCTATGGTATATTTATGATGGATATTGATAAATTTAAATTGGTTAATGACAATTTTGGGCACGATTCAGGCGATATGGTACTCAAACAGTTCAGTACAAGGCTTTTACAAAATGTTAGAACTGATGATGTTGTTGCTCGGGTTGGGGGTGAAGAGTTTATAATAATACTTAACTATACTGACGAACAATATTTATCTATTTTTGCTGAGACAGTCAGGCAAAACATTGAATCTACCCCTTTTAGCATTACGCACGGCAGATTTACTAATATCACAACATCCATAGGATTTATTTTTTACCCACCTTTTGATAATTTTCCGGTTAAAATGAATTTTGAACAGGCTATATCGCTTGCAGACAAAGCACTTTATCATGCAAAACAAAATGGCAGAAACATAAGCGTTAGGGTAGGTTGCACAGAGCAGAAAAGTAATGATTCAAAAGTTATTGATTCTATTATATCAGATATGGTAGGGGCAATTGATCAGGGGAGACTTTTCTTTGAGATATCTACCAAAAAAATCTAATCTTCTATTTTGGACGATTTAAAGAGCTTTTAAATAACAAAGTAAACATAAAGGTACAAATTAATTATGCTCTCTACTACAAAAAAAAAGATAACAAACAACATAACATTTACAGGTTCAGAGTCAGATCAAGCCCATTTTTTGGGTAAGTATAATGAGCTTCCAGCACTTTCTAACGAAATTATGGCAAAACTTGCGTCAATTAAAGAACCATTTGAAGCAAAACTTTATGTTGCACGTCAATGCCCTCACTGCCCCCATTTTATTCAAACAGTCCTCCCAATTGCACTATCATCTGAAAATATCCGTCTAAATATAATTGACGGTACTATAGCAACTGAACAGGCAGCAGCAGATAATATCATGTCTGTGCCATGCTTGATTTTAGATGGTTTTAGATGTAGTGGTTCAAAAATCACACCCAGTGAACTTATTGACATTATTATCAATATAGTTGTTAAGCACGATCCTGCAGGTTTGACTACATCGTCTCTTAAAAACATACTTGAAGATGGAAAAGCTGATTGGATAGCTCAACAGATGGTTGATACTAACACCTTATTTAAGGGTTTTATAGGACTTATAACTCACGAAATATGGTCAGTTAGACTTGGTGCAATGGTAGTGTTAGAGGAGATTGCACAGCAAGCACCTGAACTTGCACTTACAATTGCCCCTGAACTTCTGAACCTTTTTAGTAAAGCAGATATACCCACTCAAGGTGATATACTTTACGCTCTTGGAATGGTTGGGGACAAAGCTGTTAAAGATTCTATTATAAGGTTTATGGATAATCAACAGATAAACCATGCAGATGTTATTGAGGCAGCAGAAGATGCGATTGACTCAATTGAGTCAAGGCTATAAAAAATTCTCTTACGATTATCCAAGGGCTACATCAAGGGTCATCATAACTGCAAAACCAAGCATGGCACCTACAGTTGCTGCATCGCTGTGCTTATCGGATTTTCCTTCAGGAATAAGCTCTTCAACAACAACATAGATCATTGCACCAGCAGCAAAGGCAAGGGCGTAAGGTAAAATTGTACGCATTGTTATAACTGAATATGCCCCTATAACACCTGCAATCGGCTCTACAACACCAGACATCTGTCCATACAAGAACGCCTTTGTTTTTGAAAGCCCCTCTCTCCTTAATGGAACAGATACTGCTGTACCTTCTGGAAAATTCTGTATTCCAATGCCTACAGCCAAAGCAATAGCTCCTGCTAAAGTTGCAGAAGGCAATCCTGACGCAGCAGCACCAAAAGCAACCCCAACAGCCAAACCTTCAGGAATATTATGCAGTGTAATTGCAAGAACTAACAGAACACTTCTTTGCCAACCTGTTTTTACACCTTCAGCATCAGAAGTTTTCATACCAGAGTGCAGATGTGGCAAAGTTTTATCAATTACCCACAAAAATAGACCTCCAGATAAAAAACCAACAACAGAGGGAACCCAAGGTATCATCCCCATCTCTTCAGCCATATCAATAGCTGGAGCAAGCAAAGACCAGAAACTTGCAGCAATCATTACGCCAGAGGCAAATCCTAACATCCCATTAAACAGATCTTTTTTAATTGTTGTAAAAAAGAAGACCATTGCAGCACCCAATGCGGTCATACCCCACGTAAAACATGTACCAAATAGTGCTTGTATAACAGGATCGATACTTTTAAACCATTCCATCTGCAATAATAACTCCTTTAACTATTAAAGGTATTTGAAATCTTTTTAGGTAAGATACCAGAGATATCTATGAATCTCTCTTTTATAAAGAATACTCTTTATAAAAGAGCTTTGGAACACAAGCTTTATCATCAATATTAATTTAGTTGTCTATATTGCATCCTTTAGTTTGCAACGTTGAAATAGTAGTAACCAAACTCATAATATCCTTTTGTAATTGCAGCGATAATATCGCCATTGCTCGAAGGTGCCACAAGCCAATAGACTGACCATTTTCCATTTAGTGCTGTACCGAACATATCTACTGAAAATGAGGGCAGAATCTGCACTTTTTTACCCGCACCAGATAAGCCTTTAGCAAAGGGGATAAATCCTTGATGTTCAATAAAAACAACGCCTTCCAATTCGTTAATCACATAAAAACTTCCGTCAGGAAGAGCAATAGCAATCCAAATATCAACATCTTTGCCATAATAATTAGGAAAATCTACAGACAGCTCAATTCTATCCCCGCCTGTAACCACATTACCCATATAAACAGGCTTGTAATATGAACTGATAACTCCATAAGCAGTCTGTCTTAATGGATAAGATGTTGTTTTTCCAACAGGCTCTCCTGAAATTCCTCCACGATAATTTTCACCGCCTGTCCAGACAGTATTGTCAATTTTTTCTAACACCATGTGCCTCTCACCGCATACAACATAGTTGACTTCTGAACAAATTTCTACTGGTGTATTTATATCTGAAGATGATTCTGGGTTAATTATTTTCATTCTATTATCACCCCAGCCCCAAAGAGTCTTATCTTGTTTTACAGCGTAAAAATCATTGCCGCGAGATGCAGCATGAATGACATTTTCCATTACTTTTACAGGAGTGGTTATAAATCCTGTTTTAGAGTTTGCTTCAATTACTGTTGAGCCGTTATAAAATTTTCCATTATTACCTTTTCCACACATAAAGAGGTCTCTATCTTTTGTAATAATCATTGTATTGGCATTATCGCACGCAACAGAACTAACATTATCCATAATTTTGACTGGTAAACCCACGTCAGATTCATGACCAATACCCAATGTTCCATAGCTATTTCTTCCCCAGCCCCAAAGTTCATCTTCATTGGTTATATAAAATTTATTTGCTCCAGAAGCTACAGCAAATTTAACATTACTACTGTTTGGTACCTGCTGAAAATCTGTTTTAACACTATTTGTAAAAATAGAATCAAGTTTAAGATCGGTGCTGTTACCTCTAATCCAAAGAGTTGCATCTTTTTTAATAACAAAAACGCTCTCATCACCCGCGTTAGTTGCAACAAAACTTACATCGTCAAGCAATTTTTGAGGAGAGAGAGATTTTCCTATATATACTGCCCACCCCCAATACCAGAGTGAACCATCTCGTTTGACTGCAAAGGTTGATCTTGATCCAGATGAGACACTTGCCACATTATCCAAAATTTTTACAGGCTTTATAAGATAGTTTTTTTCGCTGCCAACACCTACTTGACCCAATTCGTTGTCTCCAAA
Organism: uncultured Desulfobacterales bacterium; assembly: GCA_964425195.1. Lineage (GTDB taxonomy): Bacteria > Desulfobacterota > Desulfobacteria > Desulfobacterales > Desulfobacteraceae > Desulfamplus. The sequence continues at coordinate 8,892 of CAYRLG010000042.1, forward strand.
ACCCCATAATGTGCCATCTTGCGTAATGTAAAATGTAGTACCATGACCTGCAGCAACAGTAGCACCATTTTCTCCTAAAGCATAAGATGTCTGTGCAATACTACAAATAGATAAGATAAAAATTAATACTACCAATAGTGATACTTCTCTTCTTCTCATAAGAAAAATCCTTGAAATTAAACAAATATTAATAAACGAATTTAGTCATAGCCCCATTTTCAACCTCGCACAGGGCTGTTAGATTCTAACCTGACAACTATGCTGCTTATATTACTCCTTAACCAACCAATGGTAAGGCTTCCAGTAAATCTCACTTATCTTATTTGAGACTCTTTTACGCCACTCTCCAGCTCTCTCTAACATATAATAGATGGTTGGCACAACCACAAGCGTAAGAAATGTTGCAACCATAAGTCCAAATATTACAACAACAGCCATTGACCGCCACCATTGGCTCGATTCGCTAACCCATGAGATGCTAAAAGTATGAAAATCATAAGAAATACCAGTAACCATTGGAATCAGCCCTAAAATTGTAGTTATTGCGGTCAACATAACAGGACGTAGCCTTGTTGCACCAGCAGAGACAACAGCCTCTTTTAGTTCAAATCCACGCTCTCTTAATTTATTGATGTAGTCAATTAACACAATAGCGTTGTTTACCACGACTCCAGCCAAAGAGATAACACCAACACCAGTCATAATAATTCCAAACGAGGAGCGGAAGAGCGTAAGACCTAAAAATGCACCGCCAAGCGAGAGAATAACCGAAGTCATAATTATAAACGGCTGGATAATTGAGTTGAACATTGAGACCAAAATTAGAAAAATAAGAAGAAGTGCTACCATAAACGCCTTGCTTAAAAAATCTTGCGACTCCTGCTGAAACTCAAATTCACCTGTAAACTTAATCTTATAACCCGGGGGCATATCAAAATTTTCTAAAATCTTTGCTGCCTGTTCTCGAACAACAGCACCCGGGACTTTATCCTCATCTACGTTTGCCTTAACTGTTACAACACGTTCATTGTTGATACGAACAATATCACCAATTGATCCTGCAAATGTTATCTCTGCCAAAGTTGATAGAGGAACCATAGTTCCAGCAGGTGTTGGTAGCATCAACTCGTGGAGCACATCAACAACTTTTCTGTCACCCTCTTTTAGCTGCACTGTAATATCATAATCATCATTTTTCTCTCTAAATGTTGAAACTTGAAGACCATTGTAGGCACTTTTGAGGGCAAATCCAATACCATCGGTTGTCAGACCAAAAATAGCTGCTTTTTGTCTATCAACTTTGACCTGAACAGATGGAATACCCTCTACAAAATTATCTCTTACATCTTCAACATTAGGAATCTCTACGAGAATATTTTTTATCTTTTTGGCAATATCCCCAAGAACTTGAAAATTATCTCCTGATATCTCAATATTTATCGGTGCACCTGTAGGAGGTCCCTCCTCTTCCATTGCAATTGTTATTTTTCCACCGGGGATATTCTCAACTCTCTCTCTTATCTCTTCAACTGTCTTGTATGTTGTCTCTTTTCTTTCTTGAAGCTCCAAAAATCTTACACCTATATGGTTAGGGGTGTTGGAAGAGAAAGCAGACCCTCCCTCTGGAGATATTGTTCCATTTATGTAGATATTTTTGATATTCTCCATATCACTTGGACCAAAAAACTTATCTCCATTGGTTTTTGTATGGGGTTTTGGGTTTAGTTGCCCTCCTGCAATTGCAAACTCAACTCGTTCAATTATTTTATCAATATAATCAAGATCAGCACCTTCAGGAGTATCTATATTCACATAGATTCCCTTAGGTTCTATCTCTCGAAAAAATTCAATAGGCTTTTCAATTCCTACAACCAACAGCCACATCTGAAGCATTAGAACTAAAAGACCAAATGCAATCCCAGCAACAGTAATTGGAATATCAAGAGCAAACGAAAGAGTTTTTGCATAAATTTTCATAAAAAAACCTTTTATTTCAGCAGGTTTCTCGACTGCACTTGATATTTCATCCATACTTTTATTAAAATTTAAACATCTCTCCTTCATTAAAAGAGATGCCATTGCTGGATTTATTACTAAAGCCACAAAGAGACTTGCAGTAAGGGTGATTATGAGTGTAATTGGCAGATAACTCATAAACTCCCCCATAATTCCGGGCCAAAATATCATAGGCAAAAAAGCACCAAGTGTTGTCAACGTAGAGCCAATAACAGGCCACGCAACTTCAGAAGTTGCCTTTATTGCGGCATCAATCCTTCCAGCCCCTTGCTCCATGAATCTATCAATATTTTCAACAATAACAATTGCATTATCAACAAGCATCCCTAAAGCTAAAGTTAAACTAAATAGAACCACCATATTTAGAGTAATACCCATAACATAAAGAGTCACAAAAGATAGAAGCATTGAAAATGGAATTGCAATGCTCACTAAAATTGCGTTTCTAAATCCCATTGTTAAGAATATCACCACCATGACAAGAAGAAGTCCAGAGTATATATTGTTCTCAAGGTCTGCCACCATGTTTCTAATATCTTTGGTCTTATCCATAACTTTGGTGATTTCAGTGCCCGGAGGCCACGAGTGCATCCTACTTTCAATAATCTCGTCAACCTTTTCACTTATTTCAATTATGTTCTCCCCAGAACGCTTTTTAACGGCAATATTTACAGCAGATCGACCATCAAGACGAGACCGACTTGTCTCCTCTTTGAATCCATCAATAACCTTTGCAACATCTTTAAGATATATTGATTCACCGTTGTGTGTACCAAGTACAAGACCATATATCTCCTCTGGAGTTTTAAATTCTCCTGGAACTCTTAACTGAAATCTGCCGTTGCCAAGTCTTATTGCTCCTCCTGAGTTGTTTTTATTTTCGCTTTGCACAGCACTCTGAAAGTTCATTATTGTAAGCCCGTAATAGGCAAGTTTTTCAGGAGAGACCTCAACTCTTATCTCTCGTTCCAAACCTCCTGTTACATCTACCTCTAACACTCCAGTTACAGCTTCAATATCATCTTCAAGATCATCGGCAATCTTTTTAAGAGCGGGCAGACCACAAGTTCCAGAGATAGAAAATACAACAATAGGCATTTCAGAGAAATTTACCTCAAACACATACGGGTCATCTTCAAGATCATGGGGCAGATCGCCCATAGCCTCATCAACCTTATCTTTTACATCTTGTAGAGCCTTATCAATATCAGTTCCAGTTACAAATTCAATGTTGATTGAGGATAATCCTTCTGAACTTACTGATTGAAGTTTCTTTAAACCATCAAGCCCTTTAAGTTTTTTTTCAATTTCAACAGTGATAGATGTCTCTATATCTGACGGAGATACTCCACGATAGGTTGTTGAGACAAAAACATTTGGGATAGTGATATCAGGGTCACTCTCCCTTGGCAGAGCTTTATAGCAATAGACACCAAAAATTGTTATAAGAAGAGCAAGTACAAGAACGCTGGTACTGTTTTTAACGGCAATATCAGGGATAATCACAATAATTCTCCTTCATGATTAATTCTAAAAAAATCATCAAAACGTATATTCATCAGATTCTGTTACAGTATGCACCACTTTAATAGCTTGCCCATCTTCAATATCACGATGTCCCTCAACGACAAGGTTTTCACCCTGCTCAAGCCCCTCTTTCACTTCAACCATCCATCTCTCCATAATGCCAATGGATATATTTTTCTTAATAGCCTTTCCTTGCTCCTCAACAAATACAAACTGTTCATCCCCTCTTGAGATGACACTGTAAAATGGAATTGCCACAGCATTTTGAACCTCTTTTTTTACAACATTGGCACGGATAAACATTCCGGGCAAAATTCTTCTATCAGAATTATCAAGAGCAAGTTCTAATCTGTAAATGCGAGCTGCTGTATCAGGAACGGGCGAAAAAAAGAACTTCTCTCCAATCACACTCATGTCATTAAGTGCTTTTATAGTAAGCTCAACCTCTGTAAGGAGAGATACTGCTGGCACATCAGATTCAGGAATACCAACAACAGCCTTTACCCTATCAATTTTCACTATTTGAGCTACAGGATCGCCAACAGAGAGAAGTAGCCCTCTTTTGGCACTAAGTTTTGTAATCACCCCAGATATAGGCGACTTGATATAACATCGATTCAGCATAAGGCGAGCATTTGCAACCTCACTTCCTGCAAGGGCAACATTGGTCTGTTTGGTTTCAAGTTGAGCCTGTGAAATTATACCTTTTGAATACACAGATTGATCTCGTTTTAAATCTGAAACTGCCAACTTATAGGTAGCCTCTGCACGGTTGAGTGCAATTTGATAATCATTAGTTTCAATACGAGCAATTAGATCTCCAGATTTAACATTATCTCCCTCTTTAACCATAATTTCCACAAGTGTTCCATGAGCCTCTGATTTAAGATTAAGCTCAGTCCATGCTTCAACTGTTCCAGGAAGATTGATACTATCTTTAATAGTTCTTAGCTTTAAAGGCATTACAACCGTGTTGATTAACGGTTTCTCTTTTATAAGCGCAGATGCTTTTTCTGCCTCAATAGTTTTTACCTGTTTTTTTATTGTCCCAAATAGAATAACAATCAGAGCTATCATGCAAATAAGAAGCAATCTTGGAATTGAACGCCATATAAAGTAAAGAATTTTTGCCCGAGATGAACGAGGTTTATCTACACTTTTGTTTAGATTTAATCTGTTTGACAAATCGTTTGTACTTATTGCTCCATTTAGCTGAGACTCTGTATTATTTGAACTTTCCATTTCTCTTTTTCATCCTTGACTATTTTATTTAAAAATAAAAGGGAGTCTTTAAGGTTTTGGGGAATTATTTTTAGGATATAAATTATGGAATAACATGAATGGCTCATTATACAAAATCAGGAGAAATTGCAATTTCAATTTGCAATTTCTCCTGATAGTTATAGTCTTTCAATAAGAAACGGGAGTGTAAAATTATTTAAACGGGAAAAAAAGTTTCAACCTCTTTTCTTGCACTGCAATTGGTTTTCAACCACTGGGCTATCTCAACCATCTTTGGGTGTACCATAACTCTTGCACCAGTTGGACAGTTTTTAATGCAGGCGCAGCAGCGGAGGCAAAGCTCTGCTTTAGTCTCTACTGTATCTTCTACTGTAACTGCATCAGTAGGACAGACTTCAGCACACACTCCGCACTTAACACACGTATCTTCATCTGTTATTGGAGATATCGGCGGAGATGCGTGGCGTTCTTTATATGGAAAATTTCCGGGCACCTTTAAATCATCTGCCATCTTATCAAGCTTTGCAGTTTTATATTCTGATGTTGATGATAAAGATGAGACCAGCTTATCTTTTACGCTCCTGCCAAATTCAACAGCTTTTTGCATATCATCAACATCAGGGCGATCAACTGCAATTGGCATTGCTTTTGTAGAGAATGAGTGCTCGCCAATAAACGCTCCTGCTGCAATCGGCTTAAACCCAAGTTCAACAGCTAAATCTTTTAGCTCTAATAGTGCATCTTCATAAGCACGATTGCCGTAAGTTACAACAACCACTGCTGGTCTGCCGCCGCCTTTTAAGAGTTTAAAGCGGTTTACAGCTTCAAGCGGAAGTCTTCCTCCATAAACCGGTGCACCTAAAATAGCTATCTGACTTGATCCATTTTTTGACTCTATACATGATATGTCTGGATTTTTTGAAAGCGTAAAATCAACCACATCAACAGAGCTGAAACCTATCCCTTCAGATATTTTGCTTAAAATATTTTTGGTTGTGCTTGTAGGTGAAAAGTATGTAAGAACCACTGAATCTACACTCATATAGATACTCTCCTTTATGTTTTCCTTTTTTACTGATTATGCAAAAATATTATCTGGTTTGTATGGATGGGTTCCTTCAATAACATCAACACCTGCTTTTGCCTTTATCTTTGATATTATAGTATCTTTATGAGGACAGTGATCTGTAATGCAAGGTGCTATATGAACCTTTGTTATCTTCTCGTTCATAGGCTTATTCCATAAATTAACCTGTGCAAGGCGAGTTACAATGGTCGCACCGGGGCAGTCTCCACAATTTAAAAGACCCATAACCTCTGCATCTTGATCTTTGTATAGTGCAAAGTCACCTGCTCTTCTATTAAATCCAACCAAACAACGAGAACAGCCTATGCACACATCATCCATTGCCTTTTTACAGCCCACGATCAATATCTTTTCCATAATAATTGAGTATCTCCTCTCTTTCTATTTAGGTGTGACAGATAAAACATGGTTGTTAACAAGGATAGTGAAATCGTTAATATCTGCATCACAATCCTCCTTTTTATTTATATTGTTACTATCCATAGCACTATCGCAACTATTATTTGTATCACGACAATCGACATCTTGGGCATGATTATTGAGTTTGTTACTACTACTGTTATGGTTGACCTGAATTGTAACCAAAATATCTTCTATACCACTAAGTTGCGGATAAGCGTGTCTTAAATATGCAAAATCTGCATTTTCAAGAAAAAAGAGAAGATATAGCATCTCTGTCTCTATCTTCTCTTTATCCTCTATTTTGCTGTTTTTCTCTATGCAGCTTTTATCTACTTCAGTGTTTTTGCCCGTTACTATGCTATTATCAACCAAACTGCGTTTATGTTTTTTGAAATACGACCGCATCAACATCTCATATCTATTTTTAGCAGCCGTTTGAATGCACTGTTTTTTTAAATGTAAGCTAATCTTCATTAATCTTTGGGTTTTTCAAGTTCAGCGATTCTTGCAGATATTGAATCAAGAGTATTTTTAGCAGATTCTGCCCGCTGTTTTAAAATGACAAGCTCATCATCAGTATTTGCATTATAGGCATACTGAGGAGCACCATAACCAGATCCAAAACCTGCTCCCATTTTACCTCCTCGACAGCCTCCACGACCAAAGCCTCTTCCAACCCCTGCACCTTGTCCCTGTGGACCTGTTCCATCTCTTCTTGGCATTGTTCTCACCTCCTTCATATCTATAAAATTTTCCTCCCTATTATTTCTACAATGCCTAAGTCCGCAACCCGGCATTAAAAACATTGGAATAATAGATTTATCTTTTGAGTAAGTTGCTATAATCTCTTCAGTATTTCCGCTGATAAATGGGATAAGTTCTATCCCGCTTGCTTCAATCATATTTGCAGGTATTTGTGATATAGCCCCACAAATTAAAACATCAATTTTAAGTAAATTGAGGCAACTCACCATCTGTGCAAGATTAGAAAATATTGAATAGTTGAGTTTTTCAACAAAACGGTTGACAATTTCTTGATCTTTTATCTCCACAACAAGAAGTGTGCGAGCAGAGTCAAAGACTGGAGAAATTCTATCTTCCCATACTGTCAATGCAACTTTCATCTCTTTGCTCTATCCTCTGTCTATTTCCATCCTGTTGGTTAGTTAAATCTCTTTAGTCGATTTTATCTTCTCTTTGTAGCTTTAACTATTTATTACAGCAAGTAACATGCCTTTAAAATAACAATAGAGTTTACAATACTAATTTTCATTTAAAGTCAGATAGTTATCTTTTTATTTTAATATTAAAGCCCACTTGTTTTGATTTATAAAGCAGCAATTAGACGCATAAAAGCGACTATCGAGGTAGTAAATATGAGACTGTGCATCTATTAAAAGGAAGAAAAAGGGGGGGAAAAATATGTTGTGGCTACCTCCCATCAACTCGATTTGGAAGGCTGATTCCAAGTTTGGCAATCTTTCTAAACAACGTACTTTTGTGTATGCCAAGCTCTTTTGCAGTAGCATTACGGTTATAGTTATTACGTTTAAGAGTATCTTCAATCATCTTTATCTCTGCTGATTTAACCGGATTGAACTTAGAACTTAAGCTGTAGTTGGAAAGGGCTTTATAATCAGAAATATTAGAGCCTAAAATATTGGACTCATTAGAGCTTGATTTTTGATTCAAACTTGCTGGAAGGTGTTTAAGGGCAATATTGCCATAACTACATAGGATAAAGGCGTGTTCAATAATATTTTGCAACTCTCTTATATTTCCAAAAAAATTGTGAGACATAAGCCTCTGAAGTACTTCTTGCTCTACTCCTTCAACTGACTTTCCTTGAATCTTGTTCAACCGCTTAATAAAATGGTCAATTAATATTGGAATATCTTCCATTCTCTCTCTTAAAGGGGGCAGCTCAATTTTAACAACATTAATTCTGTAAAAGAGGTCTATACGAAACTTCTCCTCTTCTACCATCTGCAAAAGATTTTTATTGGTTGCTGCAATCACACGAACATTGTTTTTAACTCTCTTTACAGAACCTAATGGCTGAAAAGCCCTCTCTTCAAGGACTCTAAGAATTTTGACCTGAAAGGCTTGGCTTGTATCTCCTATTTCGTCTAAAAGAATTGTACCGCCTTCGGCAGCAGCAAAAAGTCCTGGCTTATCCTTAATTGCATGGGTAAAAGCTCCAGCTTTATATCCAAAAAGCTCAGATTCAAGTAAAGTATCAGGAAGCGATCCACAGTTGATAGCAATAAAAGGTTTCTCTTTGCGGTGGCTTAGATTGTGGATAGCCTTTGCAATCAACTCTTTTCCCGTTCCAGTCTCTCCTTGAACTAAAACAGTGCTGTCACTTTGTGCAATAAGAGGAAGAATATTAAATATTTTCTTCATTTCAGGGCTGCGACTCACCATATCTCCAACCTGAAAACCAGCGTAAAGCTCTTTTCTTAACTCTTCAACAAGTGAGTGATCCCTAAATATCTCCACACCTCCTAAAATATCGCCATTGCTATCTTTTAATAGAGATGTTGATACTGTTATTGGAATTGGTCTCTTTTGGCTGTCAATTATATGGGTCGTGCTGCTAACAAACGGCTTACCCTCTTTCATCGTCTTTTTTAAAGCACACTCATGCTCGCACATATTGGAGCGAAACACCTCCCAGCAGTGCCTTCCTATTGCCTCATCTCTATCTACTCCTGTGATCTCTTCTGCTGCACGGTTAAACGAGGTGATTCTCCAGTTGTGATCAACTGTAAAGACTCCGTCAGATATACTTTCCAAAATTATCTCTGTTGTGTCTTTATGCAAGGACTTTGAATCATTTGGAGCCATCAGAAATCTCCACTGAAGTCAATCTGTAGTGATGATTAACAAGTTTGTTATCTTTTAAGAACAAGAAAATAGAGCCTACCAAATTGCTTCATATAACCTGCTGCAAGCTCTGCATAATTACCATGACCGTAAAAATAGTCTGCTCGTCCAGAACCTTTAATCGCTCCGCCAGTATCTTGATTAAGCACAAATGCCGCATACTTTTGCCACGCAATATTATCTTCACTGCTATCCCATGTTGGAATAGTTGTATCCATAAAACAGAGAGCCCCTTTTGGGAAAAGAGCTTTATCAGTTGCAATTGAACGCATACGAGTAACTTCCACACCTAAGCAACCTACTGCACCGCCTTTACCTTTTCTGAAAAAGACAAAACTTGGGTTGTGGTTTAGAACTTCATCAACCCTTGAAGGGTTGTCATCAAGCCATTTTCTCAGAGATTGCATAGTTACATCCTCTTTTGCCATCTCTCCTTTATCGACTAAATATTTTCCAATTGATCTGTATGGACGACCATTTTTTGCACTATACTGAACATTTATTGTGCCACCCTCTTTAAGCTCTATCCTACCAGAACCCTGAATCTCCAAGAAAAATCTGTCGATACGGCAGTTAACCCATACAATTGGTTTTGCATGTTTTTCAAAATTTGGCATTGCATCAATTTCAGCCCTTGTGTAATAAGGAATCAACTCGTTTTTTCCATTGCGTCTTGCACCTGATGCTGGTGTGCCCCTATATTTTCCTGTAAAACCACCTCTTGGTACCTCTATTAGATCAGTTGGTTTTGAATATATAGGATAGATATACTCCCCACCTCTTACCAAACTCCCTTTTAATGATGGTTCATAATAACCTGTAAATAGCACAGAGGTATCAATTTCTTGATATTGAGAGCTACTTGGAGCATATCCTGATGCTATTGGCTGAGAGTTTGTAAGCGATTTTGAGTCATCTCTTCTAACAGTTGTATATACATTGTAGTTTTTATGGATAAAACTTTGAATAGCTTTTGTAGAGGGAGAGCGTTGTAAAAAATCGAGAAATCTCTTTGCAGAGAGACTCATAAAAGCAGCATCGTATTTATCATCACCAAAATAGAACTTAGTCGATTTTGGCAATCTATTGTAATAGATAATACTCTGTTTTAAGGCTCGTTTTAGACCCTCTTTCCCATAAATATCTCTTTCAAAATCAGGATATTGCGATTTAGATGTCAGTTTATGAAGAGGATATGATGGAGCTTTTCCAAAATAGTCAATTGGCTTTTTAAATTCATACTGTTCGTATGGCTTAACCCCACGTTTATATTGAGGTTCAGGCTCTTTAATTGGTTCTTCTTTTATCGGTATCGATTTACTCTTACCTTCAACTGGCTGAGGTTCAATAACAGCTCTACTACATCCATAAATAGAAAAACAGATAAAAAATATCGACAAAACTATTAAAAATCGTTTGAATTTAAGGTACTGTGGTTTCATATCTTTTTGATTTTCTCTTCTTATTTTATGTATCTTTTTGCTAAAAAATTGCCACTTTTACCACCAAGTTTACTTTTAAGATGTATGTCAGAGATAGTCATTGCCTTATCATAAGATTTACACATATCGTAAATAGTAAGTGCAGCAACAGAGACAGCAGTTAAAGCCTCCATCTCTACTCCAGTTTTACCTGAAACAGACGCTTGAGCTTCAATTATTATAGAGCTTGTTTTAGGATCAGGAAAAAAATCAACGCTTACGTGTGTCAGATTTAAAGGATGACACATTGGAATCAGCTCTGATGTTCTTTTAGCTGCCATGATTCCTGCAATTCTTGCAGTTTCAAGCACATTACCTTTTTTTACTGTAATAGTTGTTATCTTTTCAAGCGTGTCAGATTTCATTTGAATTAAACCTGATGCTATGGCAATACGTTTTGTAACCTCTTTATCATCAACATTAACCATTCTTACTCTGCCGTCAGAATCAAGGTGAGTAAACTCTGTCATATTAATATCCTTAAATTTTATTTATAATTATAATCTATTTGTACTGTTCAAAGCCATAACATTGAGTTTTACCTAAACTGTAGAGACGCACGATCGTGCGTCTCTACTTATATATTAAAAGTTTAATTCATGCCTGTTTAGAGTATAACTTAAAGTGAAACATTTTAAATACCAACTATTTTGTTGGAGTTTGGCTACGTTGATTCAACTGTGCCTTGTAAAGAGAGGGTATTCCAATATTTTTTCTGTTAAGACCTTCAACTGTCATCCATCTATTTTGCTTATCAGAACTCGTTCCTCCCATTGTAACTAATTTATCTTTTTTACGTGTAAGCCCTATAAAAAAGCCCTGAGGCTGATATTCATACATAGTGGCTGGTGTATCAGAAGATGTGTTACCATAGTCATAGGTACGCATAAACTCATCTTTAAGTTCGCAGCTATAGCAACTCATACTTTCTGGTGCTTCAATATTCCAGAAAACATTGCGGACACCAGAGTGTGGCATTACACTTGTGTCGCCTCCTGGACAGATATAGAAACCTTGCATATTCTCAAAGAGATTCTCGTAAGGAAAGAGTCCATGGAAGTCAATAACTGCATCAGTAGAGCTATTGGAATCCCTACCATCATAATGTGTTTTGCAATCCGTTATTACGTTTCCAGACGCAAAATTTTTAAGGCTGACAGGGTGAACTGAGCGGGCAAAAAAATCGGCACGCTCAACCAAAATTCCATGACTTTGGGCAATGGTAACACCTGCATGTGCATCAAGCCCTTCAAATTTAAGCTCTTTTGCTGTTATATAACCACATCGGCTAAAGATAATTCCCTGAGTTAAATCCCTAAAAGTAATATTGCGAATCCAGCTATCTCTTGCAGCACTTACCCAAATACCCCCCCATAGATAATCTTGCTCTTTTGCTGTTCTTACAACATTTCCATCAGCTCCGACAAATGGTTTATGGTGTCTATATCCGCCTTCCCAACTGCTCTGTATGGTCAGATTTTCAATTCCAACCCCCTGCACACCATTAAATAACATGATACGTGGAGAGTAGCGTAAAAACTGATTAAACCTTGCAGGCTCTGCCAAAAGTATGCTCTTTTTATCAAGAATCTTATCAATTTTTACTATCCATGAAATTTTTTTAGAGAGCTTACCAATAGTATCAGTCTGCTCTTTTACCAGTTTAAGAGGATGAGTCAACTGAAGGGCAATATCTACCTTTTCAGGAGATGGATTTGCAGCGTCTATGAGTGGATCATCAAACTCAACTATAACTGTCTGTCCTGAAATAAGATTTGATGTATCCATAACATAAACTATTCTCTCCCCTCTCATAACAGTTTTAGTATATCTTGTAAGTTCTCTTGTCGATTCAGAACCCATTATAGCCAAAGCTGTCCAGTGTCTTCCCTCTTGCTCTGATGGAACAGTGCCCAGTCTGTAAATACGGTCGGGGCGACCAGCAGAGCCAAAGTGGAGAATCGTCTTATCTCTATTAGAACCTCTTAAAATAACACGATCATGTTTAATCTGTATGAATCTGCTCTCAGCAGTTTTATGAACCTCATATCGTCCTTCTGGAAAAAAGACAACTCCACCAAAAGCCTCACCAGCAGCATCAATGGCAGCTTGAATTGCATCAGTGTCATCAATACCATCATTGACAACAGCACCAAATTTTGGAGATGTAACATCAAATATAGGAAGTAGAGTTTTATCAGTATCTGGAAGCTGCTCTATTCCCATCTGGTAACCTGCACAAGAAAAATTGGGCAGATTATTCTCTACTGGTCCATTTTGCAAAAAATCTAACCAGACTTTTGGAATCCATTCAGGTTGAGCTGCAACGTGTGAAAATGAGATAAAAAAAAGTAGTATCAGAGTTAAAGTCACTTTTATTAAAGTAAATATGGTTAAATTTTTCAAGTATTGCTCCTTAACAACTATTGCTCTTTAAAAAAATAAAAGTTTTTTAAAAGAGACCAGAAATTAATCCAAACCCAACAATAACAAGCATTACACATACAGTTAGTTGAATAGTTCTAAATTTTATCTTTTTAACTAAACGTTTTGCAGTAAATGTCCCTATAAAGGTAACTATAGTTGCTGCAATGACAAGTCTCCATATCTCATCAGAAAGAGTTGTGAGCTTTGAAGAGTATATTGTCAATCCGTAAACCAAAATACGGGCTATATCCACAATAACTGTTGCAACAGTGCCTGTTCCAATAAATGCCTCTTTGTTTAATCCAGCCTTTATAAGAAAAGCTGAACGCAAAGCACCTTGATTACCAGATAATCCTCCAAAAAAGCCAGAGACAATTCCACCTAAAGGGAGATATTTTTTATCAAACTCAAGTCTTTCAGAAAAAGGTGTTATCTCAAAAATAGCAAAAAATATTATTACAACTCCTATAGATAATTTTAAAATAGTTACCTCATGGGTGGAGTTGTTTAATGTATATGTCATTATAACTGGAACGTTATCTAAAAAGGTTAGCAGTGCCGCACCTATCATAGCAGATACAGCAGCAGGAATTCCAAATTTTATAACTGTATTCCAATCAGCATCTTTTCCAACCAGCATAACTTTAAAAATGTTATTTGCAAGATGCACCACAGCAGTAGCTGCTATAGCCAACTGAATTGGAAAGAAGAGAGCAAAGGTTGGCATAAGAACCGTACCTAATCCAAAACCTGAAAATAGGGATAGTATTGAGAGGATAAATGTTACTGAACAGACAACAATATAAGCCATTTTTTTTCTCCTTAAAATGTAATATATCGTTTATAAATCTCTTTAAAACGATTCCTTAAAAAGGTTTTATTAACCTTAAAGTGAGTTTAACCTTAAATCGAGATTTTCAATGTGTCAATTCATAAAAGTTCAGCTTAAATTTTCTATTTTTAATGCGTTAAAAATTTTTTTTGATAATTTATATAAATTTTTATCTCTAAAAATATAAAATAATATTTATTGTTTCTACCCAATTATACTTAATAAAAACAATATATTATCATAATAATGGGTATATGGATATACCCACTTTTTAGCCTAAAAAATCCCCCTTGTGTTTAATTTTTGGTTTTTATAAGGTACTTCTCAAATAAAAGTGTTTTGATAAAGCTAAACCAGTTGTGAAGCTGGGACAGAAAACCACGGGTCTTGAAGAAGATAGCCGAGTTGCCTTAACAAAGGTGCTCGGCTTTTTGTGTTTTTAAGACACATCGTCTGACGCACCGCTGTGAAACAACAAACTATTCAAAGCACAAGGAGAGATATTATGAAAAAATTAACGCTACTAATTACTGTTATATTTACGCTATTTATGTTTATTGGAAATCTAAATGCAACAACAGTTGAACCAACTATACCTGTACCGGACGGATATACATTAATTTCCCACAGTGGACTTTATTCTTCCCAAAATATTGATTTCAATAGTTTCTCATGGGCAAAGGGAAGTGCCGCTTATTCTCATCAGCTCAACATTATTAAAACGGAGGATGGAAATAACTTTTATCTTGATTTGAGAGTGACTCCAACAAGTGGAGAACAATACAATTTCCTATCTAAGGATAAGCCTGTACAATTTCAAACCTATCAACATGAAAATGGCGGGTATTTTTGGCTAATTGAAGATATAGGACTTGATTCAAATGTTAATCAAAATACTATAGACTATAATGATCTATGGGCAAAAGTTGATGTTGTAGCCACACCAGTTCCAGCGGCAGTATGGCTTTTTGGTTCAGGTTTGGTAGGTCTTGTGGGATTACGAAGAAGAATGAATAAATAAGCGTAATAAATTGATTATAACTTGCTGTTTTAATTATATTGTTTAAGGTCGTAATAAGGTCATAAATTGAGTTTTACCTAAACTATAGAGACGCACTGCTGTGCGTCTCTACGTAAATATAGAAAGTTCAATTTATTACCGCTTTGAGTATAAAATACAACTATATAGGATACAACGTATATGTTGAAAAGCTCAACTATTGAATATTTTTGATGATTTCTGATATATCACCCTTATCAAAGATTTTTGCAAACCTTTCCCCCTCTTTTGAATTTTTTTTGTAAAATGCAATAACGTTTTTAAGAACCTCTATTACCTCATCTTCTGATAGCAACTTCTCAACTTCAATACCAAGTCTTGGGTGTCTTCCAAGACGACCTGCCAACAGCAGGCGAAAGCCCCTTTTTCCTTCAGATATTGTTCCAGTAGGACACGCATCAATGCACTTTTTGCACATCAGACATGATGAAAAATCAATTACTGGTTGTGCCAATGATTTTTTAAATCTTCCCTCTTTTGAACTGCCATCTGTTGCAAGTAAATTTTCTGCTCTCTTTGTGCTCGTATAAGATATAGCAATGCAGTTATCAGGACAGGAGTTTACGCATGCCTGACACCCAGAGCACGGTTCATCAGAAATTGTCGGCAAAACAGCGCCAATAACTCCAAAATCTTTTATCTGAGGCTGAGAACAGCAGTTGGGGCAGTCTGAACAGCTTAATCTAAACTCATGGTGATAC
The DNA here is from genome assembly GCA_964425195.1 of uncultured Desulfobacterales bacterium. Classification (GTDB taxonomy): domain Bacteria; phylum Desulfobacterota; class Desulfobacteria; order Desulfobacterales; family Desulfobacteraceae; genus Desulfamplus. The sequence continues at coordinate 24,556 of CAYRLG010000042.1, forward strand.
TTTAAATCTTCTTTAACATGCTGTTTAAGAAAAGAGAGAATATCTTCTTTTTCAAGAATTTTTGATACTCTCTCTAAAACAGATTCGCATGAATTGGTGCTATTTGGGCAGCCTGATGCTCCAAAACAGCGATCTGCCTGATATCCTTTTATGTTTTTTGAGATGTTGGAGAGAAATTTTTCTTTTGCAGCTTTAACATCCTCAACAGTTACAACAGCACTATCAATAATATCTGCTTTAGTACCATTTTCACCTCCAACATCATCGTTGATTTTTAATCTATCTAAAACATACTGCTCAATATTTTTTTTTGCCTTGTTTCGCACAAAAAAAGGCACTCTTCTAAGAAGAGACTCTGCTTCAGGTGTCCAATGTAATCTCTCTTTTAAATTTCTCATCTCATTTATCTCCAAACGATTTATACAGAGAAACTCATTTTACGAAAGAATCTCGCCTTTTGCACTTATAACCACTTTTGTAATAGGAACATTTACTCCGGCAATATCCATTCCTTTTTTTACCATCATGGGAAGACCAGAGCAGCATGGTACTTCCATTATCAGAACGGTTACGCTTTTTATATTAGCCGTTTTAAATATATCGGCAAATTTTCCAATGTACAAATCAACATCATCAAATTTTGGGCAGCCCAACATAACTACTTTTCCCTTAAGAAAATCTTGATGAAATGCAGGATATGCTACAGGAACACAATCAGCAGTAACCAAGATATCTGCTCCCTTTAAAAAAGGTGCTGTTGGTGGAACAAGGCGTATCTGAACAGGCCAATGCCCCAAAGTAGATTTAAATGACGCTGCATTAGAAGTTCCTGATTTTTCAGAGACAACGTTTTTTTGACCATCAGCTAATCCTTTGCTCTGTAAATTGACTGGCTTATTAGCATCACTACACGCACATGAGGAAGGTTCAAAAACCTGAAGATGAGTTGATGGGCAGCCACATCCTAACGTTGCAGGTGCTTTTGAGTCTGAAGATTTTTTTTGCTTCTCAAGCTCCTTTAAATACTGTTCAACTGCTTTTTCGTCAAATTCATCTGCTTCTCGCTCAATAATTTTCAGCGCATCTTCCGGACAATCTCCAATACATGCACCAAGACCATCACAATATTGATCTTTAACGATCTTTGCCTTTCCATCAACTATCTGAATTGCACCTTCTGCACATGCTACAACACAGTTACCGCAGCCATTGCAACGCTCTTCATCTATCTGGATAATTTTTCTTTTTACCTTCATTTTATATCTCCTTAAATATTTGAAATTGTTATTTAATTAATACAGATTCTGCTTTTTTTCGTCCAGATTCTGTTAAAAACGATTTTGCGATAATTTTTTCAACTCTATCCTTGCTGATTGGCTCTTGATTGTTCTCCTCTCTCTCTTTTTGTTCCTCTTCAAGATTGGTGATAAGATCAGCATCGTAAAGCACCTTAAAATTTAGAGTCTCTTTTTCTCTTGGATGGTGATGATGACCTACAATATCGCACACTTCGTCAATCAACTCTGTTTTTGCTCCAAGTTTTTCAAGAATTACCCTTGCAATTGGAGGACCTTCAAGCTCCTGATACTTAGGTGCATTGGAGTTATATTTTTTTTCAGACTCTTTTATTCCGATGTCATGCAAATAGGCAGCAGAGAGAATTACAGCAAGATTTGCGTCTGTCTCTTCATTTCTGTTTTGGTCAAATTTTTTCACCTGCTCATCTTTTCCTATCTGTTCTGCATATCGAGCCACCCTCATTGCATGACCAATCCGTCTAAAATCAGATTTAAAATATCGTTTTACCTCTACTGCCACTCTATCTTTTAATAAATCTTCTCGCTGACGAACAAACTCGTCAGGTAGTGTGGCAATACATTGATCTGCAAACTGACAATAGGCTGCACATCCAAAATCCATCTTGGGATTAACAATTTTTTTGTCACAACTTTTGCACCTTCTTGAGGTGTCGTCCTTGAAAAACTCCATATCAGCACCACACTCGGGACATTTTGTCTCAAATATGGCATCTTTGTTCCAATATTGTGTATCTTGACCTGGGCATTTCATATTTTACCTCCTTACAGTTGGTGGTTGTTATTTTAAAATTTCTTAGCAAGATTTATATGCAATATAAGGCATGTTAGAATTAAACACATTGATCTGGATCAAGAAAAAAAATTTTTCTATTAAAAATTATTAGGCGTTACGCACTTGGTTTGTAAGTAGTTAATTTTATCACATATAGGTTGGTGCACTCCACAATATGCTTTTAATAAAATCAAGATGTTATATTTATTTCAACTGAGTAACTCCTACAATTTTGACTGTTTAAACAGCTCCGGCTGCACCAAAAATTATGGCGTATCATAGCCATCAAGTTCTCTTGCTCAGAAGTGAGCAAGAAAAGCATCTTGATCAAGTGTTAAAGACTAAATAGAGGTAAGGGCGAGAGCCATCAGCATTTGAAAATAAGATTATTCGCAGCCATATAGAAAATAGCAGTGGACAAAACATAATTTTTATCTTGGTTGCAACTCCTGTTGAAGAGATAGGATGAGATCAGGATTTTGATTGGGCAGTTGTTTAACCATCATCATATTGCTCAATCATTCAGTTGGCAGGTGGTAAGCTTTTATTGGATTTTAATAATAACGACAAAGAGCCAAACCATAGCTTTAATGCAATACAATCTTAAAGCTCTTGAGTATGTCATAATAGGTCTTGTTCACTTTTAGATAATTTCCCAAATTGCTATATCACCATTTATCATCTCAAACTTAGGATGAACATTGATTTGATTAATAGTGCTAAGATGGCTATACAACTCTGGAGAACGTTTTTTTAGCTTATTTAGTAGATGTTTAAATTCATATTCAATTTGTCCAGAAGTTATAACAATTTTGCCTTTACAGCTATTACTTGAAATTTTGCTTTTATCAAATTTATAACCTCTATCATCAGCTTCATCAGCTAAATATCTTAGATAATCTGCAATAGAGCCAATAGGGTCTCTCGTTTGCTTAAATCTTTCTAATTGAGGATGATTTTTATACCCAACTGTTTTGCCTTGCAAAACTTTTTGAGCTAACAGTCCCTCTCGCCAGACTCCTACAAGTCCTTTTACGTCTAAGTAACGAGGATGTATTGACCATAACCGCATAAATAAAACCACATTTTAGCCCTGAAACTTTCAGGGCTTTTTCTCTAAATTCAGCAGTTGAAAAACAACTATTATATTACAACATCTTTGCCATAGCTTTTCCATAGTCCTGAGCCATTACAATCCCGCCTTGCAGCCAGCTTGCTTTAAGCATTAAAGGTGAGCCGGTCATTCTCATTTTATAAATATTTTTCATTGTATCAAAAATTCTTTGAGGTGCCTCTCCACTCCAACCATAGGCACCAAATGAACCTCCTACAAGATTCTCAAGATTTGCTCTCTCTGCAATGAAAAGAAGCTGTTTCATGGAGGTTATCATCTCTCCGTGATATGTTGCAGAGCCAAAAAGATAGCCATCAAATCCATTGAGATCGTTTTCGCTCTTAATATCTGTTGCATTTTTTATTGTTGCACCATGCCCGCTGATCCTTATCCCTTCTGCAATCAGTTCAGCTATTTTTTTTGTTTCACCTGTTCTTGATGAATAGACAATCAAAAATTCACCCATTGCATTTATCCTCCATAAATTATGACCCATCCTTAATAAATGTACCTTATCTAAGCCACCTTACCTAAAAAATCTCTAAGCCTTGAATTAGTTGGATTTGAAAAAAACTCGTCAGGACTGTTCTGCTCTTGAATCACCCCCTTATCAATAAAGATAACTCTATCTGCGACATCTTTTGCAAAACCCATCTCATGAGTGACAACTACCATTGTCATCCCTTCAGATGCAAGCTGTCTCATAACCTCTAAAACCTCTCCGACAAGTTCGGGATCAAGAGCAGAGGTTGGTTCATCAAATAGAATCACCTTAGGTTTTAGAGATAATGCTCTGGCAATTGCCACTCGCTGCTTTTGTCCACCTGAAAGTTGTTCTGGGAAATTGTACGCTTTATCCGAAAGACCGACTTTTTCAAGAAGAGAGAGACCTAATTTATCTGCTTCTGATCTTACCATTTTTCTAACTTTAATAGGTCCTATTGTCACATTGCCCAATACATTAATATGTGGAAATAGGTTAAATTGCTGAAAAACCATTCCCGCTTCTGTGCGAATATGGTTGATATTAGTATCAGGGTCCATAATATCTTTTCCATCAACAATTATTCTGCCTGAGGTTGGAGTCTCAAGTCTGTTGATACAGCGAAGCACTGTTGATTTTCCTGAGCCTGAAGGTCCTATTATGCAGACAACTTCACCAGAATTAATATCCAGATCAATGCCTTTGATAACTTCCAAATCGCCATAACTTTTATGAAGATTGATGATTCTAATCATTGCCATTGGTTCGTTTTTCATTTTCATATTTCCTAATTTCAACGGATTGTTCTCATATTCAGATAGTTTTCCACCATACGCAAACCTTTTGCAATAGAGAGTGTCATGGCAAGATATACCACAGCCACAGCAAGATAGACCTCAAAGGCTCTAAAATTTACAGCTACAATTTCTTGTCCTGTACGCAAT
>CAYRLG010000043.1:0-25006 GCA_964425195.1 uncultured Desulfobacterales bacterium
AATATCGCAGCAATGGAAAAGTTGAACCGTCCTCAACACTGATTGAGGAAGAGAGGGAAAAAGCTCTTTATACAATAGCTCTATTAAATCTAAATGCCCCTTTTCTTGTTAATGCACGCAGAAAATGGCTGATTGAACTTGAGGAAGAGATAGATAAACTTTTGGATGACATAGATGCTCTTAAAATTCTTGCTGAATGTGAACTTTGTGATACCAACGGGAAACTGCGTGAATTTCATTCTGCTGCTAAAACCTGTTTTGGGCATTTAGGAGAGCAGGTAATAAAAACCGCCTGTCCTGAATGTGTAGGTAGTTTTAAGTGAGTAAAATATCAAATATATTGATTACTTAGATGTTAGTTATTTTTTTAAATTCAGGAATTTAAATGACAATAATAAACGATCCTATATCTACCAATTCAATATCAGAAGAAGAGAAAGAAATTCTTTCATGTTTTAAAAACTCAAATATCCATCCTTCACCAATAGAGATTACAACAATACTAAAAAAAAGAGGTATTTCATATTGTGAACATGAAGTTATGCAGAGATTATTAAAGCTGCAAAGAGATGAATATTTAAAGTTTTATAAAGGACAATGGAGGCTTACAAAATCAAATTACTACTCTAACTCTCTAAATGCTGATACTACAGATTCATGGGAAATTTTTAGAAAATTAATCAATTACTATATTGACTGTATAAAGAATGATGGTGCTTCTGAAGTATCTGCCTATTACAATCAGTTGAATAAAAATTTTATATCTTTACCAAATACAGGTGAATGGTATCCTAAAGGAAATATCCCATGGAAAATTTCGATTCCTTTGTCTCCAGATATCAGCCAATTTCTCAAAAATACAGCGTTAAGAGGTGAATCAAGTTCTCTATTTTTAGGATACCCGATTCAAATTTTTATAATTAATAAACCAGACGAACCTGAGATTACTTTTATCAAGCCGATTTTCACATATCAGGTATCATGGAAGATACACCCTCTTTTTCTATCTGTCGAAACTGAATATCCTGTTCCAGAAATCAATTTTGACTGGCTTAAATTTGCGTTAAAAAATATTGACCAGCAAAAAATGTTTCTTGGTACATGCGGAATACTTAATAGAGATTATGTGGCGGAAACTGGAAGAATAGACTTTGGATACAATAGATATGACACAGATTTAAAAACTATTTCTAAAGGTATCGAAACCTTTTTTTCTGAAATCTTAAAAGAAAATATTGAGCCTGATTCAATTAGAAGTAATTTTCCAGATAAATTAGAAAACGGTATATATAACAAAGCCGTATTGATGATTGGTAGAAAAACAAAATATACTGAAAATCTTATTAAAGAGCTTAAAACTATATCAATGATGCCTGATGAAGAGCTTGAAAAAAGTGCATTACAATATATTTTTAAAGCTGATCCAAATAATACTACTCTAAATCCACCCGAGACCAACATTTCCAGTCAACAAAATGATGGCAAACAACATGAGGAAGTTATTATTGATACCACTCCTTTAAATAATGAACAACGTAAAGCTGTATCGTCTATAATTAACAGTAATTTAACTGTAATAACAGGTCCTCCTGGAACTGGTAAAAGTCAAGTTGTATCTTCTGGCATGCTTAACTGCCGATTAAAAGAGCAATTTGTTTTATTTGCAAGTCGTAATCATAAAGCAATTGATAGCGTTGAAAATAGGCTTATAACATCAGATTCTGACTCTTTAATTATTCGTGCAAATTCAAAAGACGATCCCTACTTAAAACTTGATTTTTCAAGCATGATAAAAAGGCTTCTGCTTGAAACTTATGATGAACAGGTGCATGAACAATTTGCCTCTGCAAAATTAAGGCTTGATGCTTTATTGAAAAGACGCGGGGATTATGCTCAAAAAGCATTGAGTTTGCAGAAATTAAAAGATGATATTGGAGAGATAGAATATAAAATTTCAGAATTACAACAAGATATGTCTGATATGGAAAGAATAGAGTTAAATAAAAGATTTCAGCAGTTTCCATATCAGAATATATTGGAATTGTTGAAATCTCTTGAACTGTGGGATAATTTAAGCAAATCCGACAAAATGCTACAAAAAATCAGATCATTGTTCCTAATGTTTAATATTTGTTCTCAGATGAAAAAGATTAACAAAATAATGGATAGCAATTTCAATTATTGGAAATTACCAGAATCATCTGATAAAACAAGTGCTCTGAAAGAACTTTTGGTTGGAATGGGACGTTGGCTCAATGCTGCCCGCTCATCTGAAATAAGACAAGCTATGGTGATTTTAGAAAAAGAGATGGAACAACAAGAGAGCGAGGAGTCTTTTGAATCTTTAGTTGTAAAAATCAGAGAAAGCTCAGAAAAGCTATTGGAAATGTCAGACTCTCTTCTTATTGGTCATCTAAAAAAATGCAGAGGACTTTCCCCAGATATATCAAGAGAAAAACTTGCATCACTACAATCTGCTTTAAAAACCATTAATCAGCCTTTTCTTGAAGAGACTACACGAGTTGAAATAACTCATGCTTTAAATTCGCTGTCTCCAATTATATTAAAACATTTTCCGTTATGGGCAGTTACCAATTTATCGGTTTCAAGTCGTATTCCACTTGTTGCTGGATTATTCGATTGTGCTGTTATAGATGAAGCCAGCCAATGTGATATTCCTTCTGCAATTCCAATACTTTTCAGGGCAAAGAGAGCCGCTGTTATTGGTGATCCTAATCAGCTAAATCATATAACCAATCTTAATCCAAACAAACAGACTATTTTTATAAAACGTAATGGCGTTGATAGGCTTGAATTACGAAGGTTTTCTTACTCTGATACATCTCTTTTTGATTTGGTTTCATATACAAACGGAGTTAACACAATTTTTTTAAATGACACGTATAGAAGCGTCCAATCAATAGCCGAATATTCCAACCGCTATTTTTATGATGGGAAATTAAGAGTTGCTACAAATATAGACTTATGTAAAGTTCCAAAAGGTTTTACCTCTGGAATACATTGGACAGATGTTGAAGCTGAAATTAAAAGCAGCGGTTCTTCAGGCTGTTTTGCACCAGAAGAGATCAATATTGTAGAATCATTAGTGTCTAATATTCTTCTTGATAATAATTTTGAAGGGACAATAGGAATAGTATCTCCTTTTAGACAACAGGCAAATCGTATTCAAGATCGTATTTTTCAAACAATTCCTCCTGAAAAACGAGAGCATTCTAAATTGATAATTGACACATCTCATGGTTTTCAAGGTGATGAAAGAGATGTAATTATATTAAGTTTATGTGCCGGACCCAATATGCCTCAGGGATCAAAATCTTTTCTTGGTACAACTGCAAATCTTATGAATGTTGCTGTAAGTCGTGCAAGAGCAGTTCTTCATATAGTTGGTAATAAGAAGTGGGCAGAAAGTTCTGAATATCCCCACATAATGGGTCTAACAAAAACAGATAGAGAGCATCAAAACCCAAAAGAAATTTTCAAATCAAAATGGTATCCACATGAATCTCCTTGGGAAGAAATTCTGTATAAAGCCTTAATAAAAAATGGAATAAAACCAGAACCACAATATCCTGCATTAGGTAGAAGATTAGATATGGCTCTTATCAGCAATAATATAAAAATTGATATTGAGGTTGATGGAGACAGATTTCATAGAAACCCTGATGGCTCAAGAAAACTTGATGACGTGTGGAGAGATATTCAGTTACAAGGTGCAGGGTGGCATGTTATGAGATTTTGGGTTTATCAACTAAGAGAAAATTTAGATAGATATGTAAAACAAATTGAAGAGGTATGGAATCAAAATGGATAATGATAATTTAAAAGATACAAAATCTAAAACCACTATTATGCTGCCTAATAAATTGTTTATCGTTCTACTTGTAATAATTGCAATTGCTCTGCAAACGATAATTTTATGGAAAGTAGTTGGTCTTGAAAAAGAAGAGATGGCAATCTCTCAAGAACGCAATGAGTTTGAGAAAGATAAAGCTAAATATACCGAACTCCTTAAAAAAATTCCTGAACTTGAGAACCAAGAAAACTCTCTTAAAGATTCGATTGCAATACTTACAAATGAAAAGAAAAAAATAGAAGATGAATATAGCACCATAAAAGAGGCAAAATTTAGAGCAGAAGAGATTATAGCCAAAAGCAAAGAGGCAAAAAAAATTAATACAGAACTTACAGAAGCTGTGGATAATTTGAAAAAAGAGATTGAAAATAAAGTTGTTGAGATAAAATCTTTGACAACTCCAAGTTCAGATTTGATGCAGAGTGCTGGAACATTATCAACTATTGTAAAACAGCTTGAAGATCAGCCTGCTTCATTTAAGCAAGAATTAACGCAGAGTGTTAGTAAAGTTGATAATTATGCAAAAGAACTTATAACTACTTCAGATAAATTAACTGAGCAATCAAAATCTATTTTTACAGCATCAGAGACAATTACTTCTAAGTTCCAAGATTTAGCACAGAAATCAGAAGATGCAAGCAAGTCTGTTGAAGAGAGCGATAAAAATTTAAAGCTGCATACCCAATCTTTTTCTGAAGAATTAGGACTTCTTAAAAAACGAATTACTGAAATTGAAACCAACAATACAAAAATATCAGAGCAAATAAAGAACTTACTGGATATTTCCCAAAAAGTAAGTGATGCAAGCGATAAAGTTCATAGTGTATCAATCAAAGCACAGGAATCAGCAGATAATTTTGATAAGAAGATTAACACTATTTCATTTGAATCTCAAAAAACATCGCTTCAAAACAGAATTGTGGAATTAGAGACAAATAATAAAAATGCAGCCTCTAACGTTTCCGAATTAAACAACATTATTATAAAAATTGCAGACAATCAGAAAAATATTGAAAATACTTCTAAGCAAGTACAGGAAGCTTCTGGAGAATTTAAAAATAAAGTTACTTTATTTTCTTTAGAAGAGGAGAAAAAGCAATTAAACTCAAAGATAAATGAGATTGACAAAAATAATAAGAGCCTGTCAGAAAATATAGCAAAATTTGAAGAAAACAGTAGTAAGATGAAATTACAAATTGGACAAATTGAAGAAATTAATTCTACAATTTCAACGTATGCAAAAAATACTATGTCAAATTTTACGAAAATATCAGAACAATTATCAGCAGTGAACAAGGAATTTGATTTAATTATAACAGGATTGAATCAAGTAATACAAAACACCTCCAACACTGTCGAGCAGTTTAAAGAAAAGGTTGGAAGTTATACTGAAAAGTTAAATCAGACAGAACTTGAGCAGCTAAATAGTAAAATCAACACGGAATTATCTAAAATAACAGAATACTCAGATTCTATTAAAAATAGTTTTAGTGAATTAGCTCTTAAAATTAATGAATTAAAAGATTCTATGGAAAATTATAAACCAGAGAAGAGTTCAGATAAACCAATTAAAGCTGGAGAACCTAAATGATCATATCAAGTTCAATAACAATATTTGTGGTATTTATAACTATAATTATAATATTGCTTTGTGCTTCAATTTATTTTTACTTTTATAATAGATTTATGCCTGCTGCGAGTCAGGAGAAAAATGTCGCTTCGCTTGAACAAAGAAAATCGCTTTTATTGGCTGAAATTGATGAGTGTCAAAAAAGGCTCACAGATAATAAAGATGAATTGCTCAAAGTAGAAGCAGAACGGGTACAACAAGAAAAATACCGTAAAGAACTTGAGCAAAGAATATACGAGCTTGCAAGTAAACAAGAAGAGATGACGCATTTACAAAATCAGTATAATAACTGTCAGAACGAGCTTCTTGTTGCAACTCGTGAAAGAAATGCTTTATTGACTGATAGAGAACAAATAAAAGATGATATAGTAACTTTTGCTGACCAACGAGAACAATTTAAACAAGAGGCAAGAGAAACTGAGGCAGAGTCTGAAAAATTAAAAATTGAAGTTGAACAGCTTTTGGAAGAGAAGAATACTCTAAAAGATTCAATAAAGGAACTTAGCCTTAAAATTGAGGCTGATGAACAACGTCTATTAATTGCACAAAAAGAATATAACAATATTAACAATGAACTTCCTGAATTGAAAGAAAAAAAAGCAGATATTGAATCAGCCCTTCAGGAGTCCATTGATAAACAAAAGCGGGTTGAAGAACTTGCTGAAGATGTATCAGCTAAAAATAAAATGCTGACAATTCAATTAGATGATACCAATACTGAGCTAAAAGAAAAACAAGTCACCCTCAATACTCTAAATCTTAATTTATCTGAAAAAACTATTCAATTAAATACCCTTGACCAAGCTCTTATTGAAAAGCAACTAAATTTAGAGCGATTGAATAATGAAAAAGAGGAGTCATTAAAAAATAAAACATTAATTAAAGATACAATTACAGAATTGCAAAGTGAGTTAGATGCACTTGAAAAAGAAAAGATAAAAGCAGCTACAGAAGCTCAAAAGATGAGAGATAACTTTGAACAGCTTGCAGTAAAAGAAACAGACTTAAAGAACAAGTTAGCAACGCTTCAGAAAAGCATTAAAGAATCTGAGGAATATTTTTCGCGAGCTAAAGAAAATTCACTTCAGATTGACGACTATATTTCCAAACAAAAAAAAGAAGAAAAAGCCATAGAAGAATCTATCCAAAAAGCAACCCAGAATAAAGATAAAGCAGAAGAGTTAGTCGAGGAGACAAAAAACGCACTAATTGAACAAAAAAATACTTTAAACAGTGTAAATCTCAGTTTGGCTGACAAAACTATTTTATTAACTACTCTTGAAGCAAGGATTTCAAGACTTGAAGAAGAAGAAAAACAGTTAAAATCAAAACAGACAAATGATTCAAAAAACCTTGAATATAATCCTTATGAAACTTTATATCAAAAGCCAGCCTTTTTTTCTGATCTTTCAACTTCTTATAATTCAAACTATTCTGAAAAAGACGCTCTTTTAAAATTAAAAGAATATTTGACTAAATGTAAACTTGATTTCCATGAAAGAGTAATAAACTCATTTCATACATCTCTTAAAATTGTTGATATCAGCCCCCTTCTTGTTATGGCAGGGATTTCTGGAACAGGTAAAAGCGAATTGCCAAGAAGATATGCAGAAGCAATGGGAATGCATTGTCTTATTCTTCCAGTCCAGCCTCGTTGGGATAGCCCTCAAGATATGTTTGGTTTTTATAACTATCTTGAACAGCAGTATAAACCTACAGAATTATCTCAAGCTCTTGTTTTTATGGATAAATGGAATCACAAAGAGAGGGCTGAATTTCATGATAGATTATTGATTGTGCTTTTAGATGAGATGAATCTTGCCAGACCTGAGTATTATTTCAGTGAGTTTTTATCCAGACTTGAAATAAGGCGTTCAGCTAACCCTAATATCATCAAAGAGAGACGCAAAGCCCAGATAAGTCTTGATATTGGCAAATATGGAGAAAAGCTAAATATTCCTGAGCTTTATGTTCACAACAACGTAATGTTTATTGGCACAATGAATGAAGATGAATCAACTCAGACTCTTTCAGATAAAGTTATTGATCGTGCCAATATTATTAGGTTCAATCGCCCCAAAAAGATGTCAGCAGATATACCTAAAGGGAGCGAGAATAACAGCAATAAATATCTTCCTTTATCTGTCTGGAATCGCTGGAGAGCAAATTCATACAAAGATCTAAAACCTGAAATTTATAATAAAGTAGAATCATGGATATCAGAGATAAATAACAGCCTTGCAGATATTGGAAGACCCTTTGGTCATCGTATTAACCAGACAATTTTTGAATACCTTGCAAACTATCCGCAGGTGGATTTCGGGAATACTTATAAATATGCTTTTGCAGATCAATTAGAACAAAAAATACTGCCTAAACTCAGAGGAGTAGATATTCAAGATAATCATAATTGTTTTGAAACAATAAGAACTATAATAGAAGATTTGAATGACAAAGAACTTAGTGATGCCTATAAACGATCTACTGAAAATAGATACATGTTCACATGGCACGGCGTAAGCAGGACAAATATAAATAATGGATAGAATTGTCGCATTTATTTGTCCATTCCCATGGGCATCAGCAGATGATAAACAGAGAATTCCACTAATTGAACAAGACAGCCCTAATATAGTGCAGTTTATGGGTTCATCTGTCATTTCTGTTGATGTTTCTACTGATAAAAATAGTAAAATATATTTAGGAAGCACTCAAGATACTCTGCCTAAACTTGGTCCGCCCTATAGTCCTCCAAATTCGCCAAATAAAAAATTTCAGCTCTATGAACTGCCCCAGCCATTTTTACGTTCTTCAGATAAAAATATCAGAATAACCACTGTTAAAAATGGAGAACAATTAAAGTGTTCTATAATTTTTGAAGGTTCAATAAAGCCTCCTCCTAAACATGAAATTAGAAGCTATTTCAGTAAATCATCAGCAGATAATGACAGAACAATTAATAACTTAAATGAATCTGAAGAAAATTTATCCTTACTACTGCTGAAACTAATATCTTCATGGGTAGATATCATTAATGAGATTATTGCATCTAAATTTTCTAAGGAATCCAAACAAGCTCGTAATCGTTACGTAGATACAGAGTATATTAAATGGGAAAAAATTGTTTCTCTTCTTCTTGAAGAAAAAAAGAGAAAAGATGAACCCCGTATGGCACTTATTGTCAAAATTGCAGAAAAAATGCAGGTTGTTCTTGAGAAGATTTCACGAAATCCAAGAAGAAGGTTGATGAGGGATAATCAACTACAAAATATTCAGAAAATACAAGAAATTGACAATAATTCTCTCCGTTGGATTGCAAGACAGCCAGGTAGAACAATTCCAGAAAAAGGCGGAACAAAACAAAAAATAATGGCTGTAGTGAGAGTCTCTTCTTTTGATACACTTGAAAACAGAGTTTTTAAAGATTTTTTAAAACGCACTATTGAAGCATCTTTTAAATACATTAGGGAATATAGTGAATTTGAAAATTCAAAAAGCAAAAGATTTAGAAGTGTAAAAAAAATTAATATTCTTTCTCAAAAAATTTTAAACACTGCTTTTTTACATGATATTCAAAAAATAGAATCAGTCATTCAACCAAATTATGTTCTTCAATCAGGCGAACATTATAAAGATTTATGGCAATGGTATCAAAGGCTGCTTAAACAAGATTATGAAATTGATAATGCTTGGGCATGGCAGTCAAGATTATGGTCAAATATTGGAACTTTATTAGTTTCTATAGTCCTTTCAGGAGGCTCTGCTGGAGAAGATAATGAACAAAAGAGAAATAATCATATTGAAATTAAACCAATAGCAGACTCAGAAGCAAAATTCAGATCAGAGCAGATATTCGGCTCATGGCTTATTAGTGAATCAGTTCCAGGACCATGCTGGTTTGAATATGATAACACAATTTATGTTATTGAGGCAGTAAATGCATCTCATGCAGCAAAACACCACATTTGCAAGCATCTTGGAGGTACAGGCGGTCATCTGTATATTTTGATAACTGATACTCAAACACAGAAGAAAGTTGTTATTGTTTTTTGGGGAATACACGGGGCATCAACAAAAAAACTTCCAAGTATGAAAGAGATTGCAGATTCAGCAGCTTCAAGTCTTTTTAATATTTATCAGGATTTATATTATAATTACTCTGCACCTAAACTGGCTGGTTGTGTAATGGTCAGTTCAATGAAAGATGAAATAGATGATGAGAAGTTTGTAGATTGCCCTAAAAAAGAGAAGCCTATAACCAAAGGCTATGCCATTGCATTTCCTTCAACTCCTAATAAATGGCATGATATTATAGAAAAATTACAGATATTTTTTGTAGAAACACTTGATTTGATTAATCAGGAAAATTCAAAATGACTTTTTCATCTTTAGATTCATTTATAGGATGTAATTTTGAAGGGCTTTTAGATGCTTTGGCAATTTTTTCTAATAAAAATGAAGAAAATATAGAAGTTAAACAAAACACAATATTACTATCTACTGTTATTTCACCAGAGAAACGATTTCAAGAATTTCTTACAGGAATACAAAGCCATGAATCAAGGATATGCAGAGGTTATTCTTGGCCCTTAGAATCTCAATTTAATCCAAAAAACGGCATTAGAAGAATTCCTGTAAGTTTGGCATGGCAGTTATTAATTGCTGCTGAAGATAGAAAAGTAGAATGGAAAAGCAGCGATAATCATAAAGTTTCCTTATCTGATATAATTGCAGAGCATACAATTGATCTTTTAGCAGGCAGAAAAGAGGATTCTCAAGTAATCCTTTCAATTCCAAATAATCTACACGAGTTTTCTCAAGATGCTCTTATAACTTCATTAAGAAAAAAAAGATGCAGTCCAACTCTTTTATGGCGTCCAATTGCTGCTGCAATTGATTGGTGTTCAAAATTAGATCAAAAAGAGATAAACAGAATGGAAAAAGATGATCCTTTCTATTTTATCCATTTTGGTTCAGATATGTTTGAATTTGTACCTCTTCATATAAGAAAAGTTGAGAAAAATGGCAGGGCTTATGCAGTTCCTATAAGAAAGCAGCCATCTATTACTCCTATATTGCTTTCTGGAACTCTTCTTTTGGCAAGTGCAGCTGAACACATTGCAAAAATTAAATACAATACTAACGATGAATCTGTTATCTGGCAGATTTTCACATCATTGTCTCAATTATGGAGTTTAAAAGAGGAACTTGTAAATCCTGCTGCTTATTCTGGTTTTATTCAGGAAAAAAGATTCATTTATAATGGTAAAAGCTGGCATGTGTTAGAGGATAAAGATGATAAAATTGATCTATCTTTAAATAATATTAAAACATTAAATTATCCTGAATGGTTTATAAAAAGTATTAAAGAATGCTGCGATATTGAGCTTAATTTAGAGAGTTATAAAGATGTATTTTCAAATATTGCTGAATGGGTTGAGAATCAAATTATAGAGCTTGTTTCAAATACTAATGACGATGAACCTGGAGGTGCAATAATATCAGGGCATTTTAAAAATTTTAAACCAAATGGATTAGAAACGTTTCAAGACATTGCTGTTCGTGTACTGGAAGAAAAGATAAATTTTGGCTTTCAGGATAATTTAGCAGCAGCAACATATATTTATAGTGATTCTAACTCTAACGCTGACCATATTGCAGAAGGATGTTTTAAATATGCTTGTAAAAAATCAAAAAAATTACCAACTTATTATGACAGCCTTCCAAAACTTGACATAAGAGTCAGGAATGAAGATAGAACTGGTTATAGATGGGAGACTATAGTTTCTACTGATGAAATAGAAGGCGGTGATACATATCATCTTGAGAGCTTCAGTGAGAAATTCAAAAAATATTTTTCAGTATTACAGGGAACACAGCATATAGATTTCTTTTTAAAAAGAATGGATTCAGACCAATGTAGAAAGCTCCCATTTGATTTTCCTACCCCAGTTCCTGAAAAAATTTTAGTTGATTTAAAGATAAAAATGAAGCCTGCTCAAGGCTTTGCTTCTGTAGAGATTATTCCAGATAAACCAGAACTTTTTGGAATTAAACATCTGTTTTTAGATTGGCAGAGAATGGAACCAGCGGATTGCATTGAAGAGCCTCCTCCTCCACCGCCTTCTAAAATAGGTTATCCAGAACCAGTCCTTTTAAAATCACATTTACAAGTATTTATTAGTAATCAGGCTAATTTTAAAGAATATCTAAGTGTATCTGTTTCGCCTGACAATACTACTCGATATAGACAAGTTATTGATAATTTAAAACAAGCTCTCAAAACAAAGTTATTTATCAACGAAAAATTTTATGGAATTTTGGATAGTAATGGAGATATTACCGAACCAATAGAGAGCAATATCAATAATAGCTCTTATTCCTTATTTAATGATTCTTACTTAAATGCAAAAGATTTGGTTAGAAAAACAATAACAAAACTCGATTCTGAAATAAAATCAGCTATTGGAAAGCAAGCTGATTTATATCTACATCTTAAAACTTTAATTGATATTGGTTCATTTTTCTTTATTGAAGCCCCTCCAAATTGTAGAAAATATCTTAAATCAATTTTAATTAAAAACCGCACAGCAATAACAGTAAATATAATATATTGCATAGGAAGATGTTTTCATCTGCCAGATGAAGTAAGTCTGTTTTTTGAAGTTGCTGTTGAAAGAATAAAACAAGACCCCTATAGAACTAATATATGGGTATGGGCAATCAATAAAATTTTGATGCACAGAGAACAAGCCTACAAATATCTTACAGAAGAACAAGCTATTTTTCTTGTATCTTTCGCCCGTGATAAGATGAAAGATGAATTGGGTAGGCATAATATTCATAGAATTTTTAAAAACTCTGCAAACCTTTTTCTTTATCTACTGAGATGGCGAAAAAATGAGTCTTATTTTCTAACTAAAACAACAGAAGAGTATCCATTAGGACAGGAGATAAAAGGTATTTTAACTGAAGCTGTCGAATATGCAGGAGATAATAATGTGAAAATGATTCTTGAAGAGATCGCAAAGTATATTGAATATCAAGGAGGGATTGTTATTGATGGATTTGATGTTGAGAAAATAAGTTAGTAAAGCCTAATTGTTAATTATTATTACTTTATAAGCTGTAATTCTGATATAAGATACAAAAATTATATCAGAGTAATAAAGGAACTAACAAATAATGGAATGTAAAGTTACAGTTACACGACAAACAATCCCTATCAAAGACGATACAGGTTGGAACAGTCCCCCATGGAGAGATATTCCGTCTGAGCATCTCCAGAACTACATGGGGAGCAAACCCAACCATTTTCCAAAGACAGAAGTAAAGATTGCTTATGATGATACTGCTATATACTTGATGTTTAGAGTTCAGGACAGATATGTTCGTGCAGCAGCCCAAGAGCATCAAGGGAATGTCTGGGAGGACAGTTGTGTTGAATTTTTCTTTACACCTGATTCTGATCTGTCTGTGGGCTACTTTAATCTTGAGATGAACTGCGGCGGCACCATGCTTTTCCACTTTCATCCAGGAGCAGATATAAAAGAGAAAATTGTAATCCTCAAAAGCGAATGCAGCCAGATAGTATGCAGTCACTCGTTACCACAGATTGTTGATCCTGAAATTCGTGAACCAGTTACATGGACAGCTGCCTACTCAATACCAATAGCCTTACTCGAAAGATATTGTCAGGTGATTACTCCAGCTTCAGATGTTGAATGGAGAGCCAATTTCTATAAATGTGCTGACAAAACATCCCACCCGCATTGGTTAACATGGTCTCCAGTAAATTTTCCGAAGCCAAACTTTCATATACCTGAATCATTTGGAATATTGAAATTTGAATGATGCGAAGATGATAAAAAGCATATCGAACAAAACAGTGACCCGCTATTTACAAGATAGAATCTTCTCAACAGCACTGTATAACTGTTCACCCATTCCTGAATAAAAATGATCACACCCCTTGATTATTTCAAATGATGTAACATTCCAGCTTTCTAAATGTCGTTTTATCGCTGGAAGAGCTGCATATTCATCCCTATCTCCGCAAATCACAAAGCTGTTGCATGAAAATCCTCTTACCTGAGAAAAATCCATAAAACTGACTGGCGGAGAAACAAGAAACTGGTGAGTCATTCGTTCCAGCTTGTCATCTGAATGGGCGTTGACCCATGAACCAAACGAATAACCTGCAAGAGCAATATCTGATATTCCCCTGTCAATCATAAAACGGTAAGCAGCAGTCACATCATCACACAAATCATGGAATGTGTCATAATCTCCGGTGCTGTTACCTGTTCCTCTGAAATTAAACCGGAGTGTGCTGTAGCCGTTATCATTATATGCCTTTTCTAAAATCATCACGACTCCATTGTGCATATCTCCCCCATAATCCGGATGAGGATGAGTTATAATAACACCACGGTTATTTCCTAAGCCTTTGAAAACAGCTTCAAGCTCTCCTGCTTCAAACTGTATTTTAACTTTCTCTGTCATATTTCCTCTGAATATTTTTTTAGGATATGTTCCTTTCCCTTCAAGGATATTTAACGGCAGGGATAATCCATCACTTTGCATCTTTAATTGCTTTTGCTGCCAATCTGTCAACAACATCAGGGGCTATCAATTTAATCCATCGTACCAACTTTCCTCTTAAAGATGTGATAAGAAGCCTGTCACGCTTCATAATGGATTGAAAAATCAAATCAGCACATTGTTCAGATGTCATTATTTTAGATTCCTGCATTGGACTCTTTCCCAATGGCTTTCCAGAAGCATCAAGTGCTCTTCTGTGTATTTCTGATAACACAAAATCAGGAGCAATCATTGTTACTGAAATACCCGTATCCTTCAATTCTATTCTCAGGGAATCAAAAAAACCGAACATTGCGTGTTTACTGGCTGAATATGCAGTTCTGGATGGGATACCACTTAGTCATGCTACACTTGAGACTCCAACTATTTGACCTTTTGTCTTTTTAAGATATGGAAGTGCATGGTATGTGCAATAGACACTTCCAAGATAATTCAATTCCATCAGATTCTTAAAGATTGAAATCTCTTTAATCTCTTCAAAATCAGCCCACATTGTGCCTCCTGCATTATTAACCAGAATATTAATGCGGCCATAGAAGTTAATTGTAGTCCTGATCAGTAATTTCCGGTTAAGAAATTGCATGTAGCAAAACGGCTGTTATTATTGAGATTTCAACCTCAATTTGGTGCCTCATTACTGATAAAAAAGAATTGCATGTTAATACAAGACATGACAATCAATAGAAAAATACTGAACAATCAGGAATTAAAGCACGGTATTTATAGCATATATTCAGCTTGCAAAAACCTAACCGGAAATTACTGAGTCCTGATAAGGTTTTCACATGAATTAATATCGGTTACATCAGTTGGAACAACAAGGGCAGTGCCGCCGGATGACTCAATCTGATTTTTTAAGCCATTCAATCTTTTTTCATTTCTTGCAGACAATACAACTTTCGCTTTGTGTTCTGCAAATTTAATAGCCAAAGCACGCCCTATACCCTCTGATGCACCGGTTATTATAACCACCTTATCATTAAGATTTTCCATTACATCTCCTCTTCTTTTACGTTTTGATGAAATACAACCACAGCATCCTTATCACGACTGATTATCTGATGAACAACTTTGGCAGTAACTATCTCATAATTGTTATCCAGTCTTACAATAGCCAGTTGACCCCGACTAAGCTGATTGGTCATTTCATCAGATACAAATAATTTCTTTATCCTGTTCCCGACTGTAAAATAGTACGGTTCACCACGATCATCGCGAACCAGTCTGTTTGTTTCGATTATCTGTTTAACCTGTGCCAGTTTTTCTCGTTGACGCATCGCTTCATTCTGCCGGCGATTGAGTTCTCTGTTACGCTCTTCATGTGCAGGCAGCTCCTGCTTTGCCTTGATGCTCTCATCAGATGGGTTTTCCACCGTGTTCTGCTGACGATTGATGCGTTGTTCGTGTTTGAGCTTATTAACCTGTTTTTTGTTGACCAGACCAGCTTTGAGAAGTTGATCCTGAAATGGATTCCCCATGTTGTTTTCCTCATAAACATATCATATTTTACAAAATTTGATTGTGGTATTTTTTTGGATTTTAAAGCATAAACTGATTTCAGGTTTATAATCCACCCTTTAGCATACTCCTCCATTGTTGACAATTCAGGAGCAATTTTAGAGCAGAACAATAAGGTGAAGGACTTCCCACAATAAAGCAGGAAGCATCTCTATCTCATATCTCAAAAACTTTTCTTTCTGGTTCTGTTATAATTCTTGTTATGAAGGTCATCTTTAAAAACTGGTCTATGGTCAAAAACTTTCTCTTGCTTACGCTCTCGTTTCCGATGTTTCCTGACATCCACCTGATTCAGGTCTTCAGCAGCTTGTTCCTGATACTCTTGAAGTTCAGAGGCTCTTTCCTTTTGAATCTCTCTCAACTCATCAGCCCTTGACTTCTGGTTATCCTGCAGCTCTCTTGCAGCATCCTCTTGTCGTTGAAGCAGCTCCTCTGTAATGGTCATCTCCTGAGCATCAGCATTACTTATCAGAGCTATCAATATGAATATTACGACCATGAGTCCGTCTATAAATCTCTTCATTTCACCTCTCCTTTTTCATTTTATATATCTCTATGAAAAACTTATAGTGCAGCTGCTGGCTGTATCTTAAATTAGTGTCAATCAAGATATTTAAACGTAATATTCCATGCAATAAAAAATATATTTATACACATTTTATTATATGAACGGCGGTGTTTACCTTTTACCTGATGGTAAACACCTTTTTTCCGTTCAGCTTTCAAATATCTCAGTTAAAAACCTTGATTTTTTCATTGACCTTCCAGAATACATCTGCGGATAAGTTAAATACAATCTCTGCATCGCTCTACTTAATCCTACAAATGCTATTCTCCGCTCCTCTTCAATATCTCCCTGTTTATTTGGCATCACTCCATCAGCCATTCCTATCAGGAACACCACTTTAAATTCCAAACCTTTTGACTTATGAACCGTCATCAATGCTACACCATTTTTGTTACAGGTATTTTCTTCTTTAAATGACTCTGTAAAGTTTAACAACTCCCCAATTCTTTGATACTTTGCAGCTGCAATCTGTAACTGGTTGATGTTTTCAATCTTATAATCATCTGGTGTTGGAACATCATCATCAGTGATATAATGGTCATAATCTAATCTATCTCTGAGAATATGAATTATATCTGATGGTTCTAACAAATTTACATCTCTTATAAGTGGATTCATTATCTCCAAAAACTCTTTAACATGCTTTCTCAAATACGGAACTTCTACAGGCATATTTTTTAATGCTTGATAGAGATGCTCGTTTCTTTGACCTGCAAACTCCTCAAGTCCAGCCATGAAAGTTTTACCGATATATCTGTTGGGAACATTGATAATGCTTCTCAGAGCCTCATCTGCCTCATCAGAATCTGGATTGTTGATAACTCTTAGATAGTCCAGCAGAAGCTTTACCTCTCTTCTTTGATAGAAACTCGAACCGTTTTCAATATGATATGGTATCTCATTTTGTTTTAAACAATCCTCAATTGGTCTGCTCAAGCTGTTGGCACGATAGAGTATTGCAATATCGCTGAAACAGTATTGAGTAGTTTCAACAAGCCCTGTTATTTCATTTACGATTTGAACAGATTCGTCATCTTCATTTGCAGCAGGTATTACTACAGCTTCAGCACCTGAAAGGTTGTCTGTTTTTAAAACTTTCTTAATCTTTTTTGTATTATGATTTATCAAGTTTTGACACAAACCAAGTATCTCAGGAGTTGACCTGTAGTTGATATCCAGTATAAACCTTTTACTATGTGGAAAAACCTTGTTAAAGTTAATGATGTTTCCTACTGAAGCACCCGTAAAGCTGTAGATACTCTGCCAGTCATCAGCACAGACCCAGAACGATGAAGTTCTGCCGTTATTTATAAGCAGTTTAAGAATCTCAACTTGCAGAGGTGTTGTATCCTGAAACTCATCAACCAATATATGGTGGTAAGTACCTTGATATTTCTCCCTTATCTCCTGATTCTGTGATAACAAACTGTAAGTCTCAAATAGAAGATCATTAAAATCCAGCATTAATTTTTTACATTTTTCGTCCTCATAAGCTGAATATATCTCTCCTATCGCTTTCATGGTTATATCGTAATTGTAAAACTCTTTGAAATCGTCAGGAGTAATAAGGTTGTTCTTTGCAAGGTTAATCTCTCTTATGATTAAACCTACAGGAATGTTTTTAATTTTCTTTTTCTTCATTACCTGTTTGATAAATTTAATCTGTTCACTCCCTTGTAAAAGCTCAAAAGTTCTTCCCTCCTGTTTCAAAAGCGAGTAACAGAAACTATGAATAGTTGATAATACTACCCTTGATGCGTCATGCTCCAGTAAAGGAGATAGTTTATTCTTCATTGACCGGGCTGCATTTCTTGTAAATGTCAACCCCAAGATAGTTTCAGGTGCTATGCCATGTTTTTCAACCATTTCTTTTATTCTATAAGTCATGGTAAGAGTTTTGCCAGAACCAGGAACAGCAATAACGCAGGCAGTGCCATACAAGAAACCTGCTGATTCTCTCTGCCGGGGATTTAAGTTTATCATAAACTCTGCCTCCTTCAGCTTTTAAACCATTCATCACAATAGAGTTTATATTCACATCCGCTGCACTTCCAGCTTCCATCAGCATTTGGAATAAAGACTCCTTTTTGTATGCCGTTATAAACTTCTTTTATCTTTTTAACGGCACGGTGTTCATCATCTCTGTTTCGAGAAGTGTAAACCTGTTCAAATCTTGGCGTCTTAGTTTTAACCAGACAGTCAAGTTTAAGAACTATCTCACGATCTGCATAACCATTAAGTTTAGCAGCCATGTAATAAACTGTAAGTTGGAAATTACTGTCAACTTCATTAATTGTAGTTGAAGTGCCGACTGTTTTATAATCACTTATGATAACTGTATCGTTCTCATCTCTTTCTACTATATCCATTACGCCTATTATTGGTAACTCCATACCATCAATAGTAAATGCAAATGGTTCTTCAACAGCCATGATTTCGTATTGGTCTCTCGGTGCCTGGCTCATGTATGTTTTAATAAGCTCCTTTCCCTGCTCAAGCAGAGATTCAAAACTCTTTCCTTTGGAATAGAGTATGTTTTCAGTGTTATCTACAGCTTCTTTCCAGTATTGCGAAAACAACTGTGTCAAATCTTCAAGACTCATATTGTTTCCAATAATTTTTTCTTGATTATAGTCAGCCAGAACCTTGTGTATAGTTGACCCAAACAGCAGATTATCAGATGTATGTGTTTTTTTAAGTTTATCCATTCTTGAAAACTTGTAATACAACCCGCAGTCCAAATATGCTTTAATGCTTGACGCTGACAGATGGGGTTTGTTTCTCATCTCCAGGATATGACTGTCAATATCCATAATTATCTCCTTTTATTTCAATGGTTTTGTTAATTTATGGGAGCTGAAGACAGTTATCCTGTTCAGGAGGCCTCCCATAAATTACTGTGGGAAGTTCCACCCGGTTATTTATTTACAACCTGATTTTAAATGTGGTCGTTTTAAGCTGCCTGCTGCAGCTCTCTTATAAATGCGCTTGCTTCACTTGGAGACAGGAAATCAATTGATGAGCGGTTAAATATGTTTTCAACCATTTCATCAATAGATTTTGTATCAATGGAACGCCTTTTGGCAAGATTCATTATAGCATTTTTCTGGGCTATGCTTATTTTTGCGTCTTTGTTGACTGATGCCGGGTTTCCTCTTGATTTAATCTGCCGGGGTTTGGTTTCTTCTTTTTTCGTCTTGGTATCTGCTGTTTTACCAGTTTTCTCCTCATTGGTTTTCTGTATATTGTCATTCTTTACCGTTTCCTTTTTAGAATTAGATGTTGCAGGTTTAATATCAGGCTTTGCTTGTGCCCCCTCTCTATTAGAATCGAATCTTGCAGTTTTTGGCTGCTTCATTTCAGGTTCATAATCCTGCTGAGGTTCATCCGTTTCCGGCATTTCCTCAACTGCTGGTCTGGTTTTCTCAACTTTAGCTTTTGCTCTTGCAGGTTGCCGGCTGCCTCCAACTATCTGGTCAATGTCTCCAAGTTCCTCTAAACAGGTCATTCCAATATTACTCAGGTCTCTCAACGCTCTTGCCTTGGCTCTTGTAGCTGACATCCTCAGAATATGCTCACGAATCATACTGTTTACGTTTCTTGGGTTAGCGTCTCCTATTTCTGTAAATTCCTGTCCATCAGATGAGATTACAACAGCTTTACAGATAGCCTCCATTCCATTATCTTTAGTTGGATACTGGACTGGTTCTACATGAATACTCTTGATGCCCCGCTGATGAGCTAAATCAAGCAATCCAGAGTAGAGCACAAAGTCCCTGCCTTTGATATTCATTATGAACTTATCATTAAGCTTAGGCTCTTTCGGCGTCATTTTAACCTCCTTTTAAAAGGGCATATCATCATCATAACCGTTATTATCATTTCTGTGACAGCTGCTGTTATGATTGTTGTTTTCGTCAAAACCACGACCATCTGTCTTTATAAACTCAATACTATTTGCAATAAGTTTAATCATGGTCTTATTGTCTCCCCTGTCTGTAGTCCACTTATCTTGGTCAAGCAGACCTGTAACAGCTATCTTTGCCCCTTTATGGAGATACTTTTCTGCAAGTTCAGCAGTTTTGTTGAAACAGGTGGTCTTTATCCATCCTGTCTTTTCTTTAGTGCTTTTAAATGCAAGCGAAAACGATACTACAAGCATTCCATCCTGAGTATATTTACTCTCCGGGTCTGCTCCTAAATGTCCAGTAATAATGCAAATGTTCATAATGCTGCTCCTTCTTTAAAGTTTAAATTTATTTAATCACTAAATTTATCTGTTATACTGCCACAGCCATTGGCAGCGGCTTTTCAAACGGCGGCGGAGGTTCGAGTCTCAGCTTTCTTCTCGGCATATCTTCAATTGAGGCATCTATTATTGTCTTGATATTACTCATCTGATTATGAACTCTCTCACGAATAGTCTGCGAGTATTTAACTCCTGATGGATTAACTCCTCTGATTGCTGCTTTTGCTTCCTCTGCAAGTTGTGTAAGCTCTGGATCTCCAAACAGGTTCTTGCTTCCCAAATCATCTATAAACTGGCGGAGTTTATTAAACATGCTGTTTGAAATAGTTTTACCCCTGCCGTTAGAATTACTATCTAATCTTTCAACAAGATGGGTTACTATCTGTGAGAACTCTTCTCTTAATGCTGTTAATGCAAGCTCTCTTGTTTCGTCCATGAGCTTCTGGAACTTCTCTTTTTCTCTTTCATAAACTGCCGGAGTCAAAATTGTTGTTCTTGTTGGTATGCCCAAAGCTAAATAACGCCATTCAAAATTGAATTTGCTTTTTATTCTCTCTGGGTATTCACTCTCTTCAAATAACTCTTTTAAAACTTCTCTTGCTTCATCTCTGGCATCTTCGTAAAGTGCTTCAAAATCATCAACTTTATTCCAAAACCTTGCTTGAAACTGCTGGAGCTGGTCATCTACATGGCTTAATAAATCTTTTGGTATCAGATAAATGCCTGTCATAGGAAATGGAAGAGATGTTCGTCTAATCATGTTAAATGTCTGCTGGACTGCTGTTTTAACTGGTCCTAAAAGTTCAGTATTAATCAGATACTTTCTACCTCTGAGCCATGTCATATCTTCAAGCTCTCTACCTGTTTTTTCTGCTAAAATTGATTGGCTCAGCACTCTGGTCGGCTGCCACACTGATGTTGAAACCTGTAGTAAACAAGCTCTTCTAAAAACATCTTTATAGTCTGTATTTTCCATAAGTTTTATGCTCCTTTTGTTATCCGCATAATTGCAGATACTGTTTAACTATCTGTTTATTTTGAACATAATAAGCTGGAGTAAGTTTCTGTGATGTCTCATGACCAAGTAACTCCTTGATAAACTTTGATTCTTCAACACAGATTCTGCCGTTAAATCCTCTTGTTTCAATCATAACCTCTCCCTCTTCATTAATATCAATTATTATCTGCTTCAAAATTGCCCCTCCTGTTTGTATAAAGTATTGAATTAATTTAAAATCATGTTGATTAATGTGTTGATGCAGCTGTAGTATTATTGAAAATCACAGGAGAGTTGCCTTTTGAAGTTCAACACCAAGCTGTATCAACACACGAATTGTATTAATGGAAATTTATTAATTGGAAACTACTCAATGGAAAGCGATAATCTGATTTTGTTCTGCATCTTCTGCTCTGTTAATCTGTATTGCTTTTGTCGTGCAAGTTTTCTTACAGTTTCTACTGTATATGCTTGTTTTAAAATACCTGCATTTTGTCCTATTGCTTGTGAAAGTCCTCCTCCAATCCATGAATCCCACAACAGAATGTAAGAGTTATTTCTTTTAACAACTCCTATTTCAAATATTGCTGTTGGAACATGAACCGCATGATTACATTTTCCAAGCTCTTCTTCTGTAATACCAATTGGAAGCGGTTGTCTGCCCAACCATTTACCATACCATCGGTATTGCTGCTGATTCTCTATGAAGTAGAAACCAAGCTGCTTACATGCTGATTTTAGAGCTTTTAAATCTTTTATCTCAACTTCTATTTGTGAAATGTGGCTCAATTTTACATCTCCTTTATGCTGTTAGTTTCTCTGGAGCTGGCAAAGACCGAATCTTACGCTGTTCGGATGCTTCCTCCTCTGGGGTATTAGCCATCCTTGCTCTTGTCTTCGCCCATGTCTGAAGAGCTTCTACTTCTGTTTTCATAGTCTTTGATAACGGCACTATTGCTTTATATGCTTCTTCAATACCGTCATAGAGACTGTCTTTAGCTAACTGCTCTATCTCTGCTCCTGTCCAACCATTTAGTTTTTGTGCATAGTTTACAGGAATCTTTGAACCATACTTACGATTCATTATTTTAATGATTTCTACACGTTCTAAAGTTGATGGCAGCGATACAAAGAATGCTGCATCAAAACGTCCTGCTCTAATAAACTCAGGCGGAAGTTTTGTTATATCATTTGCTGTTGCCATCACTATTGCTGAGGTATTGCTCTCTTGCAGCCATGTAAGGAAATGTCCAAACATACCAGCAGTTGTCCCTCCGTCAGTATCTCCTGAACTCTTAACTCCAGAAAATACTTTTTCAACGTAGGGTAGGAAGCACCCAACCTCTTGGGCTGGTGTGTCATCCCCCCTCCGAACCGTGCTTGCGGCTTTCACAGCACACGGCTCTCCATTATTACCATTCATTGAGTTTTTCGGCGTTTCTGATGGATTTTTAAATGACAATCTTCGCAGACAGCCAGTGTTTTTCTTCTTCTGGCTCTCATTGTTTGTTTCCATATTTCTTCGCCTTTTTCTATGTCAGCCATTTTCCTTATGTGGTGTATTTCTATTTTTACATCTTCTTTTCCACATAATTCACACTTTTCAGCATTCAGTCTATCTAACAAGCTTGTCCTTACTGTATATTTCAATGTGTTAGGCATAATATCTGAACATTCAGTAACCTTCTTTACATACTCCATTCTGGTTAGCATATCTTTTGTTAGTGTCAATTTGACCATTCTTTCCTTGCCCTTTACTTTATATCGGTAGGCTAATCCCTTGTGTTCCGATATATTGAATTTGCCGAAACATTTCTTGACACTGATTCTGTATTTTCGTGCCAGTGTTTTAGCAAGGCTTGCTTGAGCAAGGTAGTCCAACTTCCCTAACTTTCTCTTTGCATCGTGTGCTAATCCATAGTAGTTCATGACACCCCTTAATTCTGCATTGTATGTTGAGAATATTTCTACAGGGTCGCTGTCAATCAAGTAAGTTCTTGCCTGCGATTTCAGCTCATCAATATCTCCATACCCTCTATCTTTGGCAAATTTCCTAAGTTTCTCTTTAGGTACTTCAAGCCTGACATCTTTTCCCCCGCTAATTGTTCTCTTCAGGAATGTCCTTCCTCTACTGGTTACTTTAGCCCATTTAACGCTATTATCTATTAGTATATCGTAGCCCAGAAACCTGAACTTTTCCTTGTTGTGGACTATTTTTGTTTTCTCTTGTGATACCTCTAAATCCAACTCATGGATAAATTGCTCCACATCTGTTTTTATTTTCTCAGCTTCTTCCCTTGTTCCAGCGATTCCTATTATGAAATCATCGGCATATCTGCAATATCGCATTCTTCTGAAATTGCTATCCATAGGGTTTTTGTTTGGTATTTTTGCATTTGCAATTTTGATTGCTTTTATTTCTTTCAACAACCTTTTCTTTTCTTCTTTGGGAGCCTCTTTTATTATTTCGAGTCTCTTCTGTATCTGCAAATCATTTTTACCTTTTCTCTCTTTACCCTTGTTGAAGTTTACGATTCTACCTTCCATGTATGTATCTAATTCATGCAGATAGATGTTTGCTAACATGGGAGATATTATTCCTCCCTGTGGGGTTCCGCTGTATGTATTGTGAAACTTCCATTCGTCAAGGTATCCTGCTTCTAACATTAACTTTATTAAGCACAGGAACCTTTTGTCATCAATCCTTTTTCCTAATGTTTCCAACAGCATTTCATGATTGATGTTATCGAAGTATCCTTTTATATCAAACTCAACTGTCCACTTTACCCCCCGCCATTGTTGTGCTATTTGTATTAAAGCTGTATGGCATGATAACCCACTTCTAAATCCGTGAGAGTTTTTTGAGAATACAGGTTCATATATGGCATCCAATATAATTCTTACTGCTTCCTGTACCAATTTGTCAGTGGCACAAGGTATGCCTAACGGCCTTGACTTGCCGTTTGATTTGGGTATGTATGTCCTTCTTACCGGTTGGGGTTTGTAGGTCTTCTGATAGAGATTTTCTACGATTTCTTTGACTTTTCCTTTTGAGAATCCGTCAATAGTATCATCGTTCACACTTTTAGTCAGAGCACCTTTATTCCCTTCGATGTTCAGGTATGCTTGTACCCATAAGTCTTCATGCTTAATCAGCATTCTGTATAGGTCTTTGACCTTGTGACCTTGTTTTGAACTTTTCTCAATGCCCTCAAGTCGTTTAATTGTATTAGCGGACAACATTCGTAAATCCTCCTTTCAACTTTCCATTGGGCGATAATAACTGTTCCCCTTCCTCCCAAGTGGTTTCACTTTTCCTTCCGTTGCCGGTTGGTTATATGTCCACCGGTGAAAGCTTTCGCTTTCCTGCCTTGTACCATTACAGCAAGACTTTGAGTAATATGGGAACTCCGTTGTCATATTGGTCTGCGACCAACTTAGACAATCCCGCATTTCTACCTGTTGGAGTTACGGCGTATTTAGGTCTCTTTTTGTTCTTACTCCCTGTATGCAGGGTGATATCTGTTGAAAAAAATAGACACTAAAGTAAGATACAATAAACTTAC
>CAYRLG010000044.1:0-24141 GCA_964425195.1 uncultured Desulfobacterales bacterium
GCAACTCATTAAATGCAATCAGAATTATATCACGTATTTTTGCTGAATTTAGAGTGGAAATTGCAATACGTGATTTTTTTGAAAATCCTTCTATAGCTCAATTATCGTTAGTTTTAGAGCAATATATTAAAAATAATCTGAATAAAAAAGATGATTTTAGGGATAAAGCCAAAGATGATTTGGAGGTTCAGAAAGGTGATATTGGCGTTGAAAAAAGTAATATAGAGATTCAAGAGGATAAAGCAGAAGATAACAGCTTTATGACCATTACACCCGTTCCTTTAGCTGAACACTATCCAGTTTCCCATGCTCAACGGCGGCTTTGGATTTTTGAGCAGTTAGATCCCAATTTTATTGCCTATAACATTCCCGGTGCATATCTGATTAAAGGCGGGCTTGATATTGACAATTTTGTCAAGGCATTTAAGGCTGTTATCAGGAGGCATGAATCGTTGCGCACTACATTTAAGGTTGTTGATGGAGAGCCTCGTCAGATTATCCATGAAAATTTAGATTTTGAACTTCCTGTACAAGATTTTACTCAAATAGAGGATTTCACCCAAACCTCTTTTAATTCTACTACAAAACAAATCAACGCTGCTAAAGCTGCGGATAACCAAGATACTTCATCTGCTGTTAAAAAGATTAAAGCTATACTTTCTCAAGATGCTGCAGCTGCTTTTGATTTAGAAAAAGGTCCGCTTATCAGGGCAAATCTGTTCAAGGTTTATAACGGGTATGTTGTTGGTATTAATGTCCACCATATTGTTACAGATGCAATATCACAGGATATTTTCATTCGTGAACTTCTTGCCTACTATCAAGCCTTTATAAATGGGGAGGATCCTTCTCTGACTCCTTTGAGAATCCATTATAAAGATTATGCTGCATGGCACATTATGCAAGAGCATGGAGCAAAAATGCAGATAGCTAAAAAATATTGGCACTCTCAACTATCTGGGCAGCTTCCAATATTAAATCTGCCGACAGATCGCCCTCGTCCCATGATGCAGACTAATCACGGTGATCGTTTTCAATTTGAGATTGATCCTGATATTTACCGCAGACTTGTTGATTTTGGACAGCAGAATAATGCAACTATTTTTATGGTAATAACCTCTATTCTTAAGATACTTTTATACAGATACACTGGTCAGGAAGATATCATAATTGGAACTCCTATTGCATCAAGAACTCATGTTGATTTGGAAAATCAGATTGGACTCTATATCAATATGCTTGCTTTGAGGGATAAAATATCGGCAGCAGACAGCAGCACGACATTTCTCTCAAAAATTCGTCAAACCTGCATAGAGGCATTTGAACATCAGATATATCCGTTTGACCGATTAGTCGGAGACCTTGCGATAGAGAGAGATTTCAGCAGAAATGTAGGCTTTGATGTTATGCTGGTTATGCACGATCAGCATCAATATACTTACACTTCACATGGATTACGAGCCGAACCTTTAGAGTTTTTAAATCCTACTGCTAAATACGATCTCACTTTTACATTTAACGCTCGTACAGATAATCTTTTATTGGAGGTAGAGTATAATACTGATCTGTTTCTGCCTGAGCGTATTATGCGTATGACAGCCCATTTTTCTACCTTAGCTTCAACCATTCTTGCTGATCCATCTATGCCGCTGGAACGTTTAGAGATTATGCCTTCTGAAGAGAGAGAGATGGTTCTGTTTGGATTTAATCAAACTGATATACACTATCCCAAAGAGCGGACTGTAACCGAATTAGTAGAAGAACATGCTGCAAAATATCCAAACGATCCAGCGGTTGCGTTTGAAGATAAGATTTTATCATATCAAGAGTTAAACCATCTCTCTAATTTAGTTGCTTACAAGCTATTAAACGATTTTAATCTTAAAACCGAAGAAGTTGCAGCAGTGATCATGGAAAAAAGCCATCTTGCTCCAGCAGCTATGTTTGGAGTGCTTAAAACTGGCGCAGCTTATGTTGGAATAAATCTATCCAACCCTCCTGAGAGAATACGTTTTATTCTAAATGATGCAGACTGCCGTGTAATACTTACAGATTCAAGGGTGATATCGGATAAACTTACTGGAATGGAAGATATCTGCCCCATAATTAATGTCCCTGAATTTTTAGATGAAGCTTCTAAAAACATGCCTTCAAAAACTATTGCCAATCCTAACGTTCCAAGTAAAAGCAGTGATCTTGCTTTTGTAATTTATACATCAGGCTCCACAGGACTTCCTAAAGGAACTTTGTTAGAGCATCGCCAGATGATGAGGCTGATTTACAAGCCAAACGGAGTTGTTCTTGACCGCGGGGATCGCATGGCTCAAACCACAGCTTTTTCATTTGATGTTCATGTATTTGAAATATGGGGAGGTTTGATAAATGGCTGCTGCGTCTGCATTCCAAACGAGTCGGCAATAGTAGAGCCTCCTCGTATGCGTGATTACATATTAGGACACAAAATAAAGACAATGTGGCTCACTACAAGCCTTTTTAATCAGTTTGTCGAAGCAGATATCACAATGTTTCACGCGGTAGAACAGCTTTTAGTTGGAGGAGAAAAATTATCTACGCCCCACATCAACCGCGTAAAAGAGAGATATCCTCATATCAGAGTCTTTAATGGATATGGACCAACTGAAAACTCAATATACACAACACTGTTTGAGATAACAAAATTATATCCCAACGATATCCCGATTGGAAATCCAAGTGCAAACTGCAAGATAACAATTTTAGATAAAAATGATCATCCTGTGCCAATCGGTATTCCGGGAGAGATGTGTGTATGGGGAGATGGTTTGTGCAGAGGATACTTAAACCGTCCAGATTTAAATGAGACCAAATTTTGCATGCACCCACTATTTCCAAGTGAAAGAATGTACCGTATTGGAGATATGGGTAATTGGGATTCTGAAGGTATTCTTCACTATTTTGGTCGTAACGATGATCAGGTAAAAGTGCGGGGTTACAGAATTGAACTTGGAGAGATCACAAACGCATTAATGGAACACCCTGATATTCAACAGGCAGTAGTATTAGTTAGAACCCTTGCAGATGGTTTTAACAAGGAGATTGTTGCCTATTTCACTGCTGACCGCGAATCTTTAAAACAGCTTAACGCTCAAACTTTACGTGGTTTTCTGGCACAACGGCTGCCGGGTTATATGATTCCCGCCCATTTTGTAGGTATGGAGCGAATGCCTTTAAATCCTTCTGGTAAAGTTGATAGAACTCATCTGCCTGCACCTGATACAGTATCACATAGTTTAGAGTCAGAAACTGATATTGCTGCTCCCCGCACGCCTGTTGAAGAAACTCTCGTTAAAATTTGGAAGAAGATTTTAGGACTTTCTGAAATAAGCATTTTTGACAACTATTTTAACTTAGGCGGCGATTCGATTAAAGCTATTCAGATGGTATCTTTGCTTGCCCGTGAAAATTATGTAGTTGAAGTGCGTGAGATTTTTCAAAATCCAACCATAGCAGATTTATCGCGATAT
Organism: uncultured Desulfobacterales bacterium; assembly: GCA_964425195.1. GTDB lineage: Bacteria > Desulfobacterota > Desulfobacteria > Desulfobacterales > Desulfobacteraceae > Desulfamplus. The sequence continues at coordinate 3,504 of CAYRLG010000044.1, forward strand.
ATACGCCCCGCAAAGATTTTAGCTGAACAATCTCCTGTCTCTGGAGTTGTGCCATTAACTCCTATTCAAGAGTGGTTTTTCAATCATCATAAAAGTTCGCTACACCATTTTAATCAGGCACAGTTGATACGCTCTTCAGAACCGATGAATCCTGATGCTTTAGAACAGGCGTTGATTGCGGTTCAAAATCATCATGATGCCTTACGTATGACCTATAAAATTACTGAAGAAATGGTTATTCAAGAGAATCAAGATATTACTTTTACTGTTGATTTTGAGTTTATTGATTTAACTAATGTTCATTTAGCTAATATTATCAATCCTTTAGATGCTTCAGCTTCCTTTGATGATTTATCTCAGATTGATAAGTTATCTAAAATAATTGATGCTGTTCAATCAAGCATAGATTTGACAAAAGGTCCGCTTATGAAATCCCGCCTTATCCGTATGCCAGACGGTGATAGATTATTGTTAGTGCTTCATCATTTGGTAGTTGACGGAGTATCATGGCGTATTCTTGCTGAAGATATCCATACAGCTTACAGTCAGATTAAAGCTGGAGAATCAGTTAAGCTGCCGACTAAAACCCATAGTTTTAAAGCATGGGCAGAGAAGCTCAGACAAGCTGCTTTAGATTCTACGCTTGAGCTAAAACTTAATGAAGAGATAGATTATTGGTATCGAGTGGAAAATTATAAGATTCCAGCTTTACCTTTTAGTTGTGGTAGTCGCAGCAATTCTGGGACTGAAACTAAAACTGCTTCTAAGGGCGGAGTTTATCAACGTGATACTAAGACACTAAATATCACGCTTGATGCAGACCAGACAGAAAAATTGCTTGGCACAGTTCATCAAACGCTGCGGACACAGACAAACGATATTTTGTTGACAGCACTTGCACGAGCTTTGTCAGCTTGGCATGGTCAGCCGGCTTCAAGAATCTTGTTAGAAGGTCATGGAAGAGAGGAGATTTTTAAAGATATTGAGATCAACCGCACTGTGGGCTGGTTTACAACCATTTATCCTGTAATACTTGAACTGCCTGAAAATTGGAAACTTGAACTATCTGAAAATCGGGAGGCTGCACTGTCTGGAAATAGCAATAACGTTGATATCTCTTATCAGGTCAAACATATAAAAGAAAGTTTACGTAAAATTCCAAATAATGGATTTGGTTATGGAATTTTACGTTATTTGAAATCGTTAAAATCAGACAGCCAAATTGGTACAAGCAATCAAAAAGATGCAGAGGAAATACTCAATTTCACCTCTCTTCCAGCTATAAGTTTTAACTATTTAGGACGGTTTGACACTGATATTGCACGAGGTTTTTCAATTGCTTCGGAAAGTTCAGGGCAGTGCATAGGCGATGATGTTGAGATAACGCAGGATATTGATATCAATGCCATTGTAACAGAAAAGGGCTTAGAGATATCTTTGACTTACAACACAAAAGCTCTGACAAAAGATTCAATGCAGAATCTTTTAGAAAAATTTAAATCAGAGTTAGAAACTGTAATCGAGCATCTTATCAATAAAGCAGATGCAGCACTGACGCCGAGCGATATTGATTTTGACGGGCTGGGCATTGATGAGCTTGATAAGGTTTTAGATGGGATTGGTTGAAGCAGGGTTTAAATACAAAATTTAAACAAACAGGAAATTAAAATGCAGGCAATACTTAATATAAAAATTAGTGATATTAATGATGAATTGTTAGATGTAGTAAAAGAGTTACTTTTAAGAAATATAGAAATTGTTATTAGAAAAGAAAACATTACATTAGAAGAGTATTATAAAAATATTCCTTTGGATAATGTAATAAAAGAATTTAAAGAGGCTGGTTATAGTCAAGACTTTATTAAAGATTTACAAGAAGGTTTTGAAACGTCAACGGTGTATCTAAAAAAATGAATACATTATAAATAAAGATTTTGTATAGTTACAAAGGATAGATTAATGCACTTAACCATTAACGGCGTAAAAGTCCACAGTATTGCAGCAGCACTTCCGCCTGATATCGAAGATTTAAGCGATCTTGATATGATATTTGGAGAAGATGAAACCAGCAGGATAATCAAAACAAACGGAATTGAGCGGATTCGTAAAGCATCAGAAGGGTTATGTAGTTCTGATATGTGCGAGGCTGCAGCAAAGCGTATCTTAACTCCTGAACTGATTGAAGAGGTTGATGGAATCGTATTTGTAAGCCAGACTCCTGATTATATTCTGCCGGCTACATCATGTATTTTGCAGCATCGGCTTGGTTTGTCTAAAAGCTGTGCGGCTATTGACATAAATCATGGCTGCAACGGCTATATTTACGGGCTTTATCAATCTGCAATGATGGTAGCTGCCGGAGGATGCCGTTCTGTTATTATGTGTGCTGGAGATGCTTTGAGCCGCTACGTTAATATGCTTGATAAAAATGAGCGTATGGTGTTTGGAGATGCTGGAAGTGCAACGCTTATCACCCGTGGAGATAGAGAGATTGGATTTGCGTTCCACACAGACGGAAGCGGAGCAGAGCATCTTATTATTCCTGCTGGGGGCTGCCGTAAACCGATTTCTGATGAGACAGCAAATGTAGATATGAGACCAGACGGGGCAATGCGATCAGACGAAGATTTATTTATAAATGGAATTGAGGTTATGAACTTCTCGTTAAGGGAAGTTCCCAAAGCTGTTGAAGATGCGATTGGTGCTGCTGGCTGGACAAAGGAAGCTGTAACTCTTTTTGGGCTTCATCAGGCAAACAAATTTATGGTTGATTATCTGCGTAAAATGTTGAAAGTGCCAGCCGGCAAGGTTCCAGCAGCTATGAAAGATACTGGCAACACATCTGCTGCCTCAATTCCTTTGATGCTCTGTTTAGAAAGAGATAGGCTGATTTCAGATCAGATGTTATCAAAGAGTGTTTTGTGCGGATTCGGAGTTGGTTTATCGTGCGGAGCCGCGGCTCTTGATCTTTCTGGTGTAAACTTGTTTGAACCAGTTGAGATTAGCTTATAACCATGAATGATTATTAGTAGTTTTAATTAAGGCAAGATTCCATTTTTATAGAGGGAAAAATTGAGATAACATTTTGTTTTTATATAGGAAAATTTTGATGACAACTGATTTGTATAAAGAACTTGTAAGTTTGATAATCGTGCAGGCAGAAGAGTTAAACGAAGGCTTAAAGATTCAGATAGATGTATCTACTGGTGAAAATGCTACTCTTTTTGGAGAGGGCGGAGTTTTAAAATCAATTGAGCTTGTCAACTTGATTGTAGCGGTTGAACAGGCTGTAGAGGATAAGTTTGACTCGTTTTTAACATTGGCAGATGAAAAGGCTATGAGTCAAAAAACAAGCCCTTTTAAGACTATTGGCACGCTTGCAGCTTATATTGAAAAGAGGATGCAGGAGGACGCATGACAGGTGAATCTCTAAACCCAATGGATTCTGCTGAAAACAGCCTCTCTTGTTGTAAAGATACTTCTCCAGTAACTCTTATCACTGGAACAAGCCGGGGTATTGGTCGTTTTCTTGCTGATTATTACATCAAAAAAGGACATAAAGTTATTGGGTGCAGCCGTAAGCCTTCAGATTGGTCGCACCCTGATTATGATCACTATATTGCTGATGTAACTCAAGAGTCTAATGTCAAAAAGGTGTTAAAAGCTGTCCGCACAAAATACAGCCGTCTTGACAACCTTATCAACAATGCAGGCATTGCCGCTATGAACCATCTATTATTGACTCCAACATCTGTAGTTGAAAAGGTTTTTAGTACAAATTTGGTTGGCACTTTCCTATTTTGCAGAGAGGCAGCCCGTTTGATGAAAAAGAACAGTTTTGGGCGGATTGTCAACTTTACAACTGTTGCTGTGCCTCTGAAATTGGAAGGCGAAGCTGTTTATGCTGCCTCAAAAGCTGCGGTGGTATGTCTGACTCAGGTTGCAGCCAAAGAGCTTGCTGAATTTGGAATTACTGTAAATGCTGTAGGTCCAACCCCGATTCAGACTGATCTTATTGCCGGAGTAGGTAAAGATAAGATTGATTCTCTTATCAAGCGTCAAGCACTCCAGCGTTTAGGCACATTTGAAGATGTGGCAAATGTGATTGATTTTTTCATCAAAAAAGAGAGCGGTTTTATCACTGGTCAGGTTGTGATGTTGGGTGGGGTGTAAAAACGATGAAAGAAACGATCTTAATAGGATTAGAATCAAAATCAGTCTTTGGATTCTAATCTCCTTTAGTGCAAACAAGAAAACTCTATGACAACAAAACAAGACAAAAATGAACACAACCAGCACGACACAGGTTATAAACTCTTATTTTCTCATCAAGAACTGGTCAAAGACCTACTCACAGGCTTTGTAAAAGAAGATTGGGTATGGGAAATAGATTTTACCACTCTTGAATCATTCAACACTTCTTTTGTTACTGACGACTTGCGAGAACGCCATGATGACAAAATCTGGCGTGTTAGATTTAGGGGAGAATGGCTCTATCTCTATCTTCTGCTTGAGTTTCAATCATCAGATGACTACTTTATGGCTGTGAGGATAATGACCTATATCGGGCTTTTGTATCAGGATATTATCCGCACTCAAGGGCTTAGAAAAGGCGATACTCTTCCGCCGGTTGTTCCGATAGTTATTTATAACGGAAAATCAGCATGGAAAAGCTCTTGTGAAATCAGGGAATTAATTAACCCTATGCATCATAGTTTAGAGAAATTTATGCCGCATCTTGCTTACTGGCTGCTTGATGAGGGCAGAGTTGGTTATGAATTGGAAGAGTTTACAGGCAGCAGATTCAATCTTGCAGCAGAGCTTATAGGGATTGAGTTTTGCAAAACTCCTGAAGAGATAAGAAAGCATACAGCAAGGCTGCATGAAAATCTTAAAGATCCGGAAAACCAGCAGATAAGGCGGACATTTGCAATATGGTTGAGCCGTCTTTTAAGGTTGAGGTTAAAAAATTATAACATTCCAGAATTTCAAGAACTAAAGGAGGTAGATTCTATGTTGGCAGAAACAATTACTGAATGGACAGAACAGTGGAAGGCTGAAGGAAAGGTTGAAGGAAAAGCTGAAGGAAAAGCTGAAGGAATAGGCAAAGGCGAATTAATAGGAAGACTCCGTCTGCTCCAGCAGATATTAAATAAACCCATTTCTTCAAAAGAAGAGCTGATTGCAATGGAAATGAGAGACCTTCAAACCCTCTGCGAATCTATTGAAAAAGAGTGGCAAAATGTTAAAAATTAGATTAAATGTCAGAATCAGGATACCCAAGATAAAAGGATAGCAGGATAACTTTATCCTGAAAATCCTTAAATCCTGCCTATCCTGATTCTGACAACCAACAACCCCAAAAAAATCCAAAACACAATGAATCAAAGAATCTACACATCAGCAATCATCATCAACAGAAAGGATACTCCATGTTAAATAATAATATTGTCAAAGAGATAAACTCATTACCAATGGAGGCACAGCAACAGGTTTTTGATTTCATAGCATTTCTTAAAACACGTTATCGTACTCCAAAGAGTATAAAAAAAACTAAACAGAGCAAATTACGAGATGACCCTTTTATAGGTATGTGGGAAGGGCGTGATGATATGCAGAACACTACGGCATGGGTGCGTGAATTGCGAGGTTCTGAGTGGAAGAGAAATTGAAAGATATAACGATTGTGGATACCGATATTCTGATTGACTCTGCCATGAAAATAAATGAAGCTGTTGATTGTTTAGATGATATAGAACAACGGTCAGTTCTGGCAATAAGCGTTATTACTCAAATGGAGTTGTTTGTAGGATGTCGTAATAAAAATGAACTGCAAAGAGTAGATAGCTTTCTCAAACGTTTCCAGATAATAAAGCTGAATGAAAATATCTGTGATAAAGCAGTTAAATTAATACATCAGTATCGGCTGAGTCATGGATTATTAATACCGGATGCCTTGATTGCAGCAACAGCTATAATCAGAGATGAATCTTTTATCTCAAAGAATCAGCGTGATTATAATTTTATTAACGAATTGAAATTATTAGCTTATCCTTTACTAAAACAATAAAATATCAAATCTGCTCTATCCTCAAAATTAACAAGAAAAAAGGAAACAAGCACCATGAAAACAAAATCCTTCTTATCCGCAATCATCATAAACTTACTTTTTCTCCTGCTTGGCTCAATCTACGCTACTACAGCAACGGCAAGGTGATGCTGGGAAATCAGGAGATTACAACAGAAGAAACTCAGCTTTAATTAAACAGGAATATATTAATGATAACGTTTTTACGACAGGCATTTGAAAAAAATTGGGACCAAGATGCTTTAGTATGGCATAATAGGATTTATAAATACAGCACCCTTCTTGAATCTTTAGGATATTGGTCATCACATTTAAGAGATGCCGATATTGCTGCAAATCAGGTTGTGGCTCTTGATGCTGACTTTTCTCCTAATGCTTTAGCATTGATGTTGGCATTGATTGATAGAAGGTGCATAATTGTTCCTTTAAGCAATACAGTTGCTGCCAAAAAAGAGGAGTTTTATAGTATTGCAGAGGTTGAAAAGAGCATTTCTCTTGATGATAAGGACAATGTAGAGAGCATACCTATAGTTCACAATAATCAAGCTGTATCAAACCCTTTAATCCAGAAATTAAAAGAGCGTAACCACCCTGGTCTTATTTTATTTTCATCAGGTTCTACAGGCAAGAGCAAAGCAGCTCTGCATGATTTTGTACCTCTTTTAGAAAAATTTAAAACCCCGCGTAAAACTTTAAAAACTTTGACTTTTTTACTGTTTGATCACATAGGCGGTATTAACACGATATTTTACACACTTGCAAATGGAGGCTGTGCTGTTACAGTAAAAGATCGCTCTCCAGAGGCTGTCTGTCAGGCTGTTCAAGATTATAAGGTAGAGCTTTTGCCCACATCGCCTACATTCATCAATCTGATACTGTTGTCAGAGGCGTGGAAGCGTTTTGATCTCTCATCTCTTAAACTTGTAACCTACGGAACAGAGGTTATGCCGGCAGCCACTTTAGAGAGGTTTCATCGACTATTTCCAAACATAAAACTTCAGCAGACTTATGGATTGTCAGAGATTGGAATTTTAAGTTCAAAATCCCGCAGTCCAGACTCTTTATGGCTTAAAATCGGGGGAACCGGCATTGAATATCGGATTGTAGATAGAATTTTGCAGATAAAAACTCCGTCTGCAATGCTTGGATACCTTAATGCTCCAAGCCCTTTTACTGATGACGGCTGGTTTAACACAGGAGATGAGGTTGAAACAGATGGCGATTATATACGCATTTTAGGCAGAACATCTGAGATTATAAATGTAGGCGGTGAAAAGGTGTGGCCCGCAGAGATTGAAAATGTGCTGCTTACAATGGAAGGAGTTGAAGATGCAGCAGTTACAGGCAGAGCAAATCCTATTACTGGTCAGATGGTTCAGGCAAGGGTAAAACTCAACACAAATGAGAGTCTGTCAGATTTTCGTAAACGTATGCGTCAATTTTGCAAAGATAAACTGCCTTCTTATAAGATTCCCCAGCAGGTGATTTTAGAAGATGAGGGTTTTCACGGAAATCGTTTTAAAAAAATACGCAGGTAATAACGAGAGATTGGAATTTTTTGTATGTTTGATAAACGCAATGTTAAAAATTTGTATGCCCTAACCCCTCTGCAGGAGGGGATTTTATTTCACAGCCTGATGGACGAAAGTGGCTCAACCTATTTTGAACAGGCTTGTTTTAATGTAAATGGTCAAGTTAATGTCGCTTGTTTTCAAAAGGCTTGGAACGAGCTGATTCGGAGGCACGATGTTTTACGAACTATTTTTGTTATGAAAAATGTGCCGCAACCCTTGCAGATAGTCCTAAAACAGCGGGAACTTGCAATTGGCTTGGAAGATATAACTCATCTTGCGTCAAAGGCACAAGATGAGCATATAGAGGAGTTTCGCAGCAAAGATCGGCAAACTCCGTTTGATCTAACTAAAGATTTGCTTATCCGTATTAATCTATTCAAGCGGGGTGATAATCTCCACACTTTGGTCTGGAGTTTTCATCATATAATTATGGACGGCTGGAGCGTGAGCGTTCTTTATGAAGAGCTTGCTGTAATCTACACTGCTCTGCTTCAAGATAAAAAATACCATCTGCCTGAACCTATACAGTTTAACAGCTATATTAAATGGCTGAAAGGACGAAATAACAAAGATGCTCAAGAGTTTTGGCAGCGTTATCTTGATGGATACAGCAGACAAACTACTCTTCCACGTTTACAAAAAACGGGTGGCTTATATATAGATACAGAAGCTGCCTCTGAGCCTCCTGCATCTCCGCCCCTTGACTCTGCTGCTAAGTTCACCACTAAAAGGCTGCACTTTGAAATTAATCCCAACGTATCAGAAGGTCTTATAAAACTTGCCCTTAGCTGCCAAGTAACAATCAACACGGTTTTTCAAGCTATTTGGGGCTTGGTTATGACAGCATATAACCAATGCACAGATGCAGTTTTCGGCATCACTGTTTCAGGCCGTCCAACTGAAATTAAAGGCATTGAGCGGATGGTCGGGCTGTTTATCAACGCTGTTCCTGTAAGAATAAAGTTTTCCAAAGATGAGACTTTTAAAAACCTTTTGACACGTCTTCAGGCTGAATCAACTGCTGCCCACGATTTCCATTATTGCTCTCTTGCTGATATTCAGGCTGCTACACCTTTGAGACACAATCTATTTGATCAACTGCTGGTGTTTGAAAATTACCCTGATCCATCTGATGTTTTGGGAGAGAGTGAAATGGGTCTGGCTCTTAACAACTTTGATCAGTTTGAGCAGACAAATTACGATTTAACTGTCGAAGTTTTTGCAGGGGAACGTATAGAGTATGAGATTTTGTTTAATCCTGATGCGTTTGCACAAGATGTTGTAAAAGCAATACCAACGCATATTGAACGGGCTGCATCTTCTGTGTTAGCAGACGAAAATATTTTAGTGTCATCTATAATGGTTTTAAATGAACAAGAGAGAGAATTTTACAATAGATATATAACTTATGCTGCAAAGACGTTAAATATAAGTATCGAAAATAGCGGGCTGAATTCAGATAATTCCTTTGATAATCGGAAGATTACCACAAAATATGCCTCTGCTGAAAATGAGATTCAAGAAAAACTGGCTGCTATATGGGAAGAGGTTTTAGAGCGGCCAAATATCGGGATTGACGACAATTTTTTTGAGATAGGGGGACACAGCCTTAGAGCTACAAGAATCGTATCACGCATACATAAGGTGTTGTCAGCAGAGATAACCTTGCAGGAATTTTTTGTAAAGCCTGATATACGAACCATAGCAAAACTAATTGAGTCTAAAGCAAAACCATCTTTAAGCTCTAAAAGCTATAACGAAGAGTCTAAATCTTTATCCTCCTCTGATAGTGCTGATATTTCAAACGCCAAAATCTACCAAAATATCCCACTCTGTCCGCCCTCTCAGCCTGATTATGAGACATCTCACGCTCAACGCCGTTTGTGGATTCTTGATAAGATGGAGGAGAATTTTACAGCGTATAACCAGTCTGCTGGATTTGTATTTAAAGGCAGATTTGATACAAAGCTCTTTAAAAAGGCAATAGAGTTTGTTGCTAACCGTCATGAGTCATTAAGAACCGTGTTTGTGGAAAAAGAGGATGCACAAAAGGCGGTCGAGCCTCGCCAAAAAATCGTTGATAATCAGAAAATCCTATTTTCAGAGATTGATCTAAGCGTAGAGCCTGAACCTGAAAGGGCTGCAAAAGAGATTGCATCAAAACTGCCCCATCAGATGTTTGGTCTTGCAAATGGACCTTTATGGAGTGCAACTATACTTAAACTCGGCGAAAATCAGCATATAATACTTTTAAATATCCACCATATAATCTGTGACGGCTGGTCTCTTGTAATTTTAGAAAATGAGGTTTTAACTGCATATCTTACTCTGCTTAAAGGGGAGAAACCCGATATGAAACCTCTGCCTCTGCAATACAAAGATTTTGCAGCTTGGCAGAACAGGCGGCTTCATTCTGCTGAGATGGATAAACACCGAAGCTACTGGCATGAAAAGTTAAAAGGCGAAATTCCAGTTTTAAACCTTCCGACAGATTTTATACGCCCATTAGTTAGAACATATTCAGGTGCTGTTGCGAGGATAGAGATTTCAGCAGATCAGATATATGAGTTAAATCGTTTTTGCAGCAAAAATAGAGCCAGCCTTTTTACAGGGCTTGCAGCTCTTCTTAAAGTTCTTCTGTTTAGATACACAGGGCAAGATGATATTATTATCGGCTCTCCTGTGGCTGGTCGTGATCATGCCGATCTTGAAGGTCAGATTGGATTTTTTGTCAATACATTAGCTCTTAGAGATAAAATAAAGCCTGATATGAGTTTTACAAAACTTCTTGAATCAGTTGGAACAACTGTTATTGAAGCCTTTGATCACCAGCTTTATCCATTTGACCGCCTTGTAGAAGAGCTGAATGTCTTAAGAGATGTCAGCAGAAGCCCGATTTTTGATGTGATGCTTGTGCTGCAAAATAATATCAGCGTTACTGCTTCTATTGAGGGAGTTACCATATCAGAGTTTGATTTTGAGCTTAAGCAGAGCCAGTTTGATCTCACTTTTATTTTTTCTGAATCAGGCAACATCAATGCAAGAAATGAAAATAGTGGGTCAAAAAACAGTAACAGTAGTTCTGAAAATAAAAATAGAGATTCTGAAACCAAAAACAGTAGTTCTGAAAATTCTAATGGTTTAACCTTGGATATAAATTACAACACTGATCTCTTCAATAAACTGACCGTTGAGCGTATAGCAGGGCATTTTATAACCCTGATGACAAGTGCTGTCAAAGAGCCTGAAGTTGAAATAAGCCGTTTGAATATTTTGACGCAGAGCGAATATCAAATATTGACAAGCGGTTTTAATACATGCACTCGTCCCTATCCTGAAGACAAAACACTTGCTTCTCTATTTGAAGAGGTTGTTTTGCTTAATCCAGAGAGTGATGCTGTAATTTATCAAGATAGAAAATTGACATACAGAGAGTTGAACAAGGCAGCAGGTATTTTTGCCCTCTATCTTGCCCAAAATTGCAAAATCAAGCCTGATACAGCGGTTGCCGTGCTTTTGAACAGAAGCGAGCTTGTGCCGGTTGCTCTAATCGGCGTATTAAAATCTGGAGGCACGTATCTGCCGTTAGACCCTGAGAGTCCTTTCAAGCGTCTTGAGTATATAATTTCTGACAGCGGTGCAGATGTTTTAATAACTGATGATGCTAATATTGAGCTTGCCGAAAAGTTAAATCCATCTAAAATTATAAATATTCAAACCAGTTTATTCAGCGGGTTATCAAATGATTTAGGTCAAACTGATAATTTTATTCAAAAAGATAATTTAAGTCAGCCAGATAATTTCAATAAAATGGAGAATTTATCTTCAATAAAAAATTTAACTTCAGCCTCACCAACTGATCTTGCATATATCATCTATACATCTGGATCAACTGGAGAGCCTAAAGGCGTTATGGTTGAGCATCGCAGCTTTATCAACATGATTTTGGCTCAAATAGAGGGTTTCGGCATTACTCCTAACGATAGAGTCCTTCAGTTTGCAACTTTGATGTTTGATGCCTCTATGTCTGAAATTTTCATGGCTCTTTTATCAGGGGCAGCAGTTGTAATGATCGATCGCGAGCAGATTCAAGATACAACCCGATTTATAGATTATATGGAGCAGAAAAAGATTACGGCAATCACTCTTCCGCCTGTTTATCTTAAAATGCTCAACCGCCATCCGTTTCCTGATTTAAGAGTATTAATAACAGCGGGCGAGCCTGCAATAAAAGAAGATGCTCTATTTTACAGCAGCACTAAAAGCTATTTTAATGCTTACGGTCCCACTGAAACAGCAGTCTGCACATCTTTTTACAAGGTTGATCCTGATGCCTCTTATGGCGATACAATTCCAATTGGATCACCGATTGCAAACAATGCTGTTTTTATTCTGGATAACCATCTAAACCCTGTTCCGATCGGTGTTGCTGGAGAGCTTTGTTTTGCAGGCGTAGGAGTTGCAAGAGGATATCTTAATCGTCCTGATTTAACTTCTGAAAAATTTATTCCTTGTCCGTTTAATATTTCCCGCCCGTTTAATAAAAGCAGGCATATATATCGAATTGGTGATATTGGTCGCTGGCTTAATGACGGAAATATTGAGTTTTTAGGAAGAGTTGACGAGCAGGTCAAAATCAGAGGCTTTAGAATTGAACCCGGAGAAATTGCCTCTGCTTTAAAGAGCTTTCCTGAAATTGATGATGCGTTAGTGGTTGTATGGCAAGATGAATCTGAACAAAATCACCATTTAGCAGCTTATATTGTAACTAAATCAAAACTATTATCAGCTGAGATTAGAAGACATTTATCTGAACGTCTTCCACCCTATATGATACCGAGCGTGTTTATACCGTTGAGTGCGTTTCCTATGACAATCAATGGTAAGATTGATAAGCGGGCTTTGCCTGATCCTGCTTATGCTATGAGAGAGCAGTTGGAAAAGAATAAAGATGATAAAAATTTATCTCAACCGATTAACTCTTTGGAAAACAAGATTCAGTCAGTTTGGCAGACTCTTTTTAACCGTAAAGATATTGGGCGTGATGACGATTTTTTCAACCTTGGCGGAGATTCAATAAAGGCAATCAGAATGGTCTCGCTGCTTCGCGAACAAGAAGTCGCAGTCAAGGTAAAAGATATCTTTAAATGGACAACCATTTCAGAGCTTGCCAAATATGGAGCAAAAGAGATTAGAGATGAGCAGGGTAATTTAAATTCAGAACAAAAAACTAAACAAGGTAAAGAAGTTACAGACAATAAATATATCGCTGCTTATCCAACTGCACAATTCAGCGGCAAAGTAACACAGACTCCGATTTACCGATGGTTTTTTGACCATTTTAAAGAGTATGCACATCATTTTAACCACGCTGATCTTTTTTACAGCAAAAGCCGTTTAGACCCTTTATCAATAGAGGCTGCTCTTAATGCTGTGATTGCACATCACGATATGCTGCGTTTAACCTGCAACAAAACTTCTGATGGCGTTGAATTGGTGATTCCAGCAAAAAGCGATTATATAAGTGCAGCTCAAACCCCATCTGCCGGTTCAGATGTAAAAACAGATTTATCAAACTCTAAAATTTTTGCAAAATCTAAAACTTTTGAAGTGGTTAATCTTAAAAATCTACCTGTTGCAGAAGCCTCAAATACCCTTTCGCGTATTGCTGGTAAAGCTCAAGAATCTTTTGATCTTTTTGATCCTCTCAAACCTCTGATTAAAGTGATTCTGTTTCAGCTTGCAGACAGCGACAGGCTCTTTATTGTGATTCATCATCTTATTGGAGATGCAGTATCTTGGCGTATTCTGCTGGAAGATTTGGAATCTGCATACAATCAGCATAATAAAAGTTTGATACAGCTTCCTCAACGGACAACTCCATTTCCAATATGGGCAGAGGCATTAGAAAAATATTCTCGTAGTGAAGCTTTACAAGCTGAAAGAGAGTATTGGATTAATGTTATCAATAAACCATTTGGAAAATTGGGGACAGATGGAAAGGCAGAAAATAATATAATTTCAAATCAAGATATAGCTGTAAATCAGGTACAACCTACGATGGCTGATATAGATATGTTAGAGATTGCATGGAGTGCTGCAGAAACCAAAAGTTTAATTCAAGCTGCAAGAGGCTTAAACACGGGCATCGATAGAATTCTTCTTGCTGCACTTGCATGGTGCTGCCGCTGCCAGCATGGTCATAGTTCAACATTGATCTCCCTTGAAAGCTATGGTCGTCCAGAACTATTTGATAATATTGATGTATCAAGAACAATCGGCTGGTTTACAGCAGCCTATCCAGCAGTTATAACCTCCTCAAAAGATAGTTTAACAAAGGAAAATATTGAGCAAGATATAATTGATATTGACAAAGAACTCAAACTGGTTTCAAACAATGGAATTGGCTGGGGACTTCTTAAATATTCAGCCTATAAAGAGGCAGGTTTTGAATCTTTAGGGTCTTCTAAATCTTTAGAAATTAATGATAGTAAAGAAAGTTTAAATTTATATTCAGACATGTTAGATTTTAATCCAGATATTAACTTTAACTATTTAGGAGAATTTGAAGCATACAGCCATGATATGTTCAAGTCAGCCTCAGAAGATACAGGGCGTTCCGTAGCAGATGAAGCGGCAGTAATCCACGACTTAGATATAAATGGCGTGATTGTTCAAGGTAAGTTGCAGGTAATATGGAATTATAATCAAAAGAGATTTGCAAAAGAGCGGATGAACAAAATGGTTCAAGATTTTTCACTGCTTCTTAAAAAACTCTTGTAGCCTTATAACCATTAAATAGTTTAAAAAATCGGAATCTTAACTTTGACACAAATCTATAATCACTTTTTAGGGTAAATCATCAGGATGATATTATGCATATTATTGTGCTAAATGGTACAACTAAAAATATTAAGCAGCACAGCATGAATTTGGCAAAAATAGATAAGATCAAACAAGATTTTCCTGAAATAGAGTTTAAAACATATAGAATCTCCAATGAAATCAAGAAAATTGTTCATGATGAGCAATATTTTTTTGAGATACTTGAAAATATAAAAAGAGCAGATGCTGTTGTATGGTCAATGCCAGTTTATATTGGTTTGATACCTTCACAATACAAAAGGTTTATTGAGTTAGTTTTTGATAAAGATTGCCAAAAATATTTTGCAAAGAAACCTACGGTAGTAATAGTGTCGTCAATTAAATTGTATGATACAGTTGCTCTCGATTATATGCGTGAAATCTGCGAAGATTTAGATATGAACTATTGCGGGCAGTTTTCTGCTGGAATGCTTGAGCCTATTGATAAAAAGTTTTTTATCAACTTTCTATCTGATATAAAGAATAATTTTAAACACGCTAAACAGACACTGCCTTTAAAAAGGTCTGAATATGTTTTTCAAGCTCCTGATGTAAAAAAATCCTCTGATTCTGATACAGCACAACCGTCTGCCGTAAAAGAAAAGTCTAATATAAAATACACGCCGTTTAATTCATCAAAAAAGATCGTTGTTGTAAGCGATAAGTTAAACGGTAAACCAATTGACGGCTATATTGAGTTTTTAAAGAGAATTTGCCCCGAAAATGCTGAATTTTATGATCTAAATGAGCTTGATATAAAATGCGGCTGCATAAGTTGTTTTGAGTGCGGGCTTGAAAACAGATGTTCTATAAAAGATGGATTTGTCCCTTTTTATAAAAACAAAATAATGGCAGCCGATATTCTTATATTTTTAGGCAGCCAAAAAGATAGGTTCTTGTCTTGGAAATGGAAAGAGTTTCTTGACAGACGCTTTTTCTCTAACCACATACCAACTTTAATTGATAAACAGATATTGTTGATTGTATCTGGTAGCAGCTTGCACGGGAGCTTGCACGGGAGATCGATTTTTAACTACTTTGAGAGCTATGCACAACTTGAAAAAGCTAACCTTTGTGGAGTACTTTTTGATGATGCACAAGATGATAAATCTATAGCAGATATGATATATTCAAACTTAAGAAGAGCCTTAGACCTTGCCAATTTGCAATACAGCAGCAATCAAACCTTTCTTTATGAGGGTGCAAGGGCATATCTTAATGAATGTTTAGATAACTATATATTTTCAGGGCTTTACGCAGATTATACTTACTATAAAAAGTACAATGTTAAGCGAATGAATTTTAAGCAGAAAATCGGCAAGACTATAATATTAAGCCTGTATGAATTTAAAGCCGTGCGGGAATATGTCTTTTACGATAAACCATGCGGCACTATTAAGATGAAAATTGTAGATTTAATCTTAGGTATTGCGTATAGATTAAGAACACGTGCCTATTAAGCTAAGGAGAGATAGAATACTTATCCAACGTAGTTACACAGCAAGTAATTAAAGCCAGTTAGAAGATTTTCATATAAATTAAGATAGATATATAATAATATATTCCAATTATTAAAAAAGTTTAACAAGTAAAGGTTTATTAAAAAACAACATTATATCAGGAGGCTGTTTATGGATAAAAATTATGATAGACAAAATCGGTTTAAAGTAATTTTTCGTGTAAAGAGCATTGTACATTTTGCTTGCTCTGCTCTGCTCTTTCTGACTCTTCTTCTCTCTGTGGGCTGTTCTGACTCAGACGATTTTGTCCAAACACACAAGGGGCAGTTTCTTGATGCTCCTGTTAGAGGACTTGATTATGTATCAGGTGGACAAAGTGGGGTAACAGATGAAAATGGCATTTTTATATTTGAACGTACAAAAAATATAACGATAAAGTTAGGTAATATCCAGATAGGTGGCACTGTTCCAGTCGTATCTGGACTTGAAGTTGGTGAGTTTTTACCTGATGTTTGGATTTTTACTCCTCGCTACTTAGTTCCAGATGCAATAAATAATCGCGACTACAGGGTAACCAATATTATAAGGTTTCTTCAAACATTGGATAATGATTACGATTTTTATGATGGCGTAGATAATGCTGCTAACGGTATATATATTGATGACAATGTCAGAAAGAGTGCAGCATCTTCAAGTTTAAGCCTTGATTTTAATTTGCAAGAGGCAGAATTTGAAAAAGCTGCAGAAAATGTGATTGCTACCTTAACAGGTGGATACAGACGTCTGATTCCTGCTTTGAGTGCCCAGCATCACTTTATATCTCAGTTAATACAAAAAGAAGTAGATAGTGCAATTACTGACTACAAAACTCCGGGAGTTACAATGTCAATTGAAACTCCATCTCCTTGCGATAAAGGAGATCTGGAGTGTATTGAATCAGGTGTGATGGAGGGAAAAATCAGATACAACTCTGACTCTCACGCTTATATTTGGGACTTTGTTGCTGGCTATTCAGATTTAGAAAACAAAATACCAATGACAATAGACACTCGTTTCCGTATTGGGAGCTTGACCAAGTCGTTTGTTGCTATGACGATTTTAAAATTAGTTGAGGAAGGAACATTTAATTTAGATTATAATCATCTACTTAAAGATCACGACTATCTGCCAGAGCCCGTTAAAAGCACTTTTATCACCAATTTTGATATTCCTTCACCTAATGGGAAAAATTATGCAGATGCAATAACTATTGCAAGTATTATGAACCATTCAGCAGGTATAAGTAATTTTTATAGGATTCCTTCAGAGTTTTTTCTTGCCAATCTTTTTGAGCCTGAAAAGCAGTGGAATGTTATAGAGTTGGTAGATAGCGAACTACAAAAAGGTCCTCTTTATTATCCAGGAGAGGGGATGACATATTCTAACACGGGTTACTCTATACTTGGCTTGTTAATAGAGCATGTTACAGGACAACCATGGGAAGAGGTTATACGAGAAAGGATAATTAGACCATTTGGACTTGATGATATTATAGTACCTGAAACTGGGGAGTCTTTAATTACAGGACCATATACAAGCGAGCCTGATAATACATCAAAGTATGCTTATGGCTACATGAGCCTTTACGGTGCTACAGGTGGAATATATGGTAAAGAGAGTGACCCTCTTACAAAGCGTGATGTGCAAGACCCATCCTCTACAAACTCTGCTGGCAATATGATTGGAACTGCTCCTGCTTTGCGTTCATGGATTAAATTGATAGCTAATACAGGTAATGAAAATGGGCTTTTTGGATCAAATTTTGACTGGCTACACAATAACACCCTCTACAGTAAAATTTTCTTTCCTCTTAATCCAATTTTGAACGTAGGTGCAAATGTCTATCACTATAATAACCCTAATGAGCCTAATAATAGTAGATATATCATTTCAGGAAACTTAAGCGGATATGATGTTAATGCGACATACGACATCAAAAATAGAGTAGCAGTTGGAGCATGTGGAAATCGCACCTATGATGAAACTTCAATGCCTCACTACTCTGGACCAGATATTTGGTCATTTGATGATTCCCATTCTGTTCAAATCAAAGATGTGCTCGTATTCAAAACTTTAGATATTTTGACACGTTAAAAATAGATAGCAATAGATAAATGGTTACATAAAAGCCAAAGTCTCCGTTTATTAAGAGGCTTTGGCTTTTTTTTCAGGATTTATCATTTACCTATAATAAAATGAACTTTATATAATTATGAGACAGGAGGCATAAGATGAGAGTGTTTAAAACTACTTTTTTTGTAGCGTTTATGGTTATTCTAAATATTGTGACTACCGTGAACTCACTATCTGCAAATAACTGCATATCTTTATATGAGATTGAGCCTCTTGCAGAAGATATCTACTTTCTTGAGTTGATTAATAGAGCAAGAGCAAACCCAAGTAGTGAAGCCATGCTATACAATATTGAACTCAATGAAGGGGTAAACTCTTCAAGCACCATTTCCGAAGTTCCAAAACAACCTCTTGCATTCAATATAGAACTTTACAAAGCTGCACTTGCACACTCTGAAGATATGTTGCTACAGGACTATTTTAGCCACTATACATATCCTACAAACGACTCACCAAAAGATCGAACAACACTCCAAGGATATTACTACTATTCAGGGGAGAATATTGCCATTAATATGTCAACGGGACCACTTGCAATTGATCAAAATACAGCAGCATATCACCATGAACTTCTATTTTTAGATGAAGATTATCCTAACAGGGGACATCGCGTAAACATGCTTACAGCTTCACATGCTGAAGCTGGAGTAGCATTTGCGTATGGAGATTATGAGCAATACCCCAATGCAGTAGTAAGTACAACAGACTTTGGACGAGGTGAGAGTGATGCTTATATTTGCGGTGTGATTTATGATGATAAAAATGGCAATAACTTTTATGAGCCAGGAGAAGGTATTCCATATACTACTCT
Source organism: uncultured Desulfobacterales bacterium (assembly GCA_964425195.1). Classification (GTDB taxonomy): domain Bacteria; phylum Desulfobacterota; class Desulfobacteria; order Desulfobacterales; family Desulfobacteraceae; genus Desulfamplus. Next base: position 22,473 of record CAYRLG010000044.1, read on the forward strand.
TACAGTTGTTGAAACTGGAGATAGTGTTAATGCTTTTAATGCTGGAGCATACAGCCTTGGTCTATCTTCACCCGGAACATTTACAGTGGAAGCCTATCTGTGTGAGTATAATATTAGAACAACAAAAACAGTTACTATTGGAAGTGAGAATATAAAACTTGATTTTCTTTTAAGCGATTTTAAAGATTATGTTAAGCCACCAGATTCAGACAACCCTCCAAATGGTAGTGAATGCAAATCACTTGCCATATCTGAAATTATCTCCCCTCAAACATCTGAAGAGTTTGCCAATATTCCGGTAAAAGTGGCTGGCGGTAGTATGCCATCTATCCCATTTCCTCTCCCTAATGGCTCATTTCTAAATATGGATATCTCTTTGCCATGTTACACTCAAGTTGTTGATCTATACATTGCACTGGTATTTCCAGATGGAAAGCTCTATTTCTTATCTGATGAGGGTAAATTAACTGCATCTGAATTTGCCCCTTTTACAAAGAGTATAACAGAGGCAAAGAGTGGTTCATTCAAATTTAACTATATACCTAAGGGTAACTACGAGCTTTACTGGGCAGTAGTTCCTTCCAATAGTGGAGATTTACTCTCTGTAAATTGGGCAAGTTATTGTGAGCTTGGTTACTTCAATTTTTCAATTTATTAAATTAGGATATCGTCATTATACATTTTGTAGCAAAACAATATTTGATATAATTTTGTACTAATTGAGAGAATTATTCTTGACATTTTTTGTTATTTTATAAATAGATTATCTCTGTAATAGATACTTTTCTATTAACATAGAAATAATTTTATACATGAGTATTATAATATGAATGAACACTTAACTTATGAAGAGTTGAAACAGCGTATCAAAGATTTAGAGCAGATTGCAGAATCTTATAAACAGACAGAGTTGGCATTACGCGAGAGTGAACGAAAATATCGCCTTATCGCTGATAATGCAGACGATGTTATTTTTACACTGGATATGGACTTAACTTATACCTATGTAAGTCCATCAGTCTATAAAATGAGAGGATTTAAACCTGAAGAGCTTATAAACCGGAAAATCTCGAATACTCTTACACCAGAGTCTCTAAACAGAGCAGTTGCAAATATAACAGAAAATTTAAAAAGCCAACGTAAAGGTGAATACCACTCTGTAGTTGTTGAATTAGAGATGTTTTGTAAAGATGGAACAACTATCTGGACAGAGGTTAAGGCATCATTTCTTTGTGATGAAAATGATGACATAATAGGAATATTAGGAGTTACCCGTAACATTACCGAACGTAAGCAGGTGGAACAGGCATTGTGTGAAAGTGAAACTCGTTTCAAAGCTCTTCATAATGCCTCTTTTGGCGGTATAGCAATTCACGATAAAGGCACTATTTTGGATTGTAACCAAGGCTTGTCAGAGATAAGTGGATATTCTGTAAATGAGTTAATTGGAATGGACGGATTATTGTTGATTGCAGAAAAATCAAGAGCTTTTGTTATGAATAATATCCTGTCTGGTTATGAAAAACCCTATGAATCAGTTGGATTGCGAAAAAATGGACATGAATACCCAATCCGTTTGGAAGGTAAAAATATACCGTATAAAGGAAAAGATGTCAGGGTGATATCTGTTGAAAAAAATAGACACTAAAGTAAGATACAATAAACTTAC
>CAYRLG010000045.1:0-22528 GCA_964425195.1 uncultured Desulfobacterales bacterium
TTCCTTGTCTGATGATGGAGATTTTTTCGGTTTCATTCTAAAAATTGCAAGTTTTTCCTATTATATGGGTTAATATTATGCAATTATTATAGTATACTTCTCTACTTTATTCTCAATTATTTCAACTACTAAAATACTTTTTCAGGATCGACTATTTTAGAAATATTGAGGGAAACAGAGTTGAGGTGTTAGTTATAGGAACTAAAAATACGCAGGATAAGGATATGGAGTTTTTACACTCTATTTAAAATTTTTTACTCAATAGTCTGGACACTTGTTGCATCAACAGTTGGGATATCTTCATCTTCAGTAATAACGCCAATAACATTGACCAGCTTCTCCTCAAAACCATCAACCTGTTCACATGGTATTATGTAGATATTTTCTTCTGCCACAATACCACATACATCATCAGCTCTAACAACACTACCTTTAATTATTATTGATGCGTCAGAGTAACTATCTGTTATTGTAATATCTTGTGCAATAACTATTGAATTGAAAAAACAAATTATCACCAAAGTTGAAACAAAAAAGTAGATAGTTTTTAATAGCAAAATCTGTTTCATATTATTATTATCTCCTTGTATAGTTCTTCTATAATTGGCAATAAGCAACTTTGCATAATCACCAAATTTTTATATTAGCAATAGATGTGCCAATAAATGAAATAGAGCAACAATTTATATTATTACAAGGAAAATATTATATTACAGAATATGCAGTAGATCTTTAGGAACGATAAAATTACAAAAATTTCACCTTAACGTACGGATTTTACCCATATTCTATTAAAGACATCTCTCAATTTGGTCAATAAACCTGCTTTTCATCCCATATTGACCTTTTCTGTATCCAGCATAAGATAGATAAAGCCTCTTTTCCGCCCTTGTCATAGCAACATACATAAGTCTTCGTTCCTCCTGAATAGCCTTATCTCCAGCATCAATAGAACGCCAGTGTGGAAATAGCTGCTCTTCACACCCGACCACAAATACAGTGTCAAACTCAAGACCTTTAGCAGAGTGGATGGTTAAAAGGGCGACTCCATTTTCTTTGCTATCAGCATCGTCATCTCTATCTTCCCTAATTAGTGCAGCCTCTTCAAGGTACTCTATAATATCTGCTTTATCTTTAGCAGTGAATAGCAACTGTTCTATATTCTCTTTTTTAGAGACAAATTCATCTTCGGTTTTTACTTGCTGTCTTAAATATTCGTAATAGTCAGTTCGTTCAATAACTGTCTTAATAGCTTTTGAAGGTGATAAGTCACGGATATCATCAAGTATGTCAATAAGCTCGGAGAGTTTCTCATGTATTTTTTTTGCAAGCAACCTCTCTTTTACCATTACCCTTGCACAATCTTGAAGCCCCATATCTTCACGTCTAAGTTTTCCCATCTCCTTTATTTTTGCTGGTCCAATACCTCTTTTAGGAGTATTTATAATTCTGTCAAAAGAGACATCATCGCGAGGAAAAACTGCTGATGCCAAATATGAGTTGATATCCATAATCTCCATACGTTCAAAAAAGCCCTGCGCACCCATTAATCTATATGGAACTTTGAATAGGCGAAAATTTTTTTCAAATGGAAGCGAGCAAAATTTTGTTCTATAAACTACAGCCATCTTATCAAAAGGAACGCCCTCACCACGCTGATTTAGTGCTTTTATTCGACTTGTAACCCATTGAGCTTCATCAATGTCAGATGAAAAATCGTAAATTTCAATTTTGCCACCTTTTTTATTAGAAAAACAGCGTTTATCCATCTTATCTCTGTTAAAGCCAATCAATCCATTGGCAACCTGAACAATCTCATTAGCAGAACGGTAGTTTTGTTCTAACCAGAACACTTTTGCACGATCATATCGTTTGGGAAACTCAAGAAAGTGGTTTACATTACTGCCTCTAAATCCATACACAGCCTGCCAGTCGTCTCCAACACAAAATAGATTACCATGAGATCCAAGCAACAGATGAGTTAGCTCATCTTGTAAATTATTTGTATCTTGATATTCATCCACTAAAATGTGGGAAAAATAGTTTTGATAGTATTCTCTTACGTTTAGGTTATCTCGCAAAATATCTCTGGTTTTAAGAAGAATATTATCAAAATCAACACTGTTGATATCCATTAATTTATCTTCATATTTTTTAAAAAGATCGTAAATTTTAACTGGAATGCCTATCATTCTTGGTTTTTCATCAAAATAGTGGACAGGATTACCAGAATTTTTTGCTCTTGATATGATAGATAGAAGATTTGAAGCATGTTTTTTATCAAGATTGCTGTTGACAAGTATCTCTGTAGCTATCTTTTTTTGATGATAAGGAGTGGATATTTGTATAGGTTCTTGATAGCCTACCAGTTGGCAATGCTTTTTTAGTATCATAAGACAGGCTGAATGGTAGGTTCGCACCCAAGGAAACTCTTCATATCCTTTACCAGTTAGCTCATAAAGACGGCTCTTCATCTCATCTGCTGCCTTGTTTGTGAATGTTATGGCAAGGATTCGTTTTGATGCATAACCAGATGCATTGTCTGCATTTATAATATCAACTATCTTTGCCGTAAGTGTCCGTGTTTTTCCTGAACCTGCACCAGCAACTACCAAGGCAGGAGAACCATAGTGGTTTATAGCTTTTTTTTGTTGTTCAGATAGCTCTATCTGTTTTAATTTACTATGTTGTTTATTTTGTGATCCCAATTTTCTCTATTCCAGTAGTTTATTTAATGTTGGTTTTCTTCTATTAAGTTTAGTTTTGATGACAACTTTATCAAACAGTTAATTTTATCATCACAGTATCTTTGGTTGTAGAAACTTGACTTAAAAACTATTTGGTAATGGGTCACAATATGACATTAATTCCAGGCATGGTCAATTTTAAATAGAGATGGTATTATTCTTGGGCATCAGCTATTGAAGAGTCAGACCATCGATACATTCAGAGATATCAAATAACATAAAAAACCCCTTGAGGAATCAAGGGGTTTTTTATGTTACCTTACCATGTCTCTTATTTTTTATCAATTATTTCAAATATTAGACTACTTTTTAAGAATTTATTGATTACCAATTAAACATATTCTCATAACCACGGCGATTAGCTATCTCATCTTGCAGTTTGTAGAAACGATTGCCAACAATTCCAGCTAAGTTGTACATCAACACATATCCAAGTTTTGGATCTGTTGCACTTAACCTTTTTAAACCAGATGCTTCTATTGTGATAATTTTACACACTCTTGAACTACAGTAGGACGATAGCCTTATTTTATGAGGTGGAACAAGGCTTGACCATATAAATGCTTTACCTTGCTGTACAGAAGAGATGGTGTTTTTATCTGACGTAGGGTTACCCGGAAGATCAAATCTTAAGTCCACCTCTCCTTCCAATACGATACATAGATGTGTTGCATCTTCGCCTTCAGAAAAAATTTTATCTTCTCGGCGAAACTCTTTTACATTGCAATACTTTTGAATCTGTTCAAGCTGCTCACTACTCAATCCTCTAAAAATTTCAGATTGTTCGAGAAAATCAAGATTCACCATAGGGTATTCCTCCTTGTCTTGTATCGGTTGTGTGAAAGGCAAAAAGATGATTCAAGGTTAGTATTTACTTACTACAGACAAATCATGTTATATTGTATTTTTTCATCTTCTGATATAATCCTGTACGATGAATTTTTAATATTGAAGATGCCTTCTCTCTGTTGTTTCCAGTTCTCTCAAGGGCATCTAAAATAGCTTTTTTCTCAGTATTTTCCATAATCTCTTTTAATGAATCTCCAACAAGTTCTCTGGATAGTGATACTCTTGACTTTTCACGTACAGATATAGGAAGGTCTTCTACTTCAATTGTATTACCACTGCAAAGGATCATTGAACGATCAGCGATATTTCGTAATTCACGTAAATTTCCGGGCCATGAATAGTTCTGTAAAGAGGTCATTGCCTCTGGAGATACTTTTAAAACTTTTTTTCTGTTTCCACGGTTAAGTTTTTCAAGAAAATGGGTGAAAATATGTGGAATATCTTCTCGCATATCTCTTAAAGGGGGAAGTGTAATAAGAAAGACATTAAGTCTATAATATAGATCAAGACGGAAACTTTTATCATTTACCATTTTGTTTAAATCACGATTTGTTGCACTGATAACTCTGAAGTCTATTGTTTTAGGTTTACCACCGAGTCTCTCCACCTCTTTTTCTTGAAGTACTCTCATAAGTTTAACCTGAAGAAGTGGGGGCATGTCGCCAACTTCATCTAAAAATATGGTACCGCGATCTGCCAATTCAAACTTTCCAGCTTTCCCTTTTTTATTTGCACCAGTAAAAGCTCCAGCCTCATATCCAAACAACTCAGATTCTATAAGTTCACTTGGTATGGATGCACAGTTTACCCTTACAAAGTTATATTTTCTCCGTTTACTAACTTGATGAATAGAGTGGGCAAATAGCTCTTTACCAGTTCCAGACTCTCCGGTAATTAGCACAGAAGCATCAGATTCAGCAGCTTTACGTGCTAATGCCTTACATGCACTTATTGCCTCTGAATCACCTATAATATTCTCAAATGTATAGCTTATACCATAGGATTTATTCAGCTCCTCTTTGTAATAATCAATCTGGTTTTCTAAGCAATCAATGCGTTCATAAAGCTCTTTGAGTTTTTCAGGACTCATGAACATCAGCTTTCCCATAGCACCGATTACACGACCATCTTTAAATAGAGGGATTCTTGCAATAACACGGTTTTGATGATTTAGTAACATGCTTCTGCCAATTTCTGCCTTACCAGTTTGAATTACCCTTGGAAGTCTTGTATTTGGTCTAACCTCACTTATATGTTTTCCAACAGAATTTTTAACAGATATTGATGAAAAGCCTTCATTAGCCTGGCTCATAAAACGAACGATCCCATCTGCATCTACAAGAATAAGACTTTCATAGGAGTTATCCAGAAGGCTAAAAAGAAGGTCTTCAGGAATATTGTTTACAAAATCTCCGCTTTTACTATCGTTATTAGTGACTTTTATAGATTCTTCTATATATGACATATCACAAGATTTCTCTTTTTCATCGCGGGTGAAACTGTCAAACATCTCTTAACCTCCAGATTTCGTTATTGCATTTGCATGGTCTCTTGCTATTAAAAAATAGAATATAAAAAAATAAAAATAAAAGATGAATTATATTTACTTATTAATAGTATATAAAAAAGATAAGTCATAGAAGATGACACTCATTCATTGACATATAATGGAATGTTCGGCAATAAAAAAATGTTTGAATAACAGAAAATTTTAGAAAATGGAGTGATTTAGGATTCGTTGTATTTAGAAATTGTGAAATTTGTTCTTAAAGAAGCCCTATCTTTTGCTTTTAAGATTAATGATAAGCCGTTATTTAAGTGTCCTTACACCGTACTGCTGCTGTATAGCTTTGTATGTTCCATCAGATATAATAGAGTATAGAGCTTGGTTTAAATTTTCCATAAATAGTTCATAGTTGGGAATATTTTGGCTCTTTTTGCTTATTGCAATATAGGTTATGCTTTCAGAGATGGGTTTATCCAATAAGGTAATTTCTTGAGCAATACCAAGTTTATTTGCATGATACCAAGTTATCTGCTCCCCTGCTATAAGACAATCAAATCTTTTGGCGATTAATTTTTTGATGTTCTGTTCATAGCTGGTAGCTTCATCAACTGTTATTCTCCCAACTTTTATAGCATTATCCAATGCAGGGTTATTGATAATCCACCCAGCAATAGTTCCTACCGTTTTTCTCGATAGATCGTTTACTGAACTAAATGGAAAATCTTCTCCTTTTCGTACAAAAATACGGGTGTAACTGATTAAAGAGGGATACTTTGCATACATCAAATAGCTTTCTCGTTCTTGTTTGTGGTATATAGATATAGTGCCATCCACTATCCCTGTTTGTAGGTATTTATCAAGCCTCTTAAATGGTAACAGCTCAACCGTAGCTTCAAAACCAGCCCGTTTAGCTATTTCAAAAAAGAGCGTTGGAAATAGCCCCTTAATAATACCTTCCTCTTCAAATGCCATTGGTGGAGTTTCTGAAATTCCGGCAAATCTTAACTTCTCTGTATTACCCCAACAGTTTATTGTAAATATCACTACCGTCATATTTATAACTATAATGGAGAGAGTTAAGACGGTAATGATATTTATCTTATTTTGAAACATGAGTAATCTAATAATTTTACTTTACATATAAGAGTTAATTGTTTGGCGGATTGATAAGAAGGACAGGCACTCCTGCACCACGGACAACTTGGGCAGCAGTAGAGCCAAAAACTGCCTTACCAAGAGCTGATTTTCCTTTAGTTGCCATTATGACCATATCTATATCCTCTTTTTCAATATAGGATAATATCTCCAAAGCTATCTCTCCATCAAGTACTGCCACTTTTATTGATAAGAGATCCTTACAGTAAAGCTCCTTGAAGTTATTAACTTTTTCCTTAATGCTTTTACCAGCCTCTGGTTCATCTTCAACATAATACTCGTTGGGTTTTGCTACATAAAGAAGATGAATTTCAGAGTTAAATGCCTGAGTAATAGTTTTAACATGGGGAATTAATTTGGCTGCATTCTCATAAATATCAACTGGAAATAGAATCTTTTTATACATTATCATACTTAATCTCCTTGCTTCTCTTTATTGTATTAAATTATAGCATTATATAACTTTATATCTTAAATTGTCCGACCATTTGAGTTAGCACTTGCGCGGTCTTACAAAGCTCTTCTGCAGATAGTTGAACCTTTGAACTGCTTTGAGCAATAGAGTTAGCTGATTCATTTACATCTGTAATATCATTTGCCATAATCTCTGTTACTGAAGAACTTTCAGTAACTTTTTGATTTACATCTCCAACACCTTCAGAGACATATGCAATATTTGTGGCGATATCTTTTGTAGTAACAGATTGTTCTTCTACTGCTGCTGCAACTCCTCCAACAATATCATTAAGACGTTCAATAACATTAGAAATGGTAGTAATAGCGTTACCAGTCTGATTTGAGGTTTCTTGAATATCTTCAATCTGTTTTTTTATTGTTAATGTTGCACCAGCAGTTTGACGTGCAAGCTCTTTTATCTCATTTGCCACTACTGCAAAGCCTTTTCCAGACTCTCCAGCTCTTGCTGCCTCAATAGTAGCATTTAGGGCAAGAAGATTAGTCTGTCCAGATATCTCTGTTATTGTTTCAGTAACCTGGCTTATCGACTGTGCCATCTTGTTTAGAGCGTCCATTTTTCTTGTCGTATCTGATATCTGTTTAACAGCTTCATGGGTAATGGTATTGGCATTTGCAGTATTTTTAGCAATTTCACCTATTGTTGCTGCCATCTCTTCAGAAGAGGATGCAACAACATTTGCACTTGTAGCAGTCTGCTCCATTGCACTTGCTACAGAGTGCATATTACCCCTCATTGCCTCGGCACTATCTGCAAGTGCTCCAGATTTTACCTTTGTCTGTCCTGAAACGTCAGTCATTTTTTTAGAAATAGTTGTTAGCTCGTCAGAAGCTGATGATAGGGTTGCAGTAACATTTACAATTTTAGATATTAACGTATGTAAAGTTGCCATAAAGTCGTTAAACCTCATTGAAAGAGTTCCGACCTCATCATTATTTAAAACTTGCAAACGCATTGTAAGGTCCCCTTGACCCTGTGAAAGCTTTGTCAATCCATCAACAACTTTTTGTATAGGTTTGATGATTAATCTGGTTGTGAAAAATGAGAAGACAATGCCTATAGCCACTGCCAATAATGAGAAGATGGATATCAACCTTTGTGATGCCTTTATCTGGCTATTCATTAAACTATTTTGTCGTAAATTGGCTTCATTACTCACTTTTTCAGCCATCTGAGCAGAAGATAACATCACAAGTTGTGATTGCTGCTGTTTTATTGTCAACTCTGCAAAGTTTTGAAACGCTTTGGAGTAAGTTGTAATGGATTTAATGACATTTTCAACAGTATCTTGATAACCATCTTCATTAAAACGCCCCTTTAAACCATTGGCAACTGTCAAAATATTTTTAATTTGCAGTTCAACATCGCTTTTCCATTTTTCTACACCTCCGGTTAGTATGTACTCTTTTTCAGATTGACGTGCATTGAGAAATAGCCTCATTATATGTGTTGCATCGTCTGCTTTTGCAAATTTATCATCAAGAAGAAGCTCATTTTCAAATTTAACTTTTTTAAGTTCTGCTTCTTGAGTTGTTCGTATCTCTGTTGCAATCTTTTCAAGTTGTGTAGCGTGGTTTAACATACTCTCTTCAGCTACAACTTTTTCTACTTCACGCTCCTGATACTGCTTAAAAAAATCATGGTAGAGATTGGTTTCAGTAATAGCGTCATTGACAGCTTTTAGCATTGGATTTTCAAAAGCATTTGTACTAAATTTATTTATAGTCGATTTTAACTGCTTTAAACTATCTTTTATCCCTTCAATTACATCTTCTACGTTAAAAGCGTAGTCACTTTCACCTGTTATCTTAAAACTCAGCTCATCAACTCGAGCTGACCACAATGATTTTGAAATATCATTAGTTAAATCAAGTATTTTAGTAGCACTCTTATATTTTTCTGTATCTTTAGAATTATTAGCTTCAAACTGTTTTAAAGTGTAGTTAATCTCCTGAACGATATTTGCTAAGTTAAACTCTATATTTCCAAAAGTAGAGTTCATCGACTTTGTTGCAGCCGACTGGCTTTGTACTAATAAAGCATACTGATTAAAAGCATCTATATATGATTTTGCCCCATCTGAAATACCGTTAATCTGTTCAAATATACTTGTACTTGTAGTTGCATCACCTTTATTAGCACCATCTTCTATTCCATTTAATGCACTTCTCATCTGAGCTGCTAATGTGATAATTGAATCTGTACTTCCTTTAACTGTATCTATATATGTACTTTTAGGATTCTGTATAAATGTTTTTTCAGCTACACGAGCTGCTAATGTAAACTTAATAATCTGATTAGCTTTATCTGTCTTAGATTGAATCTCCTCTAAATTAAGATTGTTATCTTCTCTTCCTTCATCAAGAAGCCTTTTTTGTTCTACTGCAATTGTTTGACAGACCTTAAGAGCCTCTTGTGCTTTACTCTCCATTTCATACATTGTCTCATTTTTGTTCTCTTCTAAATTGGCATAACTGTTAAATGCCTGATAATACTTTTGTACTTCATTGGATATTGAATTTATCAGCTCTTTATCTTTATCGTGTTTGATCAACTCTTTTGTAGTATCAGTAAGAGCTACAATCTCTTTAATATTTTTGGATACTCCATCTTTATTAATAGCCGCTTTTTCAGATTCTGCCCTGTTTATTATAAACTCTTTTTCTTGATGTCGTGCCTGATTTAGAAGATGAACCATAAGGCTGACATTGCCTACTATATTAAAGTATCCAGATGTACTTTGCATGCCTCTAAGACCAAGAACCGCAATCATACACAAAAGAATAAGCATTAATGCAAATCCTCCGGCAAGTTTATGTCCTATTTTAAGGTTTTTGAAAATGTGCAACTGCTTGTTTTGGCTCAATATTTTCTCTGCTTTGGAGAGATAAGAGTTCTTAGCATCTATTTTTAAGTTAGGCTCTTTAGAAGAGAACTCTTCAGAGCCGTCAACTAAAGAGCATGAGGCATTTGAAGATTGGGATTGATCAGTGCTATTTTGTTGGCTCTTTTTATACATAATGGTTATCTCCTTTTTTTAAGTTTTTACAATCCAAAGCAATCTCTATGGGATTATAAAGTATTAAACTTTAGTGTAGGAGTATAATTATTGCTTAGGTCTGATTTAATAAAGCGATCAATAATCAATAGTTTCATAAAAAATAACAGTAATCTACTTAAATAAAAGTATCGTAATAATGGGTAGATAATAGTGATAAGATGAATATTATTTACCTCCTGCAAAAGATGAATCTTCTCTGTGAATATTCTATTCCATGGCTTTGCAGGAGGAGAGTAAATAATTTAAGCAACTTTGTCTTTTAACAAAAACTTTGCTATTGCAGGTAGCAGAACCATAGCACCTACCATATTCCACAAAAACATGAAGGTAAGCAAAATACCCATATCTGCCTGAAACTTAATAGGAGAAAATGCCCATGTTGCAACACCAATTGAGAGAGTGATACCTGTAAAAGCAACGGCTCTCCCAGTAGTGTTTAGAGTTCGATAGTAAGCTGCATTTAACTTATGACCCTGAGAGCGATAATAGAGAAGTTTATTGTAAATATATATTCCATAATCTACTCCAATACCTACTCCTACAGCAATAACAGGAAGTGTTGCTACTTTTACCCCAATTCCCATTTTTGCCATTAGTGCCTCGCATAAAACAGAGGTCAGACACAGAGGAACGCACACACATAGAGCTCCTCTGACAGAGCGATACGTTATAACACATACAATAAAAACTACACCATAAACCAGCAAAGTTAAAAGAAGCATTGCACGTTTAACTTCAATATTTGTAGCAGCTTCAATACCTGCATTTCCGGCTGCCATGATAAACTGGTAAGTTTCTGTATTATTTTCTGCTGCAAATTTTTCAACAGCAGAGACCACAGTTTCCAGTGTTTCAGCTTTATGATCTTTAAGAAAGACCATAATTGGAGTTAAATTACCATTTTGATTGACAACCTCTGGTGGAATCTTAAGAACCATGTTGTCCAGTGCAACTTTTCCCCTTGGTATGGCAAGCCACTTCAGATTCCCTTCATTAAAGGCTGAGTTGAGTAGCTTAAGGTAATCTACATGGCTCTTAACAGTCTGTACCCCCTCTAAATGTTCAAGATGCCACTTGAGTTTATCTGTAGCAACAACTGCCTTATAGTCACTATTACCAGCAAGAGGGGTCTTTAACATAACTATAAAGATATCGCTACTGGCAGAGTAGTGTTCGTTCATATAGGCATTATCAAGATTATAACGTGAATCTTGCCTAAGTTCAGGAGCTCCGGGATCAAGGTCACCAATTTTAAGGTCTTGGTGCATATAAAGACCAACAGCAAGTCCTATTATAGATAAAAAAATTGCTACAACTGCATATCTGGTCTCTGTAAACTTGGCTATTAGTGACCAGAGAGGATGAGAAGTGCCAGCCTCTTTATTTCTTATAAGTTCAATGGTTTTCTCTCCAATGCCAGAGTAAGACATAAGAACTGGGAGGAGCATTAAATCTGTAAATGCAACTACAGCCACACCTATACTTGCCCCTATAGCAATATCTTGAATAACACCAATACGAATTATAAATAGCGTACCAAAGCCAATACAGTCTGTTACTAATGCTGCAAATCCCGGTTTGTAAACAAGACGAAACGCAAGTCGAGATGCCCAAATTTTATCTCTACCAGCTATCATCTCATGTGCCATTGCATTGAACATCTGTATTCCGTGACTAACTCCTAAGGCAAACATAAGAAACGGCACTAACATAGAGTATGGATTTAATCCATAGCCGCACAGTTTCATAATACCAAGTTGCCATATAACAGCTACAACAGAGGAGATAGCACGCATAAAGGTACTTCTTGCACATCTTGAATTATAATACAAAAGAGTAAGCAAAATAACGAACGCTATCAAAAAGAATAGTAAAACCCTTGCAGAACCTTCAATAAGGTCTCCTACCACCTTAGCAAAACCAGTAATATGAATTTTTATACTATCACTTTGATATTTATCTCTGATCTCTTCAAGTTTTATAGATAGTTCCTTGTAATCTATTGGCTTACCAGTTGCTGGATCAATATCTTGAAGTGGAGTAAGTATTACGCTTGATTTAAAATCGTTTGCCACAAGCGTTCCTACTTCACCAGATTTAAGAACATTAAGTCTTACCTGATTAAGGCTCTCTTGACCACCATCGTAGGTGTCTGGAATAACTGCTCCACCGGCAAAACCCTCTTCTGTTACCTCAGTCCAACGAGTAACTGGAGTCCAGAGAGATTTTAGAGCAGCTCGATCTACTCCTGAGACAAAAAAGACATCGTCTGTCATATTTTTAAGAGTCTCAAGATACTCTTTTGAAAAAATGTTCTCTCCAGTTGTCTCAACAGCTATACGGAGAGTATTACCTAAACCTTTAAGATCATCTTGATGGGCAATATAGTTCTTAATGTAAGGATGATAGGTAGGTATCATGCGAAGAAAACTTGCTTCTGGCTTCAACTGTAGCATCTGGTACCCAAAAAAGAGGGTAAGTATAAAAAACAGACCCAGAATAACAGGGCGTTTTGCAAAAAGCAGTTTTTCTATTAATGGTGCATTGTCGTTATCATTTGGTATGTTATTCAGGGTCATTTAACTTTTCCTCTATATTTATTAAGTCTCCCTGATATTTTTATTATAATCAGGGGTTACTGACATTGTTTTCTTAATTAGGGGATTAATCCTGATATTTAACTCGTTTTACTCCCATAGTTCCAGTTACGATAATAAATCTATCATTTGCTTCAGTTATAGCAATGGTTCCGGGGAAACGGTGAGGTAATTGTGAGAATGTCTTTCCATTATCAGTGCTTCGGCTGATTATTCCATCAACTCCAGCAACGCAAAGAGAACCATCTGATAAAAAAAGCCCTCCTAAAATAGAAGCCCCTTTATCTTTGTCTGCCTCTGTCCAGGTATCGCCTTTATCAAATGAGAAAAACATACTACCACGAAGTCCAAATACAGCGAGCATTGTGCCATTGTAATTGCCAGCAATACCAAAAAATGATCCTTCATAAGGAGATTCAAGTCTTTTCCAACTAAGCCCTAAATCATCTGATCTAAAAATAATACCAGCTTCTCCAGCTATAAAAAGTGCATCTCCTGATTTAGTTATTGAGTAGTAGTGAAAGCCATCAGGATTCTCAATACGATCCAGTATTGGTGTCCAGTTTTTTCCACCATCTTCTGTTCTGAGAATAATCCCAAAAGCCCCTATTGCAATACCCTCTAAATCGTCTTTAAACCACACATCCATAAGTGGTCTTGTAGGTCCTTCTTGCTGTGCCATCTTTGCATCATTAAGAAAAAATTCGAGCTTTTCGAGTTCAATCTCAATATCTTCTCTCTCCTGATCGCCTGCACTTTTAAGCCTATCTTGTGCTGATTTAATAAGCTCTTTGATTTTTATAAGCATCAATTGATTTATTGTTATTCCATCTATCTGTTTTGTCCAGCTCTCTGCTCCATCTTGGGAGTGGAGAATAACTCCGTCATGTCCAACCGCCCACCCTTTTTTTGCTGTTGGAAAATAGAGTGATGTCAATGTTACACTTACTGGAACTTGAGCCTGTGTCCACGTCTCACCATTATCGTCTGAATAGAGTATATGTCCCCTTTCGCCAACTGTTACAAAACGGTCATACACTTTTCCTACAGTTACAAGGCTGTCTTTTACCCTATCTATATCCATAAGGATTGAGAAAGGGGCTTTATCAGATATCTGGGCAACTTGATGTAGGAGGTCGATTTCACCCTTATTTTTTGATAACGCCCCTTTTGAGGATGATAGATTGTCTGAGGCTTTAGCCTCATTTACTGACAAAATGCTTTTAAATGTCAGGATATTATTGATTCCAATCAGAGTGATAAAAAACAGCAATAGGAGACAAAACTTTGAAAAATGTGAAAATATAGTTCTGATTTGATATGAGTTAAATTGATATATATCATTTGTGTTACTATTTAAGGATTGATTCGTCATCATTTCCCCTTTTTATACTGCCGATGATCGTGAACTATCATAAATTTATAAACGATTATAATTATAAACGATCACAATTTATAATTTTATGAAGAGGTAAACCCCCGTGTTTACCTCTTCACTACAGGGCAACCAGATGGGGTTGCACCTACAGATGACAATTTAAAAAACAACTTACACAATTAAAGAAAAATTTTTTTTAACCTTAACGGTTACCAATTTTTCTTACATATTGAGGATCAAACATTTCAGCAGGGTGCTGCTCATCTATTAAAACCCCTTTTCCAAGATCATTTACTACATAACCAGCAGCGTAGCTATCACCTTGGAAATCGTAAAATAGAACTGATCTACGACCAAAACCGATAAGGTCTCCTCCATCATACTTCATAATAGATGTGCCTAAGCTTGTTCTCCAAAGATTGCCACGTGTATCGTATTTATCCTGTAATACGTTAAACCATGTATCTTCATCAAAGTAACAGATTCTTTTTGAATAGCAGTGACGGCTTCCCTGTTTTAGCGTTGCCTCTACAACCCATACACGGTGAAGTTCCCATCTTAGATGAGCAGGATTGGCGTGGTTAGGAGTGAGAAGGTCTTTAAGAGGAGCAAGATCATACTGATAGTTATGGTATGGGATAAACATCTCTTTTTTGCCAATAAGTTTCCACTCAAATCGGTCAATAGGACCATTAAACATATAGGCATCATCATAGGTTGAGATACCTCCTGCTGATGGGTTTGGTGTATCGTAATCTATGCTTGGAGCACGTCTTACTCTTCTTTGACCGGGCATATACTGCCATGCCGCTTTAGTTCCTATTTCGTAATTCATTGGATTTTTAGAGAGAATTATCTCCCCTTTTCTTCGAGCTGGTGAAAAATACTCGAAAAGTGCACTTATAAGCCAGTTATCGTATGTCTCAAGATTTCCATCTTTGTTGTAGTAAGGTCTGTCAAAACGATAGCGTGCACTTCCACCATCTGTGATAGTACCATTTGGCTGAACTATGTAGTTACCTACCCGTTCTCCTGTATCTCCTCCACCTTCCCATCTGGCATTATGGTTAATAATAATCTCCGGACCTTCAGTAGGAATAGGAAAGGGAATACCACCATAAGCACCAGTTGCCCCTAATTTATCTGCTGTGAGCTTTGCATTTTTTGCATTTTTATAGGTGTTGTCATAAACCCATTGTGGAGCAGAAGATGTACGATGCGTTGGATAGACATTTATTTTATAGGTAGGATATTTTTTTAAAAGAGCCTTCTGTCCTTCAGTTAGTTTATCAGCATATTGATCCATATTTTGTGCAGTAATTGTAAATAGCACTTTATCGCTACTAAATGGATCTGGGCGAATATCTCCAGATTTTGGATCATACTTTACATTTGTAGGGATAGAAGTAAAACCACCATCCCAAGCAGGAATCGTCCCATCGCTATTACCAGCTCTCTCTGCACCAAGTGGGGTTAACTCACTTTTGAGCATATCAGCTTTGTCTGGCGTGTTTGCCTCTGCGTACATTGTAGAACCTACTACGCAAATTGCAAAAAATAGATAAAATATGGACACAGAAAATATTTTTTTATATCCCTTTGTCACCATCACTTACTCCTCCATTTTTCAATTAATTATGTTTTATTGATTATTTCCGGAAACTTAACACTTTTAAGAATATCGATATACTTAATTAAACTTATATCTTAGAATGTATATTTAAGATCAAGAGCTACATAATCACGATCTGATAAAGCGTTTCTGGAGCTATTAAAGTAATCTACATACTTCAAGTTAATTTTATATACGTTTTTATAGGTAAATTCTAAGCCAACAGAGCCACTATCTGCCTCTTCAGTAAATATACCGTTTGCTGAGTTACCATTTGGATTACCTTTGTAGTTAAATGGCATTGCAAGATCGAGGTCTGTAAGAATTTGATACCACTGAGGATTAATTGTTAGAGAGTAGCCCCAAGAGAATTTGTCTTTAGCATTAAGGTCTTCATTTTCGTATGCAAGCACTCGGTTTGCAGCCACCTCTCCATTTAGTGCTAACTGATCAGAAAATGGGGTTGAACCATAGGAGTATAGCCATGAAACCTGAGATTGTATGATGTTTCCTTCTTGTGTTCCAGATTTAGTTGCAATTGGATAGCCTTGTCTATAACTCATCTCACCGCTTACATTTGCAGAACCGACCTGAGAGCTGAAACTTGCACCATATAGTTTAACATCTTCAGCATAGGTTAAATGGTAAGTTTTCGCTGGAATATTGGTTATAACTTGGGGAGTTTTCTCATGATAGTTAAGGAAATATAGCCCAAATTCTGTTTCAGCAAGCCAGCTTGCTCTATACATTAAAGATAGACCAAATTGCCCCATATCGTCTGGTTCATCATCTTCGGTTCTTGACAAAATTCCTGCTGCAGTAATTAGACGATGACCTGCTTCGTCAAGAAAGTCAGAGGTAGCAAAGTAAGAGCCAGACTCATTTAAAAGGGTCTTTTCCCACTCAAACTGGTAAAAAGCTCCAAAAGAGACGGTGTCTGTAATATCCATCTGAGCTGACACTGCTGTAGAAGGAAGATAGACCTCTTTTAGCTCAACACCCGGTGCATTTGCAGCAGTTGCATCTGCATAAGCCATAGCAGCAGCAATACCACCGCCTATATAAAGACTCTCTCCCCACTGGATAACTTGGCGTCCAGCACGTAGCTGAAGATTTCTTCCACCCAAATCAAAGCCTGCATATGCAAATGCGTCAAGGATTTCTGCTCTACGACCATGTGCTTTTTCTGTCTCATCGTCAAATTGATCTGTTTTATTTATAGTACCTGCAATTAGATTATTGTTAGTTGCTGGGCTAGTATTAGAGTTGTCTCCTGTGTAGGCAAAGTCATAAAATGCTCTGGGGCGTACAAATAGACCAAAGTTATTATACTGAACATCTATATCTGCGATTGTGCTAAAACGGTTATTGACCATGTCCCATTGATCAAAGTTACGGTTACCATCATCTGCATTAATATTTGCTGAGGTTAGCTTCTTTGGATCTCTATCTTTAACACGGAGAGCACCACCATATCCAACTGTTACATCAAAATCGACCTTTACCCCATTGTCATACTCAAAATCCATTGCAGCGGCAGTTCCAGAATAGACCATAACTGCAAACACTAATGTCGTCCAAAAAAACACCTGTTTTTGGATTTTTTTGTAACTCATCTAATTTCTCCTTTTTAATTGTTGTTTGTTACATCCTCTTCCTAAATGTTTTATTTTTAGATGTTTTATGATAGTTCACCTGTGAAGAAGCCAATCTAATCTTCAAGTTGCCGACTATCACCTCCTACCGAACTACCTTTTAAGATGTTATCTGTTTTTTTTGATTTTTATTGAGCAAATGCTTATTATGGCTATTAACCATCTGTATTGAAAAAAATATTTAGAGGGTATTAATGTTTTTTTGATTTTATATACTGCATAGCAAGACCCCTGCCAGAGGTCTATATGTGGCTATAAAATCTCATAATACTCTGTAATATAAAGATTATTTATATGTTGAAATAAATTGGAAAATAGAGATGAATAAGAAAGGAAAGTATATATAATCCTATACATGGTTTGCTAAATTGCTATAATCACATCTAATCACAATTGAATGCATAGGATATTATGCGTGTATAAAATATTATATAGTAAACTATATTAAAAGCTCGCATACAATACTGTATTTAAAGGATATATTGACTATTTATGAATGTAAAGTTTTTTCTGAATCAGTTTCATTGGAGACTTTCTTTCAAATTTAGATGTTTAAATTGAAAGTTTATAGTTACCAGCAATAAAATTATCTGCAACCCATGTTACGCTGTTTTCTGTTGTCATAAGCATATCCATTTGGCGAGTGAATATAAGAAGCCTTCCAAGTATATCTAATCTGTTTTGTATAAAAGATGCTGGATATTTTTGAAGTCTTGCATCCACTTTATCCTCTTTTACATCTACATTAAAACCGATCTCTTTAAGAATTAAGGCGATTGATCTCACTCTTCTATTTCGCCGTATATCGTCTGCCGCCCCACCTTTAAAAGAGAAGGTTATATAATTCTTATTTATAGTCTCTCCACAATAGGCATCGACAACACTGTAATGATAGCCTACTCTTGAACTAAAATTGAGATATTTGTCTGCAATTATAGCATAACTTCTATCTCCAAATCTCTCTCCTCCTGCATTTCCGGGTGAAATTATCTGTTGCTGCATAACAGAGAAGAGACCTGAAAAATTTACAGGTCTTGGTTCCATACTGTTGACCTCTTTATTGAGCATACCTTTTAGCAGTGCAATAAATGGAATAGATAATATATCTTCAACGCAGATATTATTATTGCAGCTATTATCAGCTTGAGAGTTATCACTATTTTGGTAACTTAAGCCGTTACCAAGATCGATAATATGAAGATCAATAGGAAGAGATGCCTTGAGTTTAAAAGAACATCCGTGCCTTTTTGAGACAATATCGCTTACACTAAACATCTCAATATAAGAAAATTCGTGGCAGAAACGGGCAATATCGTGAAGTGTTCTGCATCCTGACGGTATGAATTCAGGAGCTTTAGGATTGATAAGATAAAGAGGTGTCATAAGTTCAGCAACTATCTTTAAGTGTTCATAAACAGCCGTCTCCTTCATGTGAGCCTCTTTTTTTTCAACAGCCAATAGAAGCTCTTTTACAACACCTTTATAAACTCTTCCTGTATAGGCATCTACAGTTATCTCCATCCCGTTTGGAATAAGATTTAGAGCATCTTGAGCACCAAGACCCATAAGAGTTGGAACATTAAACTCTCTGGCAAGTGCTGCCATGTGTCCGCTAACACTTCCTGATTCAGTAATAATTGCACTGCATTTTTTCATTACAACAACATATTCAGGAGAAGAGTGGTGAGCAACTAAGATGGCATCTTTAGGAAACGAGAGTAAATCTGACTCTGATAGTACGTGAAAGGCTCTTCCTGATCCAACTCCTTGTGATGCCACCTCACTATCATCTATAAGGAGTTGGTATCCTGATATTGGTGGAGCTTTACGTATTACTCCATTTTTTGAAGCAACGTTTATTTTAAGAGGTCTTGATTGTAAAATTATAATTTTACCACTGTTATCAACAGCCCACTCAATATCTTTGGCACAGTTATAATATTTTTCAAGTTGCTCTCCGTATAAAGCAAGTTGTTCTATCTGATCGTCACTTAGACATGGTGATAACTGTTTTTCTATGGGTACAGAGGTTTCAATTACCCCTCCATCTGAATCGTTATTGCAGATTAACTGCACCTCCTTTTTTGAAATATAACGACTTTTAATAGCTCTAACTCCTCCTTTTTCAACTATATAGCTATCTGGAACTATAATTCCATCCACAGCGTAAGGACCCAATCCCCAAACAGCGTTAATTAGTATGTTATCATCAACAATATTGTAAGGGTGACGGGTGTACATAACACCACTTGCAACGGAATCCACCATTTTTATACAGGCAACAGCCATAGCAAGATTATAGTCATAAATTCCTTTAGAGATTCTGTACGATATAGAGCGAGCAGAGTAAAGGCTTGCAATTATAGATTTGTACGCCTCGGCTATTTTATTAGGGTGAACATTAAGAATTGTTAGATATTGACCTGCAAAGGAGAGCTCTCCATCTTCACCTATTGCACTGCTTCGCATTGCCACACGAATATTTTTACTATCCTCTCCCCAAAGAGATTTAGATGCAGATTTTATATCAGCTATTATATCTTCTGGTACGGGTTTTGACTTTATAAGCTCAATCACTTCACTGCTTAAACGGTTTAGAAGTTCTAAGTTGTTTAGATCTCCTTGCTGGTTCATTCCATCTGTATCAATCATATTTTTTCTTTGTAATATCTCCTCTTTGAGATTATTTTTCTCAAGAAAAGAGTCAAAAGCTCTTGTTGTAATTGCAAAACCTTCTGGAACAGGAATATTAAGACGATTTTTTATCTCTCCTATATTGGCACTCTTACCACCTACCCAATCAGCATCTTTTTTAAGAATATGGCTGTATTGAATAACATTAACCTTAAGTTTAATCTCCTGCTTCTCGTTAATGATAGATGTTATTTGCTGATTGAGTTTATCTAAAATATCGTAAAGAGCAATATATCGCCCTCCTGAAAGTACATTAAGATTTTTAACCATTTTAAATGTGTGCATCAAGGCTCGATTTGCCTGACTTTTGATATATAAGCTGCCAAAGATATGGTTACCTTTAAGTTTCTCCTCCATATCAGATAGAATGGTTAGAAGTTCGGAGTTTGCAGCTAAAAGCTCTTTAAAAAGTGTATATTTGAATCTAAATACAGCGTTCAATTCGCTCCTTTGTTCTGCTACATTAGAGTCTCCTCTTTTTCTATTCTTAGATTTATTTAAATTTGATCGGATAAGTTTTTTGATATTACCAATAATTGTTGGCATTATGTAAAGCTCCTTTTTTGTAGAAGTTATGGGTTATATCTATCTATCTATATTTAATTAAGTGAATCAAAAAACATACCAAATAGTTTACTATTAATTGATAGTTAAACACCGCATAAACTTACCATATTTTGCATCTCCCTTTTATTTTATTTTACAAAATGGAAAATAACATGACACTTTAATAACCACTCCTTTGCAGCATTAACTCATCTAATCTCCCATAACTCCCGTATTTATATGGATAGAAAGCATAAAATAAGGTTCGCAAATATTTTATTAGCTTTGAATATGAAATGGCACGAATCTTGGTATTGGAGGAGTCTTAACAAAGGACAAATAGATATTAAGAAAATCAAAGCGTGGATAAAAAAGGCTTTGAAAATAAAATAGGTTATTTAACAACAAATTAATTTGGAGGAGACAATGAAAGCAATATTTAAAGGAATTTGGATGAAAATTGTTGGTCTTGCTGTAATAACATTCGCCATTATACCACAAATAGCTCTTGCAGCAGGTGAAAAGGCGGCTTTAGTAGTAATTGTGGCAGATACCAGAGGACTTACAGGTATTTTGAAAGCATGGGGAACTCTTTACAATGAGAGCCACCTCTACTTCTCTTTGCTTACAATAGTGTTAATACCGGTTATTGGTCTTATTTTTGGAGTTTTAGCAGATTTTGTTATGAAAGCCATTGGTCTTGATTTAGAGCATAGAGACCTTGCAGAGCATTGATACTATAAAATTTATTCAACTGATACTGTTTTGCATAACACTGATATTAATTTAACAAACGGAGGATATATTTATGGATTGGCTATATGTATTGATGCCTATTTCTGGTGTAACAATTTTTTGGCCAGGGCTTATCATTCTTGGAGTGGGCGTAGGAATTATCGGTGGTTTTTTTGGTATGGGCGGTGCATGGATGGTTACACCGGGTCTTAATATACTTGGTTTTCCAATGGCATTTGCAATTGGAACTGACATTGCACACATGGCTGGAAAATCGCTTATTTCAACCATGCGTCACGGTAAATTTGGAAATGTTGACTATAAACTTGGTTTAATCATGCTGGTAGGCACGATCGTTGGCTTTGAAGTTGGTGCACAGATGATAATGTGGCTTGAAAGAATAGGCAATGTTGAGTTTGTAGTTCGTATTCTTTATCTTGTTCTTCTTGGTCTTATTGCATGGATGGTATTTGCTGATGTTGCAAAAAAGATGAGAAAAGATAGAGAGGCTATTGCAAAAGGCGAGGCTGTTGATGCTCTTTCCACTGGTATTGAGTGGCATAAAACCCTTCACAAAATAAAAATTGCCCCTATGGTTCATTTTGAAGCTGCTGGAATTACCTGCACAGCATGGCTTCCAATTTTAATCAGCTTTTTAACAGGATGGATTGCAGGTATTCTTGGTATTGGCGGTGGTCTTATCCGTATGCCAGCACTTATTTACTTTATTGGATGCCCAACTCACGTAGCTGTTGGAACTGATCTTTTTGAGGTTATGATTTCAGGTCTGTATGGAGCATTTACCTACACAATGAAGGGACGTACTGAGCTTGTGGCTGCTGTTATCATGCTAATTGGTGCTGCAATAGGTGCCCAGATAGGAACTGTAGCAACAAAGTATATTAAAGGTTATGGTATCCGTATAATATTTGGATTTGCTGTTCTTGGATGTGCATTATCAATTATTTTGAAACTTCTTGCCAAAGAGATGCCAGCTTATAAGGTTTTGTTAGATAACTCTTCAACAACCTTAGTACTTGGGCTGGTTTTTGCGATGTCTTGTTACATAACCGTCAAGATGATTCAAGGTGCAAAAGCAGAGCTTGCTGCAAAGAGAAAGTAGGCTATATTCTTAATATAAAATGAAAAATGAAAATCCAGACCATATTTTGATAGACCATATATTTTTAAGGAGATAGATATGAGAAGATTTGTAGGACTTGCAGTCGTAATAGCTGCTATTATGGTACTTGCCGGGTGCAATGAGACTGGTAAGGTTGTTCAGGGGCGGGTAATTGCTTACGATAAAGATAATAAATTGGTCACCTTTATTGAGGATAAAAGTATTGTAAAAGGAAAACCCGAATACACTATTCTTCCTCCGGTTGTCTTTAAAACTCCTGAAGATAAGGATGAGATGGGAGCACACCCTGCGGTTGGTCAGAGAATGAAATTAGATGTAGATAAAAATAGCATAACGATCTTTGATAGTGCTACTCAGCAGTTTAAAGAGATTC
>CAYRLG010000046.1:0-20998 GCA_964425195.1 uncultured Desulfobacterales bacterium
TCTCTAAATAGCCTGACAGCTCCGGGTCTTACCATCTCCTCTATAAATTCACCAACACGGTTAGTTAATTTACCAATCTTCCTGTCTGTCTCTTGAAACTTTCTGTCCGTCTCCTTAAACTTCCTGTCAGTGTCCTGAAACTTTTTGTCAGTCTCTTGGAACTTTCTATCTGTCTCTTGAAACTTTCTGTCAGTCTCCTGCGACATCTCTTTAATTCTTCTGTCCGTCTCTTTATACAGCTCTCTAACTTCCTTAAAAAAAGAGACTGCATCTAATTTTAACGTCTCTTCCATAAATCACCTCTCAATTAATTGGGTAAATGAAATTTATAGTTTAATTATAACCATTTACACCATAAAAAACAACATGCCCCCATGTCTGATGTTGTGATGTCAAGATAGTTGATTGTCATGGAGTCGCTGGCATGGTTGAACCGCTAAACAACCTCAACGGACAATTTTTGTCTATTAATACCAAAATTTGACACAAATATACTCAAAACCCTAAGCTATACTTCTATATTTACCTAAGCTATCCCTCTAATTATAGATATACCAACCTTGGCACACTAACTGCATAATCATTTATCAAACCCAAAACAGAAAACAGTTTGTTGACTGTTTTATCTACCAAACAATAATTTTTTTAGGAGGACACCATGATCCAGAAAATGAGAAAAAATCAAAAAGGTTTTACATTAATTGAACTTATGATCGTTGTTGCCATTATCGGTATTCTGGCAGCTATTGCAATTCCAAACTTTCTTCAGTATCAGCTTAAATCAAAGACAGCGGAGGCAAAAGTAAATCTTGGAGCTATAAAAACAAATCAAGAAGCATACCGTGCTGAAAATGATGTTTACCTTGTTTGTGCTGCAACTCCAGCAGCGGTTCCAGGTACCTCAAAAGCCGCTTGGGCTGCCGGTGGAATTGCAAATTTTGATAGTATTGGATTTTCTCCTGCAGGAGATGTCTATTATCAATATGCAGTAGCAGCAATCGCCGCTATAGCAACTGACTTTCGTGCAAGTGCGACTGGTGACCTTGATGGCGATGCAGCTAATGCAGTATCTACATTAGATTTTGATGGAACAGCAGCAAGCCCTGCAGCAGGTGTGTTTTAGTAGTCTCTTTAAACATGGCTAATTTAAAATAGATTTAAAGAGTTAAATCAAACTAAACAGAGGAGTATTTAATAAATGCTCCTCTGTTTTTGTTTAAACTCACATAACATATAAATAGCGAGGTATCTCTATGTTCAAGGCAACTATTAAAAAAAATTATGGATTTACCCTGATTGAACTTATGATCGTCATTGCTATTATTGGTATCCTTGCTGCCATAGCAATTCCAAATTTTCTTTCCTACCAGTTAAGATCAAAAACTGCTGAAGCAAGATATAGTTTAGGAACTATAAAAACTACTTCTGAAGCATACCGTTCAGAACACGATACTTATGTCGTCTGTGGTTCTAATCCAGGAAATATTCCGGGTGTATCTAAAAGTGGTTGGGTAACTCCAAATGGAGATTTTGATTTAATTGGCTTTACTCCAGCAGGCAGTGTCTATTATTCCTATTCTGTTATTGCGGGTGGTTCTGGTATTGCAACAAGTTTTATTGCTTTGGCAGAAAGTGACCTTGATGCTGACGGTGGTGCTGGTGCAGCTCCTGGAGGATTAGCAGGGGCAGCTGTTGGATCAGGAGCTGCTAATGCTAACAATGGTTTGTTTTCATTAAACGACTCTGGTACTATTGTAGATGAAAATTTTGGTATATGGTGAACTGATAATATTATGTGTTAAAATATAGTAAAATGATAAAATATAGAATTATTATGCGATATATCTCATTTATTGCAGTTTTCGTCCTCCTTTTTTCAGGGGCATATCTTACAAGCCGGCATATAGATAAATCTTTTAGTTATGCCAAAACCGAAAATCTACTCTATCTCCCTTCTGGTAAATTTCTTAAAGGTGCTGCTCTATCTTACGATGAGATGCTTGCTGATCTTATGTTTATTAAGTCTATCGGCTATTTAGGAACTCACGCTGAAACAGACAGAAATTACACTTGGCTTGATCACATGCTAAATGTTGTTACTACTCTTGATCCACTCTATCAATTTCCTTATGAATTTGGAGGTATTGTTTTATCAACAGAGGTTGGGAGGATTGACAGCGGGATTGCAATACTAAAAAAAGGGATGGAAAATGTTCCACAAACACATAATAGATATTGGTATCTGCCTTTTTATTATGCGTTCAATTTCATGTATTACAAAAACGATTATGAGACAGCCGCTGAATATATTGAAATAGCAACTAAATACAAAAACAGCCCAGAATACCTTCCATTACTTGCTGCTCGACTTCGTGCAAATACAGATACTCCAGAAGCTGCAATTCCATTTCTTGAAGAGATGCTAAAAACCACTGAAAGCGAATCGCTTAAAAAGAGTTTAATCCAACGTATGGACGAACTGAGAAATCTAAAACAAGTTAAATTAGATATTGAACTTTTAGATCGTGCTGTAAAACACTACTATTTTATATACAATAAATATCCAAATTATTTGTGGGAACTTATAATTGCCGGTATAATTTATAAAGTACCAGAGCACCCTATGGGTGGTAGTTACTATTTTTCGCATGAGGATAAGTCTGTAAAAAGCACAACTGACATGTTGCCACTCTATATTGACAAAACAAAATCATTTAAAATAGATTTAATTCCAAAATCATAAACCACGATAAAATTGTAGAGACGTAACATTGTGCGTCTCTATTTCATATAAAACGATATAGGTAAAAAAAGAGAACAAATGCAAGCAATTACAATCAAAAATTTAAGCAAATCATTTGTTAGCGGTTGGGGAAAACGAGTTTCCATATTAAAAGAGCTTAATCTTGAGATCAAAGAGAACGAAATCTTTGGCTACTTAGGAGCAAATGGAGCTGGCAAAACAACCACCTTTAAGTTGATACTTGGGCTTATCCACGCAGATAAGGGAGAGATTTCATTTTGGGGAAAACCTGCATCAGACTATAAAAATCGCTCCATTCTTGGTTATCTTCCTGAAAATCCATACTTTTATTCATATCTTACTGCTTTTGAATCTCTTGATTTTTATGCAAGCCTTTTTGATATTGACACAAAAACAAAAAACCAACGAATAACAGAGCTTTTATCTCTTGTTGGGCTTGAACACGCAAAAGACTTGCAACTTAGGAAATTTTCAAGAGGTATGCTTCAAAGAGTTGGCATAGCACAGGCGTTAATAAATGATCCAAAACTTCTGATATTAGATGAACCAATGTCTGGTCTTGATCCTATGGGTCGTAAAAACATGAGAGATATTATTTTAAAATGTCGTGAACAGGGCAAAACAATTATCTTTTCAACACATATCATATCTGATGTAGAGGCGATATGCGACAGAGCAAGTATTATTGCAAAAGGAGAGTTAAAAGAGATTATTGATATTGACCAGATTATGGAGAGCGGCGACAATTTTTGGGAGATTATTTGTCAGGGCAGAGATTTTGAGATCCCAAAAATTGAGGATAAAACGGGCGTTACTAATGACATTAAAAAAATAGTGAGTGGAAACAGGATTATTATTACAACATCAAGCAAAGAGAGAGCATATCTATTAGTTGATGAGGTAAAACGGCAAAATTTGAATCTTATCTCATTTGGACCGAGAAGAAAAAATCTTGAAGAGATATACATAAAAAGCACGGGGCAGGGGATTCAGGCGGATTATGTAGATTTGATGGCTGCTCAGGCAAACAAGATTGTTCAGAGTCAGATAGAGCAAAAGGAGTCAACCAGATGAATAAAATAGCTGCAATTGCACTTAATACTTTTCGTGAATCAATACGAGACAGAATATTTTATAGTCTCCTTTTTTTTGCTGTTGTGTTGTTAGCATTTTCAATGGTTTTAGGGAATTTAACACTTGCAGAACCTGTAAAGATAATCAAAGATTTTGGACTTGGCTCTATTTCAATTGTGGGAACTCTTATTGCGATTTTTGTGGGTATTGGCATGGTTTACAAGGAGATGGAGAAAAAGACAATTTATGTCATTTTGTCCAAACCAATTGCAAGGTGGCAGTTTTTAATTGGTAAATATTGCGGGTTAAGTATTACTATTATTATTGAGGTGGTTGTAATGACGGTTTTGCTTTTTATTCTCTGCTATCAATATGTTCCAGAAATCCCGTTATCGCTATTTTATGCAATTATCCCAATTTACTTTGAGCTTCAGCTTATATTGGCAGTAGCTTTTTTATTTTCTACCTTTTCGACATCATTTTTAAGCGGAATGTTTACTTTAAGTATTTTTATAATAGGTCATTTGACAAAGGATTTAAAGATGCTTGCAAAGAGTGGTGAAGATGTTGTTTTTCAACAATTTGCCAATGGATTATATTATATTTTTCCTAACCTTGAAAATTTGAATTTTAAAGCAAGAGTTGTGCACAATCTTGGTGTTTCATTCTCTGAAATCTGCTTTTCACTTTTATATGCAAGCCTATACACAGTTTTGATTTTGGTTGTAGCGATATTTATTTTTGAGAAGCGAGATATTCCATAAGGTTACGAGATATTCCCATAACATTATATTTATGGTTATTGAATCTCATTAAAATTTACCAAATCCATAGTATCATCTTTCATAGTCATAGCGTAGATATGGTGTTTAGTCAGATATTTTTGGACATCATCAGGGATACTTAAAGAGGAGAAAATAGGAACAACTTTTTTCTCTTTGTAGTTAGGGAAATAGTTGTAGATAACTTTTAGAACATCAATAAACTCACTAACATAGCTAATTTTAGCAGTCGATTTTGTCTCATTGATGAAAAAAAACTCTTTTGAGACTGCTATTACATCAAACTCTCTGGAAGATGTAGCATCAACGCTATTTTTGCATTTTACCCTGATTGCAAAAAATTCAAAATCATCAACATTAAAGTATTTTTTTGCTATTCCAGCAATGTTTGGAGCAACGATATCTTCAACAATAGTGCCCATCTTATTTGCAAGTTCCCCCCATTTTTTGTTCATCTCCCTTTTCATTATTTCTGTATCTTGCTTCATCTCTCTTTTCATTATCTCTGTGTCTTGTTTCATCTTAGCAGTATCTTCTTGCATCTCCCTCTTCACTATTTCTGTGTCTTGCTTCATTGCTGCATTTTCTTTTTTAATCTCTCGAATCATGACATGAGTGGATATTATAAAGCTCTCTAAAACTGCTTCTAATGAACTTAATCTCTCTTCAACTGCTGGCTCTCCCATATTTCACCTCATCTTTAACTTTTTAGTCTAACACTTTTTTCATATTATCAAAATTTACCAAATCCATAGTATCATCTTTCATAGTCATAGCGTAGATATGGTGTTTAGTCAGATATTTTTTAACATCATCAGGGATATTTAAAGAGGAGAAAATAGGGACAACTTTTTTCTCTTTGTAGTTAGGGAAATAGTTGTAAATATCTTTTAGAACGTCAATAAACTCACTAACATAGCTAATCTTAGCGGTCGATTTTGTCTCATTAACAAAAAAGAACTCTTTTGAGACTGCTATTACATCAAACTCCCTTGAAGATGTAGCATCAACGCTATTTTTGCACTTTACCCTGATTGCAAAGAATTCAAAATCGTCAACATTAAAGTATTTTTTTGCTATTCCAGCAATGTTTGGAGCAACTATATCTTCAACAATAGTGCCCATTTTATTTGCAAGTTCGCCCCATTTCTTGTTCATCTCTCTTTTCATTACTTCTGTATCTTGCTTCATCTTAGCACTATCTTGATTCATCTCCCTTTTCATTATCTCTGTGTCTTGCTTCATTGCTGCATTTTCTTTTTTAATCTCTCGAATCATGACATGAGTGGATATTATAAAGCTCTCTAAAACTGCTTCTAATGAACTTAATCTCTCTTCAACTGCTGGCTCTCCCATATTTCACCTCATCTTTAATATAATAATATAAAAATCTACATTATCAATTGAATGGAAAATGATAACATTTATAATTTAATAAATCTAATTGAAATAAAAAAGGGATGTTCCTAATAAAATCTTAGAGGAACATCCCTTAAATAATTTTTTTATACGAAATTTATTGTTATATAAAACTTATTTCGCAACTGCTGCTACGGTTTTGATAATCTCTGCAGCCTGTGGGTGTGCATAGATAAGAATTAGAGCAACAACCAGAGCATAGATACAAAGAGACTCAATCATTGCAAGACCAATAAGAAGAGTTACAGTTACTTTTCCTGAAGACTCAGGATTTCTTGCAATACCCTGTACTGCACCATTAAGACCCATACCCTGACCAATACCGCAACCAAATGCTGCGATTCCGATTGCAATACCTGCTGCCCATACACACGCGGTAAAAAAATCCATTTTTTTCTCCTTTTTACCTTAAAATAAATTAATTAATAATTCTGCGGCTTCTTCCAAAAATCCGCAACTTTTATGACTCATCAGCAATATATTGCTGATATTACCTTTTAACTTAAAACCAGCTCTTTATATCATCCATAAGGATGATAAGCCTCTTTCTTTAGTCTTTATTTAGAGTTTTAGATACTCTTTAATGAGCGTGTTCCATGGCACCTGTAAAGTACATTACAGAGAGTAGGAAAAATACAAATGCCTGAACAAGAGCAACAAAGATACCTAATGCCATGATTGGCAGAGGAGCAAAGAAAGCTCCAGCAAGAGCAAAAAGAATACCAAGAACAAGCTCATGTCCCATCATATTTCCAAAAAGACGGAAAGAGAGAGATAAGATTCTTGCTGCATGACCTATCAGCTCAATAGGGAGAATAATAGGAATCATCCACCATACAGGTCCAATAAAATGCTTGTAGTATTTAGCACCATGATACTTAAAACCAATGAAATGGGTAAATACAACTGTCACAAGAGCAAGAGCTGCTGTTGTGTTCAAATTTGCTGTGGGCGGAAAAAACCCAGGTACAAGACCAATAAGGTTTCCGATAAAAACAAAGAGGAATATGGATGCTGCAAGCGGGAAAAGCCATCTTCCCTCTTCACCTGTAATATCAACCATAAACTCCTCAAGACCGGAAACAAGAACCTCAAAAACATTCTGGACAGGTTCTGGAACCAACTTGGTATTTTTACCTGCAAGCCAGCCGCACAAAATCAGTATTGCCATGACTATCCACATATAAATTACATGTACATTTGCATGGGCAAAGTGATCCAAACCTATCAATTCAAACAGCTTTACAAAAAACAGATACGGATGTTCCACCTTAAACCGCCTCCTTGAAAATAAGTCTTGTTAATTCAAGAGCAGTTGCAGCCATAATGCTTGCAACTACAACCGAAAGTCCAATAATAAGACCCATCGGCTCAACTATATTCTTATTTATAAGCGTGAATATCACAATTCCGCTTATCACAAACCTAATATAATATTTAACAATAACGCTACTTAATATTGAGCGTCTATTAATTGGATAGGCATCTTCTCTATTTTCATTGGTCTGGGGGGAAGTGTCAAATTTTGATGAGTCAAATGTTTTATATAATGTATGTCGGAGAAGATGAAAATTTACTGTAACAAGAACTCCTCCGAATAAAATACCAAGGGCAAATTTAAACGGTGTGTTGATAAAGCCAAGAATAGTTATAATGATAAACAAAAACCAATTAGATTTGACTACAAAGCCGACCATTCTTTGTTGAATATCAAATGCCATATACTATTACAGTCTCCTACTTTTCTTTGCTGCTATAATAAGATTTCTGAAACCTGCGGCGATCCCAAGTCCTAAAAAGATCATTGTTAATATAGGTTTAGTATCAAATTTTCCATCAAGCCATATCCCTATAAATAGACCTATAAATATAGATAGTGCTACAGATAGACCAAGGCTACTATAATATGCAAGTTCTCGTATTGTTTTTGATGTCTCTTTTTTCATCTTGATCTTCTCACAGGTTTTGCACCAATCTACTCTCTATTTACCTGAGATACTAACAATTCAGGTGGAATTAACACATGATTCCTTTCAAGTCAACGTCAAAATTCTCTTTTCTTTCACCTTACCTATTTATATAAGAGCTACTGCAACTGGAAAACGTCCTGTAATGTTCTCCTTTCTATAGGAGTAAAAAAGGTGTGATGTGCATGGAGTACAAATTTCTGCCACTTCGATATTTTGCTTGAGCACCCCTTTTTCTGTTAATTGATCGCAGCTTATCTTCCAGAAATCAAAATTATGCTCATTATCTTTTGAGCTTATTCTATATTTCCAAAACCTTTCAGGGATTTCTTCACGATAATTTTTAAATTCAGAACAGCATGGTCCAAGAGATGGAGATATTGCTGCAATAATATCAGAAGGTTTTGTGTAAAAATCTTTTACCATAATATCTACACCACACCCGATTATATTCAATATAGAGCCTCTCCAGCCAGAATGGATATTCGCGATGACTTCATTAACAGGATCATATAGTATTATTGCCTGACAATCTGCAACCTGCATAACTGTTAGAACTCCTTTAATATTGGTGACAATACCATCTGCTTCTTGCTGATATCTATATCTATTTTCAGAGCTATTGTTATGCTCTCCTTTTTTTAATACAAGAAAATCTCTGCCATGAACTTGGTTTAAATATAAAGTACTATCTTTATCTACCCCCATGGTTTTAGCAACCAACTCTCTGTTTAAATAGACATTCTCCCTTTTGTCACCAGTAGATACTCCTACATTAAGGGAGTTAAAGCTAAATTGGCTTGTTCCACCAGCTCTTGTAAAGACTCCATGCACAAGAGAGGGTAATTTAGAAAGATTATTAAAACAGTAATATTTAGTTCCATAAGAAGATTGATTTAAAATCATTATTGAACATCCTTAAATAAAGATATAATCTATGGTTATTCAAAGAGATATAAAGAGCTAATAATCAATATTTTCAACAATAACTCTTCGAGGCTTTACACCGTCAGAAGGTCCTACAATCCCTCTTTTTTCCATAATATCAATAATTCTTGCAGCTCTGTTATACCCAACTCTTAATGCTCTTTGTATCCCTGAAATAGATGCCTGTTTAGTTGCTATTACAAAATCAAGAGCCTCATTGTATTTATCGTCATAATCATCATCCATACTCTCTTGCTGAGGCTCTTCATCTGTCTCTGTAATTACATCCAGAACATATTCAGGTTTTCCTTGAGTTTTTAAGAACGAGGTTATCTCCATAAGTTCATTTTCTGATAGATATGTTCCATGAACTCTTGTAACTCTTGCAGTGCCGGGAGGGACAAATAACATATCTCCGTTACCAAGAAGGGTCTCTGCTCCATTAGCATCAATGATAGTTCTCGAATCAGTTTTGGAAGAGACCTGAAAAGATATTCTTGTTGGAAAATTTGCCTTAATAATTCCGGTCAACACATCTACAGAAGGTCTTTGTGTGGCAAGGATAAGGTGGATACCAGCAGCTCTTGCCATCTGTGCAAGACGAGTTAATGAAAACTCAATGTCTCGTGATGCAGTCATCATAAGATCCGCAAGTTCATCAATAATTACCACAATGTATGGAAGCTGTTCTGGTTCCTCTGAATCTCCGCTGTTTTTATCTCCATAAAAACGGCTATTATCAATAGAGTCGATCTGCTCTCCTATATTTTTTATCTTTTGATTATACTGCTCAATATGTCTAACTTGAGATTTTGCAAGAAGAGTATAGCGACGATCCATCTCTCTTACTAACCACTGCATGGCTATTGTTGCCTTTTTCATGTCAGTTATAACTGGAGTCAGAAGATGGGGAATATCGTTGTAAAATGAAAGCTCTATCCGTTTTGGGTCAACCATTAAAAATCTCACCTCTTCAGGTGTTGATTTATACAAAATACTTGTAATCATGGCATTTAACCCAACGCTCTTTCCAGTTCCAGTTGCTCCGGCAATCAACAGATGAGGCATTCTATCCAATTCTACAACAACTGGGTTGCCAACAATATCTTTTCCAAGGCAGATTGGTAGCTTTGATTTGCTATTTATAAAAGCTACTGAGCTTACAATATCGATAAATGGTACTAAACTCTTTTTAATGTTTGGAATCTCAATTCCCATAACATCTTTACCCGGAATAGGTGCAACAATGCGGATGCTAAAGGCACTTAAGGCAAGAGCAAGATCATCAGCAAGATTTACTATTTTACTTATTTTAATCCCAGGCTCTGGTCTGTATTCAAACGTGGTAATAACAGGACCTGGCGAGACTCCCATAACCTCACCTTTTATGCCAAAATAGCCAAGTTTCTTCTCAAGAAGCTCTGCATCTCTTCTGATACTTTGCTGATCAACCTCTGTTTGTTTACTTGTGTTTTTTAAAAAAGATAGATTAGGTAGTTGAAAATCCCCCTTTCGATAGAGCTTGGGCTTAATTATATTTGCTCTATTTATATATTGATTGCTGCTATCTGCTCTTGTTATTGTGTAAGTTGGTTCACTTAGTTTTTTGGGCGGTTCAGATGGTGACTCGTCTATTTTGGATACCACTGTCTCTATTGGTGTTTCTAATTGAATGGCTGGCTCTTCTATTGATGAATCTCTTGGCAGTTCGCTGTTTGATCCTCCACCTTCAGTTGGATTAATAATCACTCTCGTTTCTGGGAGATCTTCTGATAGATTAACTTCGGGGGGCTGAGATTGACATCTGATTTGCATAATTCTATCCATAGCTTTCTGTTTTAAGGAGAGATAGGATTGAGTTAGTTTCCAATTTGCAATTTCAGCTTTTTTAGCCATATTGTTAGAAGATTGACTTTGATTTTTACCACTTGAATCATCACTCTCTTCTTTTAAGTAGCTATCTTGTAACTCTAAATGGCAGGTTGACTGAGTTTGAATCTGGTGAGGTGCAAGTTCAGCCTTTACTACTATAGCTGTGGATAGCTCTTGGGTTACATCTTCTTGTGCTGGGATTGTTTCATTTTTTATTAATGGTAAAGACTCTTTTTCTCTCTCTTCTTTTAAAGAAGCTGCAAAGTTATAATTTTCTGATATAACTTCCGGTGTTTCAACTACAATTTCTGTGGCTGTTTCAGTAGAGTGTTTTGTATCTATAGTCTCTGCTATAGATGTTATAGCTGCTGACTCAAGTTTGTTATTGATAGTATCAAGTTTTTTAGTAAGAGTTCTATATCTATCTTCAAGTTTTACATATTTTTCGCATATATTCAAAGTTGTAAGAAGCAATCTTGCATATTGCCCCGATTTTTCTTTGCGGAAATTAAGTTTCTTATCAACACTATCCATCTCATTGAGCATAATTTTGACGATACGTTCTGCATCGCCCAGCATATCGCTGTCCTCTATCTTAAATGAGTAGTGCCCAAATGAGGTTTTTATAGTTAATACATCTTGATTTAAATTATAGCTGTTATTTTTCACGATATAGTACCATACAACTTTATCCGTTTTAAGTAGAACTATTATAGTTTATTTATTTATAATCATTTGGCTTTATGTCATATTTCTTGATTTTATAGTTAATAGCTCGCCTGCTTATATCAAGAAGTTCTGCTGCCTTTTTTTGCACCCCTTTTGACTCCTTAAGTGCTCTTATTATTGTGTGCTTTTCACTCTCTTCAATTGAAAACGTTGCGTCATTATCATTAAAAGAGTTGTGTTCAATGTTTGAATCAAGGTTTTTTGATGAAGATTTTCCATTTTTTTGCGATTTTTGATTATTACCCAACTGAAGGTCTGTAGGTTGCAAAATGTTATTTTTGCAAAGTACAATTCCAGCCTCCAGAGCATTTCTTAACTCTCTTATATTTCCGGGCCATTCGTGGGACTCCATAAGTTTAATGGTGGCATCTGAAAGTGTCACTTTAGAAAGGTTATGCTCTTTTGTGTATCTATCGACAAAAAACTTTGCAAAATCTGCTATCTCATCTTTTCTCTCTCTAAGAGGTGGTATATTTAAAGTTACCACTTTTAATCTGTAATATAGGTCTTGACGGAAAATACCTGCTTCTATGTCTGCGGTTATATCCGCATTAGTAGCTGATATAATTCTGCAATCAACAATTTTTTCATGTACAGACCCTACTTGACGAATAGTTTTATCTTCAAGGAATCTCAATAATCGACACTGCATCTCATGAGAGATATTACCAATCTCATCTAAAAAGAGAGTCCCTTTATCAGCAGCCTCTATAAGCCCTTTTTTGTCCTTTACTGCGCTTGTAAAAGAGCCTTTAAGATGACCAAAAAGCTCACTTTCTAAAATTCCAGAAGGTGTCGAACCGCAATCTACAACTACATAAGGTTGATCTCTTCTTGAACTATTACGATAAATTGATCTTGCAATCCACTCTTTTCCAACACCACTCTCTCCAAGAATCATAACATTAACGTTGGTGGCAGCAACCTTTTTTATCATGTCATAGAGTTCTTGCATTGCAGGAGTTTTCTTCCAGTAGAACTCATCTTCAAATATTGTCAGATGGTTTTCAGTTGCAATTTTGTCATCCTCTATACTTAAAGCCGTTTTACTTGACTTT
Source organism: uncultured Desulfobacterales bacterium (assembly GCA_964425195.1). GTDB lineage: Bacteria > Desulfobacterota > Desulfobacteria > Desulfobacterales > Desulfobacteraceae > Desulfamplus. Next base: position 12,593 of record CAYRLG010000046.1, read on the forward strand.
GCCTCTACTGGTTGAACATCTTTTTGTCTAAGTTCAAGAACTTGACGAATTTTTTTTATCAACTCTCTGCCATCAAATGGCTTAGAGATGTAGTCAACTGCACCCTGTTTTATTGCATGAACCGCATCAGGTATAGTTCCATAAGCTGTTAGAAATATTACTGGAAGTTTAGGAAGACTCTTCTGTATATCTAAAAATAGGTCCATTCCACTTGTAACAGGCATCTTCATATCAGAAATTAGTAGATCAACAGATTGATTTTTTAATATCTGCATTGCAGATTGAGCATCGCAAGCCTTGAGTACATGAAATCCTGAAGCGGTCAACCTTGCATCAAGAACTTCAAGAATATTGGGATCATCATCCACTATTAATATGCAAGAAACCTCTTTCATTCAGTTGTCCTTTTGTCTTGAAGTTTCTGGTCGATTCTTTCAAGTTCAGATATCTGATGTTTAAGGGTTTTTATAGTCTTTTCCATAACTTTTTGTGTCTTTTCCATCTCTTCTTTTGCTTTAGACTCTTTTTTGAAAATAGCATTAAGTAGTTTGATCTTCTCATTCTGTTTTTTTACAACTGTGTTCAATGTTTTAATTTTTGCATCTTGTTCTCTTAACAGGCGGTCAAGACGGGTGTTCATCTGATTTGTCTCTTTTACAATAGAGTCAATATCTTGAATATCGTGCATATCACCTATTGTTATAAAATCTTTAAAATCTTCAGGCTCTCTATCCTTTAAAATATGATCATTTTCTAAAAGAGCTTGTATCATAAGACGAGGATTTTCATAGTACATTGAGATTTTTCTTGTAGCTTTCCACTGCATAAGTATCTCTATTGCTTCAATAAATTGGGAATCGTTCTTTGCAGTTATAAGTTTGGTGCAAGCAAGATTATAAATAGCCCTGTTTTTATCCCATGGAGTTTTACTCTCCTCTATAGATTCCTGAAAAAGAGACTTAGCCAAGTCATAATTTTTATCCATAAACGCTCTTTCACCAGAGTCAATGGTCAGTTTTACAGAGTTATTTCTAACTGATGTTACTATAGCGCAGCCCGAGATTATAACTGCTGAGGATAGAGTTAAAGATAAAAGTGTAAAAAAATTGAAACTTTTACAAATAAAAAAGCGGTAATCTATATTAAATCCTCTATGTGCAAAAAAGGATTTTGATATATTGAGTTTGTCTGCATCACATATTTTTAGTTCATCTACTGCCATCTTCTGTTGGCAGTGTAAAAAAGAACGAACATCCCCTGTCACTGTTATTCTCCATGTAAATTGTTCCACCGTGAGCTTGTATTATCCTTTTTGATATATTTAATCCAAGCCCTACACCATCCATGTGTGTTCTTACCTCTTTACTTCTATAATACTTCTTAAATACAAGAGTCTGTTCCTCTTCTGGAACTCCAGGACCTTGATCAGAAATTTTGAATATAATCTCATCTCCATTTGAACTTTTAAAAAGAGATATATCGACAAAACTGTTTTTATACGAAAATTTGATGGCATTGCCAATGATATTCAACAAAACTTGTAAAATCTCATTTCTTATCCCCATAACTAAAGGGACTGGGGTATCGGTAAGTTCATACATTCTTAACTCAACATTATTAGCATTTGCTGTTCCAATTAATCCCATTGCAGCATCACTGATTAGCTGATTAGGATCAAGCGGTTCTGGTTTTATCTTTTCTGAATCAGATTTAAGCATTGAGACATTGAGAAGGTGATTTAAAAGAGTTGTTATTCTGCTGATTTCTGAGCTTGCAATCTCTAAGAATTTTCTCTGCTTATCATTGATTGGACCAAACACATTTTCAATAATCATGTTGACAGATTCTCTTATTGATGCAAGCGGAGTTCTTATTTCATGGCTCAAAATAGCAATAAAGTCTGATCTTATGCTCTCACTCTCTTTCAGCTGCCTGCTCATATCATTAAAAACAGAAGCAAGTTCACCAAACTCATCGTTAGATTGTATATCTACTACATGGTCATAGTTATCAAGAGCAATACCCTTTAAACCACTTTTAAGTTTATTAAGAGGTTTAAGCATTGATTGAGAGATAAACCACACCCCAAGAATACCAACAAGAATTGATACTCCAAATCCTATCAAACCTTTTCTTATGCTTTGGTGACTTCTGTTATTAATATTAATAAGAGACTGTTCAATCTGCCGTTCGTTCTCCTGTTTTGCATTGGCAATTGATTTCATCCACTCTTCAAGCAAAGTTTCAGATATCCATGAAGGTATTTTATCAGAAGAGCTATTTTGACTCTCCAAAGATTGACTGTTGTTATCAGATAGAGAATCGTTTTGTGAGAAGGATGACAAGCTCTGATATTGCTCTGTTTTATCATCAGAAGATGGTTTTGTTGAGATAGGTTGTATGTTGGGTACAAGGTGATGCTCAAACTGATTTTTAATTTTATGCCAAGATTCAGGTAGTTTATAGCCATTTGTGGATAGCCCAAATATCTTTTCAATAGCATTTAGATAATCATTTCTGGCTGTCTCAAAATAGGTAAGATAGATATCTTTTTTAAGAAGCCTATATTTCTTATTATTGACATCCATACTTATTAGGCTGTCAAGCATAACTTTTGATAAAGATGATATCTCATTGTTAATGCTTACAATCTGCCCTGATATTCCTGACATTGTCTGAATGTTAATCAACAAGTCAAGAACTGTGCCGTAAAGTATGAGGATGAAAGCAAGGCAGAAAATTGATAGTTTTTTTGCAATACCAAGTTTTAGTTTCATATTACGTGATATATTGCCTTAAAGCTCTATTTCGACAAGGTTTCCTGATTCAAGTTCAAACTCATCTACAATTGTCATAGTTGAACTGCCATGCTCTTCTTGACGATAATTTACCTTATATTTACCCGGCTTAAGAGCAACTGGTCCAAAACTTTGTTTGATCACAGTTTTATTGAGTTTGTCAGAACTATCTTCACTTAACTCAATAAACTCAATAAAATACGGGGGATTCATACCTTGAGGAGCAATAATGTTAACTCCAGTGTTAATATTAAAATCATTCACTTTCCCTTCAATAATCTCAATTTCACCAAGAAAAGAATCAGAACTTCCATGCTCAGATATATCGTAAAATACCCTATATTTTCCGGGAGGCACAAGTTGAGGAGCAAATTTATCACTAAATAGAGCAACATACTCTTCAGGGTTTGATGAGTTACTATTTGGGGGTGAAGGTGCCTTTATATCTGAATCTAAGTAATTAAGAGGTTTTAAGCCCCAGTTATGAATCTTTTTTTGAACCCATTGTGCTAAAACTGGATTTACGGAAGTTGAAACTGTGATTTGATTCATTTTGTCAGGAGTAATATTTACTTTTTTAATTATAACCTCTTTTGAAGAGTGTTCTCCTTGTCTCCATATAATTTCATATTCACCTGCTGGAACAAGAAAAGTCTCCAATCTATTAAATATTGCAATATTTTCAAGAGTCAAAGGATCTTTAAGTCCCCAGTATTCTGGTTTTTTAACCCATGACGGAATATTTAGATTGATAGCAGTCATAAGCGGAACTTCAACTGTTTTGCCTGCTTCTACATGGATTACCTCAGTGAGCGGAACATCAGAACTATCATGTTCGTACTGATCCCAAACAATCTGATAATAGCCTGGGGTTATTATAGTTTTTTCAAGTGTGGAAAATTTTCCCTTCTCCTCACCAGTTTCAGGATCAATAAGTTTCCATGCGTATGGAGTTTTAAGCCATTTTTCATGTTTAAATGCTATTTTGCCAGGTCCCTTTGCCTTTATTTTAACAGATTTTGATGAAGATATGATATTTTGCTCTATTTTTGCTTTAGATGGTATTGTGCTATTTTCACTTTTGTTAGCTTCTGAGAGCTTTAGATCACCAAATTCAACCTCTTTGTTTTCTACAACGCTTTTTTGAACCACTGACAATACAGATAAAAGTTGCTCAGCATTTTTTGCCCAAAAATATCTTCCTCCCCCTTTTTTTGCAATACAGACAAGCTGTTCTGAAGCATCGCTATCTACATCAAAACCAACTACGTGCATAATAAATTTTATACCTGAAGATTTAAGAGCCGCTGTAGTTGAACAGGGATCGCCTCCACATGTTTCAATTCCATCACTTATAAGAACAATTGTTGTATTGTCTCCATTGTCTTTAATATTATGCTGTGAGGAAATATTTTGCACTGTTTTTTCAATTGTCAAAGCAATGGGTGTCTTCCCTTTAGGATTGATTTCTCTAACTAATTCAATTGCTTTTATGCGATCAATTTTTCCTAAAGGAATAAGCTCACTAATATCAGAGCAATCCCCTTTTTTAAGATGCCCATAGACAGTAAGACCTGAGAAAAGCTCTTCAGGCATTTGTGTAATGAGTTTTGTCATTGTATCGCGTGCAGCTTGAATCTTAATTTCTCCATCTACTCTGCCCCACATTGAGCCTGAAGCATCAAGAATGTAATACAAAGATGATGCCTCTGCTTGAGATTTATAGCCGCCTGTAACAGGAGAGGAATAAAAACAGATTAAAGCTGAGATACTCCAGAACAAACAGAGAAAAAATGTTCTTTTTTTCATAATACTTCCTCTTTTTATTTGGGGAGTTAATTAAAACGGTAATGATTAATTTATGAATTTAACATGATAAAGCCATCCATATCAACTTGAAAAAAGCTCAGCTCTTTTGTGTTGCAATATGGCACAATCCTGATAAAATCACAAAAAATTTAAATGTTGCATTACAATATGAATAGCTATAACTTTTTAAGTATAATACATATAGCTATGTAAATTTAGCAATATTGCTATATAGAACACGAGGTATCTGTGGAATTTATCTTAAATGACAGGGTAGTTTTAAAAAACTTAAATGAAAATAGTGTCAAAGAGATAAAAAGGGAGCTGACATATCCAAATCCAGATTACCATACTTTGTCCCGACTTGGTAAATGGACAGGCAAAACTCCTGAAAAAATATTTTTTTACGAACAACAAGATAGTGCTTTGATATGCCCAAGAGGATTTGCAGATAAGGCATATCGTATCTGTAGAAAGTTTGATCAGAAGATAGATATTATTGACCAGAGAATAGAACTATCACAAGTAGATATGTTTTTTTATGGAGAGCTTAAAGATTTCCAACAAACTGCTGCCAACTCTATCTTAAAAGAGTCTCACGGAGTTTTATCAGCAGGAACTGGAACTGGAAAAACTGTAATAGCCCTCTTTGTGATAGCAAAACGCAAACAACCTTCATTAGTTGTAGTGCATAGTATTGAGCTTTTAAATCAGTGGATAGAGCGTATTAATACTTTTTTAAGCATCTCACCAAAAGAGATAGGCATAATAGGGGCTGGAAAATATAAAATCGGAGATAAAATTACAGTAGGTCTGTATCAAAGTATTAGAAAAAATAGAGCAAAGTTAGATCATCTGTTTGGACATGTAGTGGTTGATGAGTGTCATAAATGCCCTTCAAAAACATTTACAGAGGCAGTCTCAGGATTGGCAGCAAAGTATAGGCTTGGACTTACAGCTACAGCATACAGAAGAGATGGTTTAGGGGATCTTATCTATCTTACACTCGGAGAGCAGAGACACCAAATTGATAAGGCACCGCTTGTTGAGACAGGAGATATAAGCAAAGCAGAGGTATTTTGCAGATTTACAGAGTTTAATACTTATCTTGATGCAAGTGTTGAGTACCCAAAGGTAATAAAAGCAGTTTCTCTTGATCAACCACGAAATTTTCTTATATGCAGCGATATTGCAGCAGATGATAGTGCTGGTATAAAGCTAATTCTAACCGACCGGCGTGAACATGCTCAAATAATTTCCACTCTTCTTGAGTTTAAGTATAAGATATCTTCAAGGGTGCTGACCGGAGTGACACCTAAAAGTGAAAGAGATGCAACTGTGAATGAACTGAATCAGGGAAAGATTACAACTTTGATTGCTACAGGACAGTTGATTGGTGAAGGATTTGATCTGCCCAAACTTTCAACACTATTTTTAGTAACTCCAATAAAATTCAGAGGAAGGCTAATTCAATATATTGGAAGAGTTCTTCGACCTGCCTCTGGAAAATCAATGGCTGTTATCTACGATTATATAGATGTAAATGTTGGAGTTTTAAAAGCATCTGCAATAACAAGGATAAAAACGTATTTGCAAGAAGGTATTTTTGTTAATTGTGAGCTTAATTAGCTGGGGTAATATCTATTAATTAATATCTATTGATGTTTAATTTGTGGTTTAAAAATGAAAAAACAATATAGATCACCTTTAATAATTCTTTATGTTGTAGCTGTTTTATGGGTGATAGCCTTTCCTTTCTTCTATGAGATATTTCTTACCAAACTATTTTATATGCCATTTGTCGGAGCTGTTGCGGCAGTTGTTGCAAATATAACCCCTGCTGCTGCTGGTATTATCTATTTTCCAATATTAACACACTTAAGTATCTCACCCGTTACGGTAGCTCAGTTTAATCTTATAATACAGGCTTATGGAATGGGACTTGGTACTTTTAGATGGTTTTTATTCAACAAAAAGCTTTTTATCTTGAATGTGCTACCCATATCTATTGTGGGCGGATTTGCGGGAGAAGTTGTGAGCATTGTTCTATTTCCAATAAAAAATCCTGAGCTGTTGACACTAATTTTTAACTTTATATCGTTTTTATTTACACAAATTATATTTTTCTCACTACTTAAAAATACCCAATATCCTAATACATCTGTAAATCTTAATATTTCAATTGGCTCAATCTTATTTTGTTTTGCTTTTATAGGTGGATTAATGTGTGGCTGGATAGGATTTGGTATTGATACTATTTTTTATTTTGTCATGACCATGATGCTAAAGGTTAATCCCGCAATATCTATTGTAACCAGTATCTCTTTAATGGCAGCAATGTCTATATCTGGTAGTGTATTGAATGCTATTTTTCATGAGGTGCCAATTGCGTTATGGTATAGTGCCATTCCTGGTGTAACTATTGGTGGTCTCTTTCTTGCTGCATATATTGCTATTAAAATGGGTTCAAGAAATATTCTGCTTCTCTTTACGTTTTTTCTGAGTGTTGATTTTTTTGTTGCTTTATGGACACAGCAAACCATACCAATAAGTGAAACTGTTAGAAAAATGCTCATATACACCTTGGTGTTTTATATGCTGGTAATTCATATCAAAATTTTTAGAAGTCAATCCAAAGATATGGCTAACTCAACCGGAGAGTTTCATGAAAAGATTGAAACTCAAACAGAAATTTGAGATATGATACAATATAAAAAAGCCATCAGTTCATTCTGATGGCTTTTTTATATTTCACCCAAATTATTTTAATCTTATTCAGCTTCTTTATCTTCTTGAGCTTCCTCTACAGCTTCAGCCTTTTCAGCTTCTTTATCTTCTTGAACTTCCTCTACAGCTTCAGCCTTTTCAGCTTCTTTATCTTCTTGAACTTCCTCTACAGCTTCAGCCTCTTCAGTTGCTTTATCTTCTTGAACTTCCTCTACAGCTTCAGCCTCTTCAGCTTCTTTATCTTCTTCTACAGATTTAGTCTCTTTTGACTCAAGGCTGTTCAACAATTCAGAGTGATCTGGAAGAGTTGAAACTTCATCTTCACTTTCAGGTGTTCTCGTAGGAATTATAATATTTGTATTTTGTATAATCCCTTGAGCAGCTTTTATATTTTCAATGTATTGATCAATTATGTATTTATCTTCTGCTTTTGATATAAATTTAGATGCTTCACTAATATAGTTATTAATAGTATTAAAATTGAATGGATGACCTAATTTTATAATCACATCTACTTTATCAAGATAGTAGTTGAAAGGTATGGGGAATATTTCGTTCTTATTATAAGAAGATTTGATATCATCAGGAATGTCAAGTCCTTCAAGCAATGCAATTTGGCTTTTAGTCATTGGAGAGAAATCCCCTTGCCATATTTCTACTCCTTTTTTGGTATCGTATAGATAGTAATTTTGATTATTATCAAAGCTGGCTTTAATAATAATAATGGCAAGAATGGCAAAGCATATTATAGCGGCTTTTATATTAGTTGACATTTTATTGTTTTCTCCACAGCTACAAGAGTTATTATTGGTAATTTGTCTGCTTTCTAACTCTTTAAGTTCAGACTTTATAGATTCAGCAGCTTCTTTTGCAGCAATCTCTTTTATCGTTTTATTAATTTTAGAACGTTTTGCTTCTTCAGCTAACCGTTTCTCTTCAGCGACTCTTGCAGCTTCAGCAGCCTCTTGGGCTAACCGTTTCTCTTCAGCGACTCTTGCAGCTTCGGCAGCCTCTTCAGCTAACCGTTTCTCTTCAGCGACTCTTGCAGCTTCAGCAGCCTCTTGGGCTAACC
>CAYRLG010000047.1:0-20600 GCA_964425195.1 uncultured Desulfobacterales bacterium
CTCAATTAAGGTTAATACCAACTTTTTCCTAAATCCAATTTTTTCAGGATCGACTCTTTAGCCTTTCAACGCTAACGGCGTTTATCAACAGTTCATATATGTTACGTATATCACTATTCTTAGCTCCCAACCGGCTTGATGCTGCCAGAGTTGAGTTTGCCTCACGGCTCACTCTTCAAGTCTTGCGACTAAGGGCTTCATTGTCCCACGAGCTTCACACACAATCGTTACCAACCAGGCGTGTCGAGGTAAGAAACTGTCGGTGATTCGATAGGTTAAATTACACTATTTAACAATAATATCAGACACTTAGATTGCAAGCACTGGAATGCTGGGTTAGAATTCTAATGATTACCATTAAGTGTTAAAATTGCATTTTCTATGTAGCTTCTTACAAAAGGATCTTCTTCATTATTATATGCTTTATCTAAAACATATAAAGCTGTATTCTTATCCTTTTCATAAGCCATGGAATATGCGGCTATGGCTTTCTCTTCAGGAGTAGAATTTGGATTGCTAAGATAATCAATAAATATTTCATGAGTATTGTTTAATTGTTCTTGATTTATAAACAGCCATGCACCAACAAGACTCCCTACCTTCTCTAATTCAATACCTTCTTCTTTAGCAAGGGATATAATTTCTGGTATAATACTCTTATCTTGTGTTAGCAAAATATTTGCTAACGAATCGTTAAATTCTTTTTTATCACCGTTTGTATATGCTTCTGCAAGTAAATTAACATTAACCATAGGGTGGTTTATATTCAATAAGGTGGATTGCTCTTCTGTTCCAGCAGTATAAAGCCTTTCTTGTATTATTCGACCAACATTTTCATCTGGTATAAGTTTTATAGCCTTTGTTATTGCATATTTAATCTCGTCCGGTAGTTTTCTTAAATCGTGATTATCCTGAATCAATATATCCACAAGCGACTCGACTGCTTGAGGAGTGTTAAGTTCTGCAAAAATCTGCATTAAATTGCCTTTAAGTTGCTCATTATGATTCTCATTTGCTTGAATGATAGCATTCAGGACAGCTAATACACTTTCTTTACTTCCATCTTTAATTAGTACTTTGGCAACATATTCTTTTATAATATCCTCTTCTACAGGATCACTCATCATCTCAATCATTTTTTCAATACATTCAGAGCACCCTGAGATAGTTTCTAACACCTCGTTTATCAATGTCTGATCTCCTGACATAACTGACTGTCTAAAAATATCGGTTTTATCAGGAGCAGTAGTAATTAATTTTCTTTTATTTTCATATTGTCTGACTTCCATTTTTTTTATCGGTTCTATTTCAAAATCAAGAGAGCGATTATAATGTTCTATTGATTCTTTAGAATATGATACTTGTAGTTTCTGTGTATTCAGATCTGATATATCCTGCCTATCATATTTAAATATACTTAATATAGCAGTTACTATCATTATAGCACTAAATAACAAGATTTTATTATTCAGGAATTTCACCAAAATTGCAGAAAAGCTGCTGATGTTCTTTTTTCTAATACTCATATTTTTTGTTTTAGGAAGTTAATGCTGATTTTTTTATGGTTACCATCCAGACTGAATACAATTGTCTGTCCGGATGGTAATAATTATCTTACCCTACTTCATTGCTAAAATCGGGTTGATACAGCCACCGCAGCTTGCGGAGGCTGTATCTTCATTTTAAAAAAAATTACAAAAAAAGATCCGACTTAAAAAATAACTGGTTACAAATTACCAGCCCCAAAAGAGACCGCTATTAGCAATCCAACGGTATGCATCCCAATTGTTTGTATTGTTAAGACTATGTGCTATATCCTCAATTGTAGTATTATTAGTAGGTACTGTAGTAACCGCTGTAGCTGAAAAATTAACATTAAGTGTATAAGCACCAGTTCCCGTTGAATTATAATGGCGCACTGCTACATAGTAAGTACCAGAGCTAACAGACCGTGCTATTTTAAAATTTCTGTCTGCACCATCATCATTTTCAGCAATAGTGGCAGAACTTGAGTTTTTGAGATAGCCGTAGGTATCTGTACTGCCTGTGGTATAAACAGTGAGAGTGCCTGATGAGGTTACCTGCACTTTGAAATAGTCATAATCTCCACCTCTTTCAATATTCCCGCTTTTTGTTGAATTCAGGCTCATTGATGTAGCAGACGCGGAAGAATTGCCATGATCATCTGTCGTTGAAGCAGTAAAGTTAACATTCAGAGTATAGACACCTGTTTTAGTAGTGCTATAGTGCCTCACTGCTATATAGTAAGTGCCGGAACTAACAGGCTTAACTATTTTAAAATTTCTATTGCTACTGCCTGAAGCATCATCATTGTAAGCAATATTAGTATTGCTTGAATTATTGAGATAGCCATAAGTATCAGTGCTTCCTGTTGTATAGACAGTTAGTGTGCCTGATGAGGTCACCTGCACTTTGAAATAGTCATAATCTCCACCTCTTTCAATATTCCCGTTTTTTGTTGAATTCAGGCTCATTGATGTAGCAGACGTGGAAGAATTGCCATGATCATCTGCAGAAATATTGAGTCCTGCAAACGCTAATCCTGTAAAAATAAACATAATACCTACAAAAAGAATCATAATTCTAAATCGCATTTGACTTCTCCTGTTCTTAAAATTGAAAATTAAAATCATTAAATCAAATCACTAACCATTGATTATCAGGTATTTTTCCCCTGATAATACCTTAAAATTAATGTTATCAGTGCACATCTGCATTGATAATGCCTTAAAACACCATTTATAAGTGCTATTTTACCAGGGCAAACGCATTTAAATTGCCTTGCCCCCAAGGACTTTCATAAGATAAATATCATCCCAGCCTGCTTGCAGGCGTTTGGTTTTTATGCTCTTTTTCATACTGTTTTCCTGTTTCAGGAGATTTAAAGCGATGCGGCGTACCATGGCAAAGTTTTCAACAGCATTGCCAGCACGTTTCCGGCATTCATCCTCCCTGAAAGACACGTCGAGTCCCCAGTGGAGTTTGTTTTCGATGCCCCAATGTTTACGTGCAGAATCAGCAAAAACTTTTCCATCATATTCCCGGCTCAAAAGATAATAACTGGTCTCACATGAGTGCTTCTCTCCTATATGGCGTTCTCTTTCAACCATACCAATACTTTTCAGCCCTTTCCATAAGGATTTATCCTCCAGCCAGTCTATATCGGAAACTACTTGGCAACTCGGCTATCTTCTTGAGACCCGTAGCTTTCCATCCCTACATCGCCAGGAAATTTGATTTTGTCATAACTATTTCAAGCCCCTTATAAGAAAAGAATAACAAAGTCAAGCAAATAATACTTTCATATAAACAATATATAAAAGTATCTTTAAAACCTAAAGTTTGGATTAATCCGCAAGATTGCACAGAATACCTCGAAACTGCATGCCAGTCAGGAATAGTATGATGTAAAAGATGTCGGTTACATCATATAGGTTATGAGTGCCCCTCAAATCCGTTATAATCAGGAAAAATTGATTTTTTGATTGTAAATGAACAACATAATTGACATAAGTAAATTTATGAGATTTTGTTGATTTCCTTTTAATTCATAGCGTTTATAGAACTGTGCTGCCTTGTTACTTTGTTCCCATTACCAAATTTTTTGTCATTAAGATATTTAATATAGTCTTTAGCAGATAGAGGCTTACTAAAGAAATATCCTTGATATATATAACAACGATGGGCACGGAAACGTTCAAGTTGCTCTATAGTTTCTACGCCCTCTACGATAACCTGAATTCCAACTGCTTCGCAAAGACCAACTATACTTGTTATTATATGCTCGTTGACGCTGTCTGTAGATTCTTGCGTTAAAGATCGATCAATTTTAACGGTATCAACAGGAAAGGCTTTAAGATACCTAAGCGATGTGTGTCCCATTCCAAAATCATCTATTGCAACACGTACTCCTACATCTCTTAGTTTTTGCAGCATTGATATAACTTTTGCCTCCGGGGTTAAAGCAATGGATTCAGTGACTTCTAATTTAAGCATTGGTGCTGGTACTCCAGTTTTCTTAAGTATCTCAATTATTTTATCTGCAAAAAGCTCATCATCAAATTGAGAGGCTGATATATTAACTGACAACACTTGGTTATCTAATCCCGCTTTTAGTACTAAAGCATGTTCCATACAAGCAGCATTTAATACTACCATTCCAAGTTTTTGGGTGATTTTAATATCTTCGGCTAACGCTACAGCCAGATGCGGGGGGATCGAGCCATAAATAGGATGTCTCCATCTTAAAAGAGCCTCTGCACCCACTACTTTACAAAGGTTAATATCTACTTGAGGTTGATAAACCATAAATAGCTGATCAGTCTGTTCTATTGCGTGCGTTAGATCAATAGCCAAAGTTTTAGCAAACTTGCCAGGATACCCTGGTAAATCAATACATTTTTTGCCAGTTGGAGAGACTGATATGCTCTCAGCAGCTTCACACAGAGCCTCTATCGCTCTTTTATAACGTGTAGTATTTATAGAATTAGCAAGGTTTACAAATGGCAGATATACTAATATACCAGATATTAAACAACTTATCTGGAGTATAGCCCCTGCTGCAGAACCGGTAGCATAATATCCTCCTAAAATAATGGGAGATGTCCAATGGATATCTACAATCGTCATTGGAACGATGTGTAAATAAATGACAGTATATGCAATTAATGCCTGAATAATGGGAGCAAAAATGAAAGGAATTACATAAACAGGATTAAGTACTAACGGTAATCCAAAAAGCATTATTTCATTAACGTTGAACAGAGCCGGAAAGAGTGCCACAAATGCCAAACGTCTGCTTGTCTTCTCTTCACTGAATAGAAAAATTGCTATAATAAGGCTTAATGTACTACCAGAACCTCCAATATGGACAAACGCATCTAAAAAAGGTTTAGTTAATATAAATATTGGTTCAAGCCCAAGAGAGATTGCATTAATATTTGCCTCTAAAGCAACTGATAGAAGATTTTGCTCTACTCCGGTCAGTAAATTAGGTCCATGAACACCTAAAAACCATAATAGTTGAGATAATGCTACATAACCTACTCCTGTGATAATATTGCTATCAGATTCTTGAAAAGGGGAGCCAAAAAAAAATTGAGCCTGTAAACGTAAATCTTCCAACCCTATCTGCTCTAAAGTTGTTCGTATAATAGCAAATATCAAGATAGTAATAAGACCAGATGGAATAGCAGCTAAAGCATTATTTACAACCGGTTCGCTGCCAACAGAGTATAAATATCTATTTAAAGGATTATGTTCAGTCAAAAATATAAACAGTGGGGCACAGACGATTGTAATACTCAATGCAATGGGAAAACCTCCGCTTAAAGAGAAGAAGCCTTTGACAAAATCTCCCTCAATAGGGGTTACCATTACAAAATAGCTGGAAACGCAGACAATAGTTGTTACTGTAGGTTCTACTATAGAGCTATTTACAGAATTAGACTTTTGTCGAGTATATTCCAAGCTAATACTGATGAGTATGGCAAGGGAGGCTATACCAAATGAACTCTGTTTAATTATTTTGCATAAAATAGACAAATATGAGAGATAATCGTCATTTAAAAATGTATTGAAATTTACAAATGGCATATTTAGGATTAGGAGAGCTGATGCACCAATAATTATTAGAGGTAATGTCTGAGTAAGCCCCTGTCTAATAGCTATTAGAATTGGTAATTCAGTTAGTTCCATCAAAAATTCTACTAATATACGTTTTGCTCTATCTATATTTTGTTCTTTTAAAGTCAATCAGATACCTTTGTAATTTATATTTATTAGAATTGGGCTCTCATAAAGGTTTATATTTGGTTAACCAAAGGGATTGCTTTTCGTAAAAAGCATAGTACAGTAGGCAACAGTAATGGATTCAGATCAATCAAACCCAACTCTTGATCCTTTAGGAATAACAACAATTCCACTTTCAGACACCTGAAAACGCTTCTTGTCATACTCAAGGTCTTCGCCAATTACTGTATTAGGAGCAACAGTAACTCCGCGATCGAATATTGCCCTTTTGATACGGCAGCCACTGCCAATCTCTGTATTTCCCATAAGTACGGATTTTTCGATATATGAATGGCTATGAATATGCACTCTGTAACCAAGAATACTTTGATTTACTACTGCTCCACTTATAATACATCCTGATGATATAGCAGAGTTTATACCATGCCCTATTCTGTTTTCCTCATCATGAACAAACTTAGCAGGGGGGACAGCGGGGTGGTAGCTTCTAAGTGGCCAATATTTATTATAGAGATCAAACGGCGGAGTTACAGATATAAGATCCATATTTGCCTCATAATATGAGTCTATAGTGCCCACATCACGCCAGTAACCTTTTGAATTTTCAGGCTCTCCTCGTATATCGTTTTTTGAGAAGTCATAAACATAAACACCTCCAAGAGGAAACATCGTTGGAATTATATTATGCCCAAAGTCATGGATGGAGTTATCATCTTCTGCATCTAACTGCAAAAAATTGACAAGAGCGTCTGCATCAAATACATAATTGCCCATAGATGCCAATACGTGTGTTGGACGGTCTGGCATTGTTTTGGGGTTATATTTTGGCTTCTCTTCAAATCCAACCATTTTGCCGTTTTCATCAACCTCAATAACACCGAACTGACTCGCCTTTTCTACAGGTACTGGAATAGCAGCAACAGTCAAAGCAGCTCTTTTTCTCTTGTGATAGTCAATCATCTGACGAATATCCATCTTGTAAATATGATCTCCCCCAAATACACATACAGTTTCAGGATCATAGCTATCAATCAAATTTAGGTTTTGATATATAGCATCAGCAGTTCCCTTGTACCAATGCCTTCCAGTTCTCATTTGAGCAGGTATTGGATCAATAAAATGACCTGCCACACCGCTAATACGCCACGCCTGACTGAGATGCTTCATAAGCGAATGAGATTTAAACTGGGTCAATACAAAAATCTGGAGAATATCTGAATTGACAAAGTTATTCAGAACAAAGTCAATAATTCTGTAACTTCCACCAAATGGTACGGCAGGTTTTGCCCTTAAACTTGTAAATGGAGAGAGGCGAGTGCCTTCGCCACCGGCTAAAATCATTGAAAGAATACGAGACATCGTGTACCCCCTTTTGTCAGAATGAGTGAGAGATTTGAGCTATTGTGATTTTTTTAACTATTTTAAAGCCTTAAAGAATAATATGTCAAGCAATCAAAATCAAAATAGTATATGCTCATTCTTCTTGCTTGAAAACAGTAAAGCTGTTAAATTTGATTCAATATAATAAACATAGCATAACAATCAAAAAGCGAGAATAAAACTGTAGATAGCCACTTCTGTGCCTATCTACTTTTATATAATAAAAACTTAAGGAGGTGCTTATGAAAAACGCCAGTTATTGGGCAGATGATTATGTCCATAAAAAACGATCAATTGTAGAGGCTGTAAGCCATATACATTCGGGTCAGAGGGTCTTTATCGGTTCATATTGTGGTGAGCCTCAAGCTCTTGTAAGAGGACTGGCTGATATATCTCACACCCTTAGCGATGTTGAAATAATCCGTTTGATGTCAAGAGAGACAACTCCACTTACACAGATAGCAGATAAAACCAATGATCAGGTTATAAATATTCGCTCTATCTATTTAGGTTCTGCAAGTTCTGAAGAGCTTGCAAAAAACAAACGTTTCTACACACCAGTTAATATGGCAGAAGTCCCCCGTCTGTTTAGCAGCCGTAGAATTCCTATTGATGTTGCCATGATTCAAGTATCTGCCCCTGACGATTTTGGCTGGATGAGCCTTGGAGTTTCAGTTGATGTAACTCTTTCTGCCTCACTTTCTGCAGATATAGTCATAGCTCAAGTCAACTCTAAAATGCCTGTGGTACTTGGACAAAGTTTTATACATGTTAATGACGTTAATTTTATTGTGGAGTTAGATGAAGAGCTAATGACTATAACCTCTAATCCACCACCTCAAAAAGCTGCAAGAATTGGTCAGCATATTGTCAGATTAATTGAAGATGGCTCTACTCTTCAGATTGGTCTTGATGCAGCATCTCAGGCAACGATTCAGGCACTCTCAAATAAAAATGATCTTGGTATTCACTCCCAATTTCTTACTGATGATATGATGCATCTATACTCAACCGGTGTAATAACAAATAAAAAAAAGGGGTTTAACAATGGAAAAATGGTGGCAGGCTGTTCAGTTGGAACTAAAGCACTGTACGAATTTTTGCATACAAATCCGGCTGTTGAGTTTCAACCTTTTGACTATGTAAATGATCTTGAAATCATCTCAAAGCACAATAGAATGGTATCTATGAATGTAGCTCAAATGATCGATCTTTTTGGTCAAGTATCATGCGATGCACAATCTTATACTTTATACGCAGGAGTATCAGGTATCTCCGACTTTATGAGAGGGGCGAACCGCTCTAAAGGAGGCAAATCAATTATAATGCTCAACTCTACAACCACAGTTAAGATAGATGATGTTACTGACAACGAGTCTGGAACTAATATTGAGAGCACAGAAAAGAGAGTTAGCTCCATTGTACCTCAGTTGTCCAATATAGTTGTAACCATTCCCCGTGAAGATATACGTTATGTTGTAACAGAGTTTGGGGCTGTCAATCTTTTTGGCAAAAGTACCCAAGAGAGAGCTTTTGCCCTTATCAGCATTGCACATCCTGAATTTCGTGATGAGCTTTTAAGTGAAGCCAAAAAACTTGGAATGATAGGTCAAGATCGAACCCTTGGCGAGTCAGTCTATGGTATCTATCCCGTTAAACTTGAAGAGGTTGTAACGATAAATGGCGAAAAACTGACATTTCGTCCTGCAAAACCTGTTGACGATAGAAGGATTCAGGAGCACTTCTATCAATTAGAAAAAGCAGATGTAATATCACGCTTTTTCCATGAAAAGACCCGTTTTTTGCGTGATGATGTTGAGATAATGAGCCAAATTGATTACAAAAGAAACCTTACAATAATAGCTCTTACCGGAGAGATGGGATTTGACAGGGTAGTTGGGGTTGGAAGTTATTATCTTGAACCTGCAACCAATATGGCTGAGGTTGCATTTTCCGTAAGCAAAGATTTTCAAAATCAAGGGGTTGGAAGGGTTTTGATCCGTAAACTTGGAGAGGCAGCAAGAAACAGAGGTATAAATGGACTTTTTGCAGTAACTTCAACGAGCAATAAAAATATGATAAAACTATTTAAAAGTTTACCCTACAGGATTCAATCTGAAGTTGATGACGATATGCTTTTAAGTTGTCATTTTAATGAGCCAAAAGAGAGCAGAGTAACCTCTACTTCTTGAAAATTTAATATACAAACCTTGTAGAAAAATAGAAACAATGACTCCTCACAACATAATGCTCATGCTCCTCTCTCTTGGAATTCTGCTTGGTTTAGCAAGAACTCTTGGTGAACTTGCCCAACGTTTTCATCAACCTGCTGTAATAGGAGAGATTCTTGCTGGAGTTCTACTTGGTCCCACTGTATTAGGAGCTGTCGCCCCAACTTTCAACCTATTTCTATTTCCTTCTCACGGCACAAACGCAATTGCACTTGATGCAATATCAAACCTTGCTATCGTGCTTTTTTTGATGGTTGCTGGTATAGAGGTTGATCTGTCCACTATCTGGAAGCAGGGGCGGTTAGGGCTGAAAGTTGGCATTACAAGCGTCTTGATACCTTTTGTTCTAACTTTTATTACAGCATGGTCTATTCCACAGATATTTGGAAAGCAATTAGGAGTTAATCAACTGCTCTTTGCTCTTTTTATTGCCACTGCGATCTCCATTTCTGCTCTACCCATTATTGCAAAGACTCTTATGGATATGGGGCTTTATAGAAGCGAACTTGGAATGGTTGTGGTAAGTGCCGCTATATTTAACGATATTGTAGGCTGGATAATTTTTGCGATTGTTCTTGGGTTAATTGGAGGTGGAGAAAGAGATGGGAATCAGATATTTTTAACGATATTTCTAACCCTTACTTTTGCTCTGGTTGTACTTACACTTGGTCGATGGTTAATCAACAAGGTTCTGCCTTTTATTCAAGCTTATACTAAATGGCCCGGAGGAGAGTTAAGTTTTGCTATAGTTCTCTCATTGCTTGGAGCAGCATTTACTGAATGGATAGGAATTCATGCAATATTTGGTGCTTTTTTGGTTGGTGCTGCAATTGGAGATTCCCCCCATTTAAGAGAGCACACTCGAGTGGTTATTGACAACTTTGTCTCTTTTATATTTGCCCCTCTTTTTTTTGCTAACATTGGTTTAAAAATAAACTTTATGACCCATTTTGATTTTACATTGGTTATAACAGTTCTTGTTATTGCCTGTATTTTTAAATTGATCGGTGGAACATTAGGTGCTCGCTGGGGAAATATGTCTTCAAGTGAATCTTTAGCCGTAGGTTTTGCAATGCTTTCAGTTGGTGCTATGGGAATTATCGTAGGGCTTCTTGCTTTAAAAGCTGGAATTATAGACCATCAACTCTTTGTTGCTTTAGTAGTCATGGCTATTGTAACTTCTATGATAAGTGGACCTGCTATGAAGTTTATTCTTAACCCTATAAAATCATGGAGACTCCATGATGCTCTTTTTTCAAAACTTTTTGTAAGAGAGTTAAAATCTCTCTCTCGGTATGACGCTATTAATGAGATGGTTCAAATTGTATGCAGAGAGTTTAATTTAGATAATGATAATGTTAAAAGAGTTGTATGGGAGAGAGAGAAGGCAATGAGCACGGGAATCGGCAAAGGAGTTGCATTACCTCACGCAAGGATTGAACAGCTTGCCTATCCGCTTGTGGCAGTGGGGATTTCTGATACTGGAATTGATTTTGACTCACCTGATGGAAAGCCTGCCAACATTATCTTTCTTGTGCTCACACCTGATACTCTTCCTGAATCACAGCTTACCATTGTTTCAGAAATTGCAAGACTGTTCCGTAATCAAAATATACTTCAAAATATACTCAAAACAAGAACTTTTACCGATTTTTTAGCATTGATAAAGAGCCACTACCCTATTAAATCTTAATAACCTTATCTGCAATCTGCATAGCTGTTACAATATCGAGCATATTTGTAGTCTCTCCAACTCTTTTGGCATCCATAAGATTAAAGTGGGTCAGACATGTCCCGCAAACCAATATCTTCAATCCACTTGATTGATACTCCAATAAATCTTCAAGAAGTGCAGAACCTTCAATAGTAAGTTTTACACCGTTATTTACAAATATCAATCTCCAAAGCTCATCTCCCATCTCTTTAATGGTCTTTATAAAACTTATCATAAGTTTTTTACCCAGTTCATCATCCCCAAATCCCACTCTGTCTGTTGCTGCAAGAACCAATATCTTCTGTTTGTGAGATTTTAAAACCTCTATTGAGGTTGAGTTATCACTATTTGATAGTGTTGGGACTAATTCTGAATCTTTAGTCAAAAAAAGAGAGGATTCATCCCCCTGTTGAGTAGCATCTGCCTTTCCAGTAACCTTAAAGTTACATCCTTCTGATAACACTTCAACAATAAATGATCTTGAAGTTAGAAACCGTGAAACATTCTCCATAGATGCTTCATTATCCACGATAATTGTAATCTCATTAATCTGTTTAGCTATAGACGAGCTTTTAGCAGCGTCATCTATAGCCTTTTTTGCCATAAGAACCGGTGCAGGACATGAAAGTCCGCGAGCATCAAGTATTTGTGACATTATATATTTTATTTCCTTATCTACTATTTAAATTTTAACTACACAACCAAAATAATTAATTGGTTATATGAAATATTATTAATCTTACTCTACTACAATAGTTGCTTTTATCTCCTTATCAATATTTTTACAATAAACCTGACCAATAACAGCAGCGTGTTCAACTCCGTTGTCAACTAATCTTTTTACAAGAGTCTGTGACTCTTTTTCAGAACAACCTATTAAAAGACCACCAGAAGTTTGGGGATCAAAAAGAATATCTCTCATAATAGGAGTAATATTTGATTTCAATTGAACCATATTTTTTCTAAAATTACGGTTACGATGTGCACCAGATGGAACTAACCCCATTGATGCAAAGTCAACTGTTTCAGGAAGTATAGGAACAAGAGACGAGTAAATGGCAATATTGGTATCTGTTCCAGCTATCATCTCTGATAAATGTCCAAGCAGACCAAAACCTGTAATATCAGTACAAGCTGTAATAGAGAAACTGCTTATAACCTCAGCAGCATATTTATTGAGCATCTCCATAATTCGTATCGCCATTTTGATGGTAGATTCTGATGCTAATCCCCCTTTAATTGCGGTATTGATAATACCAGTACCAAGTGGTTTTGTCAGTATCAGGCAATCTCCATCTTTAAGCCCTTGATTGGCAAGTATTTTTTGGGGATGTACAAATCCTGTTACAGAGAGTCCGTATTTAAATTCATCATCTTCAATACTGTGTCCACCTAAAAGAACAGTACCAGACTCTTTAAGTTTTTCTATACCACCGGATAAAACCTCCCGCAGAATTTGACCCCCCAATTTCTGAAACGGAAATGCAACAAGATTCATTGCTGTCTTAGGAACCCCTCCCATTGCATAGACATCAGAAAGAGCATTTGCAGCAGCAATTTTGCCAAAGTCAAACGGGTCGTCAACAATTGGTGTGAAAAAATCAACCGTCTGAATAAGGGCAAGCTCTTCTGATATTTTGTAAACACCAGCATCATCAGCGGTTCCAATGCCAATTAGTACATTCTCATCAACTGGAAAGGACAATCCGCATAAAGCACTCTCCAGATCCTCTGGAGATAACTTTGAAGCTCACCCTGCTCCTTTTACATTTTTGGTTAATTGAACTGTTGAACAAGACTCTTTGGCATCAGAGTTAGTATTTGTCATGCTTTATATTTTCCTTAATAACTATAAACATTTTTTTGAGTTTGGAAAAAATAGATAGAAATAGTGCAATATGCAAATTGATAATTTAATTAGCTAAATTGAAATGGATAGATTATTTCAATATTAAATAAAAAGGGTATAGCACTCTTTAAAATAAGAAGGCTATACCCGTTAAACATAAATTTATAAAATCTTAAGAGAACTATTAAAATTTCTTAGCCCATGCATGGAGAGCTAAAAGCTGCTGTTTAACAAGCTCTTGAATCTGTTCATCCACAAGATTTCCATCGTTATCAAAGCTGCCTGTAAAAGCGTTGCAAAAAACTTCTGGACTATTGAGTATATGCAGATTCAGATAGACTCCCACCTGACGTAAGTGATACTGTGCTCTGGAACTACCCATACCTCCACCAGCACCCATAATAGCTGCTGGTTTTCCTGACAAAATAGAGTTATCAGGCTCACGAGAAGCCCAATCTAAAGCATTTTTTAACGCAGGGGCTATTGAGTAGTTATACTCAGGGCAAGCTAAAAGCAAGGCATCTGCATCTGCCATTTGATTTAATAACATCTGAACAGATGCTGGCTTATCAACAAGATCAGCATTATAAAAAGGTACTAAAGAGAGATCTGCAATCTCAATTGTCATCATCTCTGGTGCATTTTTCTGTGCATAACGAAGCAGACCCATGTTGGTTGATTGCCTGCGTAAACTTCCACAAATTCCAATTACTTTAAGTGATTTCATAGATACTCTCCTTTTTGTCTCTATTTTAACCATTTGTTATACATAGAAGCTCTTAAGTATAGGAAGATAAACTTTATAGATAGCATTTATAGGATAAGATTAAAACTTCCATAAATATCGTCTCGTCTTAAATCAATTGCGGGTATTACATTACGAAACTCTGTTACCTTATTGATATCTATCTCACCGACAATTAGCTCCTCTTTAAAACCGCTTCCTTCAATTATAAGCTCTCCAGTAGGAGAAACAACCCTGCTTCTTCCATTAAATGTTAAATCACCATCAGT
Source organism: uncultured Desulfobacterales bacterium (assembly GCA_964425195.1). Lineage (GTDB taxonomy): Bacteria > Desulfobacterota > Desulfobacteria > Desulfobacterales > Desulfobacteraceae > Desulfamplus. The sequence goes on from CAYRLG010000047.1 coordinate 13,961, forward strand.
TCCTACTCTACCCACGCCAATAAAAAATGTCTGATTTTCAATCGCGCGGGCACGGGTTAAGTAATCCCAGTGAGAATTACGAACATTGGGCCACGCACTACAATTCAATAAAATTTTAGCTCCTTGTAACGCTTGATAGCGGTAAACTTCTGGAAATCTTAGATCAAAGCAGATTGAAATTCCCCACTTAATACCCTCTATCTCTGTAATACAAAGCTCATTTCCAGCTTTAAAACATCTATCCTCGTAAACAGGCGAAGGTGTGAAAAGGTGGCTTTTGCGATAATGAGCTGTTAATTCACCTTTTCTATCAAAACAGGCAACTGAGTTGTAAATATCATCGCCAACCTTTTCTGAGATACCGCATATAAGATAAATAGAGTTAAAGCGAGCTGCTGCTGCTGCTTGATTGTAAGAAATCCCTCCGTCCCAGGGTTGAGAAGATGTTGGTATTAATGAGGTTATATAGCCTGTATCTGACATCTCTGGAAAGACTACAACATCGCACCCTAAACTCTTTGCTTGAGAGGCAAACTTATCAAATTTAATGACGTTTTTATCTATCTTTTTGGGGATACAGTCAATTTGTGCTAAACCTATTTTCAAAATTTACCTCCCAAGTGTGGAATGATTTATGGATTTATCGTTTTAGCTAAAAAGTGTATTACAAAAATAATTTGCAAAATTTAAATTACTGTAAAGACTGGATTGCATTTTATCTTTTAACTGTTTTGCCTTGCTAACAGCATTGGATTATCAACAGATAACGCCTTGTCAATATCAAGAAGAATTCTAACTCTATCGCCTACCTTTGCCATACCAATAATAGATTCTGTATCAATAGTCCTCCCAAACTTAGGATTTGGCTCAATATCTCCGTTTCTAACATTAAGAACTTCAGAAACTGAATCTACTACAACTCCAATATGTACATTGTGGTTTGTATCTCCTAATGGTATCTCAACAACAAGAATACAGGTTCTATCGCTGTATTCAACAGGTTGCATTCCAAATTTTATCCTAAGATCCATAACTGGAATAACTTTACCTCTTAAGTTTATAACCCCTTTAACATAGTGAGGAGTTCTTGGAACATGGGTGATTGGCATCATTCCAATAATCTCCTTAACATTTTTTATGCTTATTCCATACTCCTCAGATGCAAGCAAAAAGGTTAAATATTTGCCCTCATGAGCAACAACCACATCTCTATTTTCTATATCAATAGAGTCTTTTGTATCAACAGGGTCTATCTCTGATATATCACTATTAGTATCATATAACCCCAAATCCTGTTTTTGATTACTTGCAAGATGTTCTAAATTTTCATTTTTCTGCCCGTTTTTACTTCTTAAGTTATCTATTTTAGAGGTGCTTTTATCATATTTAGGTACTGCAAACGACCTATTCAAAATTTTTAATATATCCTCTTTTGAAGAGTGCAAAACAGAGGGTCTAAAGTCAGTAACTCCCATATCACAAGAGCTATCGGCAAATCTTAAATCCACAAATTCATCAAGATTTACAGCACTTCCAATCCCCATCTCTTTGACCATATACTGCTGCATTGTATCAAGGTCTGCCACTACAGGGTAGAGATCATCTGTTGTTATCCCGTTTGGATCGGTCAAAACTTTTTTCAGTATAGGTACAGTTAATCCAACAGTTTTATCAGGATCAAGAAACTGAACCGCTATCTGTGCTGCCTCCTCCGGATGTGTTGTTATAAATTTACCTGCTTTAACCAATAAACGTGTCAGTTCAAATACTGCATCTGTATATGAATCTATAAAATCTTTTTGCATTACAACTGCACAGCATGGATGATTTTCCCAAAGTTCACCTGAAAGAAACTGACATGCTGCAATACCAGATTCAACTGCCAAACTACCAATTGGCTCTGCAACCATAAATCCGCTATACTGTGGATTTTGCTTGATAAATTCAGGCATGTTTACAGGAGGAGTAACTTCAAACTCCATATCATAGTTCTCTCCCTTATCCATTGAAGGATTAAGAGAGACTTTGCTTAAAACAAGATGGGAGAGTATATGGTGTACAGACATTTTGTGAGGAATCAAAAAAGAGGTGCTTTTAAAAAACTCCTGCAACTGCCTACTATCCCCTTTTTGATTATCATGCTCTTTTGGGGTATTATCGTTAACATTATCTTCTTTTAAAGAGCTATATTTTTTCTGGTTGGAGCGGACAAAAATACTTCCGTTTTTATGGCTTAAAAGCACAAGTTTAATGGCTGTCCCAATGCTGTAAAGATCCATTGCAAGTGGTGCAAGAATGCAAGCACCATCTACAACTTTTTGCTCAAGTGATCTTGCAACAGGGTTCCAGCCCTGCATACATACAAGCTCTAACTCAAAATGGTTGGCTTTTAACTCCCCTTTGTCCATAAGGTGTTTTAAAACCCCGACTACCAAATGGTCAGTGATCTGAATATGAGCAATTTTGAGTCTCACCTTTCCTGATGCCGTTACTCTTGAAATTGCCTTTATTGCTTTGAACTCCTCTGTGTTTATACCAAATACTCTTTTAAGAGCAGATTTAAGCTCATCATCCGCAAAAGGTTTCACAAGAAAACCAGTAACTCCTGCATCAATTGCCTGCTGTTCGTGGCGTTTATCTGCCTGACCCGTAGCCATTATAAAAGGGAGATCTTTAAACTGATTACTTGCACGTACCCACACTAACAGCTCAAATCCACCTTTCTTAGGCATGTTCCAATCGCTGATAATCAGATGGATACTATCTTTTTGCTCCCCTTTTCTCTGAAGTATCTGGATAGCCTCCTCTCCATTAGAGGCTGTAACAACATCTGTATATCCGATCTTTTTAAGTGAATGAAGTTCAATCTGGCGCATAGTTTTGTTATCTTCAACCAGAAGGATTTTCAAATTTTCAGGAATACCTGACATAGGGCAATCTCCTTTCTACCTTGACATGAAACTCAAAATTCTTTTAAATGCAGCATCGTAAATATTACAGTCTGTTTTTTATCTTTTTGTTTAAAAACTGTAAACTGAAATATTGCATAAGGCAAAGAGAGAATAAAGTTAAGCAAAAAATTGAACATTATTTATGGTGTAGGGTAATTTTAAGGAGGATGTATGAAAATTCTTTTTGTAGATGATGACTTAATGACACATGCAGTTATAAAAGATATTCTGAAAGATTGGGATTTGACAATTTTATCTTCTGCTGAAGAGGCTTTAAGTAATTTTCCTGACGGGCATAATTTGATTGTTTTGACAGATATTCACATGCCCGGCATGGGAGGAATTGAGTTTTTAAAAGAGATAAAGAGAAAATATCCATACGTTCAGGTTATAATGGTCTCTTCAACTGAGGATACAAGGAATCTCTTAGAAGCCTATGAAGCAGGAGCAAACGATTTTGTAGTAAAACCATTTGATAGAGAAGATATTCTTAGTGCTATCGATAATACCATTAAGAAAAATAAGCGTTGGAAAGATGCTTTAGGTCAACTATATCTTCACAAAAACAGGAGAGTTAAAAATGCTGAAGGAAATATATATCAGAGAAAAAAAGAGTGATAATAGAGTTTTAGGAGGGGTGAATATATTTAAGGTTATTATGAGGTTTATGATATGATAACAGTAAGATAGGTGCCCTCCTCTTCTGATGTCTTCATCTCTATGTCCCATCCCTGACTATTTGCAAGTAGTTTTGCACTATAAGTACCAAGCCCTGTCCCTTTTGGTTTTCCTATAGTAACGTATTTGTCAAAAAAACGATTCCGAATCTCTAATGGTACAGCTCCTTTATTGTGAATAGTAACTCTAATGGCACTATTATATTTAGTTGGAAAAGAGGTTGGCTCAATCATAATAGCCACATTCTCTTTGCATGGAGATGCCTCCACTGCATTAATTATAAGATTTGAGAAAATAGAAAAAGCAAGTAGTCTCTCCCCATTGAACTCAACATGCTCAAGTTTTTCAATATCATCTCTATGGATACTATTATTAACAAAAACTTTAATAGATATCTCTTTGCTCTCACAAAGAGAGGTCGTATCTGATACGCACTGCCGAATTACACTAAGCAGATTAAACTGACTTGCACTCTGCTTTTTATAAGTGCCCATCTCAATATTATAGATTGTCAACGACAAATTTATCATATCAAGCATATTCTTACCAGCATCTACAATAAGTTTAAGATATCTTCTTTGAGAGTCAGTAATATTTTCGTCATACATCATAATCTGTGGAAATCCAATAATGCCATTTAAAGGAGATTTAAGATCATGACGCAAAATACGCTCAACATCCTCCCGAATCTTCTGGGCTTTTTTTCTATCTGTAATATCTTCTTTAACACCCACAAAGTGGATAATCTCACCACTATCTTCTTTAAGAAGATCACCATCTTTATTTTTTTTAGTTTCACGCAATGGAGAGATAGCTACATTTTCCCAATAGAGATCACCGTTTTTTTTACGATTGCATATTTCACCTCGCCAAACTTCTCCTGCAAGAAGAGTTTGCCACATCTGCTCGTAAAACTCTTTGGTGTGAACCCCTGACTTTAATATCCTTGGATTTTGACCTTTTGCTTCTTCAATCGTGTACCCTGTCAGTTTAGTAAAAAATGGGTTTGCGTACTCTATATTTCCATCGATATCTGTAATAACGATAGTGGTAGGAGATGACTCTACAGCATTAAAAAATTTTTTAAGCTCTACAGTTCGTTTTTCTACTATAGTTTCAAGCTCTTCGGCGTGTATTATCGCCTGATGGTGAAGCATGGTATTGGCAATAGATACAGCTATTATAGAGGCAAGCGATTGTAGAAATGTTGATAGAACCGAAAAATCACGTTCATGGCACGAACCAATCCCTAATACGCCAATAAGCTGCTCTCTGTTCATAAGTGGGATAGAGGTATATGAAGAGATTCCTGCCATTTTGCACTCACTATTAGTGCATCTATCATCTTTGTGCAAATTGATGGAAAAGATAGCTTTTGCATCCTTTGCTGCAATACCACAAAGACACTCTCCAACATTTAATATCTCTTTTTGACGTTTCGTAAAAAAAGGTATTCTATTACTTAGCTTTACAGAGTGGAGTCGCATCTCCCCGTTTTTAATAACATCACCATCCAACAGATAGATTAGAACCATATCAGGCGACAATGTGATCATAAGTTGCTCTAAGGCAGAAGCTACAACCTCATCAAGGGATATGTTCATAGATACAGAGCAGCTCATGGCATTTATTGCCTCAAGTTCAGCCATACGCTGTTTTAGAATCTCATCACCTTTTTTCTTATCACTAACATCATCATAAATTGCAACTATGTCACCAGTGGGTAGTTTATAAACATAGTTTTCAACCCATAAAGTGATACGTGAATCTTCATAATTTGCAACAGGGTGAAGCTCTGGTCTGCCAGTACGATATACTCTCTGGAATATCTCAAAAAGTCCAAATTTAACAACACCCGGAAATACATCCTTAACACTTTTACCAATGATCTCTTCTTTACTGATACGGCTTGATAGCTCTGCTGCTCGATTAAAATCTTTTAAAATAAAATCTTCACCACTATTAAAAGCCTCATATACAGCCATGCAGCTTGTCATACCATCAAACACATGTCTATAATTGGCTTCAAGAGCAGCGTTCTGCTTTTTCAGATTTTCTATCTCCTCTGTTAATACCGATATTATTGACATATTGTTGTTGATATCTTTGGCAGACATGCTACCTCCAAATGTTTACAAACCATAGACAACTTAATATAGATAAAGAAACTTATTAAAAATACAATTGTCATTGCACCGTATTGTGGGATATAAAGATTAATGTCCTGTGACTATCAAAAAAGATGTAAACTGGCAAAGGAAATATCATTATACGAGGAAATGTTTTTGAAAATACTAATTGTAGATGACAATCCAATGGAGAGGCTATTTTTGACAAAAGCTGTAAAAAGTCTTGATTATGACATTTTTGAAGCTGTTAATGGCAATGATGCTCTATTTTTATTAGAAAGCCAAAATATAAATATTGTAATTTCTGATTGGATGATGCCGGGTATGGACGGCATTGAACTTTGTAAGAGAATCAGAGCAAGAAAAAACAGTGACCGCTACGTCTATGTTATTATGGTAACCTCAAGGTCAGAAGAGGAAGACCTAATGAAGGGCTTTGAAGCTGGAGTTGATGCCTATCTACAAAAACCTATCTCCATAAAAATTCTTGATGTGCAAGTTAAAGTTGGTATCAGAATTATTAACCTCGAACAACAGCTCACTTATGAGAAACATAAAGTTTCACGATTTGCATACGAGATGGAGACGTTAGCAAAACAGAGGGCTGAACAGTTAGTTCATGCAGATAGAATGGCAAGTCTTGGTATAATGGCAGCTGGAATTGCGCACGAAATCAACAATCCAGCTACATTTATTAACGGTAACATTCAAACTTTTGAAAAATTTTGGACGGTCATTAAAAACAGACTCTTAGAACAAAATATTACCGATGGTATGGTAAGTGGGGAAGATTATAAAAATCAAAGAGAGATAACAAACCCTAAAAAAGCTCACAAAAGAGATCAAAAGATTGATTTCATAATAGAAGAGATGCCAAATCTT
>CAYRLG010000048.1:0-19122 GCA_964425195.1 uncultured Desulfobacterales bacterium
GGTGGGCCGTCCGCGAATCGAACGCGGAACCTACTGATTAAGAGTCAGGTGCTCTACCGATTGAGCTAACGGCCCCCTTTTTTTGGCTCTTGTTGAGCAAAAAAACAACGGGAATTTAACAGCAATGATCGCTTATGTCAAATATTTTTTTGTTGCAACATTTTGTTATTGCCCTGTATATAAGGCTTACAATTAACGATTTAGAAAGCTACTAAATCTTATATTTTATGATAAGAAATCTAATATAAAGGATAAAATCGTATGAATACTCAAAATTCACAGAAATTTTTTGAAGATGCTGCATCAGTAATACCAGGTGGTGTTAACTCTCCTGTAAGGGCATGTGGGTCAGTTGGTGGCAAACCGCTTTTTATTGAAAAAGCAGATGGAAGCAAGATAGTTGATGTGGATGGTAACAGCTACATTGATTATGTGGGGTCATGGGGACCTATGATCCTTGGACATCGCCATCCAGCAGTTATAGCTGCTTTGGAAAATGTACTAAAAAGTGGCACAAGTTTTGGTGCTCCAACTCCTCTTGAGACTGAACTTGCCAATATTGTTATTGAGTTTGTTCCATCAATTGAGATGATAAGAATGGTCAACTCTGGAACAGAGGCAACTATGAGTGCTTTGCGTCTTGCTCGAGGTTTTACTGGTCGAGATATTATAATAAAATTTGATGGCTGCTATCATGGTCATGCTGATACTCTGCTTGTTGCTGCCGGTTCTGGCGTTGCAACTCTTGGTATCCCTGGAAGTCCCGGTGTGCCCGCGTCTGTTATTAAAAATACCCTCTCCATTCAGTATAATAATATTGATCTTTTTGCAGATGTTATGAAAAAAATGGGAGATAGGATTGCCGCTGTTATTGTGGAGCCTGTTGCTGGAAACATGGGCATGGTGACTCCTGTTAAGGGATTTCTTGAGACTCTGCGGGAATTGACCTTAAAATATGGTGCTCTGCTTATATTTGATGAAGTTATGACAGGCTTTAGAGTAGATAAAGGTTCTGCTCAAGGGCTTTTTAAGATAACTCCAGATCTATCTTGCTTTGGGAAAATTATAGGTGGTGGACTTCCAGTAGGTGCTTATGGTGGTAAAAAAGAAATTATGAACTATATTGCACCTGTAGGTAATGTATATCAGGCTGGCACTCTTTCAGGAAATCCTCTTGCAATGGCTGCTGGCATTGCTACATTAACCGAGCTTAAAAAACCAGGGTTTTACGAGTCTCTTGAAGCAAAAACAGCAAAACTTGTAGATGGGCTTAAAGATGCTGCTAAATCTGCCGGCATTGATGTTACAGCAAGCCATATTGGTTCAATGGCAGGGCTATTTTTTACAGCGGGACCCGTCAATAACTTTGATGATGCTAAAAAGAGCAATGTTGAGAGATTTGGAGTATTTTATAGACATATGAGAGAGAAAGGCATCTATCTTGCACCTTCTCAATTTGAGGCTTGTTTTGTATCATCAGCACACAGCAATAATGATATTGATACAACTATTAAAGCAGCACAAGAGGTTATGAAAGGTCTTGCATAGTATGGATTTAAAAAATAATTTTATTCCAAAAGATGTGAAAAAAATCCATATAATTGCAGCATGCGGCACAGGCATGGGAGCGTTAGCCTGTATTCTTAAGGATATGGGATTTGATGTTACCGGTTCAGATCAGAACATCTATCCGCCAATGAGCGATTTTTTGATCGAAAAGGGGGTACAGCTTTTTAAGGGCTTTAGCCCCTCGAATTTTATTGGACAAAATTCTCAAGATGAAAAACCAGACCTTGTAGTTATTGGAAATGCTGTTACCAGAGAGAATGTTGAAGCTGCTGCGGTTATGGAAAACGACATTCCATACTGCTCAATGCCGCAGGCTCTAAATCATTTTTTTGCAAAGAATAAAAAAATTCTTATTGTTACCGGAACTCATGGAAAAACTACAACTTCATCACTTCTTGCCCATGTTTTAAATGAAGCTGGTCTTGATCCCTCTTTTATGATTGGAGGTATTGTTAAAGGATTTGATAGTAACTATCGTGTTGGAAATGGTGATTATGTCGTAATTGAAGGTGATGAGTATGATACAGCCTTTTTTGATAAGGGACCCAAATTTATGCACTACACCCCTTATGCTGCGATAATCACCAGCGTAGAGTTTGATCATGCTGATATTTTTAGAGATATTGATCATATAAAAGATGCGTTCAGGAAGTTTGCGTCAAAAATTCCGCAAGATAGATTAATTATAGCTTGCGGAGAAGATTTAAATTTATCAGAAATTCTTAAATCTGCAATCTGTCCCGTCCAATACTATGGTGGAGGCTCTTATGATTGGTCATACAGCAATCTTAAAGTTGAAAATGGCTATACAAATTTTTTATTAAAAAAAGCTGTTAAAGGTACATTGCAAAAAGATATATCTCACAAAGATAGTTCAAATTCTAATAATAACAGAGGTGTCAGTTCTTTAGATAAAGATGCTCTTCAGATAACAACTCCTCTTATGGGCAGGCACAATGCAATGAACACTCTTGCTGTATTTGCTGTTGCCAAGCGTATCGGAATTGCAGATGATTCTATTGTAAAGGCTCTAAAAACTTTTTCAGGAGTAAGAAGAAGGCAGGATATAAGAGGTGTAAAAAGAGGCATAACTGTTATGGACGATTTTGCACACCACCCTTCTGCTGTAAGAGAGACCATTGCAGGAGTTAAATCTTTTTTTAAAGCGGGCAGACTTATTGCTGTTTTTGAGCCAAGAACTAACTCAAGCATGAGAGATATTTTTCAAAATGACTATCCTAAATCTTTTGATGGTGCTGATATTGTCTGCATAAGAAAACCTTCTATGCTCTTTAAAGTTCCAGAAGATAGAAGAATGGATACTCAAAAACTTGTTCAAGATATTGTAAAGCGGGGTATTTATGCTCTCTATTTTGACGATACAGAGAGTATTATCGATTTTCTTAGAACAGAATCTAAATCTGACGACCTTATTTTAATAATGTCAAATGGTGGATTTGATAATATTCATCAAAGGCTTCTTGAAAAGTTGTAGTCAATTAAAATAGAATTTTAAGGTGTGGATATATTGAAAAACATTAAAAAAGCAGTATTTATAAGATTTGTGATTATAGGGGCACTTCACACCTTTCTTTATATGTGGCTTGTTCCTTTTGCAATTTACCCAAGGTTTGGCGATAATGGGCTGCTCTTTACTATAATAGTTGCTGTAGTTATATCTTTATCTACACTTGGGACACTGTTTATTGGAAAAAGAGATTCTAAAAAATATGAGAAGTCAGGAGAGGCAAGTTTATGATAGAACAAGATAATATTGAAGATAATCAGTTATATGATGAGTTTGGAACTGATGATAATGATGATTTAGATGATGGGTATGAATCAGACGAATATGAGGTTGATGATGGCGATGAGTTAGATGATTACACCTTAACAGATATAAATGCTAAGGCAAATAAGGCTAATATTGGGCAATATAATAGTGGACAAAAGATTGAGTGGATCGAGTCATTGAGTGTTGATATCCCGGAAATTGATGAGCTGCAAAAAAGGATTTTTGTGCTTTTAAATGGGCTTATTAATCAACATGAGTTAGATGAAGAGATGATGGCAAAAGACCCTGTCTCAATGGTTGCAGAACTTACTGAATATAGCCGTTACTACTTCAGTAAAGAGGAGGAGTATCTGAGAAGATGCGGTTATCCAGATATTGACTCACATTCCAAAGAACATCGTCAGTTTATTAAAAATACTATTAATTTGAGAAGACAAGTCTCTGAAGATAAAAAGAATCTTTCATATCAGGCTGTTAGTAATCTAAGGGATTGGATGGTCAACCATATTTCAGGTAGCGATCATTTATATGTTCCTTTTGTTAGAATCAATAACTATGTGGAAGAGTGCAGGTTAAGAAGATAAAATTTATTGCATTTATTCAACTATTTAAAGGGAGACTCTTTAAACTTATGGAGATTTATTTAAAATGAAGCCAGTTGTCGCTCTTGTAGGACGTCCTAATGTTGGTAAATCAACACTTTTCAACAGAATTACCAGAACCAGAAAGGCTTTGGTAGATGACTTTCCCGGCGTTACTCGTGACAGACATTATGCAGATGCTGTGTGGAATGAAAAAGAGTTTACCCTTGTTGATACTGGAGGGTTTCTTCTTTCTGATGACGATCTATTTGCATCTGAAATACGTCAACATGTTGAGATTGCAGTCAATGAGGCTGATATTGTTCTGTTTGTCTTAGATGGAAAAGCTGGTTTATCCCCATTTGATCGTGATCTTGCAGATATTTTAAGGCGTAGTCAAAAAACTGTATTTTATCTGATAAATAAAATTGAGAATGCAAGTCAGACATATAATATTCCAGAATTTTACTCTCTTGGAATTGATAAGTTCTACCCTGTTTCGGCAGAACATGGAATAGGAGTGGATGAGCTTCTTAATCAAGTGATAGATAGATTGCCCAATTATGAATTTGATGGTTCTTATTCTGACGAGAAGAGAGAGATTTGTATTGCAGTGGCAGGACGCCCTAATGTTGGAAAATCTTCTCTTATTAACAAACTTTTTGGAGAGCACAGACTGATGGTAAGTGAACAGGCAGGTACCACAAGAGATTCTGTTGCTTTGACCATTGAACATGGAGTAACTCGCTTTAAACTTATTGATACAGCAGGGATAAGACGTAAGGGCAAAGTTACAGAAAAGATTGAAAAATACTCCATTATCAAATCACTTCAAAGTTTAGATGAGTGCGATGTTGCTCTTATTTTGATTGATGCAAGTGAAGGTATAACAGATCAAGATATAACCATTGCAGGATATGCTCAAGATCGAGGCTGTGGGGCTATATTTTTGCTAAATAAGTGGGATATTGTCGATTCTGATGAAAAGAATCAAAAAAAATTCATGGAGTCGCTGCGTATGCAGGCAAAATTTCTATCTTTTGCCCCTGCAATGACAATCTCCGCCCTTACTGGTTTAAGAACTCATAAGATTTTTGATATGATAGAGAGTGTTTATGACGAGTATTGTCATCGTATTAACACAGGCCTTTTGAACCGAATTATTGAAGATGCTGTTTTTAGAACAGAACCACCACTTCATAAGGGTAAAAGGCTTAAATTTTATTATGCAACACAAGTATCTGTTAAACCACCTACAATTGTATGCTTTGTCAACTATCCAGATGCTGTCCATTTCTCTTATAAAAGATATCTTTTAAATCAGATACGAGAAGTTGCAGAGCTTGAAAAGACACCTATTAACTTATATTTTCGTGAAAGAACTGGAAAGATTGATTTTTCAGAAAAAATTCCTGATACGCCAGCCAATAAACGATATGCAGAGAGAAAAAAACGTAAAACTGTAAAAAGACAAAAAGAGCGTGATATTCAGCAAGAGCGTAAAAAAGCAAGAGAAAAAAAAGATAGTCAAAATCTGTTCTAAAACCTTTTATGGTCTATTCAATTCTTTTTACCAATGGTTTATGAACTTGAGTTTTACCACGATTTTTGATATGAGTTTCTGCCAAATTGACTTGAATGCTACATAAACATTGATAACATTAATAACCAGGAGGAATTTCTATGAAAGAAGCAGTAATCGTAAGTGGGAGCAGAACACCGGTAGGGGCATTTGGTGGTTCGTTAAAGAGTCTCTCTGTTGTAGAGCTTGGTTCTATTGTAATGAAAAGCGTATTAAAACGGGCTGGCTTACGACCTGTAGCAGACGATAAAGTTAAATCTTACGGACCCGATGCTCTTAAAGATCAGACAGTTCTTGACCTTGAAAAGAGAGGCTATGACTACGATGACTCTTTGACGCCAATCCATATTGATGAAGTTATCATGGGAAACGTACTTCAGGCTGGTCAAGGGCAGAATACAGCTCGTCAAGCAATGATTGCTGCTGGCATTCCTCGCTACACAACTGCATTTACAGTCAATAAGATATGTGGATCAGGTCTTAAAGCTATTGCTCTTGCAGCTCAAGCAATAAAGGCTGGAGATGCTGATGTAGTTCTTGCAGGTGGACAGGAGAGTATGAGTAACGCTCCAATGGCACTTCTTAAAGCAAGATGGGGACACCGTATGGAGCTTACAGGTGTGGGTGGTATTCACGATCTAATGGTTTACGATGGTCTTTATGAAATTTTTTATGGATACCACATGGGACAGACTGCTGAAAATATTGCTGCAAAATATGGTATTACCCGTCAGGAGCAGGATGAGCTTGCACTGTTGAGCCATAATCGTGCATTTGCAGCAGTACATGATGGTACATTTGCTCAAGAAATTGCCCCTATTACTATTCTCTCTAAAAAGAAAGAGGTTATTGTTGATAAGGATGAGCGACCAATGGAGACAAGTATGGAGCTTCTTGGAAAACTTAAACCTGCATTTAAAAAAGATGGAAGTGTTACTGCTGGTAATGCTTCCGGTATTAATGATGGTGCTGCTGCTGTTCTTATTATGAGCGAAGAAAAAGCTGACTCCTTAGGTCTTGAAAAACTTGCCCGTATTAAAACTTTTGCATCTGGCGGTCTTGATCCCGCCTATATGGGTCTTGGTCCTGTACCAGCAGTTAAAGTTGCACTTGAGCGGGCAAAAATGTCCATTAAAGATATCAATCTTATTGAGTTAAACGAAGCATTTGCATCACAAGCAATAGGCTGTATCAGAGAGCTTGGGATTGATGTCCAAAAACCAAATGAACTTGGAAGTGGTATCTCTCTTGGCCATCCAATTGGTTGTACAGGTGCACGTCAGATGGTTACTGCTATTCACCAGATGAAAAGAAAAGGTTACTCTACAGGTCTTATCTCTATGTGCATTGGTGGTGGTATGGGTATGGCAATGGTTATTGAGAGATAGATTTAAAAAGAGCAACTATTGCATACAGTTTTTCTTTTTTGTACAGATAAAAATATAAATAAATATAGTTTATTCCTCAGATAAGGATAATTTATTATGGATATAAGCAGAAAACTTGGAATTATGATATTTAGTGCAGTTCCAGCAATTATTGGCGGTGGGATAGTTTATCACTTTTTGGGCAGCTTTACTCAGGTGATAATTTATGAAATTCTCTTACTTCTGGCTACTTTAGGATGTATTAGTCGGTAGTATTTTTTTATTCTAATCTCTTTGCTTTAAGTCTATTTTGAGTCTCAATAGATAATTCTATCAACATAGTAGAGTAGAATCTCTGGCTTGTTTGAGCAAAGTGGATTAGAATTCAAAAGGGGTAACCCAACATAGATAGATAGATAGATAAATAACTGAATAAACAGATCACAAAAACTCCTTCCGTAACGTTAAGTAACTCAGAGGGAGTTTTTTAGTTTTGCCTGATATGCATCATTCTTTAAATGACGAATGCCTTGATATTTAAATGGGCTTTAAAGGAACTTTAATGATAGAAGATAAAAATGTTACTACTATTGAGAAGGAGATGACCCACTCCTATCTTGAGTATGCTATGAGTGTTATTATCGGCAGAGCTTTGCCTGATGTAAGAGATGGATTGAAACCGGTTCATCGTCGTGCTCTATTTGCTATGAGACAGTTGCGGAATGACTGGAATAAACCTTACAAAAAATCTGCCCGTGTAGTTGGTGATGTTATTGGTAAGTATCATCCTCATGGAGACACAGCAGTATATGACACCATTGTCCGCATGGCTCAAGATTTTTCACTCCGTTATACTCTTGTTGATGGTCAAGGTAACTTTGGTTCTGTGGATGGTGACTCTCCGGCAGCTATGAGGTACACAGAGATAAGAATGAGAAAACTCGCTCATCTTATGCTCTCTGATATTGAAAAAGAGACTGTTGATTGGATTCCTAACTATGATGAAACTTTAGAAGAACCATCTGTATTTCCTACAAAATTTCCAGCTCTTTTGGTTAATGGCTCATCTGGTATCGCAGTTGGTATGACTACAAATATTCCTCCTCATAACATTGGCGAAGTTTCAGATGGAATTATTGCTTTATTAGACAATCCTTACATGGAAATTGCGGAACTTATGAGTTACATTCCAGGACCTGATTTTCCAACTGCTGGGATAATTCATGGTAAAAAGGGAATTTACGATGCTTACACAACTGGACGGGGTGTTATTACTATTAGAGCGAAGATGGAAGTTGAGCTCAACAGTAAAACTCAAAGAGAGACAATTGTAGTCACAGAGCTACCCTATCAGGTAAATAAAGCAAAGTTGGTTGAAAAAATTGATGAGTTGATGCGTGAAAAGGTGATTGAAGGCACAGCTTATGTACGTGATGAATCTGACCGTGAAGGGATGAGAATTGCTATTGGATTAAAAAAAGACCAAATTGCAGATGTTGTTATAAATCAGCTTTATAAACATACAAATATGCAGTCAAGTTTTGGTATTATATTTCTTGCTGTATCTAATAAAAGACCACAACTATTTAATATTAAACAACTTCTTGAACAATTTATTAACCATAGAAAAGATGTAATTACCAGAAGAACAATATTTGATTTAAGAAAAGCAGAAGAGCGGGCACATATTTTAGAGGGGCTTAAAAGAGCGTTAGATCATTTAGATGCCGTAGTTGCACTTATTAGAGCGTCTGTTTCTCCTGAAGAGGCAAAATCAGGACTAATGAATACAAATCCATTTAATTTCTCCGAACATCAGGCTCAAGCTATTTTAGATATGAGGCTGCAAAGATTGACAGGACTTGAGAGAGATAAAATTGATGAAGAGTATTTAGCTCTTATAAAAGATATTGCGTGGTTTAAAAAAATTCTTTCAAGCGATGAGGTTGTAAAGGATATCATCAAAAAAGAGATTGTTGAGATGAAATCTGAATTTGCAGATCCGAGACGTACTGAAATTGTAGAGCACACGGCTGATATAAATATTGAGGATCTGATTGCTGAAGAGGACATGGTTGTTACAATCTCAAGAACTGGATATATAAAGAGAAACCCAGTCTCTCTTTATGAGATTCAACGGCGTGGTGGTAAAGGTAAAACAGCAATGGGGACAAAAGAGGATGACTTTGTTGAACATCTATTTGTTGCATCAACGCATCACACATTTCTTTTTATCACCAATTTTGGAAAAGTGTATCAAAAGAAAGTTTATGATATTCCTATGGCAGGACGTACAAGTCTTGGTAAGGCTATTGTAAATTTGCTCAATTTTGATGAAGGTGAAAAACTTGCAACTGTTCTTACTGTTCCCCAATTTGAAGAGGGTAAATATGTTATAATGGCAACAAAAAAGGGGCTTGTTAAAAAGACTGATTTAATGTCCTATGCAAGAGCCAAATCAGATGGTTTGATTGGTATAAAGTTAGTAGAGGGTGATGAGCTTATATCTGCACGAATAACAGATGGAATAATGGATATTTTTCTTGGATCAAAAGGTGGAAAGGTGATCCGTTTTAATGAAGAAGAGGTTCGGTCTGTTGGAAGAGGATCTATGGGCGTTATTGGTATGCGGATAAAAGAGAACGATCAAGTTGTTGGAATGGAGGCGTTAAGCCATGGTCAAACTCTACTTACTGTTACTGAAAATGGATATGGAAAACGTACCAAAATTGAAGAGTACAATGCTCAAGGTCGTGGAGGACAAGGGGTATTTTCAATCAAGACATCTAAACGCAACGGTATGATGGTGTCACTATTGCTTGTTGAAGATAGTGATGAATTAATGCTTGTTACAGATAAAGGTAAACTTATTAGAATACATGTTGATGGGATATCCACAATAAGCAGAGCCACCCAAGGAGTTCGCCTTATTAATCTTTCTGACGAAGAGAAACTTATTGCTGTTGCAAGACTTCCAGAAAGTGGCAGAGATAGACATTCAAAATGTTCAGAAGAAGATAGTTTAAATAGTGAGAAAGATTGTGTTGAAGATTCTGATTATTATGATGATGATTCTCAAGAAGATTTATCTGACTCTGAAGATGAGGAGATAGAAGAATATTATGATGATCCAGAAGAGAGCCAAGATAATGAAGATGAAGATTTCGATGATTTAGAAGAAGATGATGATAAATGAGTAAAATTTCCATAAAAGATGAAAAGCAGGGACACCGAAAACGCCTTCGTGAAAAGTTTTTACAAAATGGTCTTTGCGGTTTTTTAGATTATGAGGTCATCGAGCTTCTTCTTACCCTTAACACTCCTCGTAAAGATTGCAAGGCAACTGCTAAAGAGTTAATAAGCAGATTTAAGACGCTTCAAGGTGTGTTTGAGGCAAATCCAGAGGAGCTTTCGCGAGTAAGCGGGGTAGGGGAGGCAAATGTCTTTGGGTTAAAGCTCATCAAAGAGGTTGCAGATAGATACCTTCAAAAAAAGGTTACTGGTCGAGATGTTATAACCAATTCAACTGATCTCATACACTATCTTAAAAATGCTATTGGTCAAAGAACTAAAGAGGTATTTGCAGGGGTTTTTCTTGATGCAAAAAACAGAGTCAATGCACTGGAGATTTTGTTTCAAGGAACATTGACCATGAGTTCTGTCTATCCAAGAGAGGTGATTATCAAAGCACTTGAACATCGAGCAGCTTCAATTATATTTGCCCATAACCACCCTTCTGGAGATTTTTCACCATCGCCAGAAGATATTGCAATTACAAGAAGACTTGTTTTTGCCTGCCGTCATGTTGGAATTACGGTGCATGAACATGTAATTACTGGTGATCAAGGTTATTACAGCTTTGCAGATAATGGCTATATTGCTCAATTTAATAGGGAATTTGAAAAAGATGGCTGATAAAGATCAAACCGATAGGAGAGCAGATTATCCCAAATTTGTTGAGTCAAACTCTCAACCCACTTTTCCAGACTGTTTTGGAAATTTAGAAGTTGTCTTTCCAATGGGTAATATGGGGTTAAGGGAGACACCTGATAAGTGCATGTATAGTTGTAATCATAAAACTTTATGCCTTAGAACGGCAATGAGAGGCTTAAAAGGAATAGAGATGAAAGAGGAGCTGGTTGAGCGTAGAGAGAAGGCGGGAGTTATTGGTTTTTTCGAAAGATGGTCGAAAAAAAAGGCTCTTTATAAAGAGAAAGAACGGGTAAATATCAAAGAAAAATAACATAATGGGAGAATAAACCAATGAAATCAATAAGAGAGATTGAAGTAGCAGAAAAAAGAGTAATGGTTCGGGTTGACTATAACCTCCCAATGGATGAAAATTTAAATATCACTGATGACAATAGAATCGTTGAAACCCTCCCTTTGATTAAATACCTTCTTGAAAATAGAGCTAAAATTATTCTTATTTCCCATTTAGGACGACCAAAAGGGAAATTTGTCCCTGCTATGTCTTTAAAACCCGCATCAATTCGTCTTGCAAAGTTACTTGAACAGAGTGTTAATGTCGGCTTTGTACCTGAATGTATAGGTAGTGAAGTTCAGCAAATGGTCTCACAGTTAAAAGCGGGTGAAATTTTGATGCTTGAAAACTTGAGATTCCATGAAGGAGAAAAATCTTGTGATCTAAATTTTGTAAAACAGTTAGCCTCCTTGTGCGATGTTTATGTCAACGATGCTTTTGCAGTTTCACACAGAAAAGAGGCTTCTGTGACGGCTCTTCCTATGATGGTTAAGGAGAGGGCAGCTGGATTTTTACTTGAAAAAGAGCTTAAATGTTATCAAGATGCAATACAAAATCCTGTCAGACCATTAGTTGCGGTGATTGGAGGAGCAAAAGTATCAAGCAAACTTGCTGCTCTTGAAAATATGCTCAATTGCGTTGATACCCTTATAATTGGTGGTGCAATGGCAAATACGTTTTTAAAAAGTCAAGGAGTTGATGTAGGGGCGTCTATGGTTGAAGACGAGCTTATTTCAACTGCTGCAAATATTATTAACGATGCCAAACAAAAAGGCGTTACTCTTCAACTGCCAGTTGACCTCGTATTTGCCTCAAAATTTGATAAAGGTGCTGAAAAGCTAACTGTTCAAGTTGGGCAACCTGCTCCACAAGGCTGGTTAGCATTGGATATTGGAGAGAAAAGCTCTCAACTTTTTGCCGATTTAATTGCTGGTGCAAAGACAGTTGTCTGGAATGGTCCAATGGGTGTTTTTGAAATGGAACAATTCTGCGATGGTACTAAAAAGGTTGCTTTGGCAATTGCAAAATCAAGAGCTTTTTCTGTTATCGGTGGTGGAGATACCGGTCTTGCTGCCAAGGTGTGCAATGTTCAAGATAAAGTTAGCTATATTTCAACCGGAGGTGGTGCATTTCTCCATCTTATGGAAGGTAAAAATTTACCAGGAGCATTGTCTCTTGAAAGAGACGGTCTCTAACGTTAGTAGCTTGGCAACAAGATATCTATAAGGCGATTAGAAAAAAGCGATTAGAAAATAGATAAGAAGTTGTGTAATAGTAAGATAGGAAGAGAGATGTCACGATGTCTCTCTTCAACTTATTTAATATAGCTCAATCAAATCAAATGGATATAGTTTTCATCATGGCAATCTCATTGCAGTCAGGGAAATTTACACATGTAATGCAGCCAGACCATATTTTGATCGGAAGGTCTGCTCTATCAATCTGGTTAAATCCAAATCTTTTAAAAAAAGTTGGACGGTACGTAAGTGTAAATAACTTTGGTATCTTGTAGGACTCTGCTTCTTGTATCGTTCTATCAACGAGCAACGTTCCAATTCCCTTTGCATGAGCTTTTTCTATAACTGCGACAGAACGAATCTCAGCAAGGTCTTCCCAGCAAAATTGAAGAGCACTGCACCCTAAAATTTCTCCTGTATCCTCATAAACCCAAAAATCGCGGATATGATCGTATAACTCGCTCAATGGTCTTGCAAGAAGTTCTCCTTTTCTTCCATATAGCTGAAGCAGTGCATGAATCGACTTAACATCTGCTGGTGTTGCCTTTCTTAACATCTTTTTTTATCTCTCCTGATAATCGCAATCCTTAACTATCCAATTTATAATAGTTATCATTTAATATTATAATCAATATAGGCTTTATCTTTTATTTATTTATCATCTTTTTTGTATAAATTTCATAATAGTTTCTTGAAGCTCTTCGTTAGAAAAAGGTTTGTGAAGAACCTTATTTATACCAGCATTTCCAAGAAGGCTTTTGCTCATCTTTAAATTTTCATCAGACTCAATAACATCACTTTGAGTTGTTATCATCACAATTGGAAGTTCTGCTGATGAGTATTTTTTTCTAATTGCCTGAGCAAGTTGAATTCCATTTATTTTTGGCATGTTGAGGTCTGTTATAACAATGTCTGGTTTTGATGCATATATCTGACGTATAGCCTCCTCTGGAAACATGAATGAAGTTGCGTTGTATCCAAAACCTGTAATTTTATTTTCATAAAGTTTAAGCATCATTTTTGAGTCATCTACAACATAAATTTGAGCTATATCAGACGAAGCTGGCGTTTTGTCTTCAGGTAGTAATTTAACAATATTATCTGCAAGACCTTGATAGTTTTTCTTTCTCAATATTCCAATAAAGTGTTCTCTGGTCTTTTTATCAGCTTTGGTTGTTAAATGTTTAACTGATAACTTGATAAATGACTCCTCTTGAAGCAAAAAATTGAATATATTGTCAGCTTCTGAGTCTATAAGAGCTGCTACAGCATTTAATGCCTCTTCATTTCCCTCTCTAACAATATTTTTAAGACCAGCAACAAGCACTTTAGAGATATTTTTATCCATAGCTCTTGCGGCACTCATACGCACTGATTCAACAGGATCCTGAATACCTGAGGCAAGAGCAATTGCAGATTTGGTAGATGGAATACGCTCCATACTTTCGTAAGCTGCTTGACGAATATTTGGATCAGCTGGTTTTTTTTTCATAATATCAAGAATGACAGGGAGTGCCTTTTGATCTCTTATATATCCAAGTGTAGTAATAAGATGAACCATGAAATCTGTATTAGCATCGGCGGTTGCTGCGGTAAGTATTGGAACAGCTTTTCCTCCAATCTCTATAAGGAGGTCTATTGCTGCATCTCTGATATGAGTATTGCCAGAGTTTAAAAGAGATGCGATACGGTTAAGTGAATATTGATCTTGTATCTCACCAAGAGCTTTTAGTTTTAATTGATCTGACTCATCGTTGCCTGTTATAGATGAGATAAGATAGTCAACTGCTTCATTCCCACCTATCTGAGCTATAGCATATATAGCTGCATTTTTAATAGCAGGAAAAGAGTCATAATTCTCACTTAACTTTATAAGTGCTGGAAGAGATGAAGAGAGACGAATGGCACCAAGTGAGGTAGCTGTATGAATGAGAATCTCAGGGTCTTTAGATGCCTGAAGAATCTTTTCAAGAACAGGAACTGCTTCAGCAATAAGAAAATCACCAGCAACTTTAATGTAGATAAGGCGGTTTCTTTTATCGTCTTTAACTATATATTTGATAATACGATCGACATTGCCATAAGACTTGTCAAGAATAAGCTCATATAGACTATCTTGAATTTCAGCATTAGGTATCTGAAGGGTTGTTAGATATTCAAGTATTGGAAATACAAGCCTTTCAGAGGCTTTTGATAGTTCATGAAGTGCTCTTTTTTGAACATTTACATTCATTTCTGGATTTGTGATGAACTGTAAAAGAGCCTTTGCCTTGACAATATCTTCATCTTTAAGACAAAAAATAAGCTCTTCTAAAAACTCTTTAGGGTTAATTTCTGCCATTATATACCCTCATATATTTGTATTAGTGTATTATTATTTTTGGGATACAGGATTATTTATAGTTAGGATAACTGATTTAGAGTATCTAAATTTATGTGGCAGTTGATTTGTTAGATTCAATTTATTCAATTATTGATTAATCTAACTCAACTGATAAAAAACAGAATTGAGATATCTTTTAGAGACAAAAAGATCTGAGTTATTTGCAAGGGATTCTGTAGCACCAATGATGAGATATCCGTCTGGTTCAAGGACTTTAGCAATATTGGTGTATATTTTTCGCCTATCCTCTTCGGTAAAATATATCATAACATTGCGACATAAAATAATATCGAATTTTCCAAGACCAATAAATGGTTTCATTAGATTCATTTTTCTAAATTGTACCATTGCTCTTATCTCATCTTTTATTCTCCAGTAATCTCCATCTTGAATAAAATATTTATTTAGCCTTTTGACATCTAATCCTCTTGCAACTTCAAATTTATTATATCTGCCGTAGCTTGCTTGAGCTATAGCAGCATCAGAGATATCTGTACCAAGAAGTTTAATCTGATATTTTTGAGGCGTAATACCAATCTCATCAAGAGCCATTGCAATACTGTATATCTCTTGACCTGTAGAGTTCGCAGCACTCCAAAGACGAATAGCAGGTTTTAATATAGTCCTGTTTTTTGAGCGTTTATCAATAAGATCAGGAATTATTTTATGCTGTATTAGTGTGAAGGGAGATTTGTCTCTGAAAAAATAGGTTTCGTTTGTAGATATTGCATCAATGATCTTTTTTTCAATCTCTTTTTTAGGATCATATTTTGCCTTTCTATGAAGTTCAGAGTATGATGTGCAACTCAATTGTTCCATTAATGGATTTAATCTTGTTTCAATAAGATACTCTTTACCTTTGGAAAGTGCAATTCCAGATATTTCCATGATATATTTAGATAATATATCAAATTCGGCTGGTGTGATTTTGATCATTCTACCCTGCTGTAATTTTGATCATTGTATCATGGTGTGATTTTATAAAAATCTCTTTTTGCGATAATTCCATTTTAATTTTGTGATTCTTTAAATTACGGTTTTAGTTATCTCATCAGCAAGTTGAGTAAGAGGAACAATCACATCAGCCATGCCGGATTCTATTGGCTCTTTAGGCATTCCATATACAGTACAACTATCTTTATCTTGAGCAATAATCACACCGCCATTTCTTTTAATATGCTCAAGACCTTTTGTGCCATCTGATCCCATTCCAGTCATAATAACCGCTGTTGCTCTTCCTACATAATGTTCTGCAATGGATCTAAAAAGGTAGTCAACTGATGGTTTACAACTATTTTCTGGTGGATCGTCTGTAATTTTTATATTTCTAGTTCTTCCGTCAGCAGCAGCTACAATTTTCATCTGCATCCCTCCTGGAGCAATAAAAACTGTGTTGGGTCTTAAAGGCTCTCCATTTTCTGCCTCTTTAACTTCAAGATCGCATTTGGCATTAAGGCTTTTTGCAAGTGATTTTGTGAAAACAGGAGGCATGTGCTGCACTATCAATACAGGTACATTTAATTTTGTAGTTAACATGGGCATCATTACTGCTAATGCTTTGGGTCCTCCTGTTGAAATTCCTATTCCTACTATCGATGACGGAGTCTGTCTTCTTATAATAGTTGATGGTCGAATAATCTCACTTTTATTAGAGTCACCTTTCAATTTGAAAAGAGGTGACTTAGATGAAAGATTGGCGGAAGAGGAGGATTGAACGGTTCTAATTGTTGATATAGAAGCAGTATTAGCAGAACTTGAAGGTGTTCTACTTGAATCGATCTGAGATAGCTTTAGTGTGCTTTTAAAACCTTTTTGACGTTTAAAAGCATTAATAATGGGAACAAGAGAATCACGCACTTTTAGCATATTTTCAGCCATAGTTCCCTTATCAGGTTTAGGTATAAAGTCAAAAGCCCCAAGTTCAAGAGCTTTGATTGTCATATCACTTCCCTTTTGGGTAAGGGTACTTAACATAACGGCTGATGTTGAAATAGAGTTGTCTTTAATATACTCCAAAACCTCGATCCCATTCATCTCAGGCATCTCTATATCTAAGGTGACAATATCAGGTTTTAAAGATGCTATTCTTGCAATAGCAGTTTTGCCATTACTTGCTGCTCCCACAAACTCTACATCAGGAATCTCTTTAATAACATCACTTACAATTTTTCTATAGACAATAGTATCGTCAACTACAAGAACTTTTATTTTACCCATCTATTCTTTTAATACCTCATAGGTTATTTTAAATCTATTAGTCTTTTAAGACTTCCTCAATATCTAAAATACCGATTAAAGAGGTTTTAGTTTTCATAACACCTTTAAAAAATCTCCCCTTTAAACCACTTATATTGGATGGCGCTGGTTCAATTTTATCTTTTTCTGCTGTAACAACATCACTTATCGCATCTACCATTAGACCGATATGCTCATCTTGTGAACGGACAATAATATTTCTATTGCGTTTGTCTTTTTCAATTTGAGAGAGTCCTAACTTTTTTCCAAGATCAAGAATAGTTACAATACGACCTCTTAAATTTAGCACTCCAACAACATAGTCTGGTGACTGAGGAACCGTTGTAACTTCAAAATGTTTATTAATTTCTTGTATGCTTAATATATCAATACCACAAAGAGCTTTACCGACATAAAAAGTGGCAAGTTCTGTATTATTTTCCAAAAGAGTTCCTGTGTTTGTATGTATTTTGGGAGACATATTGAGTTTTCCTCATCAAGGCAGAATTTAAAGGTTCATATATCTTCTGATAAGTTTCATCAGATTTTCACGATCAAGTTTTATCTCGTACTCATCAATTCCAACCTCTTTACCTCGCTTGACATGTGCGTCACTTGCAAGAGAGGTTAGGGCAATAACGCTGAAATGTGATAAAACCGGATCCTTTTTTATTCTCGCTGTAAGTTCAAAGCCATCCATATTTGGCATTTCAAGGTCAGTGACCACAAGATCAATCTCATTGTGTCTCTCTTTTAGCAGATTCCATGCAATTTCGCCATCTTCTGCTGTAATCACACTATAACCCTCGTCCGTCATAAAACCCTTAACTTGATTTCTGAAAAAAGCTGAATCCTCTGCAAAAAGAATAACTTTTTGTCCAGCCTCTTCCATCTCTGCCGCAGCAACTTTTTCATCTTGAAACCATGATGGATTAAGGTTTTTCACAACATCAAAAATATCAACAAGCAGTGTGGTATGACCATCTATTATCATAGAACCATTGATGCCTACCTGTTTTAATGTTGAGTCGTCAATATCAAGTGAGATTTCAACAGCATCTACAGGAGGTGTAACCATAAGACCTAACTCTCTTCCTTTTACGGTAAAAACAATAATCTCTTGTTGTTCTGTTTCAGGAAGTTTAGAGACATTGGCAACTTGTGAAAGTTCATAGAGCGGTAAAGCCCCTCCTCTATACTGTACCACTTTTTTACCACTTACATTTTCAATAGATGATACAGGGATTCTTTCAATACGCTCTACAAGGTTAAGTGGAGCAGCACAATGCTCAGGTCCATTTTTAAAAAGGAGTAACGATGCTTTATCAAGGGCTTTTTCTCTTGCCTCTTCCGCAGCTCTTGCAGCCTTTGCTGTTCTTTCAGCTTCTGCCATAGTTGTAAGTTCTGCCATTTGGGCAAGATTTGAGACATCGAGAATCAGTGCAACTTTACCATCACCCATTATTGTAGCACCAGCATATCCACTACATTTTTTTAGGTGTCTGCCAAGAGGTTTTACAACTATCTCCTCTGAATCTTTAAGTTCATCAACCACAAGACCATACTTATGAGTACCGGCTGATACTACTGCAATATTTATTGCACTTGCAGCACGATATCTTCTATCTTCTCCTGTTCTCTCATAAATCTCTATGTTGTTTACAGACTCACGTTTACCATTATGATCAGTTCTATTTGAGCGGCGATCTGCAATAGCCTCTCTTTTATCAGGATATTCCAGACCATCGTCTGGATGGATAAAGGTCTTTTTAATCCCAAGTACTTGGGCAAGATTTAAAAGAGGTAAAAGATTACCACGAAGCCGTACTACATCTGCATCTCCAACTTTTTCAATTCTCTCTTTTACTTGTGAAGCTGGAATTCTAAGTAGCTCATCAAGGTTAACCTGAGGTATTGCATATTTTTCATTACCAACAGATATAATCTGACTTGGTATAATGGCAAGTGTTAAGGGCAGCTTAATCTGTATATCTGTTCCTTTACCTGGTTTGGATTCGATCTCAATGATCCCACCTAATTTGGCAAGATTTGTAACTACTACATCCATCCCTACACCTCTACCAGAAACATCAGTCACCTTTTCTGCT
>CAYRLG010000049.1:0-15990 GCA_964425195.1 uncultured Desulfobacterales bacterium
TATTATTTTTTCCCCACCATTTTCTTTTCGCACTCCAAATTTGGCAATGCCAGCCTCGTCATGCAATGCAGCTGAAATCAGAATTTCATTTCCTGTTGGATTGTCAGTTATCGATTCAACCACAAGCATCGGACCTTCACGGTCAACATGAAGGTTTATAGATTTTGAACTTTCAAGACCCATTAGATTTTTTGCACGTATATTTAATTTATGCTGACCCTGCTCTAAAGTAATTGATTGGTTTAATTTGATATTTTGGCTTGCATGTTCCTGAAATACTTTTGAATCATTAATAAAAATCTCTGAAACATATCCAGTGTCATTGATTTCACCTCTCAATACCACTGGATCATCTTTTGTCCATACTTCGTTTGAAACCATTGAATTTACTGGAACTTCACCAGGACGACCAGCATCTATATCAACACCATTTAACGCTATATTATTGACGGGAGCTGTCAAGACAATCTGAGGATAGGATTTTGCAGATTTGCTGCTTTTCAGAAATCTCTCACGGATACGATCAAGATAAAAATTAGCTTTTGATGATGGGAATTGGCTTAAAGATTTTTCAAGGCTCTGTTTTGCCTCTTCTAACCGCTCCATTTCAAGAAGTGCAATTCCCTTTTCACGGTTTGGAAAATAATCTACAAAGTGCATGCCATAAGTCCTTGCACGGCGTTGGTCTTCTGATCTGAGGGCAATTGCCTGATCAAAATCTGCAAGAGCCTCTTTAAAAAAACCTCCTTCGGAATATGAAACACCACGTTCGTAATAGTGCCAAAAACGGTTACGAAACACTCCGTCAATAACACCATAAGATTTCCCGTTTACAACATAAACAGGAGATTCTGTTTTGGTGCTGCATCCAAAAAGAATCAGAAATATGAACAGGATAAAAATTTTATTTTTAGATATGGTATTTTTGAAAAATGTTATCATTTTTTTATTCTCCATTGAAAGTTATCCGTGATTGTTCTGAGATGATAAGGAATCTTTTTGTGTTAAGATTTCTTTTTTAGGATTTTTATAAAGAATAAAGAGTTGTAAGTTTCTGGCTGATTTCTTTGCCAAGCTCTTCTGCCATTACTGCAACCGGAACAAGCCCGCCAAAAACATGGTTCGCTGACAACACAATCTGTCCTGTTTCTGTTTCGATAAGCCGTAACGAAACTTGAATCTGTCCAGATGTAAAGACCATCTGACCAGAAAGCATGGTTCTTGCTGCCATAAGTTTCCCAATGGAGAGTGCTGTATCACGGCTCATAAGAGAACTTTTACCAAAATTCAGCTCTTCTAAAACTTTATCTAAAATAGCACGCTCCACTAAAGCAACACGGCTGTTATCAAGCAGAACACCTGCAAGAGCAGATGCAAGAAGCTGAGGCTGACCTTCTTGAAGTGCATAACCTGTAGTTTCAAAATCCATGATCCACATTGTCAAAGGCAGATTGCTAAACTTATCTTTTGAATTAGTGGAAATTTTATCACTATCATTTTTATCTGATAAATCATTCTGTCTATTCTCCTTGTCCATTAGCTCGATCTTTTCTTTGTCTGACAATAGAGAAGCAACCAGCTCTTTAATCCGTTTCTGTTTTTCCTGATTTGTGCCAATGGATATTCGCTGCTCAATATCTCGAATCAAAGAATCTGGAACAAGGTTGCCCAGATTTGCTGCTCTAACTTTATTAAACAGTACAAGTGCATCTTGATAACGTCCCTGTTCAGTCAATACAAGAGCTTGTGCCACCTGAGCCTGTTGAGACATCAGAGTTTGTGCAGAGCGTTCTACCCCATTATTTTGCGATATGTTCTTACTTTGATATCTTTCTTCACCACCTGCCTGCTGTATGCCGCTATTTTTAAGTGCATATTGCGAAGCCTGTTCATAAAAACTAAGAGCTTCATCTGCTTTTTCATTTGCAGATGCTATTCTGCCAAGACCCATAAACGCTTCGGCTTTCTGCCCATCATTCGATCCAGATGTCTGAATTGCCTGTTCAAAATATTTTTTCGCTTCATCAAGCTCACCAGTCTGCAAACTCATCTTTCCCTGATTTATATATGCTGCAACCTCTGATGCCATCTTGTTGATTTTCTGTTCAATATGCCATTGATAACCAAACACTCCTAATACAAGCACAACCACAATTCCTAAAAATAGTGCCAAACCAGCTAATCTTTTTTTGTATCTCTTTGTTTTTTGGATATCGCATGAGCCTCCCCCTTTTTCTTCAGAGTCTCTCTTTTTTTCATCTAAATCGTCATTATCTGAATTGTCAGATTGCATTATTGAAGCAGGGGTTTTTATGTAGCAGACTCTGGGGTCTCCATATAAAAGATAGCTTGCCCACACAATTGCATCTTCACCGTGAGCATCAACAAATATCTGACGTGAGGTTCTTACTGCATTGCCGATAGTGCTGCCTGAAAGAAGCTCTTGATAAAATGTCATTGCAAATTCACGGCTGTAATCGTCTTGAATCTCCCAAAAAGTTCCTATGTAATGGTTAACACCTGAAAGGATAAGAGCATTTGCCATGCTGTAAATTTCATTCTGAAAACGTGCATTAACTCTCTCTGATTCACTTCTTGCTGATTGACAGGCATTGGAAAAAATCAGAGCCGGCATGGGGCGTTCCTCAACAATTGAGACTATATCCTTAGCATGAAGAATTCCATCCTGAAGTTTCCAGCCGTTCATTGATGGATTCTCAACATCATACTGAGCATGTCCTGCAAAATGTACCCAGTCATAATAATGAAGATGATCCAAAACAAATTTTGATGTTATATTTTCTTTTGGGCGGGAGAGATTAACCTTATCGTGTCCTTTTTTTATAGCCTGCTCAAGAGCTGTCCCCTCTTTATAAGCACCTTGAAGATTGTTTTCTGGATCAGCGATTATAAGCATTTTTAAAGGAGGGTGGATAACTTCTCTGAGTTTATGACTTTGAACATTCTGCTTAGTTTTAATAACCCTTCCCATATTGAATCGTCTGCATAAGAACTGTGTGCCATCGTGAATCAATTCCCAAGGTATATGGATAAGCTCTTCATCTAAAAGCATTATAAGATATTGAGCATTAGTTTTTTCAATCATGCTCATAATTTTAGGCGTAAAAAGAGCTATTCTTATCTCTTGACCAGTCTGACGTAGTTTTTCCATGCCGTCAGATGGGAAAACTCCTCTACGGTTCACAAGATTCAGAATATTTACCATAAAGTTACAGAGTTGATCGATATGGTCAGCTTTGAATTCAATCTCTTCATAAATGCGGATTGTTCCCATATTTTGAGGGGTCTGTTCAAAACAACTCAAGGTCAACTTTTCGCCAGCTATGGAAATATCAATATGAATTGACGATACAGAATCAACATAAGGCATCTTATAACTTGGAGATAAAGCATCTAAATGCAGATGTGATGCTTCTTCTTTGGGGGTGGAAGCTCCTATTTTCTCTCCAGAGCGGACTTGTACAGTTCTGTTAAGTTTTTTTTGTTCTTCGTTCCAAAGCAACCTGTAAATATTTTGTGGTTCAGATTTACCTTTCACCTGAACTGCTCCTAAAAAAGAGCATTCCATTCTCTCTGCAGCGCAGGCTAAATCATGAACGCTCTGAGATAAAAGAATCTCATCAGAGCCGGCAAGTGCCTGGATCCTGGCTGCAAGATTTACCGCATCTCCAAAAATATCACTTTTGTCCATCAATACCTGCCCATGATGGATACCAATTTTCACATGAATAGCATCTAAATTATCCGCCTTCTGATTATAGGCATAAAGACCTTCCTGAACTGAAATCGCAGCTAATACTGCATCACTGCTTTTATGAAACATTGCCATGACTGCATCGCCGATAGTTTTGATAACTACACCGTTCATAGATTCAATAGCCGTAATGACAATTTCATTATGTCGTTGAAGCATAGCCCTGCCTGCAAGATTACCTCTGGTTTCCATAAACTTTGTGTAACCGCAGATATCTGTGAACATGACACTGACATCTTTTGTGAATTGCTTGTGAATGATTTGGTCAAGCTGATTTCTTGCCTGCAGGATTGTATCAATAGATTGGGGAATATTTTCTGTTGTGATAGATTCGGGGGTATCTTCTGTTAAATGAGTAGAAGCCTCTAATTGGCTTTTGTCTTTTTTATACATAGCATATTGTATCCTTTTCATTCCTATTCAAACAAAGCAATTTATAATGTCATACCATGATCTGCATAACGAAAAATATAAAAGCAGTTGGTGTATTGCCCCCCCTCCTGCTTTTATACAAAAATGACTCTATTCTAAAACATACCTGCAGATGTATCTCCGCTGTTTTCAGGCGTTTCAACAGTTTCTTCCGTTGTTTTAATTTCCTGATTGCCACACATAACCTTTGCCCCACTACTATCATTAACGATTACCAGAGTAGAACTTCCATCACCAAACCGTAGAGTTTGAGCTGTTTTAGTTGCTGGAATCTTGATGTTCATGTTGCTTGTACCAGTGATATAGACAGTTGCTCCAGAACGCCTTATTAAACAATTGGATGAGTTCTCCTTTATATTTATCTGATTGTTTCCAGGAAAATTTATACACTCCACCTGAGCACCTGAATCAACATTAATTGTGTTGATGATACCAGAACCAAATATTATGCAATACATTCCTGAAGGAATAGTGAAGTTGGGATAATTGTTAGTTAGAATTGTATAGTTACGAGTTGAGATATCGACATGATTACCAACTGAATTAGAACCATTTATAGATTCTACATACAACGATATAACTTGAGGTGTAACGGAAGTATTAATAGACAGATTAAGATAGGCAATAATACCGTCAGTCATATTACTTATGTTGTCTGTGGAAATAAAACCTATTCGGTAAGTATCTTCATCAAATTCATTACTTATTATAATTTTATTTGCATCGGTTGCCGCGGGACCATCTGTGACATCTATAACCTTAAAGATTTTTTTATCAATATGGATATCAATATGTAGTGCAGCAATATTTTCACCATTTGTTTGAAGGCTCAGAGGAATTTTTACAGTATCACCTGCATTGCAGTTAATTGATTGTATTGTTAGAGTTGGTGTTGCTTGAGTTGATGGAGTAGGAAATACAATAAATATTAATGATATATAAATTATAAGATATAGAATTGGCAGTTTAACATTCCTCAACATTTAAATCTCCTCCTTTTTATTATCTAATAGGATTTACGCACTTGGTTTGTAAGTAGTTGATTTTATTATATCTGTATTTATGCGTTGCACAATATACTTTTAATAAAATCAAGATGTTATATTTCAACTGCATAACTCCTATCTAATAAACTTTATGTAGTTTATTTAGAATTACTTTCTACCCGCTAAAAAAATTAAGGCAACCAAAAAGGTTGCCCATATTCATAATATTTAAACTACCATAGTATCCTATTGGTAATCTCTTTAACCGTTGTTTGCCCCGTCATAAACATCGCTTTTTTAAAGACTTTTCTGATATGCTCAAGGTGAAGCCGAACACCAAGTGCTCCTGCCCCAACCGATGCCCTTATAATATCTCTGCCAAGCAGTACAGCATCAGCACCAAGGGCTATCATCTTGAGAACATCATATCCTGTTCTTACTCCTCCATCAGCAGTGAGCAAAACCTTACCTTTAAGGTTAGATGCAATTTCAGGTAAAACTTCAGCTACACCAGCAGTTGAGTCAAGTACTCTGCCTCCGTGGTTAGATATTGATACCACCTTTACTCCAGCCTCTGCACAATCCTTAGCATCCTCAATAGCCATAATACCTTTTGCGATAAATGGCAGTTGAGTAAACTCAACAAGCTCTTTAATATCTTTTTTGCTTTTACGGAAAACTGGTTGACCATGACGAGCCATGATTGTAGAACCACACCCATCAAGATCAACACCTACAGCAGGACAACCCGCATCTTCTGCCATTGAAATGAGCTTTTTTAGCACATCTTGAGACCTTGGTTTGAAAATCGGGATACCTGCACCCTTCTCCTCTTTTAAAACTTCCAGAGCTGGATTGTTTTCAGGTGTATAAAACCATGTATCTCCTCTCCATCCAACTGTTCCAGCCTCTTTGCACCCCCTTATAACTGCACGGCAAAAATCTTTTTCTGGCATTGCATCATTGTACTTTTCTATTCCTGCAGTTGATGCACCCATAACGGGAAAATCAAGTTTTATGCCAAGAAAATCAATTGAGGTATCAGGCTCTGTGTGCTCTCCTACGACCCTCATTTTAAGCTTTATGTTCATCAATGATTGCACATTGTTTTTAAATGATACTCCCTGACCAGCTCCACCAAATCCAATGGGTTTACCGTACGCCTCTTTTTGGCAAACTTTATCAAAATTACCGTCACAAAGAGGATAGGCAGCACATAATCCTTTTAACTTTTTTCTGGCAATATCTCTTACATCTTCTGGTGTTACTGGAATCCCATCGTCCATATTAATAAAAAGCCTTATATCTGCAAGACAGTCTGGACATATTTGTGGTGCTCTACCTTGATCTATTTTTAAATGACAGTTTGTACAATACCATGTAGCCATACATTAACCTCCGATATTTTTCAAAATAAGAGTAGAAAATTTCTTAGCCTATATACTTATTTAACAATAAACTTAAAAATCTGGTTTACCTCATCAATGACACTCTCAATATCAATAGTTAGAAGTTTACGATCTTTCATAACCAACTTGCCATCAATAATAGTTGTAGATACATCATTACCAGATGCAGAATAGACAATATGAGAGTATGGATTGTACATTGGAATCATGTGGGGAGAGGTTATGTTTAAAATAATAATATCTGCTCTTTTGCCAACTTCAATAGAACCAGTTATATGCTCAAGACCTAAGGCTTTTGCTCCGTTAATTGTTGCCATTTTAAGTGCAGTTTTGGCATCTATTGCCTCTGGATTCATAGTAAATACTTTATGAAGTTTTGCTGCTGTATCCATCTCAAGAAACATATCAAGATCATTATTGCTTGCACATCCGTCTGTTCCAAGTCCAACACAGATGCCCATATCTAACATCGTTGGAATTGAAGCAACTCCAGATGCAAGTTTCATGTTGCTTTCAGGACAATGAGATACCTTAATATTAAAATTTTTGTATAGCTGTAGATCCTCTTCTGTAAGATGGACAGAGTGGCATGCAACAAGATTTGAGCTAAGCACACCAATATCAGCCAAAAATTTAACAGGGCTTACTCCATATCTCTCTTTAATTTGTGAACATTCGCTTAGTGTCTCTGCAACATGAATAATTAGGGGAGTTGCATTTTTATGGGCAAGTTCGGCTGCTCTTTTAAGCAGGGTTGCATTGCAAAGGTATGTGGAATGAGGCTCTACCGCAACTGTAATGAGAGGGTTATCTCTCCATTTATCAATCATAGTTGATACATATTCAAAACCTTTCTCAATTTTTCCATAACATGGAGAGGGAAAGTCGTAAAGCACCTCACCAACAACCGCACGCATTGAAGAGCTATATGCAGCTTTGGCAACTTCATCCTCAAATAGATACATATCACAAAAACAGGTCGTTCCAGATAGAATCATCTCTGCACAAGCGAGATTTGCACCTGTATATACCCAGTGTGGTGTCAATTTTGCTTCTGCTGGAAATATATGGTTGTTGAGCCACTCCATTAAAGGGAGATCATCTGCAATGCCCCGAAAAAGAGTCATTGAGGCATGTGTATGGCTGTTAATCAAACCAGGCATTACTATTCCACCATTTGCATCAATAACTTCAGTTTCTGAACTTATAAATTGAGACTCTTTTGTCTGCTCAGTAACTTTTAACTCTTTTAGATAAAGTTCCTCAGAGTCGCCAATCTCTGCAATTTTACCATCTTTAATTGCAACATATCCATTATCAATATATCTCATCTGATTATCCATAGTTAGGATAATGGCGTTTTTAATTAAAATATCCATAATCTCTTTCATAAAAAAATTAGCAATAGTGAACTGGCAAATAGACTGTAACTTCAGTTCCACTTCCCAATTGGTTCTTAATTTTTATATCTCCATGATAGCTTTTTACAATACCTTGAACAACCGATAGTCCAAGACCAGTGCCTTTGTTACTTGTTTTGGTTGTAAAATATGGATCAAACACTTTGTCAATAATACTTTGCTCAATGCCTGTTCCACTATCTTTGACTTTAAGAGATATAAACTCACCTAAATTTTGTTTCGAATATAGCTCTTTTAAATTGATATCCTCTAAATCAATATTATCTGAATCTAAATCAAGTAGTTTATCTGATAACGTATCATAATTTATCTGTTTTAGCTCTACAGTAAGTACACCTCCATCTTGCTCCATTGCATGACAGCCATTTGTAGCTAAGTTCATAATAATCTGATGTATCTGTGTGGCATCAGCAGTAACAAAGCCTCGCTCTTCTTCAAATATCTCTTTGATCTCTATATTTGCAGGAAATGATGATCTTATAAGTTTTAAAGCCTCTGTTATTATTGGTTTAAGTTTAAGCGGTACAACTTTTTGCTCTGCTTGACGGCTAAAAGTTAAGATTTGATGCACAAGCTCCTTTGAGCGTAAAGCGGCCGCATAGATTCCATCAAGATAGACTCTCAATGTGCTATCATCAGGAATATCCATCTTAAGTATCTCTGTATAGCTGATAATAGGGGAGAGCATATTGTTAAAATCGTGTGCAACTCCACTTGCCAATCTGCCAAGAGCTTGTACCTTATTTAACTGAAGAATCTGTTTTTCAAGAGCCTCCTCCCTTTCAATCATAGCTTTACGTTCTGTAATGTCACGGCAGACTGTCAGAAGAAATTGTGGTTTACCATTTTCGTCAGCAATAGATACTTTTTGAATGTTAAGCCAATAACATCCTTTACCATGTAGATGAATCTTTTTTTCCACAATCTCAAGAGGTAATCCACTATTTAATACATCTCTATCTTCTTGAGTCATAAGGTCAGCCTCTTCTTTTGTAAAGATATCATATACGGTTTTCCCAATTAACTCCTCTTTAGAGTAGCCAAGTAGCTTCTCTGCTGCATTATTGATTCGGACAATAGAGAGGGTTTGTGCATCTTTTACACTTAAAGCACTTGGAATCTGTTCTATAATGGTATCTAAAAAGCGTTCATTTTGCTGCAATTTTTTAAATAACTGACTATTTTCTAATTCTAAATAGTAACTTTTTAGGTTGTTATCAATTTTGGATTTAATACATTCAGCATCAAATGGTTTTGAAAAATATCCATGTAATCTTCCCTTATTAATGGCATCTACCAATGGGTTGTAATCGGTAAACCCGGTAAGCATAAACCTAAGTGTGTTGGGAAATTGGTTAGCAGCAATCTCAAGTAACTCACTGCCTGTCATTCCGGGCATTCTTTGATCTGTAATCATCACAAGAATGTCGTTAGATCGTAATATTTCAATAGCTTCTTGAGCAGAAGATGCAAGGAAAATATTGTATAAACGGCGAAAGAGAGCTTTAAAGCTGGTAAGATTTTCAATGTCATCATCAACATACAGTATGGTGGGTTTTGGCACTTCAGAAGCAGATATATTGGGGGCGCTGCTCTCATTGGAACTATTGCAAATAGAACATTTTAATATCTTATCTTCAATTTTCATTATATTTCCTTTGCACTTTTCTTGGTTTCTAACTTTAGGATCGGTAAAAGAACAGAGAATATAGTTCCAGCTTGAGGGTTACTTTGCACCTCAATAATGCCGTTGTGTTCCTTTATAATACCAATACTTATGGAAAGCCCCAATCCTGAACCTTTACCAACATCTTTTGTTGTAAAAAACGGATCAAAAATTTTGTCCAAATGTTCTGGTGATATTCCAGGTCCGTTATCTTTAATAGTAATATTGATATACTCAAGATTATCAACAACCTTAATCGATGTATGTATCAGAACTCTTTTAGATACTTGATTTAAAGTTCCAAAAGTCCCTCCTGTCATACTTTGTAGAGCGTCAATTGCATTTGATATAATGTTTGTAAATACTTGAATCAACTTTCCAGGATTCCCATAAATTTGCGGGAGTGTTCCATACTCTTTTACAATCTCAATCAATTTATGGTGACGATTCTTAAGTATAACCAATGAAGAGTCAATTAAAGAGTGTATATCTATCTGTTTAAAATCTAAATCATCCATACGGGAGTAAAGTCTAAGGCTTAAAACTATCTCCTGTGTACGATTTACCCCCTCTTTGATATTATTGATAAGTTCGGGAAGCTCTTGTACCAAAAGTTCAAAATCGATCTCTTGTTTTATAGTTTCAAGATGTTTGTTAGTTAATTCACTGTTAGTGCATTTGATACAACTATTTTTATAAAACTCAAGAAGTTTCTCAATATCTTTTATATCTTGTTCAAGTGCTGCAGAACTTGTTTTTATAAAATTTACAGGGTTATTAATCTTATGAGCAATTCCGGCTGTTAGCACACCAAGTGCTGCCATCTTTTCAGAATTGACTAACTGCTTTTGTGTGGATTTAAGGTCAGATAGAGTCTTTTCAAGAAGTTGGTTTTTCTCCTCAACAATTTGCTGAACACGCTTGAGATTAAGGTGTGTTTTTACCCTTGCATAGACCTCTTCAAATTGAAATGGTTTAGTCACATAATCAACACCGCCAACTTCAAATGCCTTTATTTTATCAAGGGTTTCTGTTAAGGCACTAATAAAAATAACTGGTATATCTTTTGTTATATTGTCTTCTTTTAGCTTTCTACAAACTTCAAATCCATCCATTTCAGGCATGTTGATATCGAGTAAAATAAGGTCTGGAGGATCGTTGAGTGCAGAACTCAAAGCCATTGGACTTTTAGGAAATGGTCTCACCTGATAACCCTTTTCTGAAAGCATCTTTTCAAGCAGCTTAAGGTTTGCAGGTTTATCATCAACGATCATAATAGAGTTGTTGAAATCGGGGATAAACATGTTTTTCGTCCTTTTATCCTACTATCTGTGCTTAATATATGAGGCAATTTTTTTATCCTCTTCCATTGAGTGTTTTACAAACCACTGTAATAGAAACTCAATAAAATGGCTGTAACCATCACTATCATCATCCATTGAGTTTATTTCATTGGTTAGCAGGTCAACCAAATCGTGGTGAATTCTCTGATGTTCTTTTAAATAGGGGTAGTTAAAATATACCATAATATTTTCTTCGCTATAAAAATGGAACTTTGTATAATATACAAGCTCCATAAAAAGCCTTTGACAATAAGTGTGATCTTTTTTGTCTCGTATAACGGTAGTGATACGTTTAATTAAAGATAAAAAATATCGATGCTGATAATCAATCTCCGAAATACCTGTATTATACTGATCTTTCCAATTCAAGTCGAGTATTGTATATGCTCTATTATGAATAGCATTTTGTCCGGCTTCTTTCTCTATCTCCATCCTCTTTTTACTCCCTATCTGCTCCATTCTATTATAATAATTTAGAGTTATTGAACTATTTATATTCTAAGGGGGGGGCATTAATTGAATTTTTTATATCTAAAGTATGAACGCACGACCGTGAATCCATACAGAGTTTAGGTAACACTCAATTTATGACATTGAACAGTATAATAGGGTTAAATCTTCAATAACTCTAACAACTTTTCATACTCATAATTGTCAGCTAACTCCTGCAACTCTTTGGCAAGTGTGATATCTATTTTTGACACTATCTCTATATTAGATTTAAGTTTCTCAATATATCCCCCCTCAACAGCATTGAACATCTCTTTAAGAAGAGGGTCTGGTATTTTTTTAATTTTAGCGATGGTTGATGTTACACTTTCTGTCTCATCTTCTGATAATCCACGCTCACTGCTTGTTTGAGCTATTTGTGATAAAGAGCTTTGAGATGGTTCAGATTCATAGATAAATTCAACTCCAAGATAGGTTCCAATTGCTTCAAAAATCTCAGACTCCTGAAATGGTTTGCGAATAAAGGCATCTGCACCACTTGCCATAACCTCAATACGCTGCTCTTCCATAGCACTTGCACTTACAACAATAACAACAGTTTTATCCCCTCTGTCAGATGTCTTTATTATTTTTGTAGCTTCAACTCCATCCATAACAGGCATCCTTATGTCCATAAGGATCATTTGGGGTTGCCATGAATTAAAAATATCCAAAGCCTCTTTACCGTTAGCCGCCTCTTTGACACTAATACCAACTGATTCAAGTAGGCGGGTTAATACATCTCTATTGGTCTCTTTATCATCAACAACAAGAATCCGATATCTGTCTATGTTGTGGTTATGTTCATTTTTTTTAGAGCCTCTGCTTTTGATTCCTATCACTCTTCTCTTTATAGCTTTAATGGGTATCTCTTGTTTTGTAACTTTAACAACTGGAAGCATTAATGTGAAAATACTTCCTCTGCCAAGTTCGCTATCTACAGATATATCTCCACCCATAAGTTCAACATATTTGCGACAGATGGCAAGTCCAAGACCAGTCCCCTCGTTTGAGCGACCAATGTCAGTCTGTTCAAAGCTCTGAAATATGGTCTCATGATCATCTTTGGCAATGCCAGCTCCAGTATCGATCACCTGAAAAATAAGAGAAAGTTCATTACTGGTTTCATCAATAGACGATACTGTTAGAGTTATATATCCTTGTGCAGTAAACTTTACTGAATTTCCAAGCAAATTGATAAGAATCTGCTTTAATTTTGCCTCGTCTGTAAGAATATAACGTGGCATATCAGTTGGATAAGATATATTAAAGCCCAATCCTTTGGATTTTATCCGCTCTTTGAATAGAGATCGTATATCTTCTATCACTGCAAAAAGATCAAATGGATTATGGTTTATCTGAATACGACCCGCCTCAATTTTTGACATCTCAAGAATATCGTTGATCAAGTTAAGAAGATGTTCTCCACTGCTGTTTATTGTCCTAAGACTTTTTTTCTGATCTTCTGAAAGAGTTGGATCAGATTGCATAAGTCGTGAATATCCAAGTATTGCATTCATAGGAGTGCGTATCTCATGGCTCATGTTAGCAAGAAAAACGCTTTTTGCCTGATTGGCTTTTTGAGCTTCATCTCTTGCTTTTTCAGCCTCATATCGGAATTTATCTGCCTCTTCCTTAGCTTTTTCAGCATACCCCTTTGCTCTTTCAGCGTCCTCTTTGGCTCTAATCAGCTCTATCTCAACCTTTATTCTTGCTGATATCTCCATTGCAAGTTTTCTGTTCCAAAATAGAATTATACCAATTACTATTAATGCTATAGAACCAACAGCAATGCTTATTTTTATAACTCGACTCCAGTCAATAGCATGTTCAAACCTGACTGATATCCATCTATTTGCTATATCGTTTCTCTCTGTTTGAGTAATGGATTGAAGGGTTTTATCAAGAATTGAGACCATCTCAGGCCAGTCATTTCTCACACCAATTGCAAAATCATTGTTAGTTGGTACATCTGAAGGGGCGGAGATTTTAAGATTTGTAATATTGTGCTTTTGCATCAGGTAACTTGCTACTGCCAAATTTTCAATATAGGCATCTGTAATTCCGGTAGATAGCTCATTAAGACATTGAAGAACTGTCTCAGACTCTTTAAGATTGATAGCAGGGTAGTTTTTCTGTAAAAACTCTTGATAAGCATAGCCACTTACAACTCCAACCCTTTTACCCGCAAGATTTGCCAAATCACCTGCTAAAGGCATATCCTGCCTTGTAATGATCACAACTGGATAGGATAGATATGGTCGGGTAAAGCTAAGATGTTTTTTACGAGAAGGAGATTCAACAATGCATGGGATAATATCAATGGTTTTGTCTATAGCACTACGTTCCACCTCTTTCCATGTAAGTGGGGATACCACTTCAATTGAAACTCCTAACCTTTTGCCAATCAATGCTATATAATCAGAAGTTATCCCCTGATATCTTCCCTGTTCATCTATCCATTCAAATGGTGGCAAAGATGGATCAACTCCAAGCCTTATCACAGGATGATTTTTTAAAAACTCTCTCTCTTTTAAACTTAACGGCAGCATGGAGTGAACATCAGAAGTTATCTTTTCCATAACTGCACCTTGTGCCCACTTGTTGGCAATTTGATTCTTTTGACTTTCAGGAATATTTTCAAGCACCCGATTTATAAGTTCTACAAGAATAGCCCAATCCTTACGAACAGCAAACGCAAGGGGATTTGGTTTGTCTGAGGTGTGAGTTGCAATTTTTAGATTTGCAAGATTCATGGTCTGGATAGTGTATGTAGCAACTCCAAGATTGCCAATTACAGCATCCACTCCTTTTGCAATATCTCCATCTTTAACAGAACTATTTTTACTTGTAGCTATGTCATCTGAGCGAGAAAGTGCAACCATTGCATCTTGAAAAGTGGCGTATAGAGCAGGCTCAAGATTTGTCTCTTCCTTGATAAATTCATGATGTGAGCTGTTTGCCTGAACAGCTACTGTTTTATCGGTTAAATCATCTATCGAATCAATGGAAGAGTCTTTACGAGTTATTATAACTCGTGGAAATGAAAGATATGGTTCAGAATAGATAAAATACTCTTTTCTCTCTTCTGTTATGCCTACACAAGAGAGGAGATCAATTTTTCTCTGTTTTGCTTGTTCAACAGTCTCATTCCAAGATAGACCTTTTATGTGCCTCATCTGTATGCCAAGAGCATCGTTGATAATGGCTACATAATCTGCTGCCATGCCCATGTAATTACCACTTTCTGATATAAACTCAAACGGTACAAAACCGGGATCAACTCCAATTTTGATAAAGCGGTGAGATTTGAGCCACTCTTGCTCCTCTTGACTCAATGGAATTTTAATCCGTCTTGTAGAGTTGCTAATATCAACTCCACCCGGTAAACCTGAAAGGTAGTGTGCGATCACCTGATGATATATGCTTTCTGGATCATTTTTCAACGCTGTCAGATTCTGGTCAATTCGTTCACGCAAAAGAGCTGTTAATGGAGAGTCTTTGGGAAATGCAAATTTTAGATTGGTGGGATTAAATACAACAGGAGATGTGTTAAAGTTATATTTGCCTTGGTTTAGTTCCCCAAAAATTCTATTTACTACACCAGCATCCACCTCTCCTTTAAATAGAAGATCAAATACAGCTTCATAGTTTTCAACCTCAACATATTGACATACAATATCAAACTGGCTCAAAATGGTTTTTATTCCAGCTTCTCCGTCAGTGTGAATGCTGCCTTTCATAACAGCTATCTTACGTCCGTTTAAATCAAGAAATGAGTTGGCTTTAAACGATTTAGAAGTGTAGAGAGTCCCCCAGTTGAGAAAAACAGCTTCACTGTTAAAATCATATTTTATGGCTCTCTCTTGGGAAAAACCGACATCAACCATCACATCAATTGTTTTTTGCTCAAGCCTCTCAAGACACTCCTGCCATGTACCGTGAACAAATTCAAGTTGCCACTGCTCTTTTTGGGCAATGTAATTTAAAATATCTGGAAAGATTCCCAATACATTACCACGCTCATCTGTGAAGACTTTTGGGTGGTTTTGGTATGCACCCACACGAATTTTTTGCAATCTATTTTGATCTGCTTCAGATTTTGTATCTGTAACAGCACAAAATCCAATCAAAATAGCTATTACAATAGCTCTTATTACGAGTGCTCTGTATCTCATCTTAGATAGACCTTGATCTCTATAAATAGCTTATCATCAACAATATTTTTTCCAGATTTTAAAAAATGTGTGAAATATAAGGCTCTCTTTTAATAGAAAGAGTTTTTTATAAGCATTTATCTATACAGCAGTAATTCCAATTTTGGAAATTGTTTTATATTTCCTTTAGTTCACGAAAGGGTAACTTTAAATTTTATAAGAGATATGTCGCAAGAGACAGGCAGGAAGTTTCAGGAAATCATCACCACGCCTTTGGCTCAAACTTCTCATCATTTAAAATAACCATATTAT
>CAYRLG010000050.1:0-15848 GCA_964425195.1 uncultured Desulfobacterales bacterium
CCTAATTCTTTTTCATATG
Source organism: uncultured Desulfobacterales bacterium (assembly GCA_964425195.1). GTDB lineage: Bacteria > Desulfobacterota > Desulfobacteria > Desulfobacterales > Desulfobacteraceae > Desulfamplus. Next base: position 20 of record CAYRLG010000050.1, read on the forward strand.
CTACTTTCCGAGCAATATCTTTTAAATAACCTTGAGTTTATTAATGTCTTCAATTACCGATTAATTGGAAGATATCCCAAAATTAGTTATAGTATTGAATGTAGTATTTTAGATAAAATTTTTTCTCAAACCACTTCTATTAGTGATTTGATACAATCTAAAGGGAAGCCTGTCTATTACAGAACTACTGGAGGTAGATATTATAAGGTTATTACACCATATTCTACTGGGTCAACAAAGGAAACAGCAATTTTATTTGACGAGAAAATCGCAAAATCAATCGGGGCTATTTTAAGCAGTAATTTATATTTTTGGTTTTATCAAATTTACTCTAATAATTTAGATTTAAAGTTTTATGAAATCCAATCTTTTAAATTACCTTTTCAACAAATTACGAATAACATCATTAATACACTTGAAAAATCATATGATGAATATTTAAATGATATTGAAGCCAATTCTAATATCCGCCAAGCCACTCAATATAATAATATTGATTCATTTAGGGAGTATAAAATTGGTGAATCAAAGATATTTATTGATAGATTAGACGATTTAATTTGTCCGCTTTACGGTATGACAATAGATGAGATTAATTTTATAAAAAATTATGAAATTGAATTCAGATTGAATAATAAGGAGCAATAAACAATCGAATCGATTACTCTATAACCGTTTTGCTAAAAAAAGCCCTGATATTTTAAAGCCGATTTTGGAGGGGTGTTAAGTTTTGGAAAATGCTGCAAAAAAACTTATAGAAGCACTAAGAGAGAGAAATAATGGGTAATGACAAAATACAATACTGGAGTGATTTATCAAATTATGACATTGATACTGCCGAAGCAATGTTAAACACAAAAAGATATTTGTATGTTGGGTTCATGACTCATCAGTCAATTGAGAAAATATTAAAAGCATATTACGTAAAGATTCATAATGAAACAGCACCATTTTCCCATAACCTTTCGTATCTTGCAAAAAAATCAGGGCTATATGAAAAATTCACTGAAGAGCAAAAAGCATTTATTGATATTTTAGAACCCATGAATATTGAGTGCAGATACCCCGCTCATAAAGATAGGTTGTTTCAAAGTTTGACTGACGAACGATGTAAAGAAATCTTAAAAAATACAAAGGAACTTCAGGAATGGATCAAGCAGAGATTATAAAAATTCTAAAGCAATATAAACAACTTATACAAAAGCAGATACCTCTTAATAAAATGATACTTTTTGGTTCTTATGCAAAAGGCAAACAGCATAAAGACAGTGATTTTGATGTGGCAATTGTTGTTGATGAGTTAGCTGGCGACTATTTATTAACAAGATCGTTGCTGTGGAAAATAAGACGGGAAATTGACGATAGAATTGAGCCTTTTGTAATAGAGACAAAATACGATAAAAGCGGTTTTTTAGATGAAGTTATGAAAGAAGGTATTTTGATATAAATTAACAGAAGAAGAGATTGCCATTGTTGAAGGGTCGTAAATCAGCTTCATGCCAAATAGACAGACCCAGAAAGCGAAATTGCCAAACGCATGAACAGCTTTGCTGAAAAAAGCCCTGATATTTTAAAGCCGATTTTGGAGAGTTGTTAAGTTTTGACAGTTAGAATTAGTGATTATTCAAAAATATTAAGAGGTATAAATATGCAGCATATTCAAAAGATTAATAGTTGGATAACATATTGTCGAGTTACGGGAAACCGCATTTCAGTTGATTTGCCTAAAGAATTTGATGCCAAAGAAGTGGAGATTATTATAATACCAAAAAGGGAAGCCGGTTATTCAAGCAGAGATGACTGGAAAGAAGATTTTAAATCAATTTCAACATGGAATATTTCAGAAGATGAAATCAGGATTAAATCATGGCAGATAGCAGAGTTTTAATAGATACTTCAATAATAATAGATTTTCTAAGAAAAACAAATAAAGAACAATCTGCCCTTTGGCAAATTAGAGAATTAAATGAATGTTTTAAGTCGTCTGTAACACTATTTGAATTAAAGTGTGGTGCAGCTACGGAAAAACATTCCGAAGATATTGAAAAATTATGTAAATGGATCATCACAGTTCCTTTTGATAATGAGATTGCTGACATTTCATCAATAATTTATCAGGATTTAAAAAGATCGAATAATTTGATTGAATTTAGAGATATTTTTATTGCAGCAACTGCAATTGCTATGAATCTTTGTGTTGCCACACTGAATACAAAACATTTTGAAAGAATTAGAGATATATTTTTATTAAAGATTTGAATGCGGGGTATATTACATGCACGCCTCAAGAATTAATCGAGGGATAAAAAATGTGGCAAGACCCAATAGTTAAAGAAACAAGAGAATTAAGGGAAGATTACGCATCTAAATTTAAAAATGATCCAGATGCTATATTTGAAGATATTCTTATACGTCAAAAAACTTCAAAAACAAAATATGCGGTTTTTCTACCACGTAAGCCTAAAACAGAAAAAAAAGCTGCTTAACAAATCAAAATTTCAATTTTTTGCCAAAAGCATGAACAGCTTTGCTTAAAAAAAACCTGATATTTTAAAGCCGATTTTGGAGAGTTGTTAAGTTTTACTATACAATGTATTGCTCGGCTGCAAAGAATAACGATAAATTAGGAAAAGCGATATTAAGGATATTAAAATGATAACTGTAAAAAAGCAAGATGTAGGAAATTGGCTCTTAGTAGAATATATGTCAGCTTTACATAATGTTCGTGAAAAACTACATTTTTTTGAGCATAAGTATAATCAGTCATGGGAGGAATTTGATATAAATAATGCAACTTCAGAGCATGAAGATTTTGATAAATGGGATGATTATATTGAGTGGAAATCCTATATAAAAATGAGTGAAGAACTTACGAATAAAATAGGTGAGGTCAAGCATGGAAATTTTGAAATTGCTTGATAGCTCAACGCTGATTAACAATTACGATATACAGGATTATAAACAGTGGTCAGACGGATTTTACTATAAATTAAAGGTTGTATTTGTTGATGAATCTGTGTTGTTTGCAAGAGAATATTTTAGTGCTGATGAGAGAAATTATTCATTCCATTGGCAGAATAAACAAAATATTATGATTCTTAGATGGGATAATGCACCGCATCATCATAATATTTCAACCTTTCCACATCATAAACACAGTGATAATGATATTTACGAAAGTGAAGAGATTTCATTAGAAGATGTCATAAAATTCATTCAAAAACTAATTATGGAGAGAATGAAATAAAGATATTTAATGAGCCAATAATCAGAGAAACTCAAAAAATTCGTGATGAATATGCTAAAAGTTTCAAATATGATCTTGATGCTATTTGTGAAGACCTCATTAACAAGCAAAATATGAAGGAAAAGAAGATGATTTCACTTCCGCCGAAACTTGTTGAACCTATTAAAAAATCAGCTTAACAGGTAATCAATTTTCTTCATGCCAAATGGACAGACCCAGAAAACGAAATTGTCAAACGCATGAACAGCTTTGCTTAAAAAAAGCCCTGATATTTTAAAGCCGATTTTGGAGGGTTGTTAAATTATACAAGAATACCTTTTTATAAATTAAAACAGATAAATGAGAGGATAACCCCAATGAAAGATCAAGAACAGCCTATTTTACTTTTAACAGGCAATGAGATTTTAAATTTATTTAAAAATCGTGAAAAAGAGATAATGGAATACGTAGCTGCTGCTGCTTTAGTTCATAAGCGAGGCGATGCAGAGCTTCCGCACTCAAGTTTTGTCAGATTTCCTGTTCCCGGTAAAGAGAGAGACAGGATTATAGCTTTACCCGGCTATCTTGGTGAAGAGTTTAACACTGCTGGAATTAAATGGATTGCATCATTTCCTGAAAATGTTGGCAAGGGAATAGAAAGAGCATCAGCAGTGCTCATTTTAAATGATATGGGAAACGGTCGTCCTAAAGCTATTATGGAGAGTTCAATCATCAGTGCAAGACGCACTGCTGCATCTGCTGCTATGGCTGGTGATATAATGAGGGCTGGACTTCCTGTTAAAAAGTTGGGAATTATCGGGTGCGGTCCGATCAATTTTGAGGTTTTGAGATTTCTTCAAGTCAGACAGCCGTCAATAGAGAGTTTAATCTTATTTGATCTTGATCTTGAAAGATCGAAACAGTTTGCCCAAAAATGCCTTGAGAGAAAACCCAATTTATCAGTAGATTATGCAAAAAGTTATGATGATGTTTTAGGAAGCAGCGATATTACGGTTTTTTGCACAACTGCCGGAGTTCCATATCTTGATGATATTAGTGCGTGTAAAAAAGATTCAGTAATTCTGCACGTATCTTTGAGAGATTTAACTCCAGAGGTTATTTTAAAGGCAGATAATATAGTTGATGATCCTGATCACGTTTTACGGGCAAATACATCTTTGCATCTGCTTGAGCAAAAGATTGGAAGTCGTGATTTTATCAGAGGAACTTTAGCTGATATATTGGACGGATCACAGCCTCCAAGAGTTGAGGGAAAAACCCCGATTTTCAGCCCGTTTGGTATGGGTCTGCTTGATTTGGCATTAGGAGAGCTTGCCCTAAAACTTGCGGTTGAACAAAATATTGGACAGAAAATCCACGGATTTTTTCCACCATCTTGGATTGAACGACCAGAGGCGTGATTTATACTCAAATCTGAAATAAATTGAGCATTTTTAGTAAAGGTGCAGCGTGCTGCACCCCTGCAACTAATCGTTTATGGTAATGTCAAATTATATAATTTTTAGAAAATAAACACAAAAGATGGAAACCTCCAAGACTATGAAAACACGGATATTTGAGATACTTGCTGATATTGTTAAGAAAGCCTCTGGTATTGATATGAACAAGGTTGATATTGCAACTGACTATATCAGCTTAGGTTTTGATTCATTAGTTGTTGTGCGTATTGATCAGGGAATAAAGAAAAATTTTAACATTGAAATTGATATGGGGCTTTACTACGAAGAGCTTGATTCGCCTAAAAAGCTGCTTGATTACATAGCTTCCAATCTGCCTTCTGGTTGGGGGTTAAACTCTGAACCATCTGCACAAGAAATTCCTTCTTTAAAAGATACAGAGCCGTCTAATGATGTGTTATCTTATGCAAATGATCTATCTTCAAATAATCTAACTTCAAGCGATATATCTTCAAGCGTTCCATCTTCAAATTATTTGACTTCAACTGTTTCTAATCAAAATCTATTTGGCATAGAAAGGCTTTTAAGCGAGCAGATGCGGGCAATGTCTGATCTTATGCACAGGCAGTTAGATGTGTTATCAGCTATTCCAAGGTCATCTAATCTATCTGTTCCGTGCAAAGCACCAGAAATTATTACGCAGCCAAAATCAGATATTCCAGAACCTCCTAAACCTAAGATGTCAGAAATCAGGGCAATGAAGTTTGATCCTGATAAGCTGAACGACTTACAGCAGTCATTTATCGACAAATTTATTCCTCCGTATATTGAGCGGACAAAAAGCTCTAAAGAGTACGTAAAAAAACATCGTCCGCATCTTGCAGATTGGATCAATACTCTTGGTTTTAGACGAAGCATAAAGGAGATTGTCTATCCAATTGTTTCAGAACGCTCTTCAGGTTCAAGGATTTGGGATATAGACGGCAATGAATATATTGATATTGCAATGTGTTACGGCGTTAATCTATTCGGGCATTCTCCTAAATTTGTGACTGATGCTATAAGAGAGCAGCTTGAAAGAGGATTTGAACTTGGTCCTCAAAACCGCTTAGTCGGCGAAGTTGCAGAACTTATAAGCGAGATGACAGGCATGGAGAGGGTGGCATTTTGCAACACAGGAAGCGAAGCTGTTATGATGGCTCTGCGTGCTGCACAGGCTCTTACTCGTAAAGAGAGAATTGCTCTTTTTATGGGTTCATATCATGGAAACTCTGATCTTGTAATCAAAGACACCCTGCTTTTACGCTACGGAGAGGAGTCTGCACTTACAATCATACGTGAAAATGCCCATGAGCTTGCGGCAGTTTTAGTTGAGCCTGTTCAAAGCCGTAATCCATCGCTCCAACCTAAAGAGTTTCTGCATAAATTGCGTGAATTGACCAAAGAGCTTGGAATCCTTCTTATATTTGATGAGATGATCAACGGTTTCCGCTCACACCCTGGAGGAGCACAGGCAATATTCGGAGTGCGGGCAGATATGGCAACTTACGGAAAAGTGCCGGCAGGAGGAATGCCGATTGGAATTGTTGCAGGCTCAAACGAGTGCATGAAAGTTATTGACGGCGGGCTTTGGGATTATGGAGATGATTCTGTTCCGGGTCAGGAAGTTATATTTTTCGGTGGAACTTTCTGCAAACATCCGCTTGCTATGGCAGCAGCACACGCAGCACTTACACATATAAAAAAACGGGGACCAGCTTTACAGGCAGAGGTGAGCAGCCGCACAGAAAAATTTGCAAACGAAGTAAACCAATTTTTTCAAGATAATAATATAGGCATAAAAATATCACGGTTTGCATCGCAGTTTATATTTGAGCCGACAATACCAGTTTATAAACAGCCTGTTCCTCCTCCTGATATGACTGTCTGGTTTCATGTTTTGATGTCAAAAGGGATATATACATGGGAGAGAAGAGTCTGTTTTTTTTCAGAATCCCATACTGATGATGATGTAAGAGAAATAATTGAGGCAATTAAAGAGAGTTCTCTTGAATTAAAGGCTGCTGGATTTCCTCTTTTTGGTGGAAAATATGAAGGTGGTGATGATTCAATAAAAAACAGATCAACCCGCCAAACTATAAAAGCAGGGCTGAATCAAAGTTCTGATCCGATAACTCTGCCCATGACTTTGGCTCAACAGCAGCTTTGGTTTTTAGCCCAGTTAAATGAAAATGCAGTTCCAGCATATATTGAGACTGTGGCTGTCCGTCTGACAGGAAAATTGAACAGAGAAGCGTTATCTGCTGCTGCATCTGATCTTGTTGCACGACACTCTGCTTTAAGAACGGTTATGGTTGGAGATGGAAAGCATCAGAGGATTTTACCAACGATTTCAAGCGAAATAGAGTTTACGCAAGCATCAGAGATTCTTAAAGCAGGTATGCTTGAGTCAGACAACTCATCTACGTTAAAGGAGAACTATTCTGACTTCTCGCATCTGATTAACATCTGGTTAAAAGCGAACAGCCAATCTACATTTGATCTTGTAAATGGTCCTCTCTTCTCATTCAAACTTCTCCAGCTTGACACTGAAACCCATGTTTTAGCTATGAATTTTCATCACATTGTAATGGACGGTCGATCTGTAAATGTGCTGCTTAGAGATTTGATGGGTTTTTATATGATTAGGCTTAAAAATTATGTTCAGATAAATAATCTCTCATCTCCTGCCCCTGATTTAAGAGCTTATCAAAGTTGGTTAGACGATTATCTATCATCAGAGGAGTGCAAAAGAGATCAAGATTTTTGGACAAAGCTCTTTCCAGAGACAATACCCATGCTCGATTTTCCGACAGATCACAGCCGTCCATCAATTTTTACGTTCAAGGGAGCAAGATATCATCTGCCTGCTGATCCTCAAATTTTGAAGCAGTGCCTTGATATTGGACGATCTCAGCGTATGACTCCGTTTATGACCATGATATCTCTTTATACGCTCTGGATACATAAAATGACTGGTCGTGATGAGGTTGTGATTGGATTTCCAGTAAGCGGGCGTTTTTTTGAAGAGAGCGATGATTTAGTCGGCTACTGCACACATTTAGTGCCGTTTGTAAGCAGATATGATGCTGATATCTCGTTTACAGATTATTTGGCTCGCTCAAAAGAGACTTTGACTGCTGCATATAAACATCAAAAATACCCTTTTGGACAGTTGATCCGAAATCTTCAATTTGAACAAGATATGAGCCGCGGATCAATTATAGCATCAGAATTTAATCTTGATCAGGTGCAGGATTTACCGCCATTAGAGGGTTTAGCTCTCTCAATGATAGATATTCCATTGAGCTACGTAAAATATGATTTTAACTTAGAGATCATGTCAGTAGATAGTCAGTATCAGTTTAAATTTGAGTATGCAGCAGATCTGTTTGAACAAGCCACAGTTGAGCGTATGGCAAAACATTTTATGACTCTTCTTGCCGAAGCTGCTGCCAACCCTCAAAAATCTCTTAAAAAAATCTCGTTATTAACGCCAGAAGAGCGTAATCTTATTTTAAACTCCTGGAACAACACTTATAGAGATTTTCCTTTAGATAAGCCGTTCCAGCGCCTGTTTGAACAGCAGGCAGCACTCACTCCAGATAGAATAGCTGCATCATTTGCAGAGCCGGATAATAAAGTTGTTGAAACCATGACATATCGAGAACTGAACGCTCACGCAAATCGTTTAGCACGTAATTTAATTAAAATCTTGAGCGGATGCTGTAGTTCAAATAATAAGAATAGAAATAATCAAGTTCCGCTAATTCCTATTCTTGCAGATAGAAGCTGCCGTTTTTTAACTGCCATGATTGGTGTTTTTAAAGCCGGCTGTGCTTATCTGCCGTTAGACCCTGAACATCCAGCAGAGCGGATTGCGGGAATTTTGAGTCAATTTAATGCTGAGGTTATATTGGCAGAACGGCAGTTTAAACCTCTTATAGAGGCAGCTATAAAGGCGGTTAACAGCAGAGATGGCTCTGAAAAATCTAAATCTGAATCTGAATCACAAGCTATAAATCCTTCTATTATTTGGTTTGAAGATGCTATCTGCCACGCTCCTTTAACTTATGATGACGAACAAAATATTTCCTGCGATCTTGAAAGTTACAAAAAAATTTTTTCTCATAACCTTACAAGTGATTCGCCTGAAAATCTTGCTTACGTAATTTTTACCTCTGGATCAACCGGCAAGCCTAAAGGTGCAATGGTTCAGCAAAAGGGAATGGTAAACCATATTTACGCAAAAATAGAGGATTTATCTATTACAGCAGATGATGTTGTGGCACAAAACGCCTCACAGTGCTTTGACATCTCTGTCTGGCAGTTTTTATCACCGCTTCTTAAAGGCGGACGCGTGCAGATTATGAGCACAGAAACAGCACACGATCCAATTCGGTTGATCGGCGTTTCTGTCGAACAAGGTGTAACAATACTTGAGGTTGTGCCATCTCTTCTCCGTGTTATGCTTGAACAGATTGAGGCGGGAGGTATAGAGAATAAGCTGAAAAAATTGAGATGGTTAGTTCCGACTGGTGAGGCTCTTCCGCCTGTTTTATGCACCCAGTGGTTTAAATACTATCCAGATGTTGCTGTGTTAAATGCCTATGGACCAACTGAATGTTCTGATGATGTTGCACATTACGCTCTTTATCAAGCCCCCTCTTTAGATACGACAACTATTCCAATTGGACGACCAGTTGCAAACATGAGGCTCTATATTCTTGACTCCAATTTAGAGCCAGTGCCGATCGGCGTAGCTGGAGAGCTTTGGGTAGGAGGCGTTGGCGTTGGTTTGGGTTATCTGAATCAGCCAGAATTGACCAATAAAGCGTTTATCCCTGACCCATTTTATCTTGATGAGTCTTTAAACCAAGCTATAAATCAGCCTTTAAATGAATCTGTAACCAAGCGTATAAATCCTAAAAATAGCAACCGTCTCTACCGCACTGGAGACCTTGCCCAATTTCTGCCAGATGGAAATATTCTATTTTTAGGAAGAGAGGATCATCAGGTAAAAATAAGAGGATTTAGAATTGAGATTGGAGAGATTGAGGCTGTTATTTCGCGGCATCCATTAGTTAAAGAGCTTGTGGTTACAGCTTCTGCAATAAACACCAATTCTGGGTCTGCCTCTGCTGGTAGTGCTTTAGATAAGTCTGATTTTAATGCTGCTTCAGATAGATCAAGCAGCTCTGCACAGACAAGTTTGACAGCATATATTGTATTTAATGGAAATGGAGATGATGATTCTAAAGAGTCTGATTTGAAGACAGATTCAGATTTAAAATCAGAATCAACGCCAGACTTGAAATCAGATTTAAACTCTGATGCGGAAAAGATCGAGAAAGTTCGTAATTATCTTGCTCAGCATCTGCCTGCATACATGGTTCCAGCCTATTTTGTCCCTTTAACCAAAATGCCTTTAACTCCAAACGGCAAGATTGACAGAAAAGCACTTCCAAATCCTGCGTCATTATCAATAGACACTTCTGTTCTTTTTACTCCTCCGCGAAACGAAACAGAAAAGATGGTTGCTGAAATTTTGGCTGGAGTTTTGAACCGTCCGTCAATTGGAATCCACGACAACTATTTTGCATTAGGAGGAGATTCAATTCAAGCAATTCAGGCAGTTGCAAGGATTCAGGCAAAAGGATACACGTTAAAACTTCGTGATATTTTTCAATATCCTACTGTTGCAGAGTTAACTCCCCGCCTAACTTACAGAAGCCGCGAGATTGATCAAGGCGTTGTTACTGGTGAGCTTTTGCCTACACCGCTGCAAAAATGGCTGCTATCTCAAGATAGAGAGCTTATCCACCACTACAATCAGGCTGTAACTCTCCATTTTAACAGTAAATTAAATGTTGGCTCTGTTAAAGCTGCTTTAGATGCAGTTATGATCCACCACGATGCTTTAAGGCTTACGGTTCAGATTGATAAATTAAATATCAAAGAACCAGAGCTTAAAACTGATCTTATGCTCGTGCCGTTTGACTCTAAAACTGACAGCGTAGAGTTGTTTAGAACAACAAGGCTTAAACTGCATCAAACCATTGATCTTGCCAATGGTCCGTTGATAAAGACAGCACTTGTGCAGGGTGAAAAGCAAGATTCTCTGATTCTTGTAACCCATCATCTCTGCGTTGATGCTGTATCTTGGCAGATTTTGATTGAAGATATTGTATCAGCCTATAACGCCCATGCTTCTGGAAGTGCAATTAATGCTTCTGACGCTGGACGGGTAGTTAATGCTCCTTCTGATTTAAGGGCAATTCAACTGCCTGCTAAGACAGATTCCTTCAAATATTGGTCAGAACAGGTGCACAAGTTTATTAAAGTTTCGGATGATGAGATAAATTACTGGAAATCGTTAGTACAAGATGATTTAAAGCCTATTCCAACCGATTTTTCAACTGACAACGGCTTTTATCAAGACACTGATTTTATTGAAATCACTCTTCCCTCACCAGATACAGCGACTCTTACAGGCAAAGCTCAGATGGCTTACCACACTGACATGAACGATCTGCTTTTAACCTCATTGGCATTAGCTCTTCACTATTGGGCAGATATTGGCAAGACAATGGTTGCGTTAGAGGGACATGGAAGAGACTCGATAGAAGATAAGATAAAGGATTCAATAGAAAGTAACGGAATAAATTCAATAGAAGGTAATGGAACAGACTCAATAAAAGGACAGAGCAAGAGCTTAGATGATATTGATATCTCCCGCACAGTGGGCTGGTTTACGGTTGGATATCCAGTTATGCTCCAGCTTTCTGACTCTTATTCTGATCTTGGATTGCAGATAAAACAGATAAAAGAGAGTTTGCGGCACGTTCCAAATCGGGGGTTTAATTTCGGCTTAATCTATCCCGCTTTACCGCCTGAGATTCAGGATCGATTAAACGCATCTATCAGCTTTAACTATCTTGGAGCAGTTGATGCAGGAGGAGTACCTTCAGATAGTTCTAACAGTTCTAATAAACAAAAGTTTATGTTGAGTGTTGAAACTGCACCCCACACTGAGCTTATCCACCCGAAGATGAGACGGCAGCATCAGTTGGAAATTGAAGCAGAAATACGTAAATCAAAGCTCTGCATCCAATTTTACTACAACCGCAATCAATATGATTCTTCAACAGTTCAGCGTCTTGGCTCATTAATGAAAAACGCCCTTATTCAGATAACTGATCACTGCTCAGGGCGTAAGATTTCTGAAATAACACCTTCTGATATGACATGGTCACATCTCTCGTTATCTCAATTTCAGACTCTTCTTAAAGATAACAATCTTTTGGCACAAGATGTTCAAGATATCTATCCATTGACGCCGATGCAGGAGAATATGCTGTTCCACCGCCTGTATGATGCTGATTCTACTGCCTATTTTGAGCAGTTTTCATTTATGCTCAAGGGTAAGTTGAATCTAAAATGGTTTCAGTCTGCATGGAATCACATTGCAGGCAGGCATGATATACTGCGGACAAATTTTATTTACAAAAGCGTTCCTAAACCTCTTCAAGTGGTGCGTAAAAAAGGCTCTATAGATTGGCATTATGAAGATTTATCTGGTCGAAAAGATGTTCAAGAATATCTTTCAGCGTTTAAAATAAAAGAGCGCCAGCAGAATTTTGAGCTTGATCAAGATATTTTGATGCGTATGAATATCTTTAAACTTAATGCTGATCAATATGCTGCAATCTGGAGTTATCATCATATTCTTATGGACGGCTGGTGTTTAGGGGTCTTGATTCAAGATGTCCAAGCTGCATATATAGAGCTGAGCCGCGGAAGAAAGCCGAAATTTCCACCAGCACCGCAATATAAGGAGTATATACGCTGGTTGGCTAAAGCTGATCATTCAGGAGCATTAAGTTATTGGAGCAGCTATTTAGATGGATTTACGCCTATCACAACTCTTCCAAGAGATTCGCAATATCTTAAAAATCAAGCGATAAGTTTAGAAACTGCGGATAATCAGGATAATAATAAAGTATTTAAACCTACAATTCAAAGCCTTTACAGCTTTGAAATAGATGCAGATACCAGCAGCCGGCTTGCGTTGATGTCAAGAGAGATGCAGATTACCATCAATACGCTTGTGCAGTCTATTTGGGCTGTTTTGCTATCTGATCGCTGCAAGGTCTCTGATGTGGTTTTTGGTGCTGCTGTTTCAGGCAGACCAGCTGAGGTGCCTAATATTGAAGATATTGTAGGGCTTTTTATAAATACGATTCCAGTAAGGGTTGAACTTCCTGAGAATATATCTTTTATAGAGCTTGTCAAAAATTTACAAATTGAAAGCCTTGCTAATGAGCCGTATCATTTTGTCTCTCTATCTGAAATTCAGACAGCCTGCGGTGTAGAAGCTGCTCTATTGGATCATGTTCTTATATTTCAAAATTATCCTTTAAGTGATGAGCTTGAAGAGTTTCAAAAAAGGTATGATTCAGGCTTTACAATCAGTAATCTTGAGGCTTTAGAAGAGACCAATTACGATCTTTCTGTAGAAATTTATCCTCTGCCAAATCTCCATTTTGATCTTAGATACAACCCTTGTGCGTACTCAAGCGAAAGCATTGTTAAAGCAGCTAAAGACCTTTCAGCACTGTTTGAGGCTGCAGCAAAAACTCCTGATATCAATATTTTGGAACTTAAACAGCTTATTGCCTCAGAAGATGAACTTAGTTCAGAAGCTGATTTTATAGCATCAGCTATGAATATTGATGATGAGTTTTAGTATGCTTAATTTAAATGAAAAACATAAAAAATACAGAAATTGATCTTCATGAGTATAATGGAAAGGAATTTTAAATAAAACATGTGCGGAATTAACGGTATCCTACATTTTGAATCTGAACGCAGAGTTGATTCTGACTTGATTAAGGTTATGTCAGATACGATTATTCACAGAGGTCCAGATGACGAGGGATTTTATATAGACGGCTCTGTTGGTCTTGGTTTCAGGAGACTTTCAATAATCGATCTTGCAACTGGGCAGCAACCTCTTTTTAACGAAGATCGTTCAACAGCCTGCGTTTGCAACGGAGAAATCTTTAATTACAAAGATTTGAGAAAAGAGCTTGAAAGCAGAGGACACCGCTTCAAAACCAATACAGATGTTGAGGTTCTGCCTCATCTTTACGAGGAGATGGGGGCAGAAATGGTGCATCGTTTGGTCGGGCAGTTTGCATTTGCCATCTATGACAAACGAGAACAACGACTCTTGCTTGCTCGTGATCATGTCGGCATCGCCCCGCTGTTTTACACTATTTTTGATAAGTCTCTGATTTTTGCATCAGAAATCAAAGCTATTTTAAGCTATCCAGGAATACCGCGGAAAGTCAATCTTACGACATTAGATCAAATACTGACTTTTCCCGGACCAGTAAGCCCGAGCACCATGTTTGAAGGGATACACGCTGTACCTCCCGGACACTTAGTTTTAGTTGGGAACGGTTTTAATGAGCGATGCAGGGACTTAAACGGGAGAACAGGTGGTTTAAATGAAAGCTGTGTTAAGTTAAGAGAGTATTGGGATTTACGATATCCTAAATCTGATGAGATTAATCATAATCAGTCAGAGGCAGATTGCATTGAAAAAATTGAAAAAGCACTGCTAAAAGCTGTAGAGAGAAGACTTCAAGCTGATGTGCCTGTTGGATTTTACTTAAGCGGCGGGCTTGATTCTTCTTTAATTGCATCATTTATCTCAAAAATTCAAAAAGAGAAACGGCACTCATTTTCTATTGGTTTTACTGAATCAAATATTGATGAACGCCTATACCAGAAGATTATGGCAGATAAAGTCGGCTCTTTGCACAATGAAACTCTCTTTGACTGGAATAGCATATCAGAACGTTTAAAACAGGCAGTTTATCACGCTGAAACTCCTCTTAAAGAGTCTTACGATACCTGTTCTATTGCACTATCTGAGTTAGTACGAAAAAATAACATTAAAGTTGTACTGACTGGTGAAGGGGCAGATGAGCTTTTTGCAGGTTATGTCGGCTATAGATTTGATTTAGAGCGTCAAAACAATTCATACTCAACAATGCAAGACGTTGAAGATATGCTTGATCGTGAAATAAGAGAGAGGGTTTGGGGTGATCCAGATTTTTTGTATGAACGAAATTTTTATGAATTCAATGAGATTAAAAAAGTTGTCTATGCAGAAGATATTTTAAGCTCTTTTAACAGCTTTGACTGCACACAAAATCCAATAGTTGAATATGACAAAATAGCGGGACTGCATCCAGTTCATAAGAGATCATATATTGATTTTAAATTGCGTATTGCTGACCATCTGTTAGCTGATCATGGAGATAGAGCTGCATTTGCAAATTCAGTTGAAGCACGCTACCCTTTTTTAGATATTGATCTGATTGAGGTGGTTAAAATTCTGCCTCCCCAGCTTTTAATACAAGGTGGAATGGAGAAATATATTTTAAAAAAGATGGCTCTAAAACATCTTCCTAACGATATAATAGAGCGTAAAAAATTTGCCTTTGTTGCACCGGGAAGCCCTTATCTTCTTCGTCAAAATATCGAATGGATTGAAGATTTATTATCGTTTGAAACAATCAAAAGACAGGGATATTTTAATCCAAATACAGTTGAAAATCTAAAAAAGATGTATAGAGCAGACGGCTTTACATTAAGCCAGACATTTGAAAACGATCTTTTGATGATCATATTAACTTTTGGTATTTTTTTAGAATTGTTCAATGTTAAGTAGCCTTGTATATGGATTGATGTTAGAAATTATTTAATTCTAAAAAGTTGTTTGATTCTAAATAGCTCTATTTAGACTTAACTTTAAGTAATTATGAAAGTTTTAAGAAGTTTGCGATTTTGGAGAACGAGATGAACAAAAAAGTTCTGCATCGAGTGTTTGAACATACAGCGGAAAAATTTCCAGCAAGAGTTGCCGTAGAAGAGTCAGGCAAAGATGGACATCAGGAAGAACAACTGGAAAAGCAGCAAAGCTCTATTACGTATAAAGAGCTTAATGCAAAAGCCAATAAAACAGCTCGTTCACTCCAAACAATTGGAGTTGGAGAGGGAGTTGTTGTGGGATTATCTCTGCCTGCTGGAATTGATTATATTATGGCAGTTCTTGCGGTTTTAAAGGCAG
>CAYRLG010000051.1:0-14575 GCA_964425195.1 uncultured Desulfobacterales bacterium
AGAACTTTTGATTACACTTGATCACCGTCAAGCATCTTCTCGGCGTCAAAGTGCAACTGCTGCGTTAAATGCTGCAATAGCAGGTAGAGAGCAGGCAATGCAAGGCGTTACTGCTGCTGAAGCTGCCTATAAAGAGGCGAGATTGCAGTATAACCGGATTAGTGGTTATTACAAAGCACAAGCTGCTACAAAACAGGAGCTTGAGATGGCTGAATCTAACTATGTTCAGGCAAAGGCAGCTCTAAAACGTGCAAAAGATTCTCTATCTGCATCAGAAGCTGGTATAAAGCAGGCAATGGGTATCCTTTCTGAAACTCATGTTGGTCTTGAATTCGCTAAGATTATAGCTCCAGCAACTGGCGAAATTATTAAGCGAATGGTGGAGCCAGGTGATCTTGCTATGCCCGGCAAACCTCTTATAGCTCTTAGAACAGAGGCTGGTTTCAGGGTTGAGGCTCATGTTCGCGAAGGATTAATTGGCAAGGTAAAAATCGGGATGACTCTTAAAGCTGAAATTACTACACTTGGAATTACCTGTGATGCTCAAGTTGAAGAGATTATCCCTTACGCTGATCCTTCAACAAGAACCTTTTTAGTTAAAGCCTCGTTGCCTAAAGATGTTGAAGGTATTTATCCAGGAATGTATGGTAAACTTTTAATTCCTGAATCAACTCATGATGTTGTACTTCTGCCAGCTCAAGCTGTTATTACAAAAGGTCAACTTGAGCTTGTAATGGTGCAAACTGGTAAAGAACAAGATAAAAACGGTACTGATCAATCAAAAGCAGATAGTAACAATAACGGCAATGGCTGGCAGTTGCGTTATATAAAAACTGGCAAACATTTAGGGGATATGGTGGAGGTACTTTCTGGTCTTAAAGGGGGCGAAATTGTTGGTATTGGAGGGTTAAACTGATGGTTGAACAAAACTCTACAAATTTAAATCAAGGTGTTATTTCAAAAATAGTAGAGAAATTTTTAGATGGTAAACTCTCCATAATGTTAATTATTACTGCTGTCTGTTTAGGTATTGCAGCTCTTTTAGTAACTCCAAAGGAGGAGGAGCCACAGATTGTTGTACCAATGGCAGATATCTATGTCAGTGCTCCGGGTGCAACCCCAGAGGAGATTGAGCAGCTTGTTGCAACACCTTTAGAGCAGTTTTTATGGCAGATTGACGGAGTTGAGTATCTCTATTCTATGTCAAAAAAAGATATGGCTCTTGTAACTGTAAGGTTTTATGTTGGTGAAGACCGTGAAGACTCTCTTATTAAACTGCATAACCGTATCTCAATGCACATTGACAAGGCAACCTCTATTGTAAAAGGTTGGGTTATTAAACCTGTTGAGATTGATGATGTGTCGATTGTCAATTTGACCCTTTACTCTGAAATATATAGTGATTTTGAGTTAAGAAGGGTAGGGGAGGAGGTTCTTGCAAGGCTTGGAAAACTTGAGAATATATCAAGAACATCAATACATGGAGGCAGAGAGCGTGAAATAAGGGTTGAGCTTATTCCTGAAAAGATGCAGGCAATGAATATCTCTTTTATGGAGGTTCAGCAGGCTCTTCAAGGTGCTGATGCCTCACTTACAGCAGGAAGTTTCTCAAAAACAGATAAAGAGTATTTAGTCTCTGCAAGCTCTTTTATTTCTGAAATTGATGAAGTCAAATCCCTGATTGTTGGTGTGGCTCAAGGCAGACCTGTATATTTAAGGGATGTTGCTAATATTGAAGATAGACCTGACGAAGCAGATAGCTATACGCGACTCCTCTTTTCTCACATCTATGCAAGAGATATTTCACAAAACAAAATTGCAGAGACAAATAGTTCTACCTTTTCAAAAAAAGATACGCCCCAAATAGGTACAAAAGAGATTAGCTCAAATAAGAAGTATAATGCCATAACCCTTGCAATATCTAAGAAAAAGGGGACAAATGCAGTTGCAGTGGCAGAAAATATAATTAAGGAGTTTGAAAAGCTAAAGTTAGAGAGTAAAATAATACCTGATGGCATTTATGCTGAAGTTACACGCAACTATGGAGAGAGTGCTCACGAAAAAGTTGGTGAACTTTTAAGCTCTCTTATATTTGCTGTTGCCTCTGTTGTTGTTCTGCTTGCATTTACATTGGGTCTTAAAGAGGCTTTCATTGTTGCGGTTGCAGTTCCTATAAGTTTTGCCCTTGCCCTTTTTGTAAACTATCTGTTTGGTTACACGATTAACAGAGTAACACTGTTTGCACTTATCTTATCGCTTGGTTTGGTTGTTGATGATCCTATCACCAATGTCGAAAATATCCAGCGTCATATTATCAACGGTATTCTTGATCCATTTAAGGCAACTTTAAGGGCGGTTGACGAAGTTTTACCCCCTGTTATCATGTCAACGCTTGCTATTATTGCCTGTTTTCTTCCGCTCTTTTTTATAACTGGAATGATGGGACCATATATGGCTCCAATGGCTGCAAATGTCCCTTTAACTGTAACTTTTTCAACTCTTTGTGCTCTTACTTTTGTACCTTGGCTCTCATATATGATGCTAAAATCCTCATCTACCTATGGTGCGTCAGATGATATAGATAGAATAGATGATATATCCAAAAAAATTTCTGTAACATCTACCCGTCTTTTCAAAGTATATCGTTTTATTCTTGAGCCTTTTTTAAATTCTGGATTTAAACGCTTTCTTTTATTTGCAACGGTTATTATTCTTCTAATTTTATCATGTTCTCTTGCCATATTTAGATACGTGCCTTTAAAACTTCTTCCATTTGACAATAAAAATGAGTTTCAAATTATCATTGATATGGATGAAGGAACAACTTTAGAGAGAACAGATTCAGTTGTTCAACAGTTTGAAGATTATCTGCAAAATGTTGCTGAAGTAACTTCAATTATCTCATACAGCGGTGAGAGTTCCCCAATGGACTTTAACGGCATGGTTCGCCACTACTATCTGAGAAAGGGGGGGCAGTATGCAGATATAAGGGTCAATCTTCTTTCCAAAGATAAGCGTGATCAGCAGAGCCACGCTATTTTGCTGAGGCTAAGAACAGACCTTGAAGCGATTGCTCGCGAAAGTGGAGCATCAATTACATTAGTTGAAGTGCCTCCTGGTCCCCCAGTTCTCTCAACTATTGTAGGAGAAATCTACTCAACTTTTGATATGCCATATAACCAACTTATCAAATCAGCAGAACATCTTAAAAAAATAATGTCACAAGAGCCTTTTGTTGTTGATATAAACGATATGGCAGAGTCTGACAGCGATCGCATTGAGTTTACAATTGACAGAGAGAAGGCAGCTTTGCACGGCATTGATGCAGGTACAATCATATCGACTTTAAGCGGTGCGTTAAACGGTGCTGTGCCTGCATTTGTCCATCTGCCAAGAGAGCGTCAGCCTTTAAAAATAAGGGTAACTATTCCAAGGGCTATGAAATCAAGCATCTCTGATATAAAGGCAATACCAGTTAAAGGTTATTCAATGGATTCAACTGGGGGAAAGATGATTCCGCTTGCCGAGCTTGTTGATGTAAAAATGTTGAAAAATGAAAAGACCATTTTTCATAAAAATCTTGAGCGTGTAGTTTATGTGCTTGCTGAAACTGCCGGACGTGCTCCTGCTGAGGCTGTGCTTGATATGCAGTCTCGCATGAAAGATGATCCTATGCCTTCTGGAACAAGAGTTGATTGGGCAGGGGAGGGTGAGTGGAAGATAACAATAGATGTTTTCAGAGATATGGGCATTGCATTTGCTGCTGCATTGGTTGGAATCTATATTTTGCTTATCATTCAATCTGGTTCATTTTTTATGCCAATTTTGATCATGATGGCAATTCCGCTTACTCTTCTTGGCATTATGCCAGGATTTATGCTGTTAAACACATTTGGAGCTTCAGCAGTTGGCGGGTTTGAAAATCCTGTTTTTTTTACTGCAACCAGCATGATAGGCATGATTGCACTTGGTGGAATTGTTATCAGAAACTCGTTGGTTTTGATTGAGTTTATACAAGATGCTGTAAAGTCTGGAACTCCATTTAAAGATGCAATTTTGCAAAGCGGTGCGATAAGGATGCGTCCTATTCTACTTACTGCTTTAACAACTGTAATTGGCTCTGTCCCAATTACCCTTGACCCCGTATTTTCAGGACTTGCATGGGCGTTGATATTTGGCTTGATTGCATCTACTATATTTACATTGGTAGTTATTCCTGTAACCTATTTTATCGTTTACAGAAACAAGGTGAGCTAAATTGTAGAGACTCACGGTTGTGGGTCTCT
This sequence comes from uncultured Desulfobacterales bacterium, assembly GCA_964425195.1. GTDB lineage: Bacteria > Desulfobacterota > Desulfobacteria > Desulfobacterales > Desulfobacteraceae > Desulfamplus. The sequence continues at coordinate 4,287 of CAYRLG010000051.1, forward strand.
ACCTTTAGATATAAAAAGTTCAATTCATGCCCGCTTAGAGTATAACTCCTCAATAATCTTTTTTAGCGAAAATATGCTTCGTTCGTTTTTTTCTACAATTTTGATATTTCCTTGATTATCAACATCAGGAAGCAAGTCTTGGAATGAGTGGAGAATAATAGGTGTTTGAGCTATTTTTTCCTTGAGTTCCATTAAAAATGATTCTCCAAATATCTCAAACAGCTCTGGATCTAATATGATCAAATCCAGTGATTTTACACTACATAGCACCTGATGTACCTCCTTTTTATTTCCTGCTGAATAAACAATATAGCCTGCCTTTGTTAGCTCTCTTTGCAGAAGATTGCGTACGTGGTGGTTAAGATCCGTCACTAAAATATGTAAAGGAAAAACCTTTGTCATAATATAATACCATCGCATCTCAGTTTTATAGTTATACTCCTGCATTTATATCAAGCTGGTTATCGTTGAGTGAACAGAGCAAATTCAATGCCATAAATGATGAATCCACTTCATAGGGCATTTCTTAGCTACTGAAGATAACTCTTTTGTCCATATATTTTACAGAGTGTAAACTATATGGACACAGAGGGTTCTATTTACATCCACAACTGAAGTAAAACTGAAAAACCTCTCTACTCTGATAAGATGATATGGCAAGGGGTTAAGAGGTGAATTATCGATTAATATGGATATTGGCATGTGACTTGCTATTATAATTATTAGTAAAAATTACTAAACAAATAAAAATTCTATTATCGTAGAAGGAAGTAATATAATCAAAGTCCATACCCTATTAACTATAAGGAGGCATTATGACTAACACTAATAGTAACGATATTAATAATAGTCTGACGGCACAATCTGCTAACCACAATGAGGATAAGAGCAACACTATTCTTGTCGCCCTTGATGGGTCTGAAAGGTCTATGAAAACTGTTGAGTATCTATACGATTTCGCACCATTTCACGACAAAAAGATTGTTCTATACCATGTATTCAGTGATGTTCCTGAATCTTACTGGGATATGGGCAGAGCACCATTTAGTCGTAATGGAGCAGAACAGGTAAAGGGTTGGGGGGTTCAACGCAGGCTTACAATGGAAGAGTTTATGGATAGAGCAAAAAATATACTCATAACAGCAGGCTATAAACCAGAAGATATAATAATCGATATTAGAAACCGACAAAAAGGGGTTGCACGAGATATTATTTCAGAGGCACAAAAGGGATATTTTGCTCTGTTGATTAGAAGACGTGGCTATGGTGCTCTACTACACATGATAATGGGAAGCACTACAACAAAAGTTGTGGAAAAACTTTCTGGTACACCGGTTCTCTTAGCTGGTTTAACTAAAATTCGTAATGCTATTCTTATAGGTATTGATGGATCAGAAGGTTCTGAACGAGCTGTTGAATTTACAGCAAAATCAATAGCAGACAAAGGTTGTAAAGTTGTTCTTTGTACAGTGTTGAGAGACTATGATATCTATTCAGGTGATAGATATAAAAAAGATGTTTCAGAGTGCGTAGATTGCGTATTTGAAGAGGTTGAGACTAACATGAGGAGAGCTACAGAAATTCTTCAAAAAGCAGGCGTAAAGACCTTTGATATTGAACGTAAAATTATAACTGGTGTAGGTACAAGAGCCGGAGCTATTGCAAAAGCTGCTGAAGAGGAGAGATGTGATACTATTGTTGTTGGAAGAAGAGGGCTTTCGAATGTAAATGATTTTAATATTGGACGAGTAGCTTGGAAGATTATCCATACAGCAAGAGAGATGACGGTATGGATAATCTAATATTAAGTTTGGTGTAGTGGGCAAAAAGAGGATAAGGAGAGGATATGGATACAATAAATTCAAGCAACTTATCAGGAAGAGTCGCTTTTATCTGTCAGCGGAGAGATATGAACGGTTTTATCCGAGATCTCGCTATTCGGGAAAGTATTAGTTTTAGCCATTTTATAAATTTGGATTCAGACTCTACTGAAAATTTAGATTTATCAGAGATTATTGATAAATTAGGGGCTATGCACACAGTTGAAAGTATCCTTATTTACATTGAAAATATCCAAAATATCCGTAAATTTATGAGTTCGGCACGTTCTGTATCCCGTGTTAAACCTATAATTGTTCTTAAATCAAGAAGAACAGGCAACTTTGCATATAGAGACTCTCTGTACGATGCAGCATTTAAAAGGGCAGGTGTTCTTAGAGTGAACGATTTTGAGGAGATGTTTGACTGTGCAAAGTTTATCTCTATACGAAAAAGTCCTAAGGTTTCAAAACTCACTATTATAACTAACTCTGACGGTATAGGTACTATGGCTGTGGATGCACTTGGTTCTTATGGAATGAAGCCGTCAGAGTTCAATAATGGAAATCCTGTAGTTATTCCAGACAATGCTACTTTTACAGAATATCTCGATAATATACGAACCTGTATTGAAGCTCCTGAAACAGATTCTCTTTTGATTATTTATACACAGAGTGATCCTGTAAATTCTTCTACCACCTACTTACATGATGAATCGTCTATCAACTCTCTTGCTCAGTATCTTAAAACTGTAAAAATTCCTGTATTCACGGCATGTACAAATAGGCAAACTTTTCAAGATATTTTTAGTAAATATGAAATTATATCCTACAACACTCCAGAGCGTGGTGTCAGAGCATTTGCAAATCTTTGCCAGTATACAAGAAACATTGAGATGCTTCAGCAGATTCCTGTACGAAAAGATAAACGTCTTTTGATCAACCGGAAAGATGCGCAATCTGTTATTGACTCTGCATTAGAGCAAGTTAATCAATTGGAATTATTACAAAAAGAGCATATAGGAAATAGTAACAAAGTACATAATGAACCAGTTCATATTGTACTAAATGAGTTGGAGACAAAAAAGTTAGTTGAGGCTTATGGTATCTATCTAAATTTAAAAGAATCTGATTCTGATATCCCAAAAGTGGATTACGAGCTTATGATGAGTGCAAGCTTAGATAGTGCTTTTGGTCCGGTAATCTGTTTTGGTATCGGAGGAGTAATGACAGATATTGTAGAAGATATAGCAACTGGGCTTCCACCATTAGATAGCCTTCTTGCACATAGGCTTATGGAAGAGAGCCGAATATCCAAAGTATTTAAGGGCTATTTTCATATAAAACCATTAAATTGTGAACTTGTTGAAGATATTCTGATTCGTCTCTCTCGCTTAGTCACAGATTTTCCTGAAATCAAAGAGATTCAGATTAATCCTATAATTGTTAAAGGTGGAACTCCTAATATTACCAGAGTGAAAGCTGTTATTAAAAAATCTGATTTTAAGCCACCAATGCAGTTGGTTATCAGTAGTTACCCTTTTGAGTATGAATCTGAAGATGAAACTATAGAACATGAAAAAATTTTTATAAGACCAATAAGACCAAGCGATGCCCCGCTCATGGTTGAACATTTCTCTTCACTCTCTCCTAAAAGTGTCTATTACAGATTTTTTACACCATTAAAAATTCTTTCACAAAGTATGCTTATTAGGCTTACACAGATTGATTATGATAGAGAGATCGCACTTGTTGCCCTTATGGGAGATGGTGACGATCAGATTATGGTTGGAGTTGCCAGAGTTATTTTTGAGCATAATTGTAAAAAAGGAGAATTTTCGATTGTACTTGGAGATAAATGGCATGGAAAAGGGATTGGAGCTGCTTTGCTTAAACGCTGTCTCTCTTTTGCGGCAAAAAAAGGGCTTGAGACTGTATGGGGAGTTGTTCTTTCAGAAAATAGGCAGATGCTAAAACTTGCTAAAAAATTGGGCTTTAATGCCAAATATATGTCTGGCTCGTCAGAGTGTGAAATCGAAATTGATCTTAAAAAAGTAAATTTTTAAAGATAGAGGCTCTATAAAGGAGAAAAATGAAAGGAGGGCTGATTGACCCTGTTTTTAGTTGACAAACATGAATTAATTGTTAATGCTCGTAAACATAATTCACCCATTGATAAGTTTGATTTTAAATGTGTGAGTAAGTTAGAACTATTAACAATTAGGTGTTAGTAGCTCAACAATATTGTTTTGGCTGAAATCCTGATAGAATTAAAGTAAATGACCGAACGCAAAAGAATTTTATTGCTGATTGTGATTATGACCTGCTCATCACTTATGATTGCAGGAATCACTACTGTTATTTTATATCACACGTCGTTTGAAGCACAAGAGGCGAGGCTTGTGGTAAGCGTAAAAGCACGGGCACGTCTTATGGAATCTATTGCTCAATTCAACATAGATAATAATAAAGATTACCCTGAAAAAGCATTTGAAGCGGCTCTTAAACAGATCAATGAAACATATAAACGTTTTGACAGTTTTGGAAAGACAGGAGAGCTGCTTCTTACGCAAAAAAAAGAAAAACAGATAGTCATTTTGATGAGTCACGGTCATGGACATGTAGATATTGAAAATAAACCCATAAATTTAGCCTCTGAATTTGGGCAAGTTCTACAAAGAGCATTATCAGGAGAGTCTGGAACTATTATCGTAACTGATTATAGTGGTAACACTGTTCTTGCAGCATACGAGCCGATTAGTCTCTTTAATCTGGCAGTTGTTGTAAAGATAGACATTTCTGAAATCCGTGAACCTTTTATCAAAGCGGGATTGATTGCCGGACTATTTACTCTCGTGTTTGTCGTATCAGGTGCTATTTTATTTATAAAGATCACCAATCCGATGCTAAAACAGCTTGAAGAGAAGGCTTCCCTTTTTGAAAGATTGAATGAAGAGCTTGAACAGGAGATTACAGAGCGAGAGTACGCACAACAGGCAATGCGTACTAATGAAGAGAGATACCGCTCTATTTATAATAATACTCCTGTGATGCTTCAGTCTATAGATAAAACAGGTACTTTGGTAAGCGTTAGTGATTATTGGCTTAAAGTTATGGGCTATGACCGCTCTGAAGTTATAGGACGGCACTTTACAGAATTTCTTACAGAAACAACTAAAGAGTATGCTCGATTAGTATATATTCCTCAGTTCTTCCAAAACGGTTTTATTAATGATGCTGCTTACCAGTTTTTAAAAAAGAGTGGCGAAATTATGGAAACCTTGCTTTCTGCAATTTCAGAAATGGATGAGTATGGCAACTTTGTACGTTCTCTTGCTGTTGTAACAGATATCACGGAACGCAAAGCTATGGAAAACAGACTATTAGAGAGCAAGATACGGCTTGAAAAAGCTAAAGACGAAGCAGAATCAGCTAATTTAAGCAAAAGCCGTTTTTTAGCTACTATGAGCCATGAAATCCGTACTCCTATGAACGGTATTATAGGTTTAACAGATCTGCTTTTGACAACCAATATGACAGATACACAAAAGAGTTACCTTAAAAATCTTAGATATTCTGCTTATGCTCTGCTTGACATTATCAATGACATTTTAGATCTCTCCAAAATTGAAGCAGATCGAATTGAGCTTGAAAATATTAGATTCAATCTTTGTGAGGTGGTTCAAAAATGTCTATTTATGATGAATTACAAAGCCACTAAAAAAGGTATTTTACTTTATACAGAGATCGAACCTGATATCCCTAAGCTATTTATTGGTGACCCAATAAGAATTCGTCAGATCATATTAAACCTTGTTGGTAATGCTGTTAAATTTACGGAAAAAGGAGAGATTAAGGTCTCTGTAAAAAAAGTGTCAAGTGATCACAGCTTGAAATATAGTAATAAAGAGGATTACGATAAAATAGAAAATGATTTTGCAATGTTTCCGGTGGTAATTTCTGTTAAAGATACTGGTATTGGTATTCCTGAAAATAAGCTTGAAACGATTTTTGAGAGTTTCACTCAAGCTGAAGAGTTTACTACCCGCAAGTATGGTGGTACTGGTTTAGGACTTGCCATATCCAAACGGTTAGTTGAAATGATGAACGGAACTATAAATGTCACAAGCTCTATTAACAAGGGAACCACATTTATTGTAAATCTTAATTTACCAGTTGCAGATCATTCTTCTTTGTGCAGAGATGTTTATGGGAAACAGTATGAAGATTGGTCAGACAAGGAGTCAGACACCTTACTCTGGCCATCCTATACAGGTAAGATTCTTGTTGCTGAGGATAATGAGATAAATATGCTGATTATCAAGGCAAATCTTACTGGAATGGGATTTGAGGTTATAGAGGCATTTAATGGAAAAGATGCTGTTAAAAAGTTTATTGTTAATGATATTGCTCTAATCTTTATGGATATTCACATGCCTGAAATGAATGGATTTGAGGCAGCTCGTAAAATAAGGGAATTTGAAAATGGAAAAAGACGTGCTCCAATTGTTGCATTAACAGCAGATGCCTTTAAAGATGATAGAGATAGATGTCTTGCTGAAGGAATGGATTTTTATCTGTCCAAACCATTCAGACAGCAGGAGCTTTTTAATGTTATTGAGCGGTTTTTACCTGATGAATTTAAAATTGGAACAACAGAGTCTCGACATTGTCAATCCGAAACTCTAATCGATTCAATTGAGTCACTAACAATTGAGCCTGTGAGCGGAGATATATCTATACCTGCTTTTAATGAAACGCCTGATGATGATCATACCGCTCAAAATAGCTTAAATGAAGATCAAAATGGCTACACAAACAATAAGTTATTGATTTTTAATAGAAATGAATTTCTTCTCAGGATCAGCAATGATATGGAGTTTTATGATAAGCTGATATCTATATTCCTAAACAGGGTTCCGGCTATTTTATCTGATTTACGAATAGGAATAGAGACAAAAGAGCTTGATAAAATCTATTGTAATGCCCATTCATTAAAAGGTATAGCGATGAATATTGGAGCAGGTGTACTATCTGAACTTGCAAAAATAATTGAGCAAAAATCCAGTAATCTTGAGAACATTGTAGAAATAGAAAAGCTCTTTACATCTTTAGAATCGGCATTCAGAGATTTTTGTGATGAAGTTGAAAGATAGCCATTTCATATTATCTATTTATTTACAGCCCAGTTTATTTTGATTCTCCAATAATATACTGTGGCAGATAAATATTGAGAGTAGTGCCTTTACCTGGTTCGCTGTAAACATCTAAAAAGCCTTTGTTCTGTTTGATAATACCATAAACAGTTGCTAAACCAAGTCCAGTACCTCTGTTATGCTCTTTTGTTGTAAAAAACGGCTCGAATATTTTTGTAATAGTCTCATTGTCCATACCACAACCATCATCACTAACAGTTAGACGGACATAGTTACCCGGCAGAGCTTCTACTATATGTTCAGAACAATAGTGTTCATCAAACGATATATTACCAGTCTCAATAGTTATTTTCCCGATATCGTCTAATTTACCACGTTCATTTATTGCATCTTTAGCATTTACGCAGAGGTTAGCTAATATCTGGTCAATTTGAGATGGATCAACTTTTACCTTCCAAAGGTCTATACCTTTTAGCCAAATAAGCTCAATATTCTCTCCGATTAATCGTTTCAACATTTTAAGCATACCTTCTAAAGCCTCATTAAGATCAATTATTTTAGGTTCTATGGTCTGTTTGCGGGCAAAAGCCAGAAGTTGTCGGGTAAGATCAGCAGAGCGAGCTGCCGCTATTTTGATCTCAGTGAGAGATTGATATACCTCACCATCAGTTTCAACGCCCTCCATAGCTATTTCGGTGTTACCCATGATAACCATTAGCATGTTGTTGAAATCGTGAGCAACTCCACCAGCAAGCCTTCCTACGGACTCCATTTTTTGTGAATGGTTTAATTGAGCCTGAAGTTTAGCGTTATCCTCTTCCGCCTTTTTACGAGATTTTATCTCTTCAGTAAGTTTACGATTCCAAACTATTAGTGTTAAAATAATTACAGTAAATATAATAAGAATCTGCCAGAAGAGTTTATAATTGAATCCATGTTCATAACGGACAGGCAACCACTTCCTGTAAATTTCATTACGTTCACTCTCAGAAATTGATTCTAATGCCTTCTGAAGGATTCCAGCAAGAGGTGTCCAATCTTTTCTAACAGCCATACATTGGGCATTTATATAAGGGGTATGTCCTGCAATTTTGATATTTGAGATTTGCATTTTTGCCTGATAATCGCCGATAATTAACAAATTATCAATATAGCCAAATACTTCTCCTCGCTGTAGCTTCCTAAGACCTTCAAGAGCTGTTTTAACTTTTACCATGTTAATATTTGGATAATCTTTAGTTATCCAGTCAACAATGGCATAACCTTCTACCACAGCAATATCTTTACCAGAAAGCTCTCTCAAATCGGCGATATAACTTACATCAGTATGAGTGGCAATAACGATAGGTATGTTCATATAAGGCTTAGTAAATGACCAAAATTCAAGGCGTTGTGGAGTTACAGCTACACTTGTAGTCATATCAATCTCCCAATTTTTTAGTTTTCTATATGACTCTGACCAGCTAAGGTTCTCCACCCGTTTGAACTTCATACCCAATCTCTGCTCCACGAGTTCTAAATAATCTACGCTCATGCCACACTGTTTACCATTTTCATCAATAAATTCTACAGGAGACCAGCCCGGATCCAATGCTACGCTAATTACAGGATGATAGCTTAACCATAATCGTTCTTGTTCAGAAAGGGTATTAAGAAATGTTTCTGAAATATTCTTAGATATGTTATCTTTCTGCTCTCCTTGTAAGGGTATTACAAACAAAAAATTGATTATCAACAGACTTAACAGGGCATAAAAGCAAAGAACGCAGAGTTTTCTATTATAATCCATTTTTTAGTCTCCATTACTCTTTTATATTGATTATTATGAACGTTTTGAAATACTCATAACAGATTATATCTATCTCAATAAAGCAATTTTTAAGGCTTGCTTTAGAATCTATAGATAAAGCTATTTTTCCATGGATCATATTCCACATTTTTATCTCTACAATCTTTTTTAAATTACCGGAGTTTTTTTATGAAGCTAACAAAAGAAGAAAAAAGCTGGGTACTCTATGATGTTGGAAATTCTGCATTTGTTCTTGTTATGGTAACAGCCATCATGCCGATCTTTTTTAAAGATTACTCCTCAAAAGGTATAGCTGATGCTGTTTCAACTGCCAATTGGGGATTTGCTAATTCAGCATCATCTCTTATTCTTGCATTGCTATCTCCGATTTTAGGAACACTTGCAGATTATAACGATCAGAAGATGAAACTATTTAGATTGTTCCTATCTATTGGTTTGCTGTTCAGCTTTTCACTCGTGTTTGTAGGCGAGGGGATGTGGCTTATCTGTTTGATACTCTTTGTTCTTGCACGGGTTGGGTGGGCTGGCGCCAATATCTTTTATGATGCTGCTATTGTAGATGTGGCATCAGGCAGGGAAAGAATGGATCAAGTTTCATCAATGGGTTATGCTTGGGGATATATTGGCAGTGTAATTCCATTCTTGCTCATTATTTCACTTATCATCTGGAAAGACTCTGCAACAGGGACATTACCTGTGTTTCAGACAAAGGCAGGATTTATTATTGTTGTTATCTGGTGGGCTGTTTTTTCAATACCCATGATAAAAAATGTTAAACAGAAAAACTCTCTTCCAAAATCTTCCTCTCCTATTTCAGAGAGCTTCAGGCGTATAGCTCAAACATTTAAAGAGATTAGAACCAGCCATCGGCAAGCGTTTCTGTTTTTGGCAGCATATTTTTTCTATATTGACGGTGTGGATACTGTTATAAGCATGTCCAGTGCCTATGGCAGGGATTTAGGATTTAGTGTTACTCTGCTTATTGTTGTTATTCTATTTATTCAGATTGTAGCATTTCCTTTTGCACTTCTTTATGGCAGACTTGCAAGGAGATTTTCAGCTAAAAATATGATTTTATCAGGTATTATTGTTTACAGCATTGTCTCATGTATTGCATTTGCACTGCCTTCAATAACTGATTCCAATCTTCAGGTTGCTGCATTCTGGTTTATCGCCTTTCTTGTTGCATCATCTATGGGAGGATTACAGGCACTGAGCCGAAGTTATTTTGCATCTCTTATTCCCTCTCAAAAGAGCGGTGAGTTCTTTGGATTTTACAATATATTTGGCAAGTTTGCAGCTATAACGGGTCCATTTATGATGGGAGTTGTAAGCAGAATAACAGGTGAGAGTCGCTGGGGTGTTTTGAGCCTTCTTTTTCTATTTATTGCAGGTGCTTTTCTTCTTATGAAAGTTGAAGATAGATAGTATGATATTCCCCAAAAAAGTGGTGATGCTTTTCTATATGACATACAAACAGGTGAGCTGAAACGTATCTCTGAGCTT
>CAYRLG010000052.1:0-11138 GCA_964425195.1 uncultured Desulfobacterales bacterium
TATGAGAGAGAGGATGAGAAACGATCATATAGAGAGGCTTAGACAAAATAACTGTTCTGTTGATGCTGGACTTCTATATATATCACTTCTTTCAAACTATGAAAAAATGGGTGACTACTGTTTTAATATTGCAACTGGTGTGGATAAAATAAAATGAGCTTGTAAAACTAAAAATATTACAAACTGTTTGATCAAAACCAGTTCCTTTTTTGGTGATTAAAATTTTGGCAAACTATAACTTAGGTTTCAATTTAAGGAATAGATAATGGAGCATTCTCAGAACTCTTTAAACATAGAGAAAGTTTTAAGAAGTTGTGTCTCTGAAGATGGTCAGTTTACTGTTGGTGTCCATAAGCCAGCCTTTAATGTGACACTTTTACGAGAAAATAGATACATTGAGCCTCTTGGAATTTTACAAGACAATACTTTAGTAAACAATGAGGTTAATTTCCCAGATATAGATGTTAAAGAGAGAGCAGCAGATGTTATTTATGAAATTGCAAATCCATTTTCTTTTCGTGGAACAACATATATCAACTCTGCTTGGGCAGATACAAAAGTTAGGAAAGCTGAGAGTATAGCTATTCCAGCTTCTTGTGACTGTTCGTTAAGTAAAATGTTTAATAATTGGTTTGCTGATAGTAAAAATCTCTTTAACAAAGTAGAACCTTCTACATTTCAAAATTTTTTATTAAGTTTACCCTATCCTCTCAAAATTGCCCTTGCTCAAAGCACAACAGAACCTGACGATCTAATTTCTCTTATTCCTCTTTGCTGTAAGGTTGTATTTGATGAAGATGGTAATCCATCTGGACTTTTGTTTAAAAAAAACAGAAGTGGCGATGTTGTTCCAGATATACAAGATCACACAATCTTTGAGTTGATTGTCAATAACCCCTATCTTCCCGATAGTTATAAGAGAGTGATGGTGTTAAGACCGGGAATTCAGGGTAAGAGTGAAATTACAGGGGAGTGGCGTGACGATAAAAATAGAAGCCATGTGTTTGAATATTTAAGAAGAAACAGCTATATCCCTTGGGGGCATTTTGCTGCAAATATGGCAGATGACTCTGTGCGGTATCGTGTAAGCGATCTGACAATGGCAGATATGACCGGCATGCGTCATCTTTACTATCAGAGAACCTATCTTCGTTTAGCAGAACAGTTAAATATTTGTTTTACTTCAACTTTTAAAACAATATCTTCTGATAAACTTGAAGAGTTGAGAGTTGATATAATTACTTATTTAAAGAAAAATAGAGATAAAGAGCTTACCTTTAATGCCTCTTTATGGGGGTGGAATTTTGGTTTTGATTATGCTCAATCTGGATACAGACTCCACGCATCTCACCAGCAAATTCATCAGCAGTATGCTATGATTCCAAAGAGAGTACCAAATAGTAGCAAATTAGAGACCGTCACTCCAAGCAAATCGAACGGTCAGACTTTATTAAAACCAGAAGATAATCCCCCATTCTTAAGTTATGCCTGCGGAGATATGGTTGCTGAGTTTATTGCATCTTACAAAAACATAACAGGTAGGTCGTTTTTTGATAACTATATCAATGCCATTAGGTGTAATAAAAGAGTTGACTCATTAATAATAGAGAATAAAGCTAATAATAAAAGCTCTTTACCATCAAGCCTTATAGTATATGAGGATGAAAACGTCATGCTGTTCGTTCCTAAAGCCCAAACATCTCAGTGGGAGCTTCAACTGATGGCTGTTAAACCGTGCGGGAATATTCTTGAGGCTGATTTTTCAATGAGACACTCTTTAGATAGAGGCATTCTTACTGCCTTGAAGATTCTTGAGCTTATGGGAGCTAAGATGGTAACATCAATTGAGTTCTCGAAGCGATTTGATTCTTCTGATACCGACCAGCGGTTACTGTATGCTTTTATGCCAAAAATGCCTGACTCTCCTGGTGCGTTCAGTGAGGCACAGCTTAGATGGATTAATGGTCACTATCCTGAAGATTTTGCTCAATCATGCAGAGCTAAATATTCAATCTTGACACCATGATAGCGGTTTTTTATAGTGGACACTAAAATTTTTTATAGTAAAAATTAAAAAAATAGAGCTAATGAGGTATAAAATAGGTTGAAGTCACACCATGAAATGGAATGCAATATACTGTCTAACGAGATTCCAGCAGTTAAACTAAAAGGGGTTGGAGACGGATTCTGGGTAACAATAAACCCTCAATCACCTCAAGAGACTATATACAAAGATATAGCCGAACTTTTTGAACGACTTAAACATCTTACAATAAATGCAAAAGTCGTTCTTGATATTGGAGAGGTTGAAGGTTATGATGATTTAATAAGTAACATAAGATTGTTACTTAAAAGTCGCTTCAATGTTGGCAGCGTTACTCAGGCAACTCGAAAAAACTCTATTAATGCTGAATTTGACAGACATAAAAGTTTAGTTAATAATCGTCATGGTAATATTATGAGCAAAGGGTGGATTAATGATAGAAGCGATGCTCTTATATTAGCAGGTAGAGTTAGATCTGGTCAGAAGATAGAGACAAAAGGACATCTTATAATTGCAGGTAATGTGAACCCTGGTGCACAACTTATAGCAGCTGGTAATATTATTGTACTTGGTTCTCTGCAAGGAGATGTTTATGCGGGCTATCCAGACGATGAAGATGCGTTTGTAATAGCACTTGATTTTAAAACCCCAAATATTCAAATTGGTGGTGTAATATCTTTAGAATCTAATAATACTAACCTAACTTCCAAGACAGTATTTGCAACTGTTCAAGATGGTAAAATTGCACTTCAGGATTACCTGAAACTTCAGCCATTTGGAAAACTTCCGTGGCCAACTATAATGTAGTTATCTCAATGTCATGTATTAATTATTAGTAATATTGACAATTTAAAACGAGGTGTTAATTGGAAGGCAAAATAATCGTAGTGACATCAGGAAAAGGTGGCGTAGGTAAAACAACGGCTACAGCTTCTATCGGTGCTGCCCTTGCCCTTGAAGGTAATAGGGTTGCTGTCATTGATATGGATATAGGTCTTAGAAACTTAGATGTAGTTTTAGGACTTGAGAATAGGATAGTTTTTAACATTGTTGATGTGGTCAACAAACGGTGTAATTTATCTCAGGCGTTGATAAGAGATAGGAGAATTGAGAACCTATTTTTAGTACCAGCCTCGCAAAGTGATAATAAGGATGTTCTTACCCCTCTTGGAGTCCAAAGGGTTGCAAAGCAGCTAAAAAGTGAGTTTGACTATGTTATTATGGACTCACCAGCAGGTATTGAAAAAGGATTTGAAAATTCGGTTGTAGCAGCAGACGAGGCTATTGTGATCTGTACTCCTGATGTCTCTTCTATAAGAGATGCAGACAGGGTTATTGGTCTTTTATATTCACGATCTATAACACCTCGCCTTATTGTAAACAGAATAATGCCTGAAATGGTTGCAAGAGGAGATATGTTGAGCCATGAGGATGTTATGGATGTGCTCTCTATCGATCTTTTAGGGCTTGTTCCTATGGATAATCAAGTTGTAATCTCCACCAACTCAGGTGTTCCTTTAGTTATGCAGAACCAGTCGTTAGCTGGTCAGGCATTCAGAAGAATTGCAAAGAGAATAAATGGAGAGACAGAGCTGCCCATACAAGTTCCTACTGCAATGAAAACAGGCGTTTGGAGCATGATTATACAGAAATTAGGTTTGACCAAATAAGGATATATTCCATGTTTAACGAGTTTATAAAAAGATTTTCAGGGAAGACATCTAGTAAGGATACTGCAAAGAAGAGATTACAGTTCGCCCTTGTCTATGATAAGTTGGAAATCAATGAGATGACTCTGGAAAACCTTCAGAAGGATATTGTTGAGGTAATTTCAAAGTATTTTGAAATTGATACAAAATCTTTGCAGCTTGAGGTACAAAGGGAGCAAGAACTCTCTGCCCTTGTATTTAATACGCCAATATTGTGCGTAAAAAAAAATAGGGGCTTTAGTGTACAAAAAAACTGAGTTTCAAGATATTCATAAAATCATCTCATTGCTCTTTAATGATATTCAATGCTTTGATTCTTTTTAAAAGACGGTTACCTGTTTCAATGCCAATAACAATAAAATCAGGACCATAGAGCTTACCTGTATCTGTTCTAAAGGTATTCTTGATTTTTTCCAGTGAGGACATTCCAGCAGGATACCGTCTGATAAATTCAGCTAAAGGAACATTTGAAAACATTACCATATCCCAAACTGTATGGGTAAAGTTATCAGGTCCCCATCTAAATTTATCAGCATCATAAAGAGAGTTTGAGATAAGAGATCGTTTTGGTGGATGATTTCTCAACCCTCCGCTGCTACCTTGAAATGCCTCATGTTCACTTATTGCACTGCACACAATATCAATCTCATCAGATGTAAACGGATAACTTCCACTTGATAAAAATTGTCTTGCAAACTCTGCCCCTGCTGCTGAATGCTCTTTTTCCTTTCTTTTAATGTCATGCAGAAGCCCAGCTGTCTGAACAAGCATAATTTGATTTACTATTTTGCTGTTCAGATTTTCTATACTGTTGGTATGGTTGGATTGATTTAAAAAGGCTTTGGTCTCTTTTCCGCCTTTTAGTTCAGATTGAGATTCTTCTATATTCTGCTGCATCTCAATCTGAACGATTGCACCTGCATCAACGCAGACTAAATCAGAGTGGAGCACTCCATGTCCGAAATCATCTTCAATTAGAGGTCTTATCTCCTGCTTGATTCTAACAAGCACAGGATTAGAGTCGAGCATCTGCCGAGATAAGTTCACCTCTTTGGCAAAGTGCTGATAAAATTTAGGCACAGGCAATTCTGCCACAATTTTTCGGGACTCTTCTCTTAATTGAAGGTATATTTCATTCATATTTAACTTTAATTAATTATGTTTATTTTCAACTATATTCGACAAAGTTTGAAATTGGGATAAATGAAAAGATTTATCTATCACTCTTCAAGTTTTGACACTTTAATTGACAGCTCTTGCAGCTGTGCAATTGTCGGCACTGACGGAGCATCAGTAAGAAGGCATGTTGCTTTTTGTGTCTTTGGAAATGCAATAACATCACGTATGGACTCTTCTTGGCACAAAAGCATCACAAGTCTGTCAAAACCAAATGCAAGTCCGCCATGCGGAGGAGTTCCTGATCCCAGTGCATTTAAGAGAAAACCAAATTTCTCCTGAGCCTCTTCTTTACCAATGCCAAGCAGATTCAAAACCCGCTCTTGAAGCTCTGTTGAGTGGATACGGATACTTCCTCCTCCAATCTCTGTGCCGTTTAGAACCATATCATAGGCTCTTGAACGGACATTCAGCGGATCAGATTCAAGGTTGTCAATATCCTCTTCAAGAGGTGATGTAAATGGGTGGTGCAGAGCCTGATACCGTTTTTCTGTCTCATCATACTCAAGCAGAGGAAAATGGGTAACCCAGACAAAACGATAGACATTATTATCAATCAGATTGAGCCTTCTTCCAAGCTCATTTCTAAGCTGTCCAAGAGCTTCGTTTGTAACTTTTACACTGTCAGCAACAAAGAAGATCAGATCGCCAACCTCCATATTTAGACGCTCTTTTAAGGCTGCCTTCTCATCTTCTGTGAAAAATTTTGCAATCGGAGACTGCCAATCACTCTCTTTAACCTTAATCCATGCAAGACCTTTAGCCTTGTAGATTGCTGCAAACGCTGTCAGCTCATCAATCTCTTTTCGGGTCATTCCAGAGCCGCCATCTACTCCGCCCCCGCCTTTTACGTTAACAGCCTTAACAATACCGCCGTTTTTAACAGCAGATGCAAATACTTTAAAGCCAGTATTTTTTACAATATCAGAGACTTCGCACAGCTCTAAACCAAAACGCATATCTGGACGATCAATGCCGAATCTTGCCATTGACTCCTGATATGTTATACGTTCAAACGGAGTCTCAATATCAATGCCTCGAACTTTTTTGAAAACCTCTTTGATCAACCCTTCGGTGATCTCCATGATATCGTCTTCACCAACAAAGGAGAGTTCCATATCAATCTGGGTAAATTCAGGCTGGCGATCCGCTCGTAAATCTTCATCTCTGAAACAGCGGACAATCTGATAATATCTGTCAAATCCGCTTATCATCAAAAGCTGTTTAAATAATTGGGGTGATTGAGGAAGAGCATAAAAACAGCCGTGGTTGACGCGGCTCGGAACAAGATAGTCTCTTGCTCCCTCTGGCGTGCTTTTGGTAAGAAAAGGGGTTTCAATATCAAGAAATCCTCTATCATTTAAATACTCTCTTACAGCCCTTCCAGCAGTGTGTCTTGCAATTAGATTTCTTTGAAGTTTAGGACGCCGCAGGTCTAAATGTCTATGCTGAAGTCTTACGATTTCAGACGCATCAACCCGCTCCTCAATCTGAAATACTGGAGTTGCTGCATGACTCAATATTTTAAGTTCAGTGATAAAAACCTCAATAGCTCCTGTATCCATCTTTTCATTGATCATGTCATCTGGACGGGCAACAACTTTGCCCCTTACTCCAAGCACAAACTCGCTTCTGATAACCTGTGCCTTTTCATGTACAGAGGCTGATATTTCAGGATTAAAGACAATCTGAGTAAGACCTGTTCTGTCTCTGAAATCAACAAAAATAACTCCGCCGTGATCGCGTCTTCGCTGCACCCACCCCATGAGCACAACCTCTTTACCAATATCGCCTTTTCTCAATTCCCCACAGGTGTGGGTTCTTCTCATATCTCCAAGTAAATCTGCCACCTGTTTTTTCCTTATTTTATATTATTAATTCTTTCTTCAAGAAGCATCTCAATCACTTCTTGCATATTTTTATTTAATTCATCTAAAGTTTCACCTTGTGAATGTGCGTCTCGCTATACTCTATTTAAAAATGTTTCAAGCTGTTCAACAGGATTCTCTGCTGTAATGAAATACTGCTCTTTTGTCCGCATGTTTCTCAAAACCAAAGCATTATCTTCAATCTCTTTATCTCCTGCAATCAGAACAAAATCAGCGTTTAATCTATCAGCTCTCTTCATAAGGCTCTTTAGGCTTCTTCCGCTGTAGTCTGTTTCAGTTCTGATGCCTGCAATATTTAAAGCAGATGTCCAGATATATGCAAGGCGGGTTGCTTTTTCTCCTAACGGAATAATAAAAATATCAGGAGCTTTAATAGATACGAGTTTCAAAAATTCAGCAGAATATAGATTTTTCTCTTCAAGCTCTTTTGCATCTGAACCGTTATCCGCTCTACTTTTAAGATCACTCAGCATCTGTGCAACAATCTCTGCAAGCCTGTCAAAGCCTATTGCAAAGCCGATTCCATAGGTTTCAGGTCCGCCAAGCTCTTTTATCAATGCGTCATACCTGCCGCCTCCTGCAACTGCACTTTGGGCACCTAATGCAGTAGTAAGGATTTCAAATGTTGTTCTTGAGTAGTAATCCAGCCCTCTTACCAACGTTTTATCCACAATAAAATCAACACTCTGCTCATTTAAAACGCTTTTTACAGTCTCAAAATGCTCTTTGCACTTATCGCAAAGATGATCAAGCGTTGATGGAGCATCGACCATAGCTGCACGGCACTCTGGAACTTTGCAGTCAAGTGTCCTTAAAGGGTTTTTATCCATACGCCTTAAGCAGTTTTCGCAAAGATGCTCTTTTTTCCCATTAAGAAAATTTAAAAGCTCTTTTTGAAAATCAGGACGGCACTCTTTGCAACCAAGCGAATTTATATGGGCTTCAAGTTCTGAAAGTCCAAGACGTTTGAAAAGCTCATTTAAAATTAGGATAAGCTGTGCATCAATGTAAGGAGATTCAATTCCAAAAACTTCAGCATTTATCTGATAAAATTGGCGGTATCTTCCCTTTTGAGGTCTCTCCCGCCTAAACATAGGTCCTATTGTGTAAAGTTTCTGCACAGCATCAGATGCTCCCATGCTATGCTGGATAAATGCTCTTACAACTGATGCTGTAGCTTCTGGTCGCAGGGTGAGTTTGTCGCCTTTTCTATCGTCAAAGGTGTACATCTCTTTTTCTACAATATCGGTTGCCTCTCCAATGCTTCTCGCAAAAAGCTCGGTCTTTTCAATTATAGGAATGCGAATCTCTTTAAATCCAAAATCTTCAAAGAGCTTTGAAGCAGTCTTTTCAACTGCCTGCCAAAGAGCAGTATCGTCTGGTAATATATCTCTAAAACCTCTTATGGTCTGTATCATTATATCCTCACAATTTTAATAAATATTTCTCTCATCTTAATCTTAAATAGTGATAAAGATGAAATAGTACAGTAATAAAAATAAACCTTATCTTATACTCGGATATATATTTTATAGTCAAATGGTATATCAAAAATTCATAGGGAAGCATTATGAATAACAGTGGTTTGATACTCTTTTATTTGTGATACCATCTGCTCCATAGTAGATACAAGGTTCTCATAAATGTTTAACGCTACTGCTTTATTTACCAATCCAGATTTTCCTATATTTTCAAGTTTTAAAACTATCTCTGCCACCTTTTTACCAAAGTGGAGCAGCATCCCTTTTAACGCATGGGCAGAAAATTTTAACTCATCGGCATTTTCAGATTCAATAGCATTTTTTATTGCAATTTGTTTCTCTTTATAATTGGAGAGAAATATATCTATCAACTGTATCGCAAGCTCCTGATTGCCATCAATTCGCCTCATCAATCCACCTATATCAATTAGAGAGTATGAATTAGAATCCACGGATTGGTTACTTCTTGTATCAACTGATTGATGTTTATGGGCAAATTGTTTATTAAGAAGTGCAAAAAGCTTTTCTGGATCAAGAGGTTTTGATAGATAGTCATTCATACCACTTGCAAGACATAGCTCTCTGTCCCGATCGCTTGCATGGGCTGTCATTGCCACAATAAATACATTGTGATCCAGAACATCTGAATTGGGATTACGTATTATTTGAGTTGCCTCAAACCCATCCATTAATGGCATCTGAATATCCATGAAGATGAGATCAAACCTCTCTTTCTCCAGAATAGATATCGCATCTTTACCGTTATCAGCAACCCTAAGATTGTGCATAGGAAGCATTGCAACCATCAGTTGTTGATTGAAAAATTGATCTTCTACCAGCAAGATATTTAACTTAGGAGCACCGTAACTTAGTAGGGCAGCCAGATTCTCATCATGCTCACGCTGTTCAGGCTTCTCGCTTATTCTCTCTCCATATTTGTATATTTCAGATTCATAAATATTTATATCAAGCTCAGGGCAGGTAGAAGAACTCTCATCTTTTTCAATTTTTTCTAAAGGTACAGTAAACCAAAAAGTTGATCCTCTGTTCTCTGTACTTTCAAAACCAATATCTCCACCCATCATATTTACTAATCGTTTTGATATAAAAAGTCCTGCACCAGTACCACCATATCTTCTGGTTGCAGAGCCGTCTGCCTGAACAAACGCATTGAACATATCACTTTGACGGTTAAAAGGGATACCAATTCCAGTATCGCTTATCATAAATTTTAAAGTGGTCTTTATACAGTCAGATCTCTCCTCTAAAATATTTATAGCGATTTCACCCTTATCGGTAAATTTAATGGCATTGGCAATAAGATGGGTAAGAATCTGATTTAATCTTTTGGCTGCACCTCTGTATAAAGGTGCTATTTCAGGTGAAAATTGTGTTGATATGGTCAGTCCCTTATTTTCAACAGCCTTTTGAAAAGTGGATATAATATCGCCAAGAACTTTACGTAGATCAAAATCTATGGTCTCTATATCTATCTTGCCAGATTCGATTTTAGCACAATCTAAAAGATCATTTATAACAGTTAATAAACATTGAGATGATTTGTATATCGCCGTTATCTGTTCCATATCTTCAGGGTGGATTCTATTGTGTGGATTTGACATAAGAAGGCTGCTAAATCCCATAATTGCGTTCATTGGGGTTCGTATCTCATGGCTCATGTTCGCCAAAAACTCGCTTTTTGCACGATTTGCAGACTCAGCTTGCTCTTTAGCAGCACGAAGGTTTAGCTCTGTCTCTTTAAGATTTGCAATAATAGATCGCTCTTTTATTACCCTCTCAATTCTTGCCATCAACTCTTTGACTGACAGTGGTTTTTGTATGAAATCGCTTGCTCCAGTTGCAATAATATCCTGAAATTTATAATCTTCAATATATGCTGTCATAACAATTACATTTGCACCATAATCTTCTCTGATTATCTCCGCAAGTTCAAGTCCGCTGATCCCTGGCATATTTATATCTGTCACCACAATATCAATATTTTCTGCCTTAAGAATTTTGAGTGCTCCTATAGCATTTTGGGCTGAAAAAACAAGATAACCTGAACCGTGAAGAATTTTATGCAACATTTTAAGAACAGGTATCTCATCATCAACCACAAGAATACGAGCCTTATCCCTATTTGATGACATGGTTATATCTCCTTATATTTGTACCTTGAATCATGGATTTTAAACCTTTTTTGAATTTCATAAATATTAGTCAGGCTGACTTGCAGGTAACTTAATCATAAACCTTGCTCCACCTTTAGGTCTATTTTCTGCTAAAATAGCTCCTCCGTGAGATTTTATAATACCATGAGAAATAGACATTCCAAGTCCGGTACCTTTACCCACTGGCTTTGTTGTAAAAAATGGATCCCATATATTTTTAAGTGCATCTTTGCTCAATCCAGTTCCATTATCATCAACAGTTATTGTGATAAAATAACTCTTAGTATGGTAAGTTTTACTATCTATTGAATCATCAGTTTTATATATCAACTCTTGAGTAGTTCCTGTAGTTATCTCAAGGGTTCCTTGACGGGTATTCTCCATAGCGTCTGCAGCGTTGTTAAATATGTTAACAAATACCTGCTCTATTTGCTGAGGATCGCATACTACAGGAGGAATATCTTTCGTAAAGTTCTTTATAATAGAGACATTATATTTAAGAGAGTTGTGACACAACAAAAGGGCATCATCAATAAGTCGGTGAACATCATACTCAATAAATTGAGGACTATCTTGTCGAGCATAGGATTTAAGACCCTTTAGAATCCTATGTATCCTGTTCGTACCACTTTTAATACCCTCAATAAGATTTGGCATCTCTTCTA
>CAYRLG010000053.1:0-10019 GCA_964425195.1 uncultured Desulfobacterales bacterium
AATTGATTGAAACTGGCTGTAAAGTTGCAGTCTGTGAGCAGATTGAAGATGCAGCAGATGCAAAGGGGTTAGTGCGGCGTGATGTGGTTAGAGTTATTACACCCGGTATGATTATAAATGAAGAGCTTCTTGACCGAAATTCTAATAACTATCTGCTTGCACTATCACTTATTGATAACGATGCTGGAATGGCGTGGCTTGATATCTCAACAGGTATCTTTAGGACAACTGAGAGCAAAGCTGTAAATGGAAAAATTTCTGATGAGCTTTTAGATGAGGTTTTACGGGTTGATCCAAGCGAGATTTTACTTCCAACTCATTTTAAAACAGACCCCACATACAACTATATCCGCAAACGATTTGAGCATAAAAGTATAACCTATCTTGAGAAACTTAACTTCAAGCTACCTGATGCAAAACAGCGTCTTATGGATAAGTTTGCAACCCGAAGCCTTAAGGGTTTTGGGTGTGAAGAGCTAACTGCTGGGGTCTCTGCTGCTGGAGCTATTATCTCTTATGTTCAAGAGACTCAACTCCAAGATATCCAACACATAACAGCCATCCACCCATACTCCTTACATAGCTTTCTTGTTATTGACGATCGCTCATGCAGAAATTTGGAACTTCTCAAAAATATTGAACATAGTGATAAAAAAGGCTCTTTGCTAAATATTGTTGATAAAACAGTTACCGCTATGGGCGCAAGGCTTCTGAAAAATTGGATTCGTTATCCACTAAAAGATAAAAACGAAATTGAAGCAAGGCTTGATGCAGTTGAAGAGGCATTTAAACAGAAATCACTTAGAACAAATCTGCGAATAGAACTAAAATCAGTTTATGATCTTGAGCGTCTTGGAAGTAAGATTTCTATGGGTCAAGCTAATGCAAGAGATTTGATCTGCTTGAAAAATTCTCTTTTAAAGCTGCCACAAATCCTAAATGAGCTTAATAAGTTTAATTCAACTTTGCTAAAATTTACCTCAATTTTGACAACTCCAAGCCAGTATAGTAACGATCTATATAGAAGCAAAAGGAGAGATGCAGAAGTTGATGATAAAGATAAAACGCTCTTAGAGCTTATGGCGATTGCTCATCTTATTGAATCTGCTATTCGAGAAGATGCCCCAATAGCTCTTAATGAAGGGCAGATGATAAAGAGAGGATTTAACAGCGAACTTGATGAGCTAATTGAACTTTCAGAAAACGGCAAAGCATGGATAGCAAAAGAGGGGTTAAAGGAGAAAGAGAGAACAGGCTTAAGCTCTCTTAAGATAAAATTTAACAAAGTGTTTGGTTATTTTATAGAAGTTTCAAAAGCTCAGGCTGCATCAGTTCCAGACAGTTACATCAGAAAACAGACACTTGTAAATGCTGAAAGATTTATAACACAAGAGTTAAAAGAGGTTGAGTCAAAGGTTCTAAATGCTGAAGATAAAAGGGCTGCTCTTGAGTATCAGATATTTTCTGATGTAAGAAGAGATATTGTGTCAACAACTTCATCAATATTAGAGATGGCTCG
Organism: uncultured Desulfobacterales bacterium; assembly: GCA_964425195.1. GTDB lineage: Bacteria > Desulfobacterota > Desulfobacteria > Desulfobacterales > Desulfobacteraceae > Desulfamplus. The sequence goes on from CAYRLG010000053.1 coordinate 1,520, forward strand.
TTTTTTAGCAAAAGTTGATGTTTTACTCTCTTTTGCTGAAAATGCCGACTTGAATAACTATACCCGACCTGCTATCAACGAGCAGCAGATTATATCAATCACTGATGGTCGTCATCCGGTAGTTGAGCTGATGATCGCCGGAGAACGCTATGTTCCAAATGACATTTATTTGGATAATCAGAGCAACCAACTGCTTATCATAACCGGACCTAATATGGCGGGTAAGTCAACTGTGCTGCGTCAAGTTGCATTGATTGTTCTTATGGCTCATACAGGCTCGTTTGTTCCAGCCTCAAACGCAGATATTGCAATTACAGACAGAATTTTTACAAGAGTTGGTGCTCTTGACAATCTATCTCAAGGGCAGAGTACATTTATGGTTGAGATGGAGGAGACTGCAAATATTTTGAATAATGCAACTGAAAATAGCCTTGTAATTTTAGATGAGATTGGACGAGGAACAAGCACATTTGATGGGTTAAGTATTGCTTGGGCAGTTGCTGAATATCTACATGATCTTGATAGTAAAGGTGTAAAAACTCTTTTTGCCACCCATTACCATGAGCTTATTGCTCTTGAAAAGACAAAACCAAGAGTTAAAAATTTTAATATTGCTGTTAAAGAGTTTAATGATAATATCATCTTTTTAAGGAGACTTGTTGAGGGTGGAACAAACAGAAGCTATGGTATTCAGGTTGCACGTCTTGCAGGGGTTCCAGAAAAGGTGGTAATAAGAGCAAAGAATATTTTAAATGAGATTGAAACAAGGGGAAACAGAAAAAAAGATTCTTATTCTGAGCCTTATATCCCTAAATCCCATCTTGAATCTACAAAAAGCAGACGTAAAACCAGACCTAAAAACAATACTGTACTTGAAGAGCCAGATATCTTTTCGGCATAACATACAATCGCTCATTAAAATGACTTTAGTTAATATTTAAAAATATGTTTAAAAAAAGAGTATTATCAAACAATTCCGTCCTGCTTATGTTTTATATAGGCTTGGCTATTTATATCAGCATAATAGAGACTATGTTGTTGATATCGTCATGCCATGCAGCTACACCAGAAGAGCAGTATAATATTGCGACTAACTGCTATGAAAACCTTAAAAACAGCCCTGAACGTCAGAAATATAGACATAACTGGTTAAACTGCATTGAAAAATTTTCAGCAGTCTATTCAGGAAATCCAAACCACTATTTGGCATCTTCTGGTATGTATCGAGCATCAGAGCTATACCTTGATTTATATAAAATATCGGCTATTGAAAAAGACAAAATAGAGGCAATTGATCTGCTTAACCGTATTATAAAGAGATATCCATCAAGTACTGATAGGGATATGGCAGAAAAACTTCTCTCTTCACTTAAGCCTAAAAGTACATCTATTAATAAAGAAATCTCTGCAAAAAATGCTGATTCTAAAAAAAATATTGATAATGATAAGAGCAGTAGTAGTGCCGATTTCACAATATCGTCTGATGGTAATGCCTATATAACAGATTTACGATATTGGACAACACCTGACTATACAAGAGTTGTTATAAATATATCTGATGAACGCAGATATATTTATCAGTTTCTTGATGAAAATCCTTCAACAAAACAACCTCAACGCCTCTACTTAGATATAAAAAAATCTCTTCTTGGTAAAAATCTTCCCAGCCATACACGTATTAATGACGATCTTCTGCTTCAGGCAAGAGCTGGACAGTATAGCGATGAGACTGTACGGGTTGTGGTTGATATCAAATCATTTGAAAGCTATAAAGTTTTTTCCATGAGAGATCCTTTTAGGATTATAGTTGATGTATGGGGTGATAAGTCTGAAAAAAACAGCGAAAGTGAAGTTGGAAAAACTGCGAGCAACAAGATTAAAGTAGAAGAGCCAGAGAGTGGACCTACAAAAATATCTTCTAAATCATCAACTAAAGAGTCTGAGTTAATGGTGAGTTCTGAGCCACACTTTGAGTCAGATGTTGATCTCTCTCTAAAAAGATCAAGCAAAAAATCTACTAAAATCTCAACATTGACTCCAACAGCTATAGAAGAACCTTCCGAAGAAGAGAGTATCTCTTCTTCGGAAGGTGAGCTATCTTCAAAAGTATCTACAAAGACAGCTACAAAGTTATCTACACCACATACTTCCCAAGTAACTACATCTTCTTCTACTCAATCTTCAAAAAAAGAGAGAGAACCAGAAGAGAGCACTGAAATTGCTTCAGAGATAAACTCAAAAGAGAGTTCTCATCTTCCTGTAAAAAGATCACTAAAATCATCTACTATGGTACTATCCGATGCTACAAGAAAGATGCTTAGAGACTCCTTAGGAAAAGAGTCACAAAAAACTCCAGCATCTCGAATAGCCACTAAAGGCACAACTCGAGTGGTTCAGATAGCACCAGGTTCAAATGTTGACAAAATCAAGGCATCATCTATTGCAAAACAACTTGCACTTGGTGTTAGAACTATTGTAATCGATCCAGGACATGGAGGAAGAGATCCGGGTGCTATAGGTTATAGTAAAGGAGTTTATGAGAAAGATGTTGTTCTTGCAATATCTAAAAAACTTGCAAAAAAGATAGAGAACCGTCTTAACTGTAATGTAATTATGACTCGCTCAAGTGACACCTTTCTCACCCTTGAAGAGAGAACTGCTATTGCCAATACAAAAAATGCCGACCTTTTTATATCTCTGCACTGTAACGCATCTAATGATCAAAACCTTATAGGTATCGAGACCTATTATCTAAACCTTGCAACTGATGAGAGGGCAATTAATGTTGCTGCAAGAGAAAATGCTACTTCGAAAAAAAATATCAGCGATCTTGAGTCAATTCTTAATGATCTTATGAAAAATGCAAAAATAAATGAGTCGAGTCGGTTATCTTCTGTTGTTCAAAAGAGTCTTTATAATGGTATGAAAAACAAGTATTCAAAAGTAAAAAACCTTGGTGTTAAACAAGCTCCTTTTTATGTACTTCTTGGGGCAAGCATGCCCTCAATACTTATTGAGACATCTTTTATCAGCAATCCTGAAGAGTGTAAAAGGCTTACCGATTCAGCATATCAAAACGCTCTTTGTGATGCCATAACAGACGGTATTGCAAAATATATAAAAGAGACAAATCCCCAAAGTTTATAGCGATTAAAACATAATAAAAAAGGAGAAATAAAATGGATCTTGAGAATCTTATTTTTGGAATTGACAATGGAATTGCTACATTAACATTTAATAGACCTAAAGCACTTAACGCATTGAATAAGGCTCTGCTTGATGAGTTCTCTACCGTACTTGATGAAGTGGAGAGGAATGAAAGTATTAGAGTTCTAATTTTAACAGGTGCTGGTGAAAAGGCTTTTGTTGCGGGTGCAGATATTTCAGAACTTGCAAAGATGAACCCTCTTTTAGCAAAAAAATTTGCTGAAAAGGGTCAAAAGCTCTTTTCACGCTTAGAGAGTCTGCCTATTCCAGTTATTGCAGCAGTAAATGGATTTGCACTTGGAGGAGGAACTGAGGTTTCGTTAGCATGTGATTTTATATACGCTTCAGAAAAGGCTGTATTTGGTCTTCCTGAAATAACTCTTGGAATTATCCCGGGTTTTGGCGGTACTCAACGTCTTGCACGGCTTATTGGAACAAACATGGCAAAAGAGCTTATCTTTACGGGTAGAACTATTCCAGCAAAAGAGGCGCAAGAGTATGGTATTGTAAACAAGGTTTATGCTCCAGAATCACTTATGGAAGAGGTTCTTAAAACTGCTAAAGCAATTGCTGCAAAAGGCTCTGTCTCTATTCGTGCTGCAAAAGAGGCAATTAGTTGTGGAAAAGATGTTGATCTTGAGACAGGATGCCGTTTTGAGGCTGATGCTTTTGCTCTTTGCATGGCAAGCAAAGATGCAGCAGAAGGAACTTCAGCATTTCTTGAAAAGAGAAAAGCTGTTTTTACAGGAACTTTTGAGGATTAATTTGTTTGAGCTTAAGCATCTTTGAAATTTTTTACTAATTTATCTGTTATGTTATGATTATAATATAAAAATCATAACTTTTAAGGAGTAAAAAGCAATGCCAATTTATAATATGGATTTTGAAACTATGCCCAGAGAGGCTCTTGAATCCATACAGTTTAGCCGCCTTAAAGCAACTTTGGAAAGAGTATATGCCACTGTCCCATTTTATCGTGAAAGTTTTAATAAAGCAGGAATCACACCGTCAGATATCCGAAGCCTGAAAGACCTTCATAAAATTCCTTTTACAGTAAAAAAGGATTTAAGAGACAACTATCCTTATGGCATGTTCGCAGTTCCTATGGAAAATGTTGTTAGAATCCACGCATCTTCCGGCACAACTGGAAAGCCTACTGTAGTTGGATATACCAAAAGAGATATCTCAACATGGGCAGAACTTATGGCAAGGAGCCTTGCGGCTGGTGGAGCCACAAGCAAGGATATTGTCCACAACGCTTACGGATATGGACTTTTTACAGGTGGTCTTGGTGTCCATTATGGTGCTGAAAGGTTAGGTGCTTCAGTAATACCAGTATCTGGAGGCAATACAAAACGACAGATAATCATAATGAAAGATTTTAAACCCACTATTCTTACAGGCACTCCATCATATATTCTCCATCTTGCTGAAGTGGCTCAGGAGATGGGAGTCTCATTTGAAGAGCTTAACTTTAAATCTGGAATTTTTGGTGCTGAACCTTGGTCAGAAGATATGAGAGCCGACCTTGAGGCAAAGCTGCATCTTAAAGCTATTGATATCTATGGATTAAGTGAAGTTATGGGTCCCGGCGTCTCTATTGAGTGTCGTGAAGCCCAAAAGGGGCTTCATATATTTGAAGATCACTTTATTGCAGAGATAATTAATCCTGAAACAGGTGAAGTACTCCCCTATGGTGAAACTGGAGAGCTTGTATTTACCTCTATCACAAAAGAAGCATTCCCTATTATCCGTTACAGAACAAGAGATATTACCTCATTAAATCCTGAACCTTGTATCTGCGGTCGTACTCATGTAAGGATGCACAAGGTATCAGGCAGAACTGACGACATGCTTATTATCAGGGGCGTTAATGTCTTCCCATCTCAGATAGAGAGCGTACTGATGAAGAGTAGAGAGATTCAGCCTCACTACCAACTTGTTGTTGATAGAGTTGATAATCTTGACACTTTAACTGTAATGGTTGAGGTTGGACAAGAGTTCTTTTCTGACGAGATTAAGACGCTTCAGAATATGGAGAAGAAACTCTCTAACGATATAAAAGAGTACTTAGGAGTATCGGCAAAGATAAAATTGGTTGAGCCGAAAACTATACAAAGAAGCGAAGGCAAAGCTGTAAGAGTTATTGATAAGAGAAAATAATCTCTTAAATAAGAGTTTTTTTGAATTACAATAGTTATTTGCCTTACGTAACTAAAAAGGAAAACTTATAAAGGAGGAGGTCTAAACCTATGAGAGTTGAGCAGATTTCAATTTTCCTTGAAAACAAAGCAGGCAGACTTGCCGAAGTTACGGCAATTCTCAGAGATGCAAATGTAAATATTAGAGCACTTTCACTTGCAGATACCACAGATTTTGGAATACTTAGATTAATAGTAAATGATAACAGTGCTGCGGAACAAGCCTTAAAAAAAGAGGGCTTTACAGTCGGAAAGACTAATGTTTTGGCAATTGAGGTGGCAGATGTGCCAGGTGGGCTTAACAATGTTCTCGATCCCCTAACATCAGCAGGAATCAATGTTGAATATATGTATGCGTTTGCAAACTCTAAAGCTCAAAATGCAATAATGATCTTTAGATTTCATGACTTAGATAAAGCTATATCAATTCTTAATGATAATGGTATTAAGGTGATTAAAGGGGAAGATGTGTATAACCTTTAAAGAAAGTTATTTAAATTTTAAAATATTTAGAACAGTTATTTAATATTTCACTCCCTTAGATGCATTGTGTTTATAAGTTAAGCCAAGTTTTGGCGTTTAATCTCTTCTGACACAATGCGTCTGAGAGTCTCGTAAGGGATATCCTTTTTCATGCCGGGACACGAACCTGCCATTGCATTCCAGTTTTCAGGGTGGGAAACTACGGTTGGTATAAAGGGCCAATTTCTGCACATGCGGGGTTTTACAGGGTGGATTGTGCACTGTTTTTCAGGGTCAAAAAATATACATTTGCCAGTTTCGGATTGACTTAGAACAAACTTAGAGCCTGATCTGTTGCAAAATTTGGCTCTAAACTTAGCAGAATCGCAATGGATAAAAGCAGATATCTGCTCAATATCTTCGCCAGTCACATAAGTTCCTCCAAAACCATTACAGCACTCTCCGCACATAGTGCACTTAAAGATATGATCAGATGTTTTAAATTGAGAATTTATCTTGCTCTCATCTTGAGAATCTGTCCGTTCAACAGATGCTTGTAATTCAACAGATATTATTAAATCCGTTGGTAAATCAGAATCCACGCCTTCCCTCCATTGCACGCTGTATTGTTACTTGATCCACATATTGTAGCTCTCCGCCCATAGGAACGCCAGAGGCTATTCTTGAGACAGTGATTCCTGTTTTTTTAAGAGTATCGGCAATATAGGAGGCTGTGGACTCCCCTTCAACATCAGTACTTGTTGCAATAATCACCTCTTTTACCACTTTTTCTTTGGCTCTTACAAACAGCTCTTTGAGCCTAATCTCATCAGGACCTATCCCATCCATAGGAGAGAGAGCCCCTCCTAAGATGTGATAAAGCCCATTAAAAGCTCCTGATTTTTCAATTGATGCCATATCTGCAGGATTTTCAACTACACATATAATAGAGGTGTCTCTATTGATATTGCTGCATATCCTGCAATATTCAGTGTCACTTAAAGCAAAACATGTAGCACAAAGTTTTACCTTTTTTCTTAGCTCAAGTATATCTGATGCAATTGCTTCAGCTTCGTGCAAAGGGGCGTGAAGAATATGAAGAGCTAATCGTTCCGCTGTTTTTCGTCCTATGCCGGGAAGCGTTGATAAACTCTTTATCAATTTTAATATTGATTCAGGATAGTAATTCAAAGTGTAAACTTTAGCCTGCCATGGTTATGTAAGTCCTGGTATATTAAACCCACCAGTCAGCTTGCCCATCTCTGATGAGACCATATCTTGTGATCTTGCCAAAGCATCGTTGACTGCTGCTAAAATTAAATCTTGTAGCATTTCAATATCTTCTGGATCAACAACCTCTTTTTCAAGAGATATAGATTCAATTTTTTGGGCACCATTAGCGATAACTTTTACCATACCTCCACCAGCAGTTGCTTCAACCGTTTTTGTTGCTAACTCTTCCTGCATTTTGACCATTTTCTTCTGAAGCTGTTGTGCCTGCTTCATCATGCCACTCATATTTCCAAAATTTTTCATCTCTATTCTCCTTAGTATGTATCGTATAATTATATATTTAATAAAAATGAGTTGAAATTACAAATTCTTATCAATTTCTTCTAATAAAAAATATCATAAAATATAATCTTATTCTTACTCTTTTAGCCTTACATCAACAATATTACCTGAAAAAAGTTTCATAGCATGAGTAACTAAAGGGTGCATCATAGCCTCATGTTTAAGCCTCGCCTCTTGCTTATATTTGGACTGTGGTGAGATTGTGCTATTTTGCAAATATAAATTCTTATTTTCTGCTTTATTTCTCTCTATTTTGTTTGTTTGAACTACATTTAAATCTTCTGTTTGAGTTGTATTTAATCTATTTGTATAAATATCATCTGGTTTGCCTGAGTAGTCGTCAGCCTTATATGGTTCAAGTCGTTCCTGTTGAGTAGTACTATTTAGTTGTGGCTTAAACGGAGCAACGCTCTCTTTACTTATAGTATTCTCTTTTTCAGGCTTTACCTCTCCAATTTTTCCTGCAAGGTTGTCAATTTTTTTGATAAGTTCATCAATTTCAACAGCTGGTCTTATCTGAATAATTTTTAGTATCACCATCTCAAGTGCAGTTCTTGTGTGAGAGGCAAATTTTATTAGCTGCTCCTCTTTTAGAAGAGTGTTTAAAATTTGAGTCAGATAGATAACAGAACAGTTAGAGATCATACTGTTTATAATCTCTCTATCACTTTCAGTTATATCGGCTATTGAGCTATTTTTACTACACGCTTTTACCACAGCAAGATTACGAAAATGTCTTATAATGGATGTGTAAAATTTTTTCAAATCCAAACCAAGGTCATTAATTCGCTCAATAATATTTAAAACTGAGAAGAGATCGTGGTTCAAAATAGCAGCAGATATATCGAAAATAACCTTTTTATCCATAATTCCAAGATTGTTTATAATTGATTCGTGACTTATCTCTTTGGATGGATTGCTTGATAAAATCCTGTCAAGAAGACTTAAAGAGTCACGCATTGAACCATCAGCCTCTGATGCCACGAGATCTGTGCTCTCTTTCGAGATTATAAAGCTCTCTTGCGTGCATAGTTTATGGAGATGTTCAGATATTT
>CAYRLG010000054.1:0-9834 GCA_964425195.1 uncultured Desulfobacterales bacterium
TACCTCCCCCCTTAGATTTTAAGATTTTACTTTTTCCTCTATTATTCTTTGTAGCTTTTGACTCTATAAATATTGATTTGGACTTTCTAATGCTCCAAGAAATTTATATCTCAGTCGTTCTAAATGTTTAATTAACTGAGATTTTCTAATTATGCCAAATTCATTTGAACCACCAGATGAAAAGTAGTCCAAGAGAGTTTCTACCTCTTTTAGAACAGCTGTAACTTCTTCATTCCAATCACTTTTTATTAGAACACTATACCAAAGACGAAAAGTCTGTGAATATAATCTTTCAGAAACTTCAGCTAAAACTTGATTGCCGGCAGCATCATGAATAAGGCTTCTGAGAGAAGAGTCTATTTCTGTTAGGGCTTTTGGGTCTTCCCTTTCAAGAAGAGTTTTACATATTTTATGCAGCTCTTTCAGTTTTGTGATGTGTTTTGAAAAGAACTGCCCCTCTGCAAGAGTGGCTTCAAAACATTCGATCTCAAATCGTACCTGATAAGCATTCATAACACGGCTGAATTCAATTTCGCTAACAATACTGCCTGTACGTGGCATAACTCTTAGAAGCTGTTCCCATTCTAAATAGTTTAGTACATCTTTTATCGGGGATCTGCTCACTTCAAACTCTTCAGCTAATATTTTTTCATTCAAGATTTCTCCTGGCTTGTACTCTAAATACATAATACGTTCACGTATGACTTGATAAATTGTCTTTTTCATTACCCCTTTATTACCCCGAAATCCTAAGATTATATAGACGAAAATATGTGAAATTTTATTAAAATACCACTTTGTTCTTCATTACGCCACCCTAAATATAAATTCAAGTATTTTTATCTTTTGCTATTGATTCTTTATAATTATTGAATAGTTATTAAAAGTATTAAAGCTATAATACAATTGTAAATAAGTCTTGACAGGTATAACTTGTGCTCTCTTCTTTTTTTAAATTTTGAGGATATAGAATTTAAAGGAAAATTTTTTTAAATACTGCTTGACATAGTAATATTGTTATTAGTATATCAATAAAATATTAATAAATCTTCAATAAATTTTCTTAGGCATATCAAAGAACTTTTACTATATAATTTCAGTTATGCGTATTTTGATAAGTTAAAACAAATAGTTTGAAACTTTTGAACTATTAATAAGTGAATTTAACTATATATCCTATAACAGCTATTCTTAAATAACGGAGTATAAAATGACTCTGTATTCTATTAAAAAACCAGAACAGGCATGGTATGGAGAATCCATTGGAATTTTGATCTTAGAGGCTTCTTATCCCTGTATCCCCGGAAATATTGGTAATGCAAATACATTTCCTTTTCCCGTCCGTTATGAAAAAGTCCAAGGTGCATCAATTGATAGGTTGTTAAATCAACGGGATCCTGAATTGGTAACTCCATTTATTGATGCTGCATTAAGGCTATACAAAAGTGGTGTGCATGCTATTACTGGTGCTTGCGGATTTATGGCTCTATTTCAACAAGAAGTAGCTCAACGACTTGAGATTCCAGTATTTCTTTCAAGTCTTCTACAAATTCCATTTGTATATCAAATAACGGGAAAAAAAATTGGAATCATCACAGCAAATTCGTCATGCCTGAGACCTAAACATTTTACATCCACAGGTATATCAGACAAAATTCCTTTAGTAATTGCTGGTATGGAAGATAAGCCAGAGTTTAGAGAGGCGATTCTTAATGAGAAGGGGACATTGGATTCGCTTAAAATACAAAATGAAGTGGTTGAAGTCGCAAGTATCATGGTAGCGAAAAACCCTGATATTGGAAGCATTCTGCTCGAATGTAGCGATCTGCCTCCTTATGCTCATGCTGTCCAAAATGCGGTTAATCTTCCGGTTTTTGATTTTTTCACAATGATAAATTACGTTCATACTGCACTTGTGCGAAAATCTTTTAGTGGTTTTATGTAGTTTTAATTAGTTTTTTGAATTGATTATACTTGAAAGGAAGAGCCAATGTTTTTTGACGTATTATTGATTGGTATCATGGTTGGTGCAATCTACACATTAGTTACTATAGGCTATAGTATGGTTTATAGTATTTTGAAACTTATGAATTTTGCCCATGGAGATGTCTATATATTTGGTACTTTTATCTGTTACACTCTGTTATCACAATACAATTTTAATCCTTTTTTGGCTATTCTTATTGCAGCAATTTTAGGTGGAATGTTAGCATCCATTGTCGAAATAGTTGCCTATCGCCGATTACGATCTGAGCAGCATCGTATGATATCCATGATAACCGCACTTGGGGCTGCTTATGTAATTCAGAACTCCAATGAATTAAAATGGGGGAATCAAGTATTGGCTTTTCCTTCTGTTTTAAGTGCCCAAACCTTTAAAATCTTTGGTTTTACCATTCCAATAACCCAAATTATCATTTTAGTAATTGCTGTCAGCCTTATTGTAATATTCACTCTTTTTTTGAAGTACCACCCATACGGTAAAGCAATTTTGTGTGTTTCAGAAGATATTCCTACTGCCAGTTTAATGGGCATCCCAATTAATAAAACTATTACGATGGTCTATTTTATCGGCGGAATGCTTGGAGTAGTTGGAGGTATACTCTATTCAACATCATACAATGCTGTATCTTTAGCAATGGGATTTCGAGGAACTATTATTGCATTTACAGCAGCTGTAATTGGAGGTATCGGAAGCATTGGTGGAGCTCTTGTTGGGGGTATGCTTTTAGGAATCTGTGAAAATTTTATTGGTGTTTATATCTCTTCCTCCTATCGTGATCCTATAACCTTTTTATTATTAATAATGATTCTTTTAGTTAAGCCAACAGGTATAATGGGTGCAGTTGATCAAAGTAAAGTTTAATAATTAAATTTTAAAATAAAGAGGAATTGCAGAGCTATATGAAATTAAACTCATTAATGAAAAATCCAATCTATATAAAAACAAGCTATATTCTATTGATTATCACCGCTCTTTTTTTGCCGAAGATCATTACGAATATGTATTACTTAGGTATTGTAAATTACATGATCTTGTATGCAATCCTATGTATGGGGCTTAATCTTATTCTTGGATATACGGGGCTTCTGTCGCTTGGACATGCCGCTTTTTATGGCTTAGGTGGATATACTACAGCCATCCTCATTACTCGATATGGATTTAATTTTCTATCCTGCCTTATTCTTTCAGGTATTACTGCCCTTTTGTTCGGAATATTGCTTGGTATTCCAACACGCAAGGTAAGAGGAGACTATTTTTGCCTGTTGACCATTGCTTTTGGAGAGATATTTAGACTTGTCGCTCAGGCATGGATAGATTTTACCAATGGTGCTATGGGAATCGTAGGAATACCTATCCCCAAAATATTAGGTTGGTCAATTCGTAGTGAAACTGATTTTTATTATTTAGGGTTAATACTTTTAGGATTTACTTACATTACTCTCGCTCTTTTAGTAAATTCAAAATTTGGTAGAGCATTTATCGCCATTCGTGAAGATGAACTTGCTGCTTCAGTAATGGGGATTAATACTGCTATATACAAAATTATAGTTTTTGCTATTGGATGTTTTTACGCTGGTCTTGCTGGAAGCTATCTTGCTGTATATCAAACAACAGTAACTCCTTCAAATTTCAGATTAGAAGAGTCCTGTCTTATGATTATCATGGTTATTGTCGGTGGGATGGGATCTCTATTAGCACCAATTGCAGGAGTTATAGTGATGACTATTGCTACAGAATATTTCCGAGGAATTTCAGAATACAGGATGTTGATTATTGGAGTAATAATGGTGACCGTCCTTCTCTTCAGACCACAAGGTATTTTTGGAACTTCTGCATTTAAAAGCTGATATGTCTCTTTATAAAAAGAATAACAAAAATTATAAGGATAATAAGGAACAGTGATATGAGCCTTTTGGCTGCTAAGACAATCGGAAAAAAATTTGGAGGTGTAGTTGCATTAAATGATGTCAGCCTCACAGTAGAAAAAGGGGAGATTGTGGGGATGATAGGTCCTAACGGATCAGGCAAAACCACATTTATCAATAATTTGTCCGGACTATATGCCCCCTCCACAGGAAAGTTCATTTTTAATGGAGAGGATATCACAGGTCTTGCTGCCCATGTTATCACTGGAAAAGGAATCTCAAGGACATTTCAGAACTTAAGAGTTTTCCCAAACATTTCTGTTCTGGAAAATGTTCTTATCGGATTTCACTGCCGTATTGATGTATCATTATGGGATGTTTATTTCAGATTTCTTAAAACAAGAAAAATCGAGAGCCAAGCTAAAGAAAAAGCAATGGCAGTACTTGAAGTTGCGGATCTTTTAAGTCGTAAAGACGATTTAGCAAAAAATCTTCCTTATGGAAAACAGAGGCTTCTTGAAATTTGTCGAGCTATTGTCTCTGATCCATGTCTGCTGTTGCTTGATGAACCTTGTGCAGGTATGAATCCTGTTGAAATGGATGAATTAGCTGAGTTTATAAGAGTTTTACAGAAAAAAGAGATAACAGTCTTTGTTATTGAACATAACATGCGGTTTATAATGTCTGTGGCAGAGAGAATTATTGTGCTTGCAAATGGATCAAAATTTCAGGAAGGTACCCCTGCTCAGATTCAGAGTGATAAAAAGGTGCAAGCCATTTACCTCGGAGATGAAGGAGATCTTTAATGCTAACAGTTAAATCCTTAGAGTCTGGTTATGGTAAAATTAAAGCACTTTTTGGTATCGATTTAGAGATTAAAAGCGGCGAAATCGTTGCACTTATTGGTGCTAACGGTGCTGGCAAAACTACATTCCTAAAAACGGTTTCTGGCTTGATTAAGCCCTCTGGAGGTTCTATTACCTTTGAAGGTACAAACATAGAGAACTTGCGACCAGAAACAATAGCTAATTTAGGAATTGCACATGTACCTGAAGGACGAATGATTTTTACCCAACGATCTGTAGAGACCAATTTAGAGATCGGCGCATTTGGCAGAAAAGATAAAAAAGAGATCAAGCAGGACATGCAAAAGTATTATGATATGTTTCCAATATTGGGAGATCGTAGAAAACAGAGAGCTGGTAACTTAAGTGGTGGTGAACAGCAGATGCTGGCAATTGCAAGAGGATTGATGAAACGCCCTTCGTTACTCTTTCTTGACGAGCCATCCATGGGGTTGTCACCTGTATTGGTCAATCAAATATTTAAAATTATTAAAGAGTTACACGAAACGGGCTTGTCTGTTTTACTGGTCGAACAAAATGTTAAAAAGGCTTTACAGATAACTCAGAGGGCTTATGTGATTGAACTTGGAAAAATTGTGCACCATGGAAAATCATCAGAACTGCTTAATTCAGAGGAGATCAGAAAAAGCTATTTAGGAGAGGCGTGAAAGTCTCAACTGAGGTGGATAAAGTATATAAATGTAATACTTACCTTTGATCGTCCTGCAAAAAGGAGGATCAAAATCATGAAAGGAGACCGGAATGAAAAAGATTGTGACGAGTTTAATCTGTTTGTTTTTTCTAACAGCTCTGAGTATTTCAAAGAGTGTTGCCCAGATGACGCAAGATGGTATTGACAAGGAAAATAAGATCATCTCCATAGCTGGTTATGATGCCTGTACAGGTAAATACGGTGATTATGGACTTGATGATAAGCGAGGACAAGAGATTGCCATTGAAGAGATTAATGCTGCTGGAGGAATTCAGGCGGGTCCCTTAAAAGGATATAAGTTGCAATTAGAGTTCTTTGATGATCGTGGAGATCCCAAAGAGTCTGCAAATGTTGCAAAAAAAATATCTTCGGGTAAATACTTAGTTGCACTTGGTCCAACCATGAGTAGCTGTGCACTTGCATCTACACCTATCTTTAACCGTTATGGCGTTGCAAATATTATCACCTACTCAAATGCCAGCACCATAACAGAACAAGGGTTTAACAATATTATCCGCTTGACCTACACTACAAAAGGTATTGCAGATTTTATGATTACAACCAGCAAGAGTGAATTTAATGCCAAAAACGTTGCTATTATCAGCGAAAATCAGGACTATGGGCAGCAGCTTAGAAAGTATGCTAAAGATAAAGCTGAGGAGATAGGGCTTAAAGTTGTAACTGATGATGTGGTTACGCCTGGACAGGATGTAGATTTTTCATCAATTCTGTTACGTGCTAAAAATGCAGCTCCAGATGTTCTATTGTTATTTGTCACTTATAATGAGGGAGGAATGATTTCAAAGCAAGTTCGCCAAATGGGTTGGGATGTTATTGTTTATGGTCCTGATGCCTTGACTGCTCCTAAGTTTTTTGAGCTTGCTGGTGATTTGAGAAATACATATATCGCCTCATTAATGTCATTAGATATCAAAAAAACAGAAGCAGCACATCTTGCCTCTGAGTTTACTAAAAAATACAACGTGTTACCTCCATTAGCAGCTATTTACGGATATGATGCAGTAAAAGTTGCAGCAAATATAATTGAGAATGGAGGGGTAGATCGCTCCTCTTTCATTGAAAAGTTAAAAGATGTAAAATTAGCTGGGGTTGGCTCTCCAATGTATCAGTTTGACAAAAGTGGAGAGGGACTTGTTCCACCTCTTGTAGTTAAAGATGCTCAATGGCATAAGGATCAGACGAAGTAATTAGAATAGATAACTCTATATAGCACTCCTATTTTTCATTAGTTTCTCTTACTCTGCTCTGTTATTATTTATAGTAGTTACACAAATCGTTTATGAGAGCTATATATCTCTCCGGATTATGCTATAAACAGCGTCTGATATAATTTTATTTTAGCAACAGAGATCAAAAAGAACCGCCTCTGGAAAAGTTTTCAGAGGCGGTTTTAGTTTAGCTTTCAAGAGTAGTCTGGGAAGAGCTTTAAGGATATATTCTTCTTGACAAAAATATACGCAGATAGTTCTATGCTGACATGGGATTTATAATAGTAAATAATAAGGAGATATTAAAATGTCAGACAATAAAAATACTCTTTTGAGAGATAAGAATTATCAACAATCACGCAGAACTTTTTTAAAGAGTGCTGGAGTAGCGAGTTTGGCTATGGTTTCACCTCTCTTATCTTCTGCTGAGGCAGCAATAAAAACAGATGAATCTAACCAGTTAGGTAAAAGTCTTGATAAGATGCCAACACGTGAATTTGGTAAAACTGGCGTTGATGTCTCAATACTTGGTTTGGGAACCATGTTTGATGTTGTTTCAAACCAGATTTTACTCAAACAGGCTCTTAATTGGGGAGTTACCTACTGGGATACAGCAGATTGCTATAGCGGTGGAAACAGCGAAAAAGGTATGGGTAAATTTTTTGCCAAATATCCTGAAACCAGAAGAGAGGTATTTTTAGTTACTAAATCTTGTGCAAGAAGCAATGAAGGAATGACAAAACTATTAAATCAATCTTTTGAACGTATGCAGACCAATTACATTGATCTCTACTTTGCACATGGAATAAGAGATATTTCAGAGGTTAATGACGATACAAGACGCTGGGTTGAAGATGCAAAAAAATCGGGTAAAATAAAATTTTTTGGATTCAGCACACACAGTAACATGGAAAAATGTATAGTGAAACTGAACTTAAAATGGTAGAGAAATTTATGCAGCTTGGCTATACAGATGCACAGGCAAAGATGAAGTTGGTTTGGGAGATGCCTGAAATTGCATGTATAGCCTCTCAGATGCCTAACATGACCATTCTCTCTGCAAACACAGCAGCAGCTTTAAATACCACAAAATTTTCAGCAATTGAGCAACGTCTAACTCAACAGTATGCAATGGAGACAGCTTCCAATTACTGCCGAGGCTGTACTGATATCTGTGAAGGTGAACTTAATAATGAGATTCCTGTAGGTGATGTGATGAGATGCCTAATGTACTCAAGGCAATATCAGGACATAGAGCTTGCAAAATCGGTTTTTTATAATATTCCTGAACAGACACGTAAATCTATGGTTAAGATAGATTACTCAAAAGCTGAGAGAGTGTGTCCGCATAAAATGGCAATTGCAAGCCTTATGAGGCAAGCTGTTGAAGAGTTAGCTTAAGTTTTCTTTAACTGCTTTTTTGCTCTTTTCTTCTTTTTAATGAATTTTTCATAATCATCTATAAGTTTTTTTATGCTCTGTTTTGCTCCATCATTGTAATCGTCATTCCATAGAGATTCAGAGAAAGATAGAGTATTTGAGTTTTCAGCATCAAGAAGAGGGTTAGCTTTGATTTCAGAGTAGTTTGAGTTTCCAAAATCGGCATCTAAGATTGATGATGAATTAATAGTAAAATCATACTCTTTTCGGCTTATCTGGATAACTTCAATGGGTTTATGTATAAATGTCTGAATCTTCTCAAGTCGAGGCTTCTCCTCTTTACTACAAAATGAGAGAGCAATGCCTTTTTGTGTACCTCTGCCTGTTCTTCCTACACGATGAACATAATTTTCAGCTTGTTCAGGCAGATCGTAATTAATCACATAGTTGACACCAGATACGTCAATACCACGAGCACTAATGTCAGTTGCAATGAGAATCTGAAATTCTCCTGCTTTAAATGAGGTCATAATTTTTGTTCTGTCAGCCTGTTCCTTTCCTCCATGAAGATTATAAGAAGTTATGCCAACTCGAGCCATAGCCTTTTCAACACGTTCTGCCCGAACTCTTGTTCTGACAAATACAATAATTCTACTTTCAGGATGCTCTTTAATAAATCGTTCGAGAAAGAATCGCTTGTCGTCCATCTCAACAAACATAACTGCATGAGAAACATTTTTTGAGACAGGGTCTTCTGGAGAGATTTCAATTCTTATGGCTGAAGATTTAACCTGTGAGTAGGCTAATTTTTTAATCTCATCGTTGATAGTTGCTGAAAAGAAAAGGGTCTGATGTTTCTGTTTGATCATTTTTTTTACGGATTTGATATCATCAATAAATCCTAAATCGAGCATCTGATCGGCTTCATCTAAAATCAAAGTATCAATCTTATTTAGATCGATATATCCCTGACTTATAAGATCAAACATTCTTCCTGGTGTTGCAATAAGAATATCAATGCCATGTTGCAACTTTTTTATCTGTGCATCTTGCTCAACTCCCCCAACAAGTGCAAAAGATTTAGTACGAGTATGCTGTGATATCTTATTAACAACCTCTCCTATCTGCATTGCAAGCTCACGGGTCGGTACCATTACAATACATTTTATTCCGTAAGATCTCTGACTCGTCTTTCTTCTATGAATCTTATCAATAATTGGAATAGAAAAAGCTGCCGTTTTGCCAGTGCCTGTCTGGGCAATGGCAAAAACATCTTCTCCATTCATAATTGGCGGAATAGATTTAAACTGTATATCTGTGGGTCTCTTAAAGTTAAGTTCTTTAAGGTTCTCTTTTATCTCTTGCGAAATATGATATTTTTCAAATTTCATGCTGCCTCAATGTGTTACAGTCTATACTACTCTCCTAAGTATGCTTTTCTTATTTCAGGATTATGAAGAAGTGACTCGGCTTTATCTTCCAGTGTAATTTCTCCTGTCTCAAGAACATATCCTCTTGTAGCAGCTTGAAGAGCAAGATTTGCGTTTTGCTCAACCAGCAAAATTGTGGTTCCATGATTTTTGTTAATATCTGAAATAATATCAAAAATCTGATGAATTATTATTGGAGCAAGACCTAAAGATGGTTCATCTAACAGAAGCACTTTTGGTTTTGTCATCAATGCTCTGCCAATTGCAAGCATCTGCTGCTCCCCACCTGAAAGAGTCCCGCCTTTTTGCTTGCTTCGTTCTCCAAGAACTGGAAATAGAGAGTAAACATTGTCAATGTCTCTCTTAAT
>CAYRLG010000055.1:0-5906 GCA_964425195.1 uncultured Desulfobacterales bacterium
GTAATTGGTACTGTTATTGCCGCTGGAATTTTCTTAACTCTGCTATCTTAATAAATTTTGAGTTCCAAATATCGTGTAAAACGGTAATTTTAAGATTGTTTGTCTTATTATATTTCTCCTAAACAAAACGGTGCGTAGCGATTTTCATATCTGCTACACACCGTTTTGTTTATATTACGATTTTATAGATATTGTAGATTACTTTACAGAACGAACATAACACCATCATCAGAGTTGCATACTGTTGGCATAGATAAGAGGATAGATGCGATCATAAAAATACGATAAACCATGTTATCACCTGATATATGAAGTAATGTTTGAGCATTCTGCAAGTACAGAATGCTCAAATTAGTAGAGTAGAAATTTAAAGAACTAAATAACGCAGATATATTATTTACTTTCTTTTAATGGAAGATTATTTTTGAGTATAGTCGTACCAACCTTTGCCGGTTTTCTGACCAAAATGTCCTTGAGCTACACGTTTAACCAATTCAGGTGGTGGTAACATTGCAGTATCTTGAGTCTCTCTGAATCTCTCCATACCAATATCGTAGGATAGATCAAGCCCTGTAAGATCGTTCATTCTAAATGGTCCCATAGGGTGTCCTGCACCATAAACACACGCCTTATCAATGTCTTCAAAAGATGCAACTCCCATCTCAAGAATCCACATTGCTTCACGGTTAATAGCGGTGAAGATTCTGTTAAGCACAAATCCTCTTACCTCTTTTTTTATGTGAATTGGTTTTTTATCTATTTTTTCACAAAGAGCCATTGATATCTCTGCTGTCTCGTCAGAAACGTGAGGACCTTGCACAACTTCAACAAGTTTCATAACAAGAGCTGGGTTGAAAAAGTGGAGATTACATACTTTTGATGGACGATTTGTGGCATCAGCGATTTTTGAACTTACAATCATTGAGCTGTTAGTTGCTAAAATAGCATGTGGAGGTGCAAATTTATCAAGGTCTGCAAAAACTTTTCTTTTAAGTTCAAGTTTCTCAAGAATTGCCTCAATTACATAGTCTGCATCTTTTACCGCCTCTTCAAGGCTTGGGGTAAAGGATATTCTGGCTCTAACTTCTTTAGCTGTATTGTCATCCATTTTCCCCTTTTTTACACGACCTGCAAGGTAGGTATCTGCAAAATCTTCAGCTTTTTTAAGAATCGCAGGAACAACATCTGTGCACTTTACCGTAAATCCTGAGATTGCACACTGAAGAGCTATCTGATGTCCCATATTTCCTGCACCAACTACACATATATTTTTAATATCTTCGATATTCATATCTCTTTTTCCTTAAAATGTATTATGGACTGTTCTACAAAATTTTTCTCAAATTAACGTTTTAGGTTCTCAATTACAGTGGCTACACCAAGTCCACCGCCGCAGCATGATGAGAATATACCGTATTTTCCGCCTCTTCTAATGAGTTCACGCATGGTGAACATACATACACGGGCACCTGATGCACCATTAGGATGTCCAAACGCTATAGCACCACCATTTGGATTCCATTTCCCTTCCATATCTATTTTTATACCTGTCTGATTTTCAAGTTCTTTAATTACAGCCAAGTTCTGAACAGCAAATGCCTCGTTGCACTCCATAACGTCCATGTCAGCAAGAGTTAGACCAGCTCTTTTAATAGCTTGAGGCATTGCGTAAGCAGGACCGATACCCATAATTTTGGGATCACAGCCATAATCAGCACCAGCTAACCATTTTGCCATAGGTTCGTATCCAAGCTCTTTTGCCTTCTGTTTTGTCATCATCAAAACAAATGCAGAACCATCATTTCTACCAGAAGCATTACCAGCAGTAACAGTACCATCTTTTTTAAAGGCTGGAGGCAGTGCACTTAACACCTCCATTGATGAGAGACGAGGATGCTCATCAACTTTGAACTCAATTGGTGGTTTCTTTTTACCTTGAGATACTGTTACTGGTATTATCTCTTCATCAAAATAACCGGCATCCATTGCCCTTTTGGCTAAGGTCTGACTTCTGAATGCAAACTCGTCAGAGGCAATGCGTGGAATGTTGTACATTACCTGAAGATTTTCAGCAGTAACTCCCATTGCAAGCTGCTCGTCAGGAAAAGGTGAGAGCTGATTTTTCATTGGCATAGGTGGATTTAACTTATATGGCTCAAGGCTCATGGAAAATTTTGCAGGAATTTGACTATATGCCTCCATTCCCCCCGCAATGACTACATCTGCGTGGTTAGCAAGTATTTTCCATGCAGCATGGTTAATAGCATCAATTGCTGAACCGCACTGCATTTCAACATAGCTTGCAGATGTCTGATATGGTAAACCTGCATAAAGCAAAGCCCATCTCGCAGGGTTACCAGCCTGTGAGCAGTGTGCTGCTGATCCTAAGAAGACAGAATCAACAGCTCCTCTTTCAAGTATTTTAGTTTTCTCAACCAATCCTTTTATACCAATACCAGCTAACTCTTCAGCCTTAAAATCTCTTAAAGTACCGCCCATTTTGCCAAATGCTGTACGCATACCATCTACAAATACTACTTCTCGTTCACTCATAGCTTAAATATTCTCCTTTTTAATTTATTACTGTTTTAATAAGTTTTTTTGATGCGACATTATTTTTTATATCTAACTCAAAAGTCTAATCTGTTTTTTACATATTTTAATTTGACTGTCTCTTTTGCTCTTTTTTAAAGAGCAAAATTGTTTTTATGACACCTAATCTGTGAAATTTTTAAATTTGAATTTCCTATCTATTTTATTAATAGATGTGGTAGCCATGTAGCTAAGGCGGGAAACATAATAACTAAAATTAGAACAAATATTAGAAGAGTGATTGGAAACAACGCTCCTTTAATGACAGTTGGAATAGCAATTCTTCCAATCTGCGATACGATAAATAGAACTCCACCCATTGGAGGGGTGATGAGTGCTAAATTTACATTTAGTAAAATTATTACGGCAAACCATATATTATCCCAACCCATGTGGACAACTAAGGGATATAGAAGAGGTACCGCAATATACACAAGAGCTAAAATCTCTAAAAACATACCAAGTATAAACAGAAAGAGATTTATCGTAATCATAAGCAACATTGGAGAGATGTTCTCTGCCATAATAAATTCAACCATTTTTTGAGGAATCTGCCCAAGTACAATAACATGAGCTATCATTGCACCACCTATGATAATCATCGCAACCATAGCGGATATAAGTGTGGAATCTAACATGATCGTAAATAGTTGTTTTATTGTCAAAGAGCGATAAATTATAAATCCAATAAATATACAATATATTACAGCTATCGCAGCAGCTTCTGTTGCGGTAAATATACCAAAAGAGATACCTCCTAAAATTATGACAGGAGCCATTATCCCCCAAAAAGAGTCTTTAATAGCATTGCATTTATCCTTAAAAGAGACTTTGTTTATAAAGTCGTTGTCAGCTATATCTCTCTTATTTTCCTCATTTTCCAAATTAACCTCGATATTTTGTCGGTTTTCCCGTTTAACCAAAAATATGAGCCCCAATGAATATAAGATCACCAAGATGATTCCAGGTATCACGCCTGCTATAAATAGTTTGGCAATTGATTCATCAGTGAGAAATCCGTAGAGAATTAAGAGAATACTTGGGGGTATAATACTGCCAAGAGAGCCTCCAGCAGTAATAGTTGCAGAGATTAAAGCATCAGAGTAGCGTGCTTTACGAAGTTCGGGAATGCCTATTAAACCCATAGTGGCAGCAGATACAAAACTTGAACCTGTCATTGCAGCAAAAAGAGCACTGCTAAATATTGTTCCAACGCCTAAACCAGCCTTAAAACGTCCAAGAAATATCTTTGCTGCATCAAAAAGCCTTTTCCCCATACCATTTTCTGAGATTAACTGTGCAGTAAATATAAACATTGGCAACGATACAAGAAGTGAAGAGTCAAGTGCTGAATAGCCTTTGTCAACTATCATAGACAGACCGGTATCTACTCCAACATTCATGGTAACCATACCCATTGCAAGAAAACCAAGTCCAAATCCAACTGGCAAACCACTTGCAAGTATTAGGATAAAGATAAAGATGAAACCTATAGAAGATAGTACCATTTAGTTTTCTCCTATTTTAGATGGATTGGAATCTTTTTTAATAACCTCCCCCAATTTATTGAGAAATTGAAGAAGCAGGAGAGTACAACCAAAAGGGACAAACAACTGGGGAATCCATAATGGAACTGCCATCAGACCCGAGCTTACCTCACCAAGATCGTAGGAGACTTTGACCATGTGAATACCTTTATAAATAAAGATAAGTGTGTAGCCAATTCCCATAAGATGGGTGATAATTTGTAAAATCCTTCGGTTTGGTTTACTCAATTTATCAACAATAAATGTTACTGAAAAATGGGCGTCTCGTTTAAGGGCATAAGGTGCTCCAAGAAAACCAATTCCTATACAAAGATAGATGCTAAACTGATTTACCCATATAGTTGGACTGCTGAAAAGATATCTCATAAGAGCTTCATAAGTTACTATAATCGCTACGATAAGAAGAAAGCAGGCAGCAATAGTTCCGCTCACTTCGCTCGTTAAATCGATAGCTTGCCTAAAAAATGACGGTTTATTCACAATAGTTTTCTGTTCGTGTTCTTCAGACATATTTCCTCATCTTTTAAGATATATTTTAAGGTGTTATAATATATTTGTATTTAGTTAGTGGAGCTAATTTAGTGGAACTAATGGGCATTAAGCTCAAGAAACCTCTTAGCATCATCTCCATTTGTCTGTGCCCATTGTGCCCATATAGGAGCACTTAACGTTTTTATCTTATCAATTTCAGATTCAGGGAGACTATTGATAGTTACACCTTGAGCCATCGTCATCTCTGTATATTTCTTAAGCCATGCTTTTGATGAGGCGATAGAGTATTGAGTTGCTCTTTTTCCAGCATTCTCCATTAGCTCCCTAATCTCAGGTGAAAGTGAGTTCCACGTTTTAAGGTTTACCATCACAAGAACTGCGGTGAAGCCCATATCTATATTGGTGATATACTTACAAACTTCAAAATTTTTTCTAAAATATGCTGAGGTGATGGTATTTAAATTTCCATCTGCAATTCCACGTTTCAAAGCCATGTACTCTTCAGTAAAAGGGATAGAGTTGTCTGGTGAAGCACCCATAGCATTTAATATCTTTGCACCATAGTTACTTGTCATTAAGAGCTTCATCCCTTTGAACTCTTCGATTGTTTTGAGATTTTTTTTGTTATTATGTAACTGAACTCCATCTAAAAACATTGGAAAGAGTAGCTTTAAATTTTTTTTTGCAAAAGCACGTTCAAGAATCTCTCTTGATTCTCCTTGAAACGAGCTTACGGCTTGTTCTACAGTATCAAAGAAAAAGGGAAGATATGTTCCTTGAAGCATAGGAACCATAGAGATCATTTTTGCTTGAAGTATTTCGCCAATTTCAACATATCCTTTAGCAACAGAGCTGTGCATATCGTGTGATCCATATAACTGCCCGCCTGGGTAGAGTATAATTTTTACTTTTCCTGTACCTTTTTCATTTACCTCTTTTATCCAACTGCTTAAAGATAAACCGATAAAGTGTTTAGGCGAACTCCATGAGGCAAGTTTAAGGTTAAGCTCTTCTGCACAAACATCTCCTAAAAAAAGTACCACTAATGATAAATTTGTTATTACTAAGGTTGAGATTGAGAGTATAATAGCGAACTTAAATTTATGAATCTTACTTAAAGCAACTTTTATTAAATGAAACATGAATTTTTTCCTTGTCATATAAAAAAATCGATATTGCTCGTCATCTCTAATGACTTGGCAACAAGTATGCCATTGATTATTTTTCTTAATTATTAAAACTATATCATCCTGAAATTATAGCTTAATTAACTCT
>CAYRLG010000056.1:0-5650 GCA_964425195.1 uncultured Desulfobacterales bacterium
AATTCTCATTTTCTGGTAGATTAATATCTGGAGCTGACGGTGCAGCTGTGTCGATGGTGTAGTTTTCTGTGTAAATTGAGCTTTGCTTGCCTGATGAATCTATGGCGATAAACTTTAATATCGTATCTTGCGAAATGGTTATTGGTTTTGTGTATCTGCTGGTTGAGTAAGAAGAACCTGAAAGGGCTGGATTAGCTGGCTCAGTGCCGTCAAGTGTGTAATAAATTAAAGCATCTTCAGGAGAGAAGTTAAGCTGAACATTCTGCGTTTTGTTGTAGATTCCGCCTTTTGGCGTTGCAAGCACAAGAAGCGAAGTTTCTCCGACATTTTGAATAACATTTATTCTTGCTGGATTTGAATAAATCTCCTCTTTATCAACTGCGTAAACCGCTATTTTATATGTGCCTTTAAGAGTAAAATTATTATAAAGAGCTTCATATTTTCCAGTAAAATTTCCATTGCTGTCTTTGACTGGCTCAAGTCCAACTGACGGAAGATCAGTTATTGGAATATCAGCAGGAAGTGAATCAATTCCCGGCGGCTCTATTATTGCAAAAACACGGTCAAGCGGATTGGTAAAGGTTACTTTATCCACCGAAATTTTTGCAGAAGTTTCACCTGAAAGAGTCTGGTCTGGAGAGATTCCTGTTATTCTTGGTGGTTCTCGTTTAACGCTTCTGCCGCGGCAGATTGTAATATCAAGTGCTTCTGAATGGTCTTGATATTGATTAGTCAAGCCGTCTGCGTTGCTGTCAAGCTGGGGCGTATGACCTGTTACGATGCTGCTGCCGGCAGTAAATGCAGCATTCAAATTGCCGTTCAGCATTACAGACAACCAAAACTGATATGAAAACGAAATCTGACCATCTGGACCATTAAAATATGATGATTCATTCGGCTTTGTGCTGGTGATTATAATTCTCTCTTCATTGTTTGGAGGTTGTAAATAGTCGATAAAACTTCCAGACAGGCACGCATCATAAACCAAAATCACCCTTGCATGCGTTCGATTTTGAAAAGCATCAAGCTGTCTGTCAAGCTCTTGGGCTGTTACTATCTCTGATGGATTTAGTCTGAATGTTCCATCTCCGCCATGGTCAGTCATGTAAAGCAGAAGCTCGTTGGTATCTCCTGCCCAGTTGGCAATAGTATATTCAAGATTGCTTAGCGTTGCATCCTCATCAACATCATTTAACGCTCCGTCACTATCTGCATCCAAATTTTCAGGGCTTAAATATTGGATTGTGTTTCTGGTGTAGCCTTGTGTTAATAACGCTCTGTAAGCCATGTTTGTGCAGGTTTTGGTTGATTTCCACAAAACATTGTCAGCGGCTGAACGACCGGCCACGATTATTGCCTTTTTCTGGGCAAGTTCCCAATATTTGGACTCTTCAAAAAAGGATATCGCTCCGGGAAGTTCAATTAATTTTTCTGAACTGTTTGCAACGCCAAGAGTGTAATGTCCGGCAAAGCCTGTACCTGGAATGTTGGCATTTATAGATGTTCCACTTATATTAGTGATAGAAATATTTTGGATAACCAAAGGTGTGATAAGAAAACCATTTCTGTTTGCGATATATGCCAAGTTGTCTTTGATGAAAACATCTGATGCTCGTTCGTTGCTGGGAATGGTGCTGATGTGCATTGGGGTAGCAGGATTGCTCAAATCAAATACCTGAACGCCTTGGTCAAGAGCAGCAATATAAGCGTAATCGCCATTTACAGCAATACCTACAGGCCATATTATATTTTGAGAAGCTATAATCTGTGGACTGAATGGATTTTGAATATTTATAACGTAAAATCCATTTTTTTCAGAACCTGATGATGTATCACAAAAATACGCATAATTTCCTGAGATAGAAACAGCTTTAAAACTATAAGTATTTGCTAGTTTAATAGTTGCAATTACATTCAATGTCTTTAAATCAACTACTTGCAATCCGACTCCATCAACTGAGAGATAGGCATAATCGTCTTTTACACTTACATCTCTTACTGCTCCTTCCATATTAATACGCCCAAGAGACAGGACATATCTTGGATTTGAAATATCAAGAATATGCAATGCTGACTCTGAACCAACATAGAGTCTATTTCCAAATTTTTTTACAGCCCAAATAGCTGGATAGCCTGAAAAATAAATTGTTTCAATCTGATAAGGGTTCGTAGGAATACTTACATCAACTACCCTAAGATAGTTATTCCAGCCGTCTGCTATAAAAGCAACCCCTTCAGATACTGCAACATCACAGGCACGGTTTGCCTCACTAAAAGTACCCAAAAGAACTGGGTTGGTTGGCTCTCTGACATCAATAATATGAAGACCAGCTTCATCATTAGCAACATAGGCAGTATGATCTTCTACTATAACATTGACGTTGTTAATTCCTGTCAAGCTACCTTGTGGATATTCAATAGAGCCTAAACTTGTAAAGGGAGAAGGCTCTCCTGTATCAACTATTTGAAGACCGTAGTTATCAAAAACTGCTAAATAAGCACGGTTATTGGACATTGCAATCCCGTATGCAAAACTGGGGGTTGCTACCATACCTATATTTTGGAGCTTCAATGGATCAGAAATATCAAAAATCTGAAGATCACTTTCAACATCAGCAACGCATAGCTTATTTCCTTCAATGGCAATTCTGACAGCACCGTATGGAGTGTCAGCAGTAGCTAATAAGAAAGGGTTGGCGGGATTTTTTACATCTATAATTTGAACGCCATTATCCCCATCTGCAACATAAAGTATATTTTCTTCTATGATGATATCACAGGCATAATAAAAAGGTTCATTCAAGCTCCCTATGATTTTAGGAAAAGCTGGATTGCTCACATCTATGATTGCAATGTCCCCTGCATCTGCGACATATGCCATTCCATTTTTTACAACAATATCATATGCTCTATCAGGTGTTTTTACTGAGCCCATTAAAACAGGATTTTTGATGTCAGAAATATCCATAACTTCCAAACCTGAAGCACCTGCTGCGATATACAAATATTGATCCAATATATATAGCCCTGCCGCACCTCCTGATATTTCAATAGTTTCAATAATAAAAGGGGTATCAGGGTGGCTTATATCAATCACCACTATATTGCCAGATGCTAACCACGCCATATTGTCATTGATGTATATATTAGAAGCGGTGCTTTGTATTTCAATACTGCTAAGTTCTATTGTTTTTTTTGGATCGGATATATCAATAACTAAAAATGAGGATTTGCCAGCGTCCGAAACAGTCATATAAACATAGTTTCCCTGTACAGCAATACCCTGTCCAGGATATCCTCCAGTATTTGCTGCTCCCAATATTGAAGCTTTATTACCAGTATCCATAGTAAGAGACAAACGAGTGCTTCTATCAAACCCACTTCCGCTGATGGTAACTTTTAAATCTTCTCCCATTTTGCCGATGGAAGGATAAACTGAATCAATTTTAAGCTCTGCGTGTGCAAAATTGCAGAGAGCCAGAAACATACAAAAACTGAGAATCACACATTTTGCTTTTACGTGTTTTGACATTGCTTTATCTCCTGTTGTCAATGCAATGCTGCCAAATCAGTAGATTTCTAATCATTCTAAATCAATTTTAACCTTCACACGAAGCAGAAAATCTAACCCGATAATACCATCAACAAGCCGTTTTGAAGGCGTATTTTAATTGAATCCCCCGAATCCCCAGCCACTGCCGCTCAGATACATCTAAATCTTCACGGCTTGTATGAAAAACAAAAAGTTCACGTTCAGGTGCTTCATGCTTTAAAGTTTTATAACCCTTCATTGCACTTAGAGAATCAGTATATGCGTTAATAACTGAAATCTGCTCTAATATACGCTTGCCTGCTTCAGAGCGGGCTTTAACTGCTTCTACCAAAAGCCATTGTTCAGGATAATATTTTCTAATGTCTTGCCAGTTCACTCTTCACCTCAATATTTTATATTTGTTATATTTTACCCCGCTTCCACCTCAAACCCCACTACATTCCGCTCTTTTTTTGAGAACTCCACACCAATAAGATGAATCGGCAAGGCTTCAGCTCTATATTTTGCTGCGTAATCTTTGGATTTAAGCTGCTCTATTGCACGCCCGTCTGGAAACAGCTCTACAACTTTGAACTCAAAAAGATAGATGTTGCTGTTGAATTTGACGCTCATATCAATTCGTCCGTGATTAGTGGCATCTTCAACCCGCACATTTAGACCAAGAGCTGCAAAGTAGCTGTAAAAAACGCTGGCATAGTAGCCTTCATATTGTGCGATTGGATTGTTATCATACCAATGATGAGGAATACCAGCATAAAACGATTGAAACAGCAGATTTAACCCGTTGAAATCATTGGCGGTTAGAAGTTGGTAAAGCCTATAGATATTTGCAGCTGCAACACTGTTGTCAGGAGTTAAGGCAAACAACATCTGCTCAGTAAGCCCCATTCTCACTTCGTGGTTAGGATATCTAAGATGAAAAATCTGCTTTGCACCTGTCCACTCTACGCGGTCAATGGTCAGATAGCCGGTTTGAAACAAAATAGCCTCCATCGGCATATCGTTTACATCAAATCGTGATAGCAGATTTTCCACAGCTACAACATGTTCAAGGTCTGGAACAAACTGCCCGCGATTTGTTAGTAGCTTAACCAAAAATTCAGGTGTTCCAGTCTCAAACCAAAATGCTCTAAACTCCCTTTCTTGAAA
Source organism: uncultured Desulfobacterales bacterium (assembly GCA_964425195.1). GTDB lineage: Bacteria > Desulfobacterota > Desulfobacteria > Desulfobacterales > Desulfobacteraceae > Desulfamplus. Next base: position 4,703 of record CAYRLG010000056.1, read on the forward strand.
AAGAAGCAGTAAATCAAAAGGATTATATACTGTCTCGCCAAGCCAATTATAACCATTATACCAAAGTTTTATCTGCTCTTTATCAAGACCTTCAAGCTCAGATACAAATATAGTTTCAACATCTGACTGAGTGTACCCGCAGATTGCTGAATATTTTTGAGATACTGTAATATCTCTTAAATTATTTATTCCTGAAAAAAGGCTCACTTTGCTAAATTTTGAGACTCCTGTGATAAAGCTAAAACTTATATGTGCGTCCATATCTTTGATAACTGAATATAGATTTCTAAGCCCTGTCCGCATCTCAAGAGCTGTTTTGCTGTCTGTGATATTATCAAGAATTGGTTTATCGTATTCATCAACAAGAATAACAACTCTTTGACCATATTTTTCGTGTGAACGGCGAATAAGCTCGCTAAAACAGCCAGCAATATCGTCAGTGTCTTGACATTCAATAGAGAGATGTTCGCGGTTAACTCTTAGCAAATAACTAATACGCCTATCAAGCTCCTCACGACTTTGGAGAACCCCGCCTCCAAAACTTATATGGATCACTGGGTTTTGGTTCTTAAAATCCCATTTATCGTAAATGTATAAGCCTTTAAATAGCTCTTCTCGCCCTTCAAACAACGATTTTAAGGTATCGAGAAAAAGGCTCTTCCCAAAACGGCGGGGACGCGAAAGAAAATAGTGTTTCCCCTCGTTAATAAGGTTATAGGCATAATTGGTCTTATCTACATAATAGTAACCTTTTGAAATTATTTCAGAAAAAGTCTGGATACCTATTGGTAGTTTTTTCTTCATAGCAATTTCCCCTTATAATCAGTTCGTAATCTCTGTAGAATTCATGTAACCATTTTAATCAGTGATGCTGACATCAAATTAAATCTGACTTTCCATCAACCCCACCTCCAAAGTTTCCAGCATCACCTTTGCACCAGTTCCGCT
>CAYRLG010000057.1:0-5439 GCA_964425195.1 uncultured Desulfobacterales bacterium
CTGCCTTTAAAACCGCAAGAACTGCCATAATATAATCAATTCCAGCAGGCAGAGACAAACCAACAACTACACCTTCCCTAACTCCAACTTCTTGAAAGGCACGGGCTATTTTGTTAGCTCCTCTATTAAGCTCCCTATATGAGATAGTTCTCTGTTGTTTCCCTTGTTTTGCTATTTCATACGTCTCTTCTATCGCAATTCTGTCTGAAAATTTATCCGCTATATGCTCAAAAACTCGATGCAGAATTTTTTTATCCATTTTTTTCTCCAAAATATTTTACCCAATACTATCAAGAACTTTATCCAGCTCATCAATGCCCAGCCCGTCAAAATCAATATCACTTGGGGTGAGGGTTGTTTCTGTTTTATTGATGAGATGCTCAATTACAATTTCTAACTCTAATTTAAATTTTTCTAAAAGATTTTGCATTGAATCTTTTATTAATGCTCTTGTGTTGTAAGTCAAAGATATCTCTAACCCTTTTTTTGTTACAACAGCGTTGATATCAATATCCTGCGTTATCTCAACATCATCGCCTATGCACTGCCCTGAACTTTCTGAAGCTATGGAAAAACCTTGTGAAATATCTGTGTCAAAGCCTCCTAAGTAGTTGAAGCTTATAGACGGAAGAGAGCCGAAATGGAGTTGTTTATCTGACTCTTTTTGATTGCTTGTGTCAAGCTGCCTGCCTGTGCCTGACTTTAATGATTTCAAATAACGCAGAATTCCATAACCAAAGCCATTATTTGGAATTTTGCGTAATGTCTCTTTTATATATTTAACCTGATAAGAGATATCATCATTATTTCCATTTTCAGGCAGTTCAAGTTGCCAATTTTCAGGTAATTCAAGTATTACGGGATAGATAGTTGTAAACCAGCCCACAGTTCGGTTGATATCAATATCTTTAAAAATCTCCTCTCTTCCATGCCCTTCTAACAAGATTCTCGAAGCCTGCTGACCGTGCCAATCAGACAAAGCTCGTGCAAGTGCTGTCAATAAAATATCGTTTGTCTGAGTCCGCAGAGTTTGATGAACTGCGCCAAGCAACTTTTCTGTATGTTCCGAATCAAGCGTGATATTTAATGTCTTAGTATCACGCTGATAAACCCAGCCGTTAGAAGCGATTTTAATTTCACTCTCAGAATCCCCGCAGCTAAAAGGTAAAGCTGGAATTTTATAATTTTCAATTTGCTGCCAATAATCTATTTCTTCATTAAGATTTAACTCAATTTTACTGTCAGGCTTAAATTTACTCTCTGAATTAATTTTGCTGTTTGACTCAAATGTAGAACCTAACGCAAACTGATTTATCTTTTCAGCCCATGCTTTAAAACTGTGGGTTTTAGCCTGCAACTCAACAGATTTTCCCGCTTTAATCTGACTGTAAGCTGTATGGATATCTTCAGCAAGAATACGCCATGATACTCCGTCAACTACCAAATGATGAAGCACTAACAATAATCTATCACCGTCTGGCATACGGATAAGGCGGGATTTCATAAGCGGACCTTTTGTCAAATCTATGCTTGATTGAACAGCATCAATTATTTTAGATAACTTATCAATCTGAGATAAATCATCAATTGAAGCTGAAGCATCTAAAGGATTTAGAGTATTAATTAAATCAACATTAGTTAAGTCAACAAACTCAAAATCAACGGGAAAATTAATACCTTGATTCGTCTGAATTATCTCTTCTATACCTGATTTATTGATAGAGCTTTGATTTGCGTTTATATCAGCGTTAAACTCACTAACATCTTCAGTAAAAGTATAGGTCATACGTAAGGCATCATGATGATTTTGAACTGCAATCAACGCTTTTCTAAGAGCATCAGGATTCATAGCTTCTGAAGAGCGTATCAACTGTGCCTGATTAAAATGGTGTCGTGAACTTTTATGATGATTGAAAAACCACTGTTGAATAGGAGTCAGAGGCACAGCACCAGTAACTGGAGTCTGTTCAGCTAAAATCTTTGCAGGACGTATATGATGCGATAAATCTGCTATGGTTGGATTTTGGAAAATCTCACGCACCTCAACCGCATAATTTTCACGTGCAAGCAAGGAGACCATTTGAATCGCTTTAATAGAATCTCCCCCTAAATAAAAATAGTTGTCAAAAATATTTATATTTTGAACTCCTAAAATCTTTTTCCAAACTCGTAAAAGAAGCTCTTCTTCAAAATTACGCGGCTCAATATGACCGATATCTGTTTGAACTGACTCTATCTGAGGCTTTGGAAGCAGCTTTTTATCAATTTTGCCGTTTATATTAATAGGAAATTTATCAAGAAAGACAAAAAGCGTGGGAATCATGTAATTAGGCAGCAGTTTAGATAGAAAATTAGTAATCCGTTCGGTTGAGGGGTGATTAGTTGAATAAGGATTAGAGGCAAGAGGAGTTGGCGTAACAAGATATGCACACAAACGCTCCATGCCGTTTGAATCTTTCCAAAGCTGGACAAGTGCATTGTTCACTTCTGGAAAACTCTTTAAAGCCGCCTCTATCTCACCAAGCTCAATACGAAAACCTCTAATTTTTACCTGATCATCAGTTCTGCCTAAAAACTCAATATCGCCTGTTGGAAGCCACCGCCCGATATCTCCAATACGATAGAGACGCTCGCTGCTGCCATATAAACTTTTACTATCGTTAAAAGGGTTGGGGATAAATTTTTCTCGGGTCAAATCATCTCTGCCGATATATCCGCGTGCAACGCCGACTCCTGCAAAATACATCTCTCCTGCAATGCCGATTGGAACAGGATTAAAATGTTTATCAAGAATATAGATAGATGAGTTTGTTATGGGTCGTCCTATTGGAATAACATCGCTATAATCGATCTTTGGATCAACTTTATGAAAAGCTGCACAGACAGATACTTCAGTTGGTCCGTATGCATTAAAATAATTCTTTATACGGCTGTAAAATAAAGCATCTTCTTTAATTGCAGGCTCTCCTGCTGTTATAATGGTTTTAATTGCAGGCAGCGGAGTGTGTTCAAGCGTGTGCAGATATACAGGTGGAAGCGTAACCACGCTTACTGAATTGCGTGATAAATATTCTAAAAAACGGGAGTGATCTTCAATCTGATTCTTATCAATCACCACTAATGCAGCACCGCTTAAAAGAGCCATAAAAATTTCAGATAAAGAGGCATCAAAAACTGATGATGCAAATTGAAGCACCCTGTCATCTTCTTTAACTCCAAACTCTTTAATCTGAGCAGATATCATATTTATAAACCCGCGATGCTCAACCATTACACCTTTTGGTGTGCCCGTTGATCCAGATGTGTAGATGATGTAGGCAAGATCAGACGGACGTGCGGCTGGAGCAAGATTTATATGAAAGTCTCTTAACTGACTTTCATTTTTCGTTGTGTAAGCCATTGCATGGGAGTTCTCTTGCGGAGGCAAATCAATCTCATCTATATTGATAATGTGTTCAGGATTAAGATTTTGAGCAATTTCAAGAGTTGAAGAGCTGCATATTAATGCCTTTGCTCGGCTATCTTTAAAAATATACTCAACTCTTTTAAAAGGTGCTTCTGGGTCTAATGGGAGGTATGTTCCCCCAGCTTTTAATATGCCAAGCAAAGATTCAACCATACCAACGCCACGCTCTAACAGAACCGCTGCCGGCATATCAGGGACAATTTTACATTTTTCTTTTAAATATCGGGCAATACCATTTGCTCGGCTGTTCAACTGATAATAACTTAAACTAATATCATGATAAATAAGAGCAGTATTATCAGGACTCTTTTTAACCTGTAATTCAAAAAGTTCTGATAAGGTTTTATCATCAGGAAATTCCTGTGTAAGCAAATTAAAATCGTTTAATATGAGTTGTAGTTCATCTTCTGAAAGAATATTTAAAGAAGAGATATTTTTTAAAGGATTATCAATCGCACTTTCAGCTAATGTATTAAAATGGTTGATTAATCTTTGAATTGTCGCCTCTTTAAATAGATCGCTGTTATACTCTATCTCAAGTTCTATTCTTTCAGAGTCAGCAGTAAAGCTGAAAGTTAGATCATATTTAGAAGTCGGGTTTTCAAAAGAGATTGGCGAAGCCTTTAGATTTAATAATGGAGGCTGCTCATCACGCTCTCGTATATGAAGCACAACTACGACATCAAAAACAGGTGCGCGGCTCAAATCCCTCTCAAGCACAAGCTCTCCGACTAATTTGTCAAACGGATAGATTTTATGTTCAAACGATGCTGTGCAGCTCTCCTTCACTTTTGCAAGAACATCAGTAAAACTATCTGTTTCGCTAATATGATCTCTTAATGCCAAAAGGTTTATATACAATCCGATCTGATTTTCTAATTGATAATGGCTCCGCATAGTGATCGGAGTGCCGATGATAATATCTTCCTGACCGCTGTATCTGTAGAGAAGAGTTTTAACTAAAGATGTCAAAACCATAAATAGAGATGCTTGATTTGACTGAGCAAACCTGTTGATTCTATTACAGATTGAAGGTGATATTTCAAATTGGATATGGCTGCCGGAAGATGTCTGAATCGGCGGACGTGGTGCATCAAAAGGCAGATTAATCAGAGGCAGCTCTCCTGATAAATATGAGTGCCAATACTCTCCTGCAGCCTTCATCTTATCTTCCTGCTCTTGAGATAAACTCCACACAACATAATCTTTGTAGTGGATCGAAAGCGGGGCAAGAGGATTAGGTTTTACAATAATTGAAGCGTGATAAAAAGTTAAAAGCTCGTTAATTAAAATCTCCATAGATATTGCATCACTGATAATATGATGGATATTTATGGATATTACATATCCTTGAGCTGTTTTGAAAATAGATGCACGGATAAGAGGTCCATTTTCTAAATCAAAAGGAGTTACAGCGTCTAAAGCAACAGACTCTTTGACCCGCTCAATTTGATGATTAATTGATTTAGATGAAGTTACACTACTACTATCACCAACATCACCACGCCCATCATCTACAACAAATACCTTTAAATCAAACGCTGTTTTATCGTGGATAACCTGACGAGGATTCCCATCAATTGAAATAAAAGTTGTACGCAAAGATTCATGCCTTTCAATAACAGATAGAAATGCTAATTCAAGCGTTGGGATATCAATCTCTCCATCTATCAGATATGCACCGGGGATATTGTAGGCAATAAAATTTGGATCAAGTTTTTCTAAAATAAAAATTCTCTGCTGCGCATGGGAAACTGGATAATGTTCAGCTAAAGGGGCTGGCTGAATGCTAACAGTTATCTCATCACTGGCACTAACATCTTTATTTTTATTAGCATTGGTTTTACTGCTATCATCTAAAAGACGAGAAAGCTGGCTTATTGAAGGATTTTCAAAAAAATCACGTATCGCAATCTCAACTCTAAATTCAGCAAAAATACGTGATATAATTCTGATTGCATTTAATGAGTTGC
>CAYRLG010000058.1:0-5414 GCA_964425195.1 uncultured Desulfobacterales bacterium
AAGAGAGTCTTCACTTTGACTCTGTGGATTACATTGTACACGATAATGAATTTAATACATTTTGTCTGCCTGCTATAGAAGCTGTGCCAGAAGACCAGATGATAGCAGAAAATATTTTAAACTCTGGATTAATTAAAGATGGTTCTACTCTTCAGATAGGAATAGGAGGGTTACCAAACGCTGTCCTTGATTCAATTGCTTCTTCAGGAATAAAAAACTGTGGGCTACATACTGAAATGCTCACATCTAAAATGGTCGATTTAATAGAAAGTGGGGTCGTAACCAATAGCCAAAAAAAGAGGGATAGATTTAAGAGTGTCTTTACCTTTTGTCTTGGAAATAGAGAACTGTATGACTACGCAAATAATAACTCTTCGTTTTCCCTCTATCCTGTAGATTATACTAACCATCCTTTTATCATTTCTCAACAACCAAACATGTTCTCGTTAAACAGCGCAATTAATGTTGATTTAACTGGTCAAGTAGCTTCGGAACAGATGTTGCTGAATAAGAAAGCCTTTCAAATAAGTGGCTCAGGCGGGCAGTTAGATTTTGTTATGGGTACTTTATTTTCTCAGGATCAAAAAGGCATCAGTGTTCTTTCACTCTATTCTACCTACAAAGGAACTTCAAGGATACTTCCTTTATTAGAGCAAGGATACAATACAACTGTTCCAAGAACACTTACACACTATGTCGCTACAGAGTGGGGCATAGTAAATTTGAGATCTCTAAGTAACAGCGAAAGGGCAGAGGCTCTTATTTCAATTGCTCACCCAGATTTTAGAGAAAGCCTATCTAAAAAAGCCTATGAATTGGGGCTTATTTCATACACTACAATAAAAAGAAATAAAGGAATAGTTTTTACAAGGGGATAAACCCCTACATTTTACAACAATATAAGGAGATTATTATGTACAGACAATGTTTAAAAACCACAGTAGTTACTATTCTATCTATAGCAATGATTTTTATGTTCACTGGAGTTGCCTCTGCAACAAAGGAGCTAAAAATTCAACTTGTCTATCCGCCAACAAGCAGTGTTGCAGCCAATACTTTATTCTTTGCAGATAAAGTAGAAAAATTGACAAACGGTAGCGTAAAACTCAAGATATTTTATCCAGATGAGTTGGTTAAAGAAAAAGAGGGACTCACTGCAATGCAGCGAGGCATGATAGATGGCTATATTGGTTCAATGCTCTACTTTGCAGGTATTCTTCCAGAAGTAAATGGAGAGTGGCTTCCTTTTAGCTGGAAGAGTGTTTCTGAAGCCATGGATATCTATTTCAATTATGGATATTTGGAACTTATGCGTAAAGCCACGGAAAAACATGGATGTTACTACGTAGCACCTATATCTGTAGCAAGGATGGGGCTGTTAACCAAATTCCCCATCAATAAAGTGGAAGATTTACAAGGAAAAAAAATCAGAGCCGTGGGAATGGAAGGCAAAATTGTTAAGGCATTAGGCGGTTCTGCTGTCTCATTAGCAGGTGCGGAACAATATACCGCTCTCCAAAGAGGAACAGTTGATGGTACTGATTACCCTTGGTACACACTCAGAGACTATAAATTTTACGAAGTAGTTTCATACGTAAGTTCACCTGCTTTACACTCTCCTGGTATGGTAGAAATATTAATCAATAACAAGGTATGGGAAGGTCTATCTGCAGACGAAAAGAATGCAATAAATATGGCTGGATTTATGACAAGTATTCACTCTGCAAATCTGTCAGAAAAAAATGATGGAGAGATGATCGATTTTTGCAAAAATAACAATTTGACAATAGTTGAATTACCCAAAGAAGAGGTTGTAAAAATGATAAATCTTCTTAAACCTGTGTATGAAGATCATATTAAGACAAGTGAAATCTGTGCAAAACAAGTTGACATATTGAAAAATTATTTTAGCTCTATGAAAATAGATCATCCCCTATTTCCAACAAAGTAATACCCGCTAACAGGCTGGATTTAAAGAAATTTGAGCATCCTTGATATCATCTAAAAGTGTTAATTACCAAATGAATGAAGGGTGCTAAAATTCACTTTTGCTCTGCAAAAAAATGTTTTTAAAACAGCGAGGAAAAATAAATGAAAAAAATGATAAGGACTATAGACTTTATTGTAACTGTAGGGGGGTATATTGCGGGCTTTCTATCTTTATTATTAGTTGCTGTTGTGGTGTATGGAGTATTCACAAGATACGTTTTACACCTGCCTTCTGACTGGATAATGGAAGTCTCTCAATATCTTTTTTGCGGTATTTCTCTATTTGCAACAGGTTATGCCTTTATGGAGAAATCTCATGTGTCAATCGATGTCTTTCGAGTTAAGTTATCCGCAAAGACTCAGCGATATCTTGAGTTAGTTCAATATCCAATTGTTATAAGTATCTGCTTTGTTCTTATTTGGATGGGGTGGGAAGAATTTTGGCGAGCATTTGTTAACAATTACCGATCTGAGAGTGTGGTCGGATTGCCCTTATGGCCTGTATGGACAACCATTCCTATGGGAGGTATTTTACTGTTACTGGCAGCAATATCTGGTTGTTTTAAATTTTTTTTCACACTTGAGAACAAATAGCAAAAGGACAAATTTATGGATTTAAGTGCATTCATAGTTGGTGCTGCATTTTTTATTTTGCTTTTCATAGGAGTTCCTGTTGGCTTTGCTCTTACTGGAGTAGCTATGTTGGGAACAATTTTTTCATGGGGCTTTGGTGGATTATATCAAATAGTAAGTACAACCTACAGTGGTGGAACAAACTTTATCCTAATAGCCATTCCGCTTTTTATACTAATGGCAAATTTTTTAGAGCGTAGTGGCTTAGCTGATGATTTATACGAAATAATCTATCGCTGGTCAGGAAGTTTAAATGGAGGGCTTGCCATAGGTACTGTTATCATCTGTGCTATTTTTGGAGCTATGTCAGGAGTGGGTTCTGTAGCTACCGTTACAATGGGTCTCATTGCTCTGCCTGCCATGTTTAAACGCAAATATGATAAAAGCATGGCACTTGGCTCAATAATGGCTGGAGGAGCACTTGGCATATTGATCCCACCAAGCATTATAATGATTATTTATGCTGGTATTGCCGAAGTTTCGGTTGGACAACTTTTCATGGCTGGAGTAATGCCGGGCATATTACTTACCGTGTTATTTGTTGGATATGTTGCTATCCGATGTTATTTAAATCCCGAGATGGGTCCGCCTGTTACTGAAAAATATACCTTTAAAGAAAAACTTCAATCCTTAAAAGGGATCATTCTTCCAGTCCTGCTTGTTATGTTTGTGCTGGGCAGCATATATAAAGGTATTGCTACACCTACGGAAGCAGCGGGAGTTGGTGCATTTGGTGCTATGGTATGTATGATTATTTACAAACGCTTCACTTTTAATAATTTAAAATCCGCACTTTTAGCCACAGTCAAGGTAAACTCGATGGTGATGTGGATAATTATAGGTGCTTCATGCTTTACACATTACCTTGCATATATAGGAATTCAGGAGCTTGTGCAGGAGATGATGTTAGGCTTAGGGGTTTCCAGATGGTGGATACTAATTTTTATTCAGTTACTGTTCTTTTTTTGTGGAATGATTTTAGAACCAGCTGCAATTATAACATTACTTGGACCCATTCTCATTCCAATTGTCCATGCACTTGACTTTGATCTTGTATGGTTTGGAGTATTATTTGTTATGAATATGACTATGGGATACCTCACACCTCCTTTTGGTTTTAATCTATTTATATTAAAGGGTGTTGCTCCAAGCAATGTTACAATGAGTGATCTATATCGCTCTGTTACAGTATTTTGTATATTGCAGGCAATTGGACTTACATTAGTTATGCTTTTTCCTCAAATTGCTCTGTGGCTTCCTGCTCATATGACGACAAATTAGTTATTATAATCGATTTAAGAGGCGACAGATAAGCTGCTGCAAAAGAGGTTAAAAAAATTGGTGAATTGATAAAAATTAAAAAATAGCTCGCAAAGCAATGCAACAAAGTAGAAATAGGACTTAGATGGAAAAAAACATTAATTTGTCTACAAAATACATAAAATTATCGGGTCTTGAGCAATTGCACCAGAGAGTTGGTTTGATTTCAGACCCACCTATTTTTAAGACCATGTGTATGAAGATAATTAAGGCAGAAAAAGGGTATGTGGAGTTGGAAGCAGTGCCAGAGCATCATCATCTCAATATTATGGGTATTGTTCAAGGTGGCGTTACTGCGAGCATTTTAGACGCTGTTACTGGATGCACCATTCAGAGCCTCCTTGAGCCAGGAGCAACATATACCACTATTGATTTGAATATAAAATACATCAAACCTGTTAAAGCAGATGGTACTATTTTTATTGCAGAAGGTCGAACAATTCATGTGTCAAATCGAATTGGTATTGCAAAAGGAACATTAAAAGATAAGAGCGGAACTCTTTATGCTTATGCTTCAGCTTCATGTATAATTTTCAGAAGAACCCGCCATTAATCTTTAGTAGCATTTTCAATAAGGAAACTTTTATGAAAAAATTTAACGCAATGGTCTTAAGAGTATTTATAATATCTGTTTTTCTAATCTCTTCCTGTCTAACTGCTTTTGCAGATGAAGAGATTAGCTTTGTGGCAGTAGAGAATATAATCCCGTTCTCATATGAAGAGAATGGACAAATACAAGGGATTGATTATGAGTTTATTTTAGAGATTTCTAAAAGAGTTGGGTTCAACCCAAAGATAATGTTAGTGCCCTTCAAGAGAGGATTACACTTATTAGAAAATGGGACAGCCGATGGTTCATTTCAAATATATTATAAAAAAGAGAGGGAGAGTTTCTTAATATATTCGGATATTCCAATGCATTATTCTAATGTCTCTATTTATGTAAGAAATGATGATAATTTTATATTTAATAAAATTGAAGACTTATATGGGAAAAAAGTTGGTATTCAATCTGGTTTTTTTATCTCTCCTGAATTTCAAAAAGCTGTTGATGAACAAAAAATAGTGGTTGATGAGGCTAAAGAGTGCGAAATGAATTTGAAAAAACTTGTAGTTGGGAGAATAGACTGCTTTATTTCATCCTCTCAGATAGCTATGTTTTATATAAACAATCTTGGCTTTCAAGAAAAGATAAAGTCATTGCCTACTTTGGTAGTACCAGAAAAAGGAACTTACTTAGCGTTAAGCAAAAATGGCAAAAATATAAAAGACAAGCATGATTTTATAAAAAAGATTAACGTGGCTATGAAAGAAATTATTGAAGATGGCACTTATGATAAGATTCAAAATAAGTATTTAAAATAATTATAACTATTACCTGTTTTAGATATCTTGATAGACCTTTTGTAATTTGAAATTAAGGTAAATTTAGGAGAAGCAATGGATTTTAAACTGTCAAAAGAACTTGAAAT
>CAYRLG010000059.1:0-3837 GCA_964425195.1 uncultured Desulfobacterales bacterium
GGCTGGCATTGCCAAATTTGGAGTGCGAAAAGAAAATGGTGGGGAAAAAATAATACCTTATGAATTATCTAATGAAGCTGAACCATATAAAACACAATCTTATAAAAAACATAAAAACAAATCTCATAATTTCCAAGAAAATCAGAAGCAGACAGAACAGCATTTTAAAGTAAAACTACCTAATAACACAGGGCAAATTGTAGTTACCGCCTCTGACCTGTTAGATAATCAGACTATAGCTAAAATTTCTATCAAACCTCAAAATATCATCAGAAAAAGAAAAAATATAAGCTGGTTAAATAGCAGAGGTATTTTAGTGGCTGATGCTGGTTCGCTTATGAATACAGGCACGTTGGCTGACGCAGGCAGTGTAAAAGGGTTGGTTAAAGGGCTTTTTGACAACGAGCCAGAAGATAAATCTCCACCTGTCTTGTCCATACCTGATTGGGAAGAGCCTCAGACTGTCTATCTTGAGAAAGTCTATTTAGATGGAGAAGTTACTGATGATCATCAGATTAAAAGTATTACTATAAATGGTGTTGAAAAACTTAAATCAAATGAGATATCGCCTGCACATCTGTTTTTTAACCATCTTGTGAGGCTTAAACCTGGAGAAAATAAAATTGCTGTTTCTGCAGCTGATAAGAGCGGAAACACAGTAAACCGCGAACTGACCATTATCAGGAAAATTGCCGATGTTTTTCAAATCGACAAACGCCTGAGCCTTTCAGTTTTACCTTTTGAAAGTAAGGGTGAAGTTCCTGAATCTGCTTTGGGTTTTCAGGATAATATCATTGACGGGCTGGTTGAACAGAATAGGTTTAATATGGTTGAACGGGCAAAATTAGATGCCATTCTTGCAGAGCAAAAACTGACCCAAGAGGCTGTATTTGATCAGAGCAATGCAATAAAAATCGGAAAACTTATGGCAGCAAGATCGATATTGACTGGAACCATTGTTGCCACACGCAAAGGGCTTGAGATTGCAGCTCGTATGGTTGATACTGAGACTTCGGAAATCCTTGCATCAAAAGATGTTTATGGAGAGTCAATGGAACTGCCTGCAATCAGAGAACTTGCACAGGGGCTTGCTGTAAAGTTTCATCAAGATTTCCCATTAGTAAGCGGCATTGTCGTTCAGAACAAGGGGGGGGCATTGATGCTTGATTTGGGACAATCTGTGCTAAAGCCTAATCGCCGAGTTATTGTATTTCGTGAAGAGCCAGTGGTTCATCCAGTAACAGGAAAGAGTTTAGGAATGGATAACACCATATTGGGATATGCTCAGGTAAATCAGGTAATGACTGACATATCCAAAGCAACTATGGTATCGGCTGATAATCCAGCAAAGGCTCTTGATAAGGTGATTACTGAATGAATTTTGTATAAAACCTATTAATCGATATTTAAGCCTTAACTGACTCTTATTAGGAGATAAAAAATGTCAAAGCGACTAAAAACGAAATGTTTATTTTTCAGTTTGTTTGTATTTCTTCTACCGTGCACTTCTACACACGCAGAGCTTAAAATTGATTCAGTCTATCCCACAATCGGCAAAATGGGTGAAGATTTAAAGGTTACTATCAGCGGAAGTGGATTTGATGAAAATACAAGGGTTTCGATGGCGGTTGATGCAGGAAATAGTGCTTCAATTATCGGCTCGGTTGATACTCCCGGAGATGCCGAAAGCATTACAATTTTTGATGGCAAGGCTTATGTTGCTGCCAGTCATGAAGGTTTGCAGGTGATAGATATAAGTGAACCAACTAATCCTAAAATTATCGGGTCAGTTTATACTCCTGGATATGCTACAAGTATTGCAATTTATGATAGTAAGGCTTACGTTGCTGACTGGACTTCAGGACTTCAGATAATAGATATAAGAGACCCTGCAAATCCTAAAATTATCGGCTCTGTTGATACTCCTGGATATGCTAAAAACATTTCAATTTATGATGGCAAAGCTTATATTGCTGACTGGGGTTCAGGACTTCAGATAATAGATATAAGAGACCCTGCAAATCCTAAAATTATTGGGTCAATTTATACTCCCATAGATGCTAACGGAGATGCTGAAGATGTTGCAATGTATGATGGTAAGGCTTATCTTGTTGACGGAACAGGACTTAAAGTTATAGATATAAACGATCCTGCAAATCCTAAAATTATCGGCTCTGTTGATACTCCTGGATATGCTAAAAGTATTACAATTTATGATGGCAAAGCTTATATTGCAGAGAGCTCTTCAGGCTTTACAGTTACAGATTTAAAGAACCCGCCTCCTTCAGGTCTTCAGGTAATAGATATAATAGACCCTGCAAACCCTAAAATTATCGGCTCTGTTTATACTTGTGTAGATGCTACAAGCATTACAATTTATGATGGCAAAGCTTATATTTCTGATGAAATAGGTCTTCAGGTAATAGATATAATAGACCCTGCAAACCCTAAAATTATCGGCTCTGTTTATACTTCCGGAGATGCTACAAGTGTTGCATTTTTTGATGGTAAGGCTTATGTTACTTGCAATAATTCGTATCTTGAAGATGGTATTGATGGTATTCAGGTTATAGATATAAAGAATACTACAAAACCTCAAATTATCGACTCTATTGATAATATAGGGGAGGCTACATACATCAGAATTTTTGATGGTAAAATGTATGTTATTACTATTATTAACGGGGGTAGTCGTATCTATATAATAGACATAAGCAACTCGACAAAACCCCAAATTATCGGCTCTGTTCATATTGTGGCTGATAGTATTTCAATTTTGAACAATAGAGCTTTTGTTGCTAATAGAGATATCTCTATATATGATATAAATGACCCTACAAATCCACAATACATCAGCTACATTGATCTCGGACATGGATATGCTAAGGATATTACAATATTTGATGGCAAAGCTTATATTCTTGCAGATTACATAGCAGAGTCTTTTTTAGTGATAGATATAAGTGACCCTACAAATCCACAATCCATCAGCTCTGTTGATATTCCGGGACCGTATGTTTCTGGCATTACAATATTTGATGGCAAAGCTTATGTTAGTGCTAACAGAGTTCTGTATGTTATAGATATAATCGACCCTACAAATCCACAAATTATCGGTTATATTGACACTCATGGAACTCCTAATGATGTTGTAATATTTAACAACAAAGCTTATATTGCTGACGGAGATAAAGGTCTTCGAGTGGTAGATATAAATAACCCTACAAATCCACAAATTATCGGCTACGTTGATACTCCTGGATATGCTCATAGTATTACAGTATTTGATAATAAAGCATATATTGCTGACGGTTCAGCAGGCTTAGTCATAGTCCCTCTTCCAATCGAAGTAACCCCCACCATTAACGTAATCAACTCCAACACCCTCTCCGTAACCCTTCCATCACCCCAATTAACTGGACAATACAACATCCGCGTTTTCAATAACGATGGCGAAAGCAACGAACTAAAAGGAGGAGTCTCCTTTCTTGAACCCACTAAATACTGGGAACTTGCCCAGAAAAAGGCGATAATAGTGGCTGGTCGTTCAGCCGCTGACAATGTTTTGTGGAACTCAACCAAAACCTGCACAAACATGGCTTACAGGGCATTATTAACGCAGGGCTACACCAGAAATACGATTCAGTATTTAAGCCCAGAAAATTTAGATGCAGACAATGACGGAGCGTTGAACGATGTTGATGGAGATGCGACATTAAGCAGCCTTGAGTATGCAATAACCAACTGGGCAGCAGATACGAACGAGCTTCTGCTCTACATGACTGACCACGGAGGAGACGGGACATTTAGAATAAATCCATCAGAGATAGTAACAGC
>CAYRLG010000060.1:0-3381 GCA_964425195.1 uncultured Desulfobacterales bacterium
ATGGAAGAGTTAACAAAAGGAGAATCTGAAGAGAATGTTTCTGAAGAACGATATTCTCTTGACGGATCAAATGTTAAAACAGATAATATTGGTCGAATTATTTGTTCCGAGATATTTATCTAACATTCACACTGTCAAAACAACTTATAGTGTTGTAATTTATTGTCTGTTACATTGACAGATTAGAGGAAAATTCTGCCCCCCATTTTCAGAGGAGATTTACTTGGAATATGACTGGACATGGCGGAAAGATTAATTCAATGCAGCAGGTTTAGAATGATTGTTCTGCCGTTATACCTTTAAAAAATCGAATACTCGGGAAGAGCATTTACTTTAACCAACTTCAACAGATGATAACAACTATAGCTCTCCTACATGATTTGTGGAAATTAATATGTAAGTACTGCCTCAATATTCACAATCTACGGTTGGCTTTGCACAAATGAGATAGGAACGCTATATACAGGTCAGATAAGGAAGTAATCTTTATGCCGGCTGCACCGTTTCATATTGGGGCAGCACTTGTTCTCAAGCCTGTTGCAGACAGCCATTTTAGTGTTATCACTTTTGGCGTAGCTCAAATGCATACTTTGGAACGTTAAGTCATGTTCTGATTGACAGTTTTATATATTATGATATTCATCCGTTTGCTCCGTTTTCCGAGTTAAACCCGTTTTTAAACATCATTTCACAAGATGGTGTTTATTATCTCTGTTCTGTTTCAGCTGTAGTTGGAACTGCAGCATGGGTAATCAGAAAAAAGATGGGCAGCTGAGTAAGGAGGAGATATTGGATACTATTTCATGGGATGATTTTACCAGAGTAGAGCTTAGGATTGGTCGTGTTGTAAGTGCTGAAACATTTCCAGAGGCACGTAAACCTGCGTATATTCTTCACATAGACTTTGGTGATGAAATCGGGGTTAAAAAATCAAGTGCACAGATAACAGATTTGTATCAGCCTGAGGAGCTTGTCGGTAAGCTTGTTGCTGCGGTGGTAAACTTCCCCAGAAAGCAGATTGGGAAACTGATGTCAGAGTGTTTAGTAACAGGATTTCACAATGACAAGGGAGAAGTGGTGCTTTGTGTTCCTGATAAATCAGTGCCTTTGGGTACAAAGCTGCTTTAATTAATCAATTTATCCTTCAATTTTCCTCGCACACCTTAGAGCCTCATTCCATATATCCATCATCTTCTGACTGAAAAGGTAAAAGTATATTGATAAATCCTTATATGCAGCTTCCATGCAGACAGAAAGAGCTATATCTGCTGCTTCTTCTGCAGGATAGCCATAGACACCGCATGAGATGGCTGGAAATGCTATATATTGAAAAACATTATCACATCTAACATAATACTACAAAAGAGTGATAAAAGATTTACATTTTTTTAAACATTATATAAGTTGCAGTCTTGTTTAAATTTTACCCTAAAGTGTTAATTCAAATATAAATAGAAGAATTTTATCTTTTTTATGTAGTCATTACTCTGACCTTCTTAAATTGTTATCTCTGTATAAAAAATTGGAAGTGCAAAAATGAAGATAACCCAGCTAAAGCTATATAATTATCGCTGTTATCCAAAACTTCAGATTGATTTTAATCCTGATATTACAGTTTTGCTTGCAAGAAATGGTCAAGGAAAAACCGCTGTGTTAGATGCCGTTACAGTAGCACTTGGACCTTATCTTGGTGTGTTTGATGAATCTATCGGCAGCCATTTTTCCAATCACGATGCACGCAGAGTTCCTCATAAATTAGAAAATGGCAGAATTGATATGGAGACACAATATCCTGTAAGTTTTGAAGCCATTGGGACTATTATTGAAGAAAAGGTAGAATGGCAGCGTGAAAAACAGGGTGATAAAAGACGAACCACAATTAAAAATAGTTCTCCATTGATAAAATATGCAAAAGAGCTTCAGACTTCAGTGAGAAATGGAGAAAGTGTTACGCTGCCTCTTTTAGCATATTATGGAACTGGCCGTCTATGGAAAGAGAAACGGCTGACAGAGAAAAAACAGGCTGGAGGCTCATCAAGCAGGCTTTCAGGTTACATGGACTGCATGAATCCTGAATCCAGCTACAGAGCATTTGCGGACTGGCTTCGTATGGAAAATTTGATTGAATACGAGCAAGCTCTTATTGCAAAAGAGAGAGGGGAATCTCTTGATATAAAATCACAAACACGTCTGCTGCGATCTATCCAAAGAGCTGTCAATACAGTTATGAAGCCGAGCGGCTGGCAAAACATAAGATTCAGTCCATCTGCACAGGAGGTTGTTGCTGAACATCCTGATTTTGGAATTTTACCTGTTAGTATTCTCAGCGATGGTATCAGAAACATGATCGGACTTCTTGCAGATATTGCCTACAGAGCAGTACGGCTCAATCCTCATCTTGGAGATGATGCAGTAAGAAAGACAAATGGTATTGTTCTTATTGATGAAGTTGACATGCACCTCCATCCGGGTTGGCAGCAGCTTGTGTTGAGAGATTTACACCATCAAGATGCGTTCCCAGAAATTCAGTTTATTGTTACAACTCACAGTCCTCAAGTTGTCTCTACTGTGAAAAAAGAGAGTATCAGGGTTCTTGAAATTGGTAATGAGGCTGCTTCAATCCCCATAGCCAGAACATTTGGTGAATCAAGCAACGATATTCTTGAAACAGTTATGCACACAGATTTCAAACCAGATGTTGAGCATGTTCGGGAGCTTGAGAACTATTTCACCATGATTGATGATGGCCTTTACAAAGAAGAAGCTGCAAAAATACTGAGAACAAAACTTGAGCAGGTTATTGGTGCTGATCACAGAGAATTACAGAGAGCTGATAGAATCATCAGACGTAAAGAGGTGTTGGGCTGATGCGGACAATTCACAAACGTCAGATAATACCAATACTTGAGAGAGAAGGACAAAAACAACCGCCTTTATCATCAAAAGAAGCTGAAAAACGCTGGAACCGCTTCAGGCGTATTCATGGAACAGATATAATCTCATACCTTCTTGATGAGCAGTGGCAGCTCTGTGCCTACACTGAACTTGCTCTTGATAAATTTGAACATGGTTTCCATATTGAGCATATTGAACCTAAAAGTAATAATCCCGCAAGAACCTTTGATTACCATAATATTGTGATTTCAGCACTCAAGAGCGAATCTTTGGAGCTATTTTCCAAACAGGATCGTTTTGGAGGTCATTACAAACAGAGCAGCTATGATTCAAAACTCTTTATTTCGCCGTTAATGGCTGATTCAGGTCTTTACTTTGAATATCGCAGCAATGGAAAAGTTGAACCGTCATCAACACTGATTGAGGAAGAGAGGGAAAAAGCTCTTTCTACAATAGCTCTATTAAATCTAAATGCCCCTTTTCTTG
>CAYRLG010000061.1:0-2759 GCA_964425195.1 uncultured Desulfobacterales bacterium
ACATTGAAGGGTTAAAACAAGAGTATCCAGAGGCAAAGGTCTCTCAATTTGTGATCTACTGCTTTGGGAATATGGGTTTTAAGGTTTTTGAGGTAAAATAAAGAATGAGTAGCGTATCAAAAATAAAAAGTTACAATTCATGAGAATAATATTAAGAGTATGGAGATAGGATTGCCTGATATAATGCTTTTTGTAAGTTTTTTTTTCTGTCTTTCTCTTTGTATCTATAGTTTAAGATTTAAATTGACTCCCCTGAATTTCAGTTTTTCACTTTTTACAGCATCAGCAGCTATTTATGCACTTGGTTATGCATTTGAGCGGATGAGCGTAAATTTGGAATCCATGCTTTTCTGGTCTAAATTTCAATATATCGGAATACCATTTATACCCGGATTATTAATAATCTTTACCTTATGCTATACAGGTCATGGGGAAAAAGTAACCTGTTTTAGGAGTTTATTATTTTTTATAGTCCCATTTATCTCATTTGTCGCTAGGTGGACAAATCAGCATCACCAACTTTTTTATAAAAATCCTGCTGTCTTTAACTCTCATATTGGGCCGATGTTGAGTTTCGAGGCAGGTATTTTTTATTTCATAAATATTATATATCTTGTCTATGCACTAAGTTATTGTACAGTTGTGTTTATTAAGTATTTTTTAAAAACAGCATTTGTGTACCGCATGCAGACGCTGTTGATTATAGTCGCATTGATTCTTCAATGGTTTACTTTACTGATTTATTTGGGCGGAATTGCTCCGAAACATTTTGATATTAACCCTTACATATTTACAATCAGCGCAATTCTCTATGCTTTCGCCATCTATCGATTTTCGCTTTTCAATATTGTTCCAGTTGCAAGGGATGTTGTCTTTGATGAAATGAATGATGCCATACTTGTTGTTAATCCTGATTTACAACTGATTGATTTTAATAAACGTTGCTCCACGTTATTTAAGTCAATCAACGATAAAGCCATCGGAAAGAGTCTGGAACAGCTTTTTGTTTTTCACCCAGAAATAATAGATGGTATTAATAATTTTTCTATTGAAGGTATGGAAATTGATTTAGAATCTGATACTGGCAAGCTCTTTTTAAAATTATCTTTAAAACAGATAAAAATCATAAACAAAAGGCATGTTTGTACAATTATTACTCTTTATGATATTACCGAACAACGTATTTTGATGCAAAGGCTTGAAAAATTGGCTGCGATTGATCCTTTGACTGGAGTTTTTAACAGACGTCAGTTTGAAATTCAGGCAGATATTGAAATGAGGCGTTCGATCAGAATGAATACGCCACTTTCAGTGTTAATCTTTGATATTGATCATTTCAAAAATGTAAATGATACTTGGGGACATCAGTGTGGAGATCAAGTATTAAAAGAATTCGCTGCAACAATTGCAGATAATATACGCGATGTCGACCATCTCGGAAGATTCGGAGGTGAAGAATTCATATTGATAATGCCAGAGTCGAATCGTAAGGTTGCTGCAGCTATTGCTGAAAGGTTGCGGCAGGCTATTGAAAAAATGATTCTGAATTTAGACGGGAATATAACTGGAATAACCGTTAGTATAGGTATCGCAGGGAGATGGAATGATGAAAATATCTCAATAGATTCACTTATCAAATATGCGGATAAGGCTTTGTATGCTGCAAAACAAAACGGACGAAACAGAGTCGAGATTGCTTAGGAATGAGGACAAAATAACTTCCCCATTTGGAAAACGGGAAGTAGCATTATTCGGCACTGTTCCAAAAAATTAGGCGGATGACAATTATCTGAAAAAGATTTAATGGAATCCTTGAACATAACAGCTAATCAAGGAGACTCCAATGGAATTAGATTTTGACAAATACAAAAAAGAGCAATTTTGTTTAAACAAAGAGTGTGTAGATTACGGCAAAAAAAGACGCTGAGAATATAAGGATAAAGAGCCGTAAAAATACAAGGTGAACTTCCCCAAAAAAGTGGACATATCGAACAGCAAAGTAGTATGAAGCTGTAGGAGGAATGTTTATATGGGAAGAAAATACGATAGAGAATTCAAAATTGAAGCATTGAAACTGGCTTCAGAACCTGGGAATAGGCAGTCCCTGATAGAAAGAGAACTGGGAATAGGTCAGGGAATAATCAGTAGGTGGAAGAAAGAACTGGTGTTTTGTCAGGATTCCATTCATCATCAAGAAGGACAGGTTTGATCTGAGTGTCAGGATAATCCTCCATAAATAGTTCTGCAATATGAAACTCTCTTGAACCAATCACTGACCCTGATCCATCCCATGTTATCATTCCTGTTTTAATTTTTTTTGGAGAGATAACATAGTTAAAAAAGATTACTGTAATAACAAATAGAGTAACTCCAACAAAAGTAATGATATAAAATTGTTTTTTCATATAACCTCTTTTATCAATTCAAAATGAAATTTGATTACATTTAAATTGCCATTCAGCAATTGAAATATTTTATTATAATAATATGTTATATGATATAATACCCTATAATTCATAATACTGATAATATCAAATATTCTTTCTCATAAACAATCCTTCATGCTTTATGCTGTAATATCAAGATAAGCATAGATTAAGATGTATGGTCTCCATCGCCATAAAACCATTTTTAAAATTAAAATTGCTGATAATACTTTAGGAATATATATATGAAAAAAAAGATACTATATGCCAATTCCAACTATGAAGAGATTGTTGATGATAACGGCTATTTTGTTGATAAAACAGCTTATATCG
>CAYRLG010000062.1:0-2247 GCA_964425195.1 uncultured Desulfobacterales bacterium
CAGGTAGCAAAATAAGATCGATTTTCTCTTTGGTAGAAAGCTCAGATACCTGTTGTTCGCTCATTAACCCTTTTTTAACAGCAGCGGAGGCAATTTTATCGGGATCCAGACCTTTACCATCGTCTGAAATCATAATATTTACCTGACCTGCATCATGAAATGCCTTTAGAACTATCTTTCCTGTAGGTTTTTTCCCAGACGCCTCTCTTATAACAGGCAACTCAACACCATGATCAACTGAGTTACGAACTAAATGAGTTAATGGATCGTTGATTGCTTCAATAATAGTTTTATCTAATTCAACCTCTTTACCTTCAATTATGAGATCGATAGATTTGCCAAGCTCTTGAGAGAGATCTCTTACAACTCTTGTAAACTTATTGAATACATTCGCAATGGGCTGCATACGTGTGCGCATAATAGCTTCTTGAAGCTCTGATGTAATCATATCTATACGCTGACTTGATAGCTCAGTTGCTTTAGCATTAGATGAGTTTATTCCTTGAATCAACTGATTTCTACTTAGTACAAGCTCTCCTGCAAGGTTCATCAACGTATCAAGTAGATTAACATTTACCCTCAAAGAGCCCATTGGTTTGGACATGTTCATCGCGTTAGCAGAGTCGCTATCGTTAGTGTGTTCGTTAGTTTCACTATCAGATAGAAATTCTTGTTTTTTACGAGTCGTTGTAACTGACGGTTTTTCTTTAATTGGTGATTGTTGCTGCCTTTGATACTCAACATCTTCTACTATTTTTTGTATAGCAGGGGCACTTTTCTCGTTTTTTGAAAGATCAGTCGCTGAAGATGGAGAGAATGCTATTGTTGTCTGAGGTGAGGAGCTTATAGGTTTTTCATCAGATCTATTATTATGCGCAACAATTTCTTGTGCTGTTATTTGCACCTCATGTATCTCATCAACAAGTGGCTTTTGTTCAATATCTCTTGAGGGCATAGCTGTACTAATATCAGTGTTTTCTGCTGTATTAGAGTCGGATAACATATCATCTGTAATCAGATGGATGTACTCATCTTCAAGGTCAAAAAGAGTGCCTGCCATATCTGGTTCTAATATTGATGAGAATAGAATTTGGAATGGTATTCTGGTTGATTGAAGATTGTCATTTAAAGTGCCAACAGAGTCAAAATCGATACGTGAGTCAATAATGGTGCCTGTTTTTTCCAAAGACTCAAGTAGCTCGATTGGGTTTCTACTTTTTCTCTGAATATCTTTTATAAGGTCGTACTCAACAAGGTAAATATATCTTCCATCATCTTTCGCCTGCTGAATACTGTATTGGGATACTGCTGGAAATACTCTACCATCTGCAAGATTGAGATCAAGAACAGTGGTTAAACTATCTTGTTTCTCTTCTGTTAAAGAAGATTTGGTAATATTGGCAAGGGCATCAATATACTCAGAGACATCTTCATCATTGCTTGTCTGAATATTATTCATCAGATTTTCGAGCTTATCAAACCCCTTTAGTAGTACACTGATTCTGTTAGGTGTTGGTACAAGTTCCTTGTTTCTTATAAGATCAAGTACATTTTCAAGGCTGTGGGCAAGACCTTTTATGGTTGTTAATCCCATAAACCCAGCCCCACCTTTAATTGAATGGGCAGCTCTGAAAACATTGTTTACTATGTCAATGTCAATATTTTCTCCATCGCCTTCAATGGTCAACAGATCACTTTCAATATCTGAAAGATGTTCAAGGGATTCTTCAATGTACATCTGTAGAATTTCATCGTCTTCAATCATGATGCATCTCCTAAGAGAGTTTTGGAAATATATGGACAACGCTTATTTTATACATTTGGGAATTTAGCAGTAAAAAAATATATAGAATTTTAGTATCTTTTTCTTAGCATCTCTCTATTTATGAGACGGATATCAATAATTTTTTTCTAAAGTATTAAAAAAAAAAAAAAAAAACAAACACCATTCCATAAAAAACAGTTATTATATTTATTTGAAAATTGATAGGGCATAAAGTATTTTTCTGGATAATTTGCAACAAGTTCCTGTGCTTTTTTTATTGCTCCATCTGTTCCCAAATTCTTATCCGTTAAGGTTATTTTTGCTCCAAAGGCCTCTATCATCATTCTTCTTTCCAATGAAACGGCTTCACTCATAATAATTTCCACTTTATAACCTTTTACTGCCCCTATCATAGCCAAGGCAATACCTGTATTTCCAGATGTGGGTTCTATTATTGTTTTGCTTTTATCCAATAAATCTTC
>CAYRLG010000063.1:0-1761 GCA_964425195.1 uncultured Desulfobacterales bacterium
TTGATAGCCCATCTTCCCCAAGGTGGGCTTTTTTTGTGATTTTTCACGTTCCACGCCTATTCTTTAATCAATGTTTCACGACTTTGTTCATATTAGTTAAACAATCGTGGTTAATCATAGGGTCTAAAAAAACGGCTCCAAAAGCCCCTTTTCTCCGGCTCCTGTTCAATGTGCTCCGGCACTGGAATCCGCTTATTTTCCGTTTGTTCCGGAGTCGTCAATCCGTCATGTTTCAGCTCAGGTTCTGACCGAGGATCCGTTGCTATATCTTGGCTAGGTTTCTGATCGGTAAACGTAGTCATATTAGTCTTTGGAGCTTCTAATAGACGTTGCATTGCCTCAATTTGCTCTTGATAGAAAGATTCTCGTTCTAAAGACTGGCTTTCTCTAAGTTGCGCTTGATTTAATTGCTTCTCAAGCAATTCAACTTGACGTTTGAGTAAGTCAATTTCTGTTAACTTTTGGCTGTCAATTGATTGACTTTGATTGACACCACTCCCTTTCTTTTGTGGTTCGCCAAATACTCTTAAAGCTTCTGAGAAATCAATTAATCCATCTGCTCCTTTTGATAAATTTCCTTTATTTATATGAGCATATATTGCTTGTCTGGAAAACCCATATAGTTTTGCTAACTCTGAAACGGATAGTTTTTTCATGGTGTAAATTAGTTGTCAATTTGTGTTAATACTTCACTGTCAACTTTACATTGTCAATTGACACTATTCATTGAAAGCCAACTTTTCTAAGTAATGGAGTGAATTCTTTTACTCTCTCAGGATCTTGCAACATATCAGCTATACGTACAGCGAATTGTTCATAGCTTTCTGTACCTTGTGAATATTTACTCATCTCAGGAAGTTCGGAGAGCTTATTGGCGAATAGGTGACGTTGTTTATCTGTCATTGTTGAAAAGAGGTCTAATGTATTTGAATCTCTTTTAGATCCGACAGATTGAGTAGCCGACTTTTTTTGATTAAAGCTAAATGAAAAGCCTGTAATTGATCTGCCCGTCTTATGCTGTTCAACTTTGACAGTAATATCGGTATGTTCATTGACTTGTTTTAATGCAATGTCTAAGACATATTTTTTAAAATCATACATTCGTTTGTATTCAGTATCGAGTACCCCTATTTTTTGTCTGAAGTCGTACAGGGTTATGAGAGGCGTTTTTCCGGTACTACGCCATGCAATTAATATTTCATATAAACGAACGGCATAAGCACTTGTTAAATTGCTTATTTGTTGTATTTCATACTTTGTAAATTGTTCTTCTAGTCTAGTAATTAAAGGCACAATAGCGGGAGCAAAGATAAGTCTAACAACAGCCTCATTATCAATATAAGCAACCTCACTCACCCATCTTGATTTGTGATTAATAACATTTCCTTTTTCACTAAGGCTTTGATAACTAAATTGTCTTGCGAATAGATCATCACAAGCATCTTTTAATGCTTGATAAGCCGTATTTCGATGAACACCAAATTGATTGATATAACTTTCAGCATGAACTGTTAAAGGATCATTAGCATTTATTCCTTTACCCGACTCCCTTGCTTCAAGAATCGCTAGAAGAATTAACCGTTGCTCCACTAGATCAAGGTTATAACTGGCATTAATTAAGGCATTATCTTTAACTATTAGTTCTGTTTTCATATGAAAAGATTATGTTTTTAATTTAATAAGACGAGGTTATATTAACAACTCGCTTAATGCAAGGTAAACCTCGTTTTAATGCAAGGTAAACCTCGTTTTAATGCAAGG
>CAYRLG010000064.1:0-1530 GCA_964425195.1 uncultured Desulfobacterales bacterium
TGGCGACTTCGCTTAAGTTTACAATTCTGCCCTTTCCCACAGCAGATTCAACATCAATATTCCCTTTACCTGAAGAAGCACCATTTGAGCCACACGAGATTACTGTAAAGATAATTGCTATTACAGTTAAAAATTTGCACCATTGATTTAGTTTCATATAGACTGATTTATTTGAATTTTGCAATTGCTACAACAGGATTGTCGGTATCTTTTAGTTTTGAGACAAGCTCTTTCAAATCACCTTTTACATCATATACTTCTGCATGTTCAATGAGTTGTAAAGCTGAGTATACTTTTGAAGCAAGGTCATCTGCCGAGATATCAGTAGGAAAAAAAAGAGGGCCGTTATTAATATCTTCTCTTATACCTAACTTGCCTTTAACAGGTTGGTTGAGCAGAATAAATTGACCCGTTTGTTTGTCGAACATACCATAGCAGTCAGTTCGTCTAAGGGTCATTACATCGTTTCTTTTTGTCTTAATATGTTCATCATAAGGCTCATGAGCGTACTCTCTTAAATTGAGTTTCATCAGTATAAACCGATTAGATTCAACAAAAGTGGGATAGATTATGGATATATAATCACTCTTTTTGCTCGGTGTTCTATAAATATCAGGTGAAGTGTTTCTATAGTTGCCATAATTAATGACAAAAGAGGGGTAATAGTTTAGTTTCTGATCAAGGGTAAAAATGGTATCATTATATTGATAAATTAACCTTGCCACATCTTTGAAAATTTTAATTGACGGAGACCAAGTGAGATATTTTTTTTCCCATTTTGCATCCGTCAACACTACTCTTCGTCCGATAGTCTCATTTGATAGATAATCAGGCACTGTGGCCATTGGAATCTCAAACACAATCTTGGACTGGGAGTCAAATGCTACTCCATGAATTTTAACCTGTTCAAAACTTTTTTCACCAACAGATGATATATACAGATTTTCATTTAACTTATTGACAGATTCAAGCCTTCCGGGCTCAATTGCGGGCAACTTCAGAGATCTAATGTAGTTACCATCTTTGTCGTACTCTTTAAATAATCCCGATTGTATTGTTGAGTTTAATGAAAGAGAGAATAAATCAAACGCAATAAAACCACCTGTAACATTATCAATTTCAACAGAAGACATCAGATCATACTCCTCCGGCCCTCTTCCCTTCCTGTTAAAGGTGAACAGGTATTTGCCATTAATATCAAAAACCTTAATATCAAAAGAAAAAGATGATTGCATTGACAGGACATAAATACGGCCGTTTACAATTTTAACTCTTGCCCGATCTCCTATCAGCGAATTTTCGTTTGTCTCAAGCGCAACATATTTAATATTGTCAGCTACCTCGCTTATATTGACAATTTTACCTTTTCCGACTGCGCCTACAAGGTCAATTATATTAATATCACTCTGGCTTGTCTCACTTTCTGAACTACATGATACTGCAACAAATAATATTATAATTGCAGTTAGGATGCCGGACCAATGAATATGTTTCATATTATATGATTTTAAGGAGAGTTTCTTCACGGGA